>NZ_RHOX01000024.1 GCF_003946695.1 Lapidilactobacillus bayanensis | reverse complement strand
CACCAGCTTAAAGATATGCCTTCTAGACCAATTTCTTGCTTTTGGAATTAGTGTTGCATTTGATTTGACAATTCAGGGATTTAATAAATTTGAAAGATATTAAGTTAGAAACGCAATATGATGATACTAAATTAAATATTGTTGTTGAATTATTAAAAAAACTTGAGATATGGATTTTCCACCCTTGAGCTGGTAATATTTGTAATAAGGGATCCCAGTAGCAATAACGGTTTTTTTCATAGATGTTGGATGACTGTTCTTGTTTAAAGCGGACTAGTTCTTGTTCAAGTTTTTTCATTTGACGTTTCCTCCATTAGGGATAGCTTAAGTTAAGTGACTAGGGAAGCAATCAAATGTTTAACATATGAAACAGGTGATACTGATGGCTAAAAATTTTGGTACAACATTCAAAAACATTCGAGAATCAAAAGGTGTCAGTTTAAGCTCATTGTCTGATGATGTTGTCTCGAAGAGTATGATTTCAAAGTTTGAAAATGGTATTTCGGATCTTTCAACACAACGTTTTTTTCACTTATTAAAGAAGATTAATGTGACACCTTATGAGTTTCAAATGACCATGAACCATTACGAATTGTCCGATGACAGCAAAACGCTATCTGTCTTAACTAAATTAGTGATGGCGCAAGATGTTTCGAGTTTGCTGAGATATAGCAAAAGACTTAATCAGAAATACCTTGAATCTCGATTGGTTTTTGACCAATTAAATTGGATCATGGCTGAAGTATTATTGGCTAATACGCAGGAAAGGAAACTTGATGACAGTGTTGATTTAAAGGCCTTAACAGATTATTTATTCTCCTGTGAGGATTGGGGTAACTATGAACTGATTCTTTATGGCAATACCATGTTTGTTTTACCGCTTGAGACGATTGTTATTTTTTCTGGAAACCTCTTCGAGAAATGTAGTATTTTTCAAGGTAACACTAGTCTTTATGAAACGTGTTTGAACATTTTGCTGAACACAATTGAATTACTCATCAAAAAAGAAAAGTATTCTCAGGCAAAAAAGTTTCTCAATCTAATTGAGATGCAAAATTTGTCTGAAGCATTTTTATTGGAACGAAATTTTATTAAGTTCTATCAAGGTCTGATTATGTTGAAAACTGGCACTGAGGAGACAGGGCGTACTTTAACAGAGGGCGCACTTGCCGTTTTTGAATTCGCAGGATGTTATACTTTCGCAGACAGCCTTAAAAAATTAATGTAGGGTTTAATATACGAAACGTTTTTTTGAGATGAATTTTTTAGAGTGATACTGCTGTAATTGAAACTCGGCTTTTTGTTTCTCGATAATACCAAGTGAATTAAGTCGCTTTTTGAGAGTTATCGGAAAATTAAAGTAGCAAATTTAAATTTACATCTCACATACTAAGAAGTATTAAAAAGCAACTAAAGTTGGTATATAGTCCAGAAGTGCAACATAAAGGCTAAACAAAAACAAAGTAAGTTGTCTTAAAACTCATTAATCAAATCCAATCTGAATTACCAAGGAGGACGCAAGATGAAGCGCCTGTTAATCGTTTATAATCGGAAAACTTTACCTATCGTTCTTAATCGCTTGGTTTCATTGACGGCACAATTTGGTTATGTGGTTGCCTTAAACCTCGTCCTCGCAAAGATCTCAGTCAACGCCGTCTTGATACTTTGGATTGCCAAGCTGTTAGGCGATCTCTTTGCAGCTAGTCTTAATCAATTCATTCGGCCACCGAAATCTACGAAACTCTTTTTATTTGTGCTTGAAGCAATCAAGGCCGCGCTATTATTTGTCATGCCACTTTTATTTCATAGTTACGTTCTTTTTATTGTGTTTTAGGATTTGAAATGCTTGGTGATCTGTTTGGAAGTTATTTGATGACGTCGATTCCGTTTCTGGTGCCGAAAGATAATCTGAGTCGTTTCAACGCTAGCATTACTTTAGTTGGTTCGATTTCGTACTTCATCGGGCCACTTTTGGTTGGTTTATTCCAACAAGTTAATCAATCTGTTTTATTTATTTTGTATGGTAGCTTGACAATTTCGTCTGCGTTTTTATTACTCTTACTTCCTCAGATTACCTTAACAGACGATCAAGCTAAGTCGGAATTAGCCAAACCCAAGCACAATTGGCACCAACTGCTCACAATTTTTAAATCTTACAGAAATTATGCCTATATCTTTTTAGCTTGGGTTGTGTTGGAGGCAGTTGCGTCTAGTTTTGATTCTTTTGAAGTGATTTTTTTAACGCATGAAGTTGGGATTTCTAATGCTCAATATGCTTTTGCACTTTCATTTTTAGCGATTGCTTTCTTGGTGGTTTCCTCATTGTTGACTTTTAAAAAGATTAAACCAAATTATGACCGGCTTTTCTATATTGGCAGTGGCCTCTTTTTGATTTATCTCGCATTGGTCGCTTTTTGTCAGTCATACGCACAGTTATTGGTGTTCTATACATTTCTAGCATTCGGGTCAACGTTGATCGGTAATATGTTGTACAACATCACGCAAACGGAAGTCACCACACATGATCAGCCCAATATTTTCCTATTGCAAGATGTTTTCACGAGTATTTTGTCAGCAATCTTGGTGATGTTGCTGGGAATTGGTCAGAATTTCGGTTACCTGTTGGGTTCGATGTACAAGGTGTTTTTCACGAGTGCGTTAGTATTAGTGCTATTTCTCTGCTTAAAGCGCCAAAAGAAGGACACCATTTCTCATTCGTTGATTAGATGAGCTGCATACTTACAGAAGCGGCATCGTAGGCAATCATTTTAAATTTTAAGTTGCGCTCAGGGTGGCGCCATTAAAATGGATTCAATCATTGTCAAGTTTCGTCAAGGCGCTAAATTACCCTGATGTAACTTGACCTATTTTTTTATGATGCGCAATATTGGTACCGCTTTTTATGTTTATATTGTGGTTAGGTTACACAACGGTAACAAAGATTGTTTTTTGTGTTTCTTTCATGTATCATCAATGTTAAGCGAGGTGACGGTCATGAGCGAATTGGATAAAACAATGTCCTTTTCTTTTGATGATAACGAGTCAAAAAATGTTAAAGATACACTTGAAAATGTTTATCAGGCATTAGAAGAAAAGGGTTATAATCCGATCAATCAAATTGTCGGGTATCTTTTGTCTGGGGATCCAGCTTATATTCCACGGCACAATGATGCGCGTAATTTGATTCTCAAACACGAACGTGACGAGATTATTGAAGAATTAGTCCGTAATTACTTAAACAAGGAGCGTTAAAATGCGCCTAATGGGACTAGATGTCGGCTCTAAAACAGTTGGTGTTGCGATTAGTGATGAACTAGGTTGGACCGCGCAGGGTGTTGAGATTATTGCCATCGATGAGGTCAATGAGAATCTTGGGTTAAAGCGGGTCAAACAACTAGTTGAAGATTATCAAGTAACAGGTTTCGTACTAGGTCTTCCCAAAAACATGAATAATACTTTGGGACCACGTGCAGAACGTTCCCAGTACTATGGTGAGCGCTTAGTTCGCAAGTTTCAATTGCCAGTGGATTTTCAAGATGAACGTCTGACCACAGTTGAGGCTGAACGGATGTTAATTGAGGATGGCAACGTTTCGCGCAAGAAGCGCAAGGCGGTCATCGATAAGCTTGCCGCCGTTTTTATACTACAGAATTATTTGGATGCTAAGGGCAAATTAACCCAACAATAAATTAGCAACAACTAATATGGTCATGGTTTAACTTGGCGAACTTTGCCTTAGTTGAATGGACACCGCCACGAACATCAGAAACTAACATTAGAAGTGAATTAGGAGGAACTATGGCTGATCAAGATAAAAACATCGTTGACTTCAGTGACTTAGAAGATGAACAACGACAAATTACATTAGTTGATGAAGATGGTAACGAAGAACTTTACGAAATTCTCTTTACCTTTGATTCAGAAGACTTCAACCGTTCATATGTGTTGTTAATTCCGGCAGGTGCACAAGAAGACGAGCAAGTTGATATTTATCCATTTGCTTATGCACCCGATGAGAACGGTGATGCCACATCCGGCGACCTACAACCAATCGAAGACGACGCCGAGTGGGACATGGTTCAAGGCGTATTGGACGTATTCCTACACGACGAAAACTTAAGCGACTAGCTGAAATCAGAGTGCGGAGAATTGCGGTTAGTGATGGCGTGGTAAGGAAATAAATTTGGAAATCGCTTTTGATTTCTGAATTTATTTCCTTACCACATAATCACTGCAACTCGCAGCACGTTTCAGATCAGAGTGCGGAGAAGCAACGGGTTGGCGGTATGAATTTAAACGGGAAGATCATTGCGTGTCAACGCAAGGAGATTCACGCTTAAATTCACTTCCGCCAGTTGTTTCGCAGCACATTTCAGATCAGAGTGCGAAAGACAACGGGTTGCTGGTCCAAATTTAAATGGAAAGATTGATGCATGCTAATGCAGCAAGATTTTCACTTAAATTTCGTACCAGCAGTTGTTTCGCAGCACGTTTCAGATCAGAGTGCGGAGAAAGTCGGGTTGACAATGAGCATTAAGAAAGCAATGAAAAAGTTCGTTCTTTGAACTTATTCATTGCTGGCTTAAGCGGAATTGTCAGACTTTCGTAGCACGTTTCAAAACGCGAAAAGGACTTGGGAGTTTTGTCCCGAGTCCTTTTTCTTGATTAGTGCGAAAAAGTATGACAACTGTCACTGTCAACGCGGTTGAAAAGTAAGGTTATCTTTAATTTAACTTAGCTAGCTGGTTGAATCTGCTAATTAGTGATAAACTATTTTTATTCAATTTAGCAATCTGTCAATCAACAAGCGATGAACTTTCACGCTTAATTTTGCCAATCAACAATTGAGCTCGGCAGTATGAGCTGATCAAATTAAATATCATGAAGAGGTTTTTATGCTTAGTTTTCTAATTTTGATTATATTTGCCTATAATATTTATATCAGTGGGCGGCGTGGTTTATTGCTGCAAGGCTTTTACACGTTAGGATATTTCATTACATTACTATTTGCGCAAAGCTTCTATCAGTCGCTTGCTACTAAATTAACACTGTTGATCCCTTATCCTTCTGCATCGTTGGACAGTAAATTTACCTTCTTCACATCTAAAGTTGGGTTAGATTTGGATAGTGCTTTTTACGCGGGTTGTGCCTTTTTGATTATTGTGGTGCTGGGATGGGCAGTGACTCATTTAGTGGGGCTGTTCTTACACAATTTGATTTTTATCCCAATCGATCCATTGACCAATGTTGCCGGTAGTGCTTTTCTCGGCTTCTTCGTCACCTACACGGCCTTATTTTTGATTCTGTATTTACTGGCTTTAATTCCGGTCACGGCGATTCAAACCATGCTAGAAAAGTCATGGTTAGCAACTTTAACTGTGCGTTACACGCCATTCCTAACTAAATGGATCACGAGATTATGGATCGTGAAATAGTGAGATAATTAGGGATAAGGGACAAGTTTATCGTTGCAGATTGTGCACGTTGTGACCTGGTGCAACGGTTAACCACCATTATTCTGCTGAAAACTAAAATTTGCGACAAGAAATTTTAGTTTTAGCTAATTTGCGTTGTCGTGGGACGAAAACCTGAGCGCCAGTGACTTAACTACGCGTTCTGCTCGACTGAAAACTTGGTCAATCAGAACGACTAGGTTAATTCGTGACCTCAATCCGGCTTTTGTCCCACTTTTTTTCTGAAAAGTTAGAGGTGAAAAAATGAATACCAAAGTATTAACCACACTTGAATTTAATAAGATTAAGCAAAAGTTACAACCGCATTTGCGGACCGACATGGGACGGGAACTGGCTCATGAATTGGTGCCTGCCAACGATCGTGATCAGGTCCAACAAATGCTTGATGAAACTAAAGATGGTGTAGATTTGTTGCGCGTTAAGGGCGGTATGCCGATTGCCCAACTGCAAACCGTTGCGCCGGCCTTAAAACGCTTGGAAATCGGTGGTAGTTTAAACGGACTTGAATTAGCAGCGATTAGTCGTAATTTACAGGCGACCAGTTCCGTCCTTCGATTCTTTCGTGATTTGGAATTGTCTTTTGAATTACGCGCAGTGCCTAAGTTAGTTGAGCAGTTAGTTGGCTTGCCTGAACAGACGCAAATGTTACGGCGGAGCATCGATTCTGACGGGACAGTTTTGGATGAGGCTTCTACGAAGTTAGCGGCGATTCGCAAGACGATTCACGGCAACGAAGCACAAATCCGTAGCAAAATGGATGAATACACTCATGGAAGTAGTGCCAAATATTTAACTGAACCGATTGTGACAATTCGTGATGAGCGCTATGTTATTCCAGTTCGTGCTGAATATAAGCATCAATTCGGTGGCATTATTCATGATCAAAGTGCCAGTGGCCAAACGGTTTATGTGGAACCACAAAGTGTTTTGAATTTAAATAATAAGCTACGTCAGGAACAACTAGAAGAAAAACAAGAGATCGACCGAATTTTCGCTGAGCTATCGGTGATGTTGGCACCTTATACCAATGAGTTGCGACACAATCAAACGGTAATGGGCGAGCTAGACTTTATTAACGCCAAAGCGCATTATGCGGCACAAATTAAAGCCACAGAACCAATTATTGCGGATAACAATGCGGTTGCCTTACGCCAAGCGCGCCATCCCTTAATTGATCCCAAAAAGGTCGTCAGTAACGACATCGCCATTGGGCAAGATTATCAGGCCATTGTTGTTACCGGTCCGAACACGGGTGGTAAAACAATCACCTTGAAAACTTTAGGATTAATTCAATTGATGGCACAAGCTGGGTTGTTTATTCCCGCCGGTGAAGAAAGTCGCGTTGGTATTTTCCGCGAAGTTTTTGCGGATATTGGCGATGAACAATCAATTGAACAAAACTTAAGTACTTTTTCGGCTCATATGGATAATATTATTCATATTTTGGATCAGGTTGATGATCAAGATCTCGTCTTATTCGATGAGTTAGGTGCTGGGACAGATCCGCAAGAGGGAGCGAGCTTGGCGATTGCCATTCTCGATTTTCTTGGTGGTGTGGGCGCCTATGTTGTCGCTTCAACCCACTATCCTGAATTGAAACTCTATGGTTATGAACGGCCGGGGACAATTAATGCCAGTATGGAATTTGACGTTGAATCCTTGCAGCCAACATATCGGTTGCTAATTGGTGTTCCTGGACGTTCCAATGCCTTTGATATTTCCCGGCGTTTAGGAATGCCTGACGCTATTGTTGCTGCTGCGCAAGCCTTGATGAATGATGCTAGTCAAGATTTGAACAACATGATTAGTGATTTAGAGCAACAGCGCAAGCAGACTGAGGAAACTGGTGCGCAATTGCAACAACAATTAGCTGACGCGACTGAATTACACCAAGAACTTAGCAAGGCTTGGTCTGATTTTAATGCACAACGCGATCTGTTGATGAACAAGGCTAAAGATAAGGCTGATGATTTAGTCACCGCTGCGCAAAAGCAGGCTGATGACGTCATTGACGAGTTGCGGCAGATGCGC
Organism: Lapidilactobacillus bayanensis; assembly: GCF_003946695.1. GTDB lineage: Bacteria > Bacillota > Bacilli > Lactobacillales > Lactobacillaceae > Lapidilactobacillus > Lapidilactobacillus bayanensis. Next base: position 24,628 of record NZ_RHOX01000024.1, on the reverse strand, counting down.
TTAACTGGTCGGACTGATGTTAAAGAGAATCAGTTAATTGATGCCAAAGGTAAATTGAACAGCTTACATCCGCAACGTGAATTGGCTCATAATCGCGTTTTGCAGCGTGCCAAAAGAAAACAAGAGCTGACGGTCGGAGATGATGTCAAAGTACTCTCATACGGTCAAATAGGCGTCATTACGCAGAAGTTTAATGAGAAGCAGTTCGAAGTTCAAGTTGGCATTATCAAGATGAAATTACCGGCGCGGGATTTAGAAAAAATTAAACCTGAAAAAGCAGCCCCACAACGACAGATTGTGACCGTTCGCGGAAGTAGTTCACATGTTTCAACTCAACTTGATTTGCGTGGTCAACGTTATGAAGAAGCACTTGCTAACTTGGACCAATATATTGATTCGGCCTTGTTAGCAGGCTATGAATCAGTAACGATCGTGCATGGTAAAGGGACGGGTGCAATTCGTCAAGGTGTTCAAGATTACTTGAAGACTAATCGCCGCATCAAAAAATATGAATACGCGCCAGCATCGGCTGGTGGCAACGGCGCAACAATCGTTTACTTTAAGTAAATTGATCTCACTCTGATAGATGATCGGCGTTAAGGCTCAAATTTGTTCGCTGAAGCGGTCAAGCAAGGCTGAATCAATCTTAGTTATTTTTTGTAAGCAAACTAATTGTAATCAATTGGAATTGTGCGATAATATGAATATGTAAGATTCGAATGGAGGTTCTTCATAATGGTTAAAGCAATTACAGATAAAACATTTGCGCAAGAAACAGATCACGGTGTCGTCTTGACTGACTTCTGGGCAACTTGGTGCGGTCCTTGTCGGATGCAGTCACCCGTTGTTGAAAAGCTTGAAGAAGAAATGAAAAACGTTAAATTCACTAAGATGGACGTCGATGAAAATCCTGACACACCACAATCATTCGGAATCATGGCAATTCCAACTTTAGTTATCAAAAAAGATGGCGAAGTTGTCGAAAAAGTTGTCGGCTATCATAGTAAAGAACAACTTGAAGAAACATTGGCTAAATATACAGCCTAATCAAATCAAGCCCAAAGCAAAATGCTTTGGGCTTTTTGTGTCTCTAAAATTAAAGGATTGTTTCTTATTAAGTTGTGTTGCTGGCCGAGATAGTGGTAACTAGAACTGTTATATTGTACTTCTTCGCGCTTGCGCAAAGGTTGCATATGGAACCTGCGCGGTACCGTGGTGGAAAATAAATACTTGTCGCTGGAACGTAGTGGGCGTCGATTCGAGCCGATTAAAGGACAAATCGTCTCAAATACGAGCCTTAATGTAGGCAATAAATTGCCAACATTAATGTCACTACTGAGCGGTATTTATTTTCCACCACTAAACAAGCAAGATAGCAACTTTTGCGCAAGCGCTGAGTTGACGAGTGGTTGAATTACCCCCTAAAATTTTGAGAAGTAAAAACTTGAAGTTTAGTCGAACTAACGCACATTCGTCAGTGCCGGAGGGAAATCGCGGTCAGCCGCGGAATTGTTGTTAGTGGTTTACCACTTACAACAAAGATTGTATTTGAGACAAATTTATTTGGCTCAAATCAAGCTCGCAGCGTTCCACCAGCGCATTTTCCGCAGGCACGAAGAAGCACAACCTGATAGTTCTAGTTTTAATTATTTTCGGGAGCAAATTCACATTTGCAGCAGCGATAATAACTTGTTCACCATACTCGTTAAGAAGCTAAGCATCGTTTCTAAGAATCTTCATAACTTGAAAAAAATGCTAAAAAAGGCGACAATATAGTTTAATTCAAATTCGTGAGGCTTGGTAATATGGCGAATCAGCCAATAGGTTTTTTAGATTCAGGTGTCGGCGGACTAACGGTTGTTAAAGAAGCACTGCGGCAATTGCCTCATGAAGATATTGTCTTCATTGGCGATCAGGCGCGTTTGCCTTATGGTCCACGGCCGGCCAGTCAAGTACAGGAGTTTACTTGGCAAATGGTCCAGTTTTTATTGCAAAAAGATATTAAGATGTTGGTGATTGCTTGTAATACTGCGACCGCTGCGGCGTTAGAAGTGATCAAACCGCGACTGACGATTCCGGTTGTGGGTGTAATTCTACCAGGAACGCGTGCGGCGATTAAGGCGACACGCAATAATCAAATTGGAATTATTTCTACGGAAGGAACTGATAAGTCACAAGCCTATGTTAAAGCGCTAAAAGCACGTAATGCTCGATTAAACGTTATTAGCATGGCTGCTCCGAAGTTTGTTCCCTTAGTTGAAAGCAATGAGTTCAACACGCCCTTGGCTAAAAAAGTAGTTGCAGAGACGTTAGCACCTTTTAAGCAGACTGAGATTGATACTTTAATTTTAGGCTGCACGCACTATCCTTTGTTGCGGCCACTAATCCGCGCTTATCTTGGTGACAAGGTACAATTAATTGATTCTGGAGCGGAGACGGTTTCCGAAGTGTCGGTTTTACTTGATTACTTCAACTTGGCTAATCTCAACACTGAGCGGCCGGCTACGGCGGAGTTTTATACGACGGCGGCGCCGGAAATGTTTGATTTAATTGGTTCTCAGTGGCTAGGGATGGATGATCTGCATGCACAACAAGTACATCTAAACAAGGAGAGTCACGAATGAAGAAAGTTTTAGTTATTGCGACACAGAATCAAGGTAAGGCTCGCGAATTTCGGGATATTTTTGAACCAGCAGGTTGGCAAGTTAAAACGTTAAATGACTTCGACAATTTGGCACAGGTCAATGAAACCGGTCATACTTTTGAAGAGAATGCGCGTTTGAAGGCTGATCATTTTGCTAAAATTTTACAAACACCGGTTTTAGCTGATGATTCCGGGTTGCAAGTTGATTATTTACACGGTCAGCCGGGAATTTATTCGGCTCGTTATGCTGGAGAGGGTCATAATGACGCGGCCAATAATGCCCGTTTGTTGGCCAACCTTGGCGGGGTGGCACCAGAACAGCGGACGGCCAATTTTCATACAACTTTAGTAATGGCTTGGCCGGAGCGTTCTGATCAAGATTTAGTCGTCGAAGGTAATGTTCCTGGTCAGATTTTGACTGTACCTCGTGGCGACGATGGGTTCGGTTATGATCCACTTTTTTACTTGGCCGAATTGGCGAAGACTTTTGCAGAAATGTCAGTGGAAGAGAAGAATAAATATAGTCATCGAGGTGCGGCGATTAAGAATTTATTGCCCGTGTGGCAGCAATGGTGGCAAGAACAGGAGCAGGGCAAATGAAATTAGTTGTGGTTAGTGATAGTCATGGTGATGAGCAGATTTTACAAGTCATTGTCGATCATTATCAAGGCCAGGTTGACGCATTGATCCATTGTGGTGATTCTGAATTGAGTTGGGATGATCCGCTCCGTCAACATTTCCAAATTGTGCAAGGTAATATGGACTTTGACCAGAATTTCCCACTGACCGTCACGACCGAAATTGCTGGGCAAAAGATTCTAGTTGTGCACGGACATCGCTATGGCGTTAACTTCGGCTTAGAACAGTTAGCGTTATTGGCGCAAGAACAACAAGCAGATTTGGTCTTTTACGGTCATACGCACCAATTGGCTTGCGCAATGAACCAGCAGCGCTTATTCCTGAATCCAGGTTCAATTAGTCAACCGCGTGGGCGTTTTGTTTCGTTGCGTGGTACTTATGCTGTTGTTGAGGTTAATGGTGCTGAAATTAACGTTCAGTATTATCAACGCAATTTGCAACCAGTACCTGGTTTGAATTTTCAATTTACTAAAAAATAGCATTAAAAACGCGAGCTTAAAGAGCGGATTAGGTTTGCTGCATCACTCAGCCTACTATTTGTTTTTTGGTTGAACAGAATAGTGCGGTGATAGCACTGAACTTGGGCCGCACTGGCACAACGACATAAAAAAAGAACCGAGATTTTTTCCCGGTTCCTACTTAAAGCTTACGACATAAAAATATGTTTATACGTAAATACGGCTAAAATACCAGCAACAATTGGTGCGACAACAGGGACCCAAGCATAACGCCAGTGGGAGTCACTTTTGTGTTTTAATGGCAAGAGTGCGTGTAAAATACGTGGTGATAGGTCACGTGCTGGGTTTAAAGCCGGGCCGGTTGGACCACCTAACGATGCGACTAAGGTCATGACCAAGAAGCCTAGTGCTAAGTGGGCTGTACCTAAGTTATTGTTGAAGAACGGTGCTTTAGTAATACCCAGTGCGGCAAAAACTAGAATGTAAGTCCCAACGAACTCGTTGACAAAGCCGTTAAAGCGGCTATGAGCGTTATCGATCGTTGAAAAAGTACCTAAAATATGATCAGCATTAGTAGTTAGATCATAGTAAGGTTTGTAGGCCAAAACGACGATTGCTTGTCCAACAAATGCGCCTAACATTTGCACCGCGAGATAGGGTAGAACGTCATGCCAAGGGAACAGACCAGAGAATGCCAGGCCTAAAGTGAAAGCAGGATTAATATGATTGCCCGAAATTCCACCGAACATTAAAGCGGGGATCATAACACCGGCCCCATAACCGAGTGAAATTAAAATCCAGCCACCATGTTCGCCTTTAGTCCCAATTAAATCAACATTGGCAACGGAACCATTGCCCAGCAGAACCATAATTGCCGTGCCAATGAATTCGGCAGCTAATCTTGTTGCTAGTGAATATGTCATTACTTTCCTCCAAAAGAATAGAATACAAATAAAAATTATACAGATATTAGGCCTGAATACAATTAAGATTCTCTTAAATATTACTGAAAACAGAAAGGATCAATTCTTAATGATTGCTAAATCAATTCAAGATATGTTAGACGAAAAACAAGCCGGTTTTTTAATTCCTGGTGATAAAGTTGCTTCAGTTCAAGAAGATAATCCTTTAACGCATGCTTTTTTATTGCTAACTAAAGTTCGTTATTCCAAAATTCCGGTGTTGGATGGTGAATCTCACTTGTTGGGTTTACTGACGATGCCGATGATTACGGACAAGATGATTGAGCTGAATGACATTAGCGATAAACCATTGCAACGTTTGGTCGTCAAGGATGTCATGCAAACACAATTCGATACAGTTCGTGCTGATGCTGATTTAGATGATGTTCTGCATTTCATGGTCGATAATCCGTTCGTGCCAATGGTCGATCAAGATAATGTCTTTAAGGGAATTCTAACGCGTCGAGAAATGATGAAGGCCTTCAACTATATTGCGCATAATCTTGAACATGATTACGATGTGATCAAAAAAGTTCCTGAGGAAACAAACTAATGAATTAATCGTTTAAGGTTTAACAAGAGGTCGAGCACGTGGCAAGTTGAATTTACGCCCTGTTTGTATTTTATTCGACCGGATTTTTAGTCGAAGCAAAAGTAGCATGAGGGTATCTTTGCCCTGCAATATTAATAATAAAAGGGAACTGGGATTTTACCCCAGTTCCCTTTCGTTTTAGATGGTGTGCGCAAATTATTTCCTTTGACCCAATTCAATGTTGCTACTAACGGCAATCTGGTGCTTAAACTTTAGCGGCGTCTCTGTCGCTTGTAATTTCAACTCGTACACCAGCTTAGCGAATTCGCGTTATTTTTGCAGCATCACTGTAGGCTAGATAAGATAAACTTTACTCGAAAAAAACAAGGACAAGATCTGCAAAATGACGCTCAAATGATTCTGCATATCTAGCATGCAATTATCAAAGCCAGCGAAATTAGCCTTGTAAGTTAATCGTATTAGTTGGTAGGGTAATGCCTACTTTTTTTAATTCGGGAAGATAGTTGCTGACGAGTAGGCGTTGCATGGCAATTTCGGCGCCTTGTTTGGGATTGATTTTAATTTGGTAGATCAGACTGCCGTTTGCTTGCACATTAACGCCGAGTAATTCTGGGAGTGCTAACAATTCGTCGGTTGATTTATAAAATTGCTCGTTAACTTGTTGCAGGACTTTTTCTAATTCCGCAATATTTGTGTCAGATTTGATGCGGAGGTTAATAATCTGTTGCCGATGTCCGCGAGAGAAATTAGCCACGATCGAAATGTTACGATTGGGAATGTAATGCAATGTACCGTCCGCAGAGCGAACTTGGGTGGTTCTCAGGCCCATTGCCGTGACTGTTCCGTTAATATCGCTAATCGTAACCAAATCGCCGACCTCAAATTGCTGCTCCACTAAAATAAAGAAGCCAGTGACAATATCGTTGACAAAACCTTGTGCACCTAAGCCAATAGCTAAACTGGCAATTCCAGCACTGGCAATCAATGTACCAACTGGGACACCAAAGACGGTGAGAACCGTATAAATATAAAAGATTAGCAAGGTATATAGTAGGCCGTTTTTGAGTAGCGATCGAATAGTTGAAATACGGTTGTTCGAGGTATTTTCTTTATTTAAATAATGTTCAGTCGTGCGACTGATTAGCTTTTGGCCGAAGACATTTAATAAGTAAAAGAGCAGTGAGATGAGTATAATCTCAATGAATTTACTCAAGATATCAGCGCCAATTTTGCTCCAGTCGAATTGTTCAAAGATTGTTGGAATGGTCAAGATGAGAAGGCTCCTTTTATGATTTATGTTTAGTGTACCAAATTTTTGCTACAATGAAAAAAATTGCCGTTAATTTATCGAAAGTTAACGCATTCATTTATCAATTGCCCCCAGGCCTTCTTGGTGTTATCCTTATTAAGTAAGTGTAGATTTATTTAAGGAGGTTTTCTATGTCAGGCGGAGAAATCGCAGGATTGATTGCTGCTGGTGCACTGCTGATATTGGTTATTTTTATTTCAATCTTTTTGATGCGGATTACCAAAGTCATGAAAAATGTTGAAAAGACAGTTGACGGCGTGAATCAATCTTTAAACATGGTAACCAAGGATGTCGATGTGTTATCAAATGAAGTTGAGGGTTTATTAGTAAAGAGCAATACCTTGTTGGACGATGTAAACGGCAAAGTAGCCGATCTGGATCCTGTTTTCAAGGCAATGGGAGAATTAGGAACCTCTGTATCTGATTTGAATACTTCATCTCGCAATTTAGCTTCTAAGATTACTAACTCTAAGACAGCAACGGCGGGTGTTGCAACACGTGTTGTTCGTGCAGTCTTGAGAAAAAATAAAAATAACGGATAGATTGGAGCGTTTTACATGGCAAAAGGACATTTCTTTTTAGGATTGGTAATTGGTAGTGCAGCAGCAATTGGTGCCGCTTTATGCTTAACACCTGAAACGGTCGAAGATTTGCGCAAACGGGCAATAAATAACCGTGACAAAATGAAAGACCGCGCTACAGAATTGTATCAAATTGCTGATAATGCAACGGCCGATTGGCGTGAAGAAGCTGCTAAGAAAGTTAATAACGTTTTAAATGAGCATGAAGGGTTGCACTCAGCTGTCGATACTTCTGGTCAAGCATTTCAACAAATTAAAGATAACTTTCAAGATGCAACTGAACAAATGAAAATGCAATTTGGTGATGTGACTGACCAGTTGAAGAGTAGTTTTGAACAAACGAAAGACAGCGTTGATGAGAGTGACGACTTTGACGATATCGTCTTAGATAGCCAATCAGCCTTTCAAGAAGCGCAAGATGAAATAAATAAAGACAAAGCTGCGGATTTAGCTGCCGAGGACGAAGAACAAGCTGCTGCCGCAGATGCAGAAGCTACTGTGACAGATCATGAAGCTGTTGCTGATGTCAAAGAACAAGCAGCAGATATTCAAGACAAAGCTGCTGATGCCGCTAAGCAGGCACAAGACAAAGCCGCTGACTTAGCTGATCAAGCTAAAAAAGTTGCGGATGATGCTAAAGACGACTTAACTAAATAACAAGTGAATTTAAAAAAACGTTTCCGGATCAGAATTCTGATTCAGAGACGTTTTTTAGTATGACCATATTTAAGTGATGCGGTGGATATTTTGTTATGCAATAATCGTTTTGAATTTAAGTAGCGTCGTTGCTTGCTGCCAAATAGTTATTTGTCGTCAGTTGCGTCCGCGCTAATTTTCAGTTTTAAGCAATTAGTGAACTGGAATATGATTTAAGGCCTTTGAAGTGTGGGTGAAAGCTTTGCAACCATTTTCGGTAACGTGAACGCAATCTTCAATCCGAACGCCGGCGAAGTTGGGAATGTAAATGCCTGGTTCAATTGAGAAACACATACCAGGTTGCAATTCCATGTTGTTGCCTTCCATAATCGATGGGAATTCATGAGTTGACGTTCCAATGCCATGGCCAAGACGGTGAATAAAGTATTCGCCATAACCAGCTTTAGTAATGATATCACGGGCAACTTTATCTAATTGGGCGGCAGTAATACCTGGCTTGACAGCATCCTGTGCTGTTAGCTGAGCTTCTAAACAAACATCATAAATCTCGCGCTGTTTGTCACTTAATTGACCAAAGGCAACTGTTCGACTGGCATCACTCATATAACCTTTATTGTTGGTCCCCAGATCAAACAGTACCATTTGGTTAGGCTGGATTTTGTCTTTTTCGGGTCCGCCATGAGGATTAGCCGCGTTAGCACCTGCTTGAACGATTGTGTCAAAGCTCATTTCCATAATACCTTGCTTCATTAAGCCGTATTGGATTTCCGCAACAACATCTTGTTCAGTGCGACCTTCTTGGATCGCATTAAATCCAAGCGTAAAGGCTAAATCAGCTTGCTCGCCAGCTTCTTCCATTAAGTTGATTTCACCAGGTGTTTTGAAAAGCTTCATTTGGCGAACACATTCAGATACGTTAGCTGGGAATGTGGCATTCGGGAATTGTTCCCGGACTAATTCGAAACGTTCAACAGGGAGGCTATCTTTTTCTAAGCCCCAGACTGAATAGTGACTGGTTCTCTGTTTGATTAAATCTGCAATCATTGCAAATGGCTTCTGATGATCTAAGTAGCCATAAATATCACCAGTCCAACCGGCTTTTTTAGCAGAGCCAATTGATAATTCTGGCGCGAACATAAATGGTTCAGCATCAGCGAACACGAACAAGCCGAGAATTCGCTCGTGTGCATCAGAAATAAAATTGGTGAAGTAAGCAACACTATTGGGATCGCTAATATAAACGACATCAAGGTGTTGGTCCTGAACCCAATTTTGTAATGATTCAAGTTTTTTCATAGGGAGGATTCCTTTCCAGTAAAGTTTCAATGCCAGTATAACATATTTTTGCATAGCTCATTTAATGAAAGAGTTTTGAAAGGAAAATAGTTGAAAGCGATTTATTTTCACAAAAATATATAAAAACGCTTGCATTTATTGCTATGTAGTGATAAATTAAAATGGAAAACTATGAAAACATAAGGGGAACAAACCAAACATGGAAAAACAAACAATTACAATTTATGATGTTGCCCGCGAAGCAAGCGTCTCAATGGCAACAGTTTCTCGGGTCGTTAATGGCAATCCTAACGTCCGTCCTGACACACGGGAAAAAGTGTTAAAGGTGATTGAAAAATTAGATTATCGCCCTAATGCTGTGGCACGAGGACTTGCTAGTCATCGGACAACGACTGTCGGCGTGTTAATCCCAGACATTACTAATATCTTCTATGCATCATTAGCACGTGGTATTAACGACGTTGCGACAATGTATAAGTACAACATTATTTTAGCTAGTGCTGATGAAGGCAAGCATAAGGTTAACACAGTTCTAGAAAGTATTTTAGCTAAACAAGTTGATGGCTTGATCTATATGGGTCAAAATATTGATGATTCAATCCGTAAAGAATTGGATCGCAGCAAGACACCAGTCGTTTTAGCAGGGACGGTCGACCCATCCGGTAAGATTGGCAGTGTTAATATTGATTATGTAGCCGCTGTTAAGGAAGCAACTGCTCGCTTAATTAGTACTGGCAATCAACATATTGCTTTTGTGACGGGTCCTTTAAGTGATCCAATCAATGGTCAATACCGTTTAAAGGGCTATCAGACCGCTTTAGCTGATGCTAAAATTGCTTATGATGAAAGTCTCGTCTTTGAAACAGAATATAGCTATCGTGCTGGAGAAGCCGTTTGGGATGCTGTTAAACATGCTGGCGCAACCGCTGCTGTCATAACAGACGATGAATTAGCAGTTGGCTTTTTAAATGGCGGGATTGATACCGGTGCTAAGATTCCTGAAGATTTCGAAATCATCACGAGCAATAACACAATTTTGACCGAAATTGTGCGGCCGAAATTAACCTCAATTGCACAACCACTCTATGATATTGGTGCAGTTGCGATGCGTTTATTAACCAAGATGATGAATAAGGAAGAGATCGAACAAAATACGGTCATGCTACCACATAGCATCATCACGCGGAATTCAACTAAATAAATTTAGTTACTTAAGATCAGCAGTGAAATCTGCTGATTTTTTTGTACCTTGCGATAAGTGCCAAGCCCTAGAATTGTTATGTTGCTGTTCTTCGTGCCTGCGGGAAATGCGCTGGTGGGACGCTGTGGGTTTGATTTGAACCAAATTAAAGCCCGACTTGTCTCAAGTACATGTTTTGTTGTAAATGGTAAAACCTAGAACTGTTATGTTGCTGTTCTCCGTGCCTGCGGGAAATACGCTGGTGGAACGCTGCGAGTTTGATTTGAGCCAAATCAAAAACCGATTTGTCTCAAATACATGTTTTGTTGTAAATGGTAAAACCTAGAACTGTTATGTTACTGTTCTCCGTGCCTGCGGGAAATACGCTGGTGGAACGCTGCGAGTTTGATTTGAGCCAAATCAAAACCGATTTGTCTCAAATACAAACTTTCTTGTAAGTGGTAAACCACCAACAAGAATGCCGCAGCTGACCGCGATTTCCCTCCGGCACTGACAAACGAGATGTGGTGTGATTTAATTGCAAATTTGTGCTTCTAAAAATTGGAAGTTGTCTAACCACTCATCAATTCAGCGCTTGCGCAAAGGTTGCCATCTTGTTTGTTAAGTGAGGGAAAATAAATACCGCTCAGTGGTGAGATTGTTGTTGCAGCTTTAGCTGTTACTACAAGACCTGTCTTGGAGACAATTTTGTAAAAATTGGCTCCAAGCAGCGTCCACCACGTTCCAGCGACACGTATTTATTTTCCCTCACGGTACTCGCACACTTCATATGCAACCTTTGCGTAAGCGCGAAGAAGCAAAAAATAGTAGTTTTAGTTTCCACTGTCTTAATCAGCACCAAGCATTCTTTCGTCGCCACGACAACGCGCACGTTTCGTATGCAACCTTTACGCAAGCGCGTAGAACCACAACATAACAGTTTTAGTTTCCACTATTCGGTTACTAATGCAGCACTAAGTCTTCTTTTGCTGCCGCAACAACGTGGCAAGTTTCATCTAAAAGCATAAAGAACCCTGATCTAGTAATTTCGTATCAAAATAGAGCCTAGAGAATTTCCTCTAGGCTCTGGTTGGTTAATTATTTAATTATTAGATGAGCTACTTGAACTTGATGATGAGGTTGTGTCGTCATCATCTTTAACGATATTACCGTTACTATCAAGCACGTTGCCCTTAGCATCCATTCTAACGCTCTTCCCGTAGGCATTGCTGGTACCATTATAATTGTCATAGAAGAGTTTGTAACTTTTATCTGTACCACCGATTGCAAAATCAGCTTTTGCATCACTGGCATCGTCATTGTTGAAGAGTGCGGTGACCATGTTACCCTTCAAAGTGATTGTTTTGTTATCGACTGTAACCTTACCAGCCTTGGTGCCGGTTGTTTCAAGAACTGAATGTGATTTGACGCCGCTTGGTTTCGACATGCTATTATCAAGCTTCAGCAAGTCAGGTTGATTGGCGTAAATCGCGTTAGCCATGGTTGACCAGTAATTTAAGTTGGTTGAACTGGCGGTTGTGTTTAAGCTATGTTGGTTACCGTAGAAATTATCGTAACCCATCCAGGTTGCCATGGTAATTCCTGGTGTGGAACCAACAAACCAGATATCTTTGTTGTCATTGGTGGTACCAGTTTTACCCCAAACATTGTCGGTATTAAAGTTGAGCCGCCATGATAATGAGCTGGCCGTACCTGACTTAACAACTTCCTTGAGCAAGTGTTGCATAATATAAGTTGTACTTGGTGTAAAGACAGAAGTTTTGGTTTCTTGATGTTGATAAACAACTTGACCATCAGGCGCAGTGATTTTACTAATGACGTAGGGATCAATGTGCGTTCCGTTATTTGCGTAAGTGGCAAAGGCACTGGCATCTTGTTGAACAGAAATACCTTGAGATGTACCGCCTAACGCAATTCCCAATTCAGAAATTTCCTTGGTTGTTAAAGTAATGCCCATCTTCTTCAGATAATCAGCTGGTTTAACACTAGTCTGATTGAGCAGATAGTTATATAAGTTAACCGTTGGTAAGTTATACGAATGCGCCAGAGCTGTGGTTGCTGAAACAAACTTATTAAGCGACGTTTGCCCAAAGTCGGATGGTTTGTAACCATTGAAATTTTGAGGAAAATCAGCGATTTGAGTTTGCGTGTTAATTACTTTGTTTTCGACTGCTGGGCCGTAGACTAACAATGGTTTCATTGTTGAACCTGGAGAGCGCAGGGTGTCAAAAGCATGATTGACTTGGTTGTCATCATAATTACGTCCGCCGACAAAAGCTAACACTTTACCAGTGGTATTATCTAAAACAACACTACCAACTTGAACGGGTTCAGTAACGGTAACTTGCTTCTTCAAGTTGTTATCATAGGCAGTTTCCGTATAACTTTGACCAAGAGTATAACTTGCTTGTGAAGTCGCAGTTTGTAATTCGTCATAGATTGATTTATTAATCGTGCTGTCAATGCGATAACCTTTTTGTTTCAGTAACGTATCGGCCTGATTATAGTAAGTTTTGTAAAGTGCGCTGTCAGCCTTAACCTTAGTTAAATCACGATTATCTTGTCTAACCAGTTGTTTAATTAAAATCGTTCGTGCTCGGGACAATAGTAAGTTATAAACATAACCATATTTCACTGTTTGCTTAGTAGCGGTGCCTTGTGCTTGGAATTGAGTGGTTAAATTAACTTTTTTGGCAGCTTGATATTGTTTGTTCGTAATATTGCCATTGCGATACATGCGGAATAACACAATATCTTTACGCTTCAATCCCAATGAAAGATCTTTCTTCAAGCTACCATCTTGCTTGTAAGGCGTATAGATAGAGGGGCTTTGCGGTAAACCTGCAATAAATGCGGCCTGGGGTAGGGATAGATTCTTGGCACTAACTCCGAACAATCCTTGAGCCGCCTCTTCAACTCCAGCAATATTCTGACCGGCATTGTTACGACCAAAAGTTGCCACATTGAGATAAGATTCTAGTACATCATCTTTGCTGAAATATTTGTTAACCCGCATGGCTAACATGATTTCGGTGGCTTTCCGCTTCCAAGTTGTTTCAGACGAAAGCAACTGCATCTTAACCAGCTGTTGTGTTAAAGTCGACCCACCAGTTTGGACACTAGCACCGGTTACTTCACCTAAAACGGCTCGGATCAATGACTTAGGAACAACACCATTATGATTGTAAAAGTCGCTATCTTCAGTGGCAACAATGGCTTCCTTCAAGTAAGGGGACATCTCTGAAGATGAAACTTGCTTGCGCAACAAGTCGCTCTTAACATTATCCAGCTTAACGTTATCCGCGAAGTATAATTCAGAAGACTGTTTTACATCACTAATTTGTCGTTTCATACTGGTATAAGTTGGTACCGATTCTTGACTCATTAAGCCGCTGAAATAACCTAATAGCAGACCAAAAGCCAAACCACCGCCAACAAAAAGTAGGGCAACCAAAAAAAGTGTTAAGGAGCGAATGGTGCTCATAACCACATTGAATTTAAACTGCCAATCATTGGGCGTCTGAAGTTGCCGCTGATGACTTGTTTGTCGTCTAGATTGAGAAGATGAACGTGACTGCTGAGTGGAATCTTGAGGTAAGTGCACTAACTTTTGTCTAAAATTTTGTAGTGCAGTTAGGAATTTCGTCCACCAATTTTGGGGCTCGTTCAAAGATAACGCCACCTTTTTTCATAGTTACACCTTAGAATTATATAACAATTCCTATTCTTAAAGTTTATTTCGTTAAAACTGTTAACAGATTGTTAACTTTCTATGACTTTTGATCTGAAATAATTGATAAGCTATCTTAAAAAGTTGGCACTTCTTTTAAGTCGGTCTTTAGTTTAGATTTGTCTTTAAGTAGTTAATCGGCTATTCTTAAATTATTGAATGATGGTAAGGAGCAATGATAATGTCAAGTTTAGCAGTCTCAGAATTCTGGGAAGAGTTTAAGAAGCAATATCCTGATGCCGGGGATAAATATTTAGCTTGGTCGTTTGGCGGTACTGCAGATCAAGCAGATCAGCTATCTGCGTTGGTTATTGCCGGTAAAAAGACCGCCACGGCTTCCTTATATCAACTTTATCGTTGGACAAACGAACCAATTCCTAAGGTGGGCGACTACAACATCATTTTAGACGGCCACCAGTCACCAATCTGTGTGATTCGCACGACTAAAATCGACGTTATCCCCTTTGCCGACGTAACAGCTGAGCATGCAAAATTAGAGGGTGAGGGCGACTTAAGCCTCGATTATTGGCGTGAAGTACACTGGGAGTTCTTTAGTGAAGAAGCAGAAGCGGCTAATCATCATTTCTTCGAGACAGACCTGATTGTTTGCGAAACGTTTGAATTACTCTGGGCTGCAAAATAGATACGGATAGATGATTGTTTATAGTTTGAAATACAAGCCTTGTTATAAGTGCGAAGTCCTAGAACCGTTATGTCGCAGTTCTTCGTGCCTACGGAAAATACGCTGGTGGAACGCTGTGGGCTCGACTTTAAGCCAATCTACGATTGTCTTAAAGCTCGGCCTTCTTGTAAGCGATAAATCGCTAACGAGAATTTCACAGCTGACCGCGATTTCCCTCCGGCACTGACTGAAGTGTGTTAGTGCGATTTAACTGCAAATTTGTGCTTCTAAAAATTAGAAGCGGCCCAACTACACGTTAATTCAGCGCTTGCGCAAAGGTTGCCCGTTCGTTTGTCTAGTGAGGGAAAATAAATACCGCTCAGTGGTGAGATTGTAGTTGCAGCTTTAGCTGTTACTACAAGACCTGTCTTGGAGACAATTTTGTAAAAATTGGCTTCAAGCAGTGTCCACCACGTTCCAGCGAAAGTATTTATTTTCCCTCACGGTATCCGCACGCTTCATAAACAACCTTTGCGCAAGTGCGAAGAACCACAACAAAACAGTTTTAGTTGCCGCTATCCTAATTAAGCGAGTCCACCACGTTCCATAAGCAACCTTTGCGCAAGCGCAAAGAATTGCGGAGTAAATACTAAATTAATATTTTTAATCACACAAAAAGGCTAGGATTGCTCCTAACCTTTTTATTGTCTTTAATTACTTTACTAATTCGTAAATTGCTTCGGCGTAGATAGCCGTTGCGCGTAGGATATCAGCAATTGGCATGTACTCGTTAGCTTGGTGCATGACATTTGGTTGACCTGGGAATTGTGCTCCGAAGGCAACACCGCGATCTAGAATTCGGCCATAAGTACCACCACCGATGATTTGTTCGTGACCTTTCTCACCGGTTTGCTTTTCGTAAACACTTAATAATGTCTTGACCAATGGATCATCAGCTGGGACATAATGTGGTGTTTCCACACGACCATAAACTTCGCTGTTGATGTTGGCATGGTCAATGGTTTTAGCGATATTCGCATTGATCACTTCGGCTGTAATACCTTGAGGGAAACGAACATTTAAGATGACGTGACCGCCGTTTTCAACATCGTAACGGAAAATATCGGGGCTGGCTGTTAATTCGCCCATTAAGTCGTCGGTATATTCAATGCCTAAGTTAGCACCACGTGAATCTAAATGGAAGTGATCTTTAATGACGGTAACGTATTCGTGACCAGCAGAATCTAATGGCAAGTCAGTTAAGAAAGTAGCCAAGTAAGTAGCGGCATTAACGCCGGCACGAGGTTCAAGTGCGTGAGCGCCTTTACCAGTTAAGTTAAAAACAGTTTGGTGATCCGCCACTTGTACATCAGCGACTAAACCATTTTCAGCAGCGAAAGCAACGAATTGATCACTTAATTGGTCCAATTGATGACCTTCGACTGTTGCCGTTGCCGTTTGTGGTACCATGTTGTCGCGCAGACCACTAGTGAAGTTCATTAAACGGATTTCACCAACGGTCGATAATTCTGATTTGAAATTAATCTTGAAGTCAGCAATACCTTTTTCGCCGTTGATAATTGGAAATTCGGCGTCCGGCGAGAATCCAAAGTCTGGGGTTGGTTCAACTTCTAGGTAACGCTCAATGCCGACCCATTCGCTTTCTTCATCAGTACCAAAAATATAATGAACCGTTTTAGAAACAGGCAATCCTAATTCTTTAATAATTTTCAGAGCATAATAAGCCGCCATTGCTGGACCTTTGTCATCGGCACTGCCGCGCGCAATCAAATGACCATCGACAATTGTTGGTTCGAATGGCTTCGTCTGCCAACCGTCGCCAGCCGGCACAACGTCCATGTGTGCTAAAATGCCTAGTATTTCGTCACCTGCGCCAAATTCAATTCGGCCGGCAACATTTTCTACATTCTTGGTGGTGAAGCCATCACGTTGCGCAATGGTCAACATTTGCGTTAAAGCCTCGGCTGGGCCTGCACCTAATGGATAATCTTTGGTGGCATGTGCCACATCACGTTCACTGTCGATGCGAAGAATAGCTTCTAAGTCTGCCAATAAGTCATCTTGGCGCTTCTCTACTTCTGCTTGCCAATCAATCATATAATTCCTCTTTTCTTGGGTTTATTACTCATTAATGTGCGCGATACCGCTCTTGAAGATGGTCATCACGTGGTCGTCTGCTAAGGAATAGTAAACTTCCTTGCCGGCTTTGCGGTTTTTAACCAACTTAGCTTGCTTTAATAACCGTAATTGATGGGAGACACTAGATTGTGATAGTCCCAGAATCGCGACAATATCATAGACGCGTAATTCAGACTCGAATAGGGCATATAAGATTTTAGCCCGCGTCGGGTCACCTAACATTTTGAAAAATGAAGAAATCGACTCCGTAATCTCGTCATTAGGTAAGGTGGCTTTAACCGTCTTAATTAATTGTTCGTGGTCGATTTCACTGGGTTCGTCTTGATCATCCCAGTCGTTCATTAGCTGGCACCTCACTATAAAATTGATTTCATAATAACTTGATTATAATGGAAATAGGCTAACATTTGCCACTTATTTTGTTTTTTCGTGTTAAGTTGCAAAATTTTGGACGATTTAATGGCGACTAGAGCTAATTTTTGGTGAGGAGTTAAGTGTTGATAGGCTCGCCAATTCGCACTGTTTTGGTCAAAGTCAATTAGGACATCACTCCCTTTTAACCAACCTTTTTTGGTCTGCAGCCACAAGTTGTCGTTTAAAATTTGGACGGCTTCGATGTGAGCGCGTTGTCCTGGTAGCAAACGATGAGCCAACGATTGCGGTGCATAAGGCTGATTATAAAATTGCGCTTGAGTTAAATCAGTCCGTAATTGTAGTGTTTGATTCAAGTAGGGCTCAGCTCGGGTGAAATCTTCATTACGATTCACACCGGTTGCTTCAATGAAACGATTGGTGCCAATTTGATAATAAGCGTGGCCTTTACTCCAAACGAGTTGAGTGACGTGATATGTGGCTAATGGTTGAACCGTTGTTTTTTTCAAAGTAAGATTATAAGGATTCTCGTAGCTAATTGCGGCGGTGTTACTTAATAAAGTGGCGTCAAATGAAACCTTTTTGGTTGTTGCTTGAGTTTTGGCGTCCTGATATTGTTTACCAGTAGCTGGATAGTTGGTAACAACGCCATCAATTGGCAAATTAACGAGCCAATTCCAGCGGTCGGCGTTTTCATTCATATGATCCCAAACATAAACTTTCTGGTTGGCGGCGTGCAGCTGCTTAATGATTTGCGCGTTGACGAGTTCTGAAGAAATATTCACGCCAGTGGACGTTGCAAAAGTTTCAAAATTAATTCGTTTCAAACTTCCGGCGATAAAAATTCGCGGAACAGTTGGCAACAGTGTTTTTAACGTTTGCAGACTAGCAAGTGAGAAAGAATGAAACATGACGCGTGAAGTCATATGATATTGATTGATCAAGGCTGCAGCTAATGACTCCATGTTTTGCGGATTACCCTTTTTGGTTTTCTTCGTTTCAATCAGAAACTTAGTATTAGGTTTATTCTGATAGTAGGTGAAAATATCAGCCAATGAATGCATAGGCTCACCATTAGCTTGCTTAAATGTTTTGATCGTGGCCCACGGGGTTTGCGAGACAATATTATTGTGTCCTGTAATTCGCTGTAAGTTACGATCATGGGAAACAACCAGCACATTGTCTTGCGAGACGTGCAAGTCAAGTTCTACATAATTAGCACCTTCGCTAAAAGCTTGGTTAAAACTGGCAATCGTTTCTTCAGGTTGCTTAATCGGATCGCCGCGGTGGCCAATGACTGTGAAGCCACAGGCCAACCACCAAAGTGCGAAGACGAGACTTATTTTTTTAAACGAAAATCGCTGCAATGGAAAGCCTACTTTCTTTGAGAGACTGTGTGTTAAGAGGTTCAGAGTGTTAGGTTACTATTCTTTATTTCTGCGGAAGAGTGGTCAGCCCTAGAACTGTTATGTTGCTGTTCTCCGTGCCTACGGGAAATACGAAATCCTAGACCTGTTGTCTCGTGGTTCTCCGCGCCTACAGAAAATACGCTGGTGGAACGCTGCGAGCATTGGTTTGAGCCGAATAAAAACCAATTCGTCTCAAACTCAAGCTTTCTTGTAAGTGGTAAACCACCAACAAGAATTCCGCGGCTGACCGCGATTTTCCTCCGGCACTGATGAAAAAGATGTTATGGTGTGATTTAACAGAAAATTTGTGCTTCTAAAAATTTGAAGGTATTCAACCACTCGTGAATTCAGCGCTTGCGCAAGGGTTGCCCGCTCGCTAGTTTAGTGGCGGCGAAGAAATACCGCTCAGTAGTGACATTAATGTTGGCAATTTATTGCTTATATTAAGGCTCGCATTTGAGACGATTGCCTTTCAATCGTCTCAAATCGACGCCCACTACGTTCCAGCGCAAAGTATTTCTTCGCCGCCACGATACCCCGTACGTTCCATACGCAACCTTTGCGCAAGCGCGAAGAAATGTAAAATAACAGTTCTATCATTTAGCACACTAGCTTCAAGCGCTAAATATTCTTTCATCACCGCGCAGCGTGCCATTTTTGCAGCCAGGAAGAGCCCCACATCATGTCTTTTATCAGACTCATACGATTTGGTTTTCAACATTTCTGTAAAAATGTTACACTTATTATGTTTTGGAGGTATATGATGGCTGAAAAGTATCAAACGTTAGATTTAATTGAAATTATAACGCGTAACGATGGCAGTCAGTATTACGAAATTGCCAATATGTTTATGAATGGGCGTGCCGAATTAGCTGCTGTGCGTGGCTTTATTAAAGAAGTGCGTATTTTGCAATTGAACATTCCTCATTCTAACGCTGTTCAAGATTATGAAAAGTATATCAACTCTCATTATACAATGCCTGCCGAAGATTTCACTGAATGGATAGAGTGGGAGAAACCAGAAGGCAAGATTGCCGATGATGTGAAGGAAATTTTACGGGCTAACCACATCGGCTAATTGTCATTTTTTTGCTAAGGAGTTAAGACATGGCAACAAGTTTAATCACACCAGAAGACGATTCGGTAACGACCATCAAAGTCGAGCCAGGTGTATTTAATATTAGGCATGATGATACCGCAGATGATGCAACAATGCTAGCGGATATCAAACCACAAAAAGATTCAGATACCGACGAACCAGAGTATCGCGGGGTATCTGTTAAAGTTAAGGATGCCGAAAATATTTTGGTCGGTAATTTTCAATATCGACTGGTCTACCAATATCGTGATGGTTTTGACGCCGAGCGTTTAGGCCAACGATTCGAATCAATTTTGAACAAGTACGATTATGTGGTCGGCGATTGGGGCTTCGAACAGCTGCGGCTACGCGGCTTTTACAATGAACGCAACCATTCTGCCAATCGCGATCAGAATATTGTCACACTGCAAGATTACATTGCTGAGTTTTGTAATTTTGGTTGTGCGTTTTTTGTCTTGGAAAAGGTTGAAACTGTCAAGACGAATTACACAGCACACCACAATAATACGAATCGCCAGTCCAAGCAGCGAAATGGTAATAGCAAAACGAAAGTTAAACAGACTGAAGACACTAAACAAAATACGAAGCAAAAAACAAAATCGAGTCCACGTACTAAACAACAAGCGACTGGAAAATCAGCTCGTACCAGTACTAAATCGACGACAGATTTGCGCTCAGCCGGTAAAAATGACGTTTCAAAAGCAAATCATCATAAAAATTTTGGTGCGTCTAAACAACACCGCTCAGAAAAGTTAACCGTGTCGCAAAATAAGCAAACGCACCATGATAATTTTACCATGCATTCGCTAACTGACGCGCCTGTAAAACATGCAAATCGTAATCAGTCAAAAACTAAAACAACCAAACAACGACAATCAAACGTTGCCAAGAATAACCATCAATCTACAACTAAAGTGACGCCAACAGTGTCTAAACGGCCGGCTCATGAATTTCACATTCGCCAGTTAGAGGACTAGTTTGGACAATCAGAATTGGAACTTTTGAAAAATAGTTAATTTTAATATTGGAGCGTTGATATTTTGAAATCTTATTCCGCTTATTTAATTGATCTCGATGGCACGATTTATCGTGGGAGTGATCGTATTCCCGCGGCTAAACGGTTTGTCGAGCGATTACAAGCCAAGCATATTCCGTTTCTTTTTTTAACGAATAATACGACTAAAACACCAGCCGCAGTAGTTGAAAACCTCAGTCGCAATCACGACATTCATGTGCAGGCCGAACAAATTTACACACCGTCGTTAGCAACAGTCAGTTACTTAAAGGCAAAAAACCATGGTGACGTTTCTGGCAAGACTGTTTATATTATTGGCGAAATTGGCTTGGTCAGTGCCTTATTAGGCGCAGGGATGGTATTAGCAGAACAAAATCCTGACTATACGGTGGTTGGCTTGGATTATGATGTCACTTATCACAAGTTTGAAGTCGCAACACTAGCAGTGCGTGCTGGTTCAACGTTCATTGGAACAAATGCCGATACGAATTTGCCTAATGAACGGGGCTTAGTTCCAGGTGCTGGCTCGGTTATTTCATTAGTTGAACATGCGACACAACAACGCGCCACCTACATTGGTAAGCCTGAAGCTATCATTGTCAATGCCGCATTGGCAGTTTTAGGCCAAGAAGCAGAGAACGCAATTATGGTGGGCGATAATTACGAAACTGACATTCGTGCAGGAATTAACGCTGGTGTCGACTCACTATTAGTTTACACTGGCATTAGCAAGCCAGAAGTGGTTGCGGAAAAGGAAATTCAACCAACTTATCAGATTAAGTCATTGGATGAGTGGGAAGTTTGATGAAAGCAGATCTCAAAGATGGTATTAATTGGCTGGCAGTAACATTTTTTTGCATTAGTTTGGCCGTGGTGCTGACGTTGTTATGCAGTTATTTGTTATTTCCAGTTGATGCTCAAATTTATCAAGTGCGCCGCTTATGGCCGATTTCTGCTGGGGCGCTTTATCATAACTTCGTGCAATTAATGGCCTATTTACAATTACCGTGGATTAGTACACTACAGTTGGCTGACTTTCCCGTTTCTAAAAGTGGCGCGCTTCATTTTGCTGACGTAAAAAAACTTTTTATTTTAGCATGGGTTATTTTACTGATAACTGCACCATTCGCCGTTCGCTTTTTACGACGTTTGAAGAAACAACGCCAAGAATATCGCCTGCTTCATCCCGCTCAAATTGGGTTCGTGATTCCGTTAATTTTAGCAGGAATCGCCGCACTGAACTTCAATCAGTTCTTCATCACCTTTCATGAAATTTTCTTCCGCAATCAAGATTGGCTATTTGATCCGGCGAAAGATCCGATTATCTTAGTTCTGCCAGAAGAATTCTTTATGCATTGTTTCATACTGGCCTTTGTTTTGTTTGAACTCATGATGTTGATGGGCTGGTTAAAGGCGCGTCGCTCACTGAAATTATTACAGGCTGATCACTAAAAAACGTCCCCGACAAATTCTCATTGAAGAATTCATGGGGGACGTTTTTTAATTTGCTGTGATTTTTATCAAGGTATTTCAAAAAGTAGCTTTTAAAAAGTTACTTAATTTAATCGGTGTAAATGTCTTGATCGTCTTCAAGCTCGGGATGTTGATGGGCTAGACGACTAGCCGCTGCAGCAGCTGTTGCACCTACGAGATCATCAAGAAAAGTATGAATGATCCCTGGTTCATGTGCGTTTAACACCTTGAGAATGCCCGGTTTAACTTTGTCGATGTAACCGTAATTCGTAAAGCCAATCGAACCGTAGACATTGACAATCGACAAGGCCATAATTTCATCAATGCCATACAGGCCTTCATCGTTTTCCAAGATTTCTTGAAGTGGGTGATCTAATTGATGCTTCTCTGCCAGCTCATCTAGTTGGATGCCGGTCATTATTGCATTCTGGACCTCGCGCTTTTGCAGAACAATTCGCACACTCTCAGCAGCATCTGCGTGGGTTAGACCCCGAATGTAGTCCTTTTGCAGAAAAATAACTAAGTCGGCGATATCGTCAACAGTAACGCCACGCTTTTTCAATAATTCAATAACGTGGTTAAATAGCATTTCATGGTTGCCAATCATGATGAAGCTCCTTTCAAGAACTGAATTAGTTAGTACGGATTAACGTCAAAGCTAATTGAAGAGACTGGTACTGTGCAAAGGCTGTACTTTTTCTGGGTAAATTGTTTCTAAAGCCGTGGTAACGGCGATAGGTGCTTCGCCATAACCGGTTGCAATTAAGTTCATTTTACCAGGGTAGTCGGCGGCGTCGCCAATCGCATAAACTTTAGGACGACTTGTTTCCATGCGTGTGTTTACTTTGACTTTAACCCCGTTAAGTTCAAGATCCCATTTTCGTAAAATCCGACTGTCTGCGGTAAAACCGTAGTTCACAATTAACTTATCAACCATCATCGTTTCAATACCGGTTGTCTTAACTTTTTTTAAATCAATTTGGAGTTGTTGGCCTTTTTCGTGTAAATCATTTAACAGATAGGGTGTTTTGACACGAATAGTTGAAGCGTTCATTTTAGCAACGCTAGATTCAAGGGCGCGGAATTGATCGCGGCGATGAATAATCGTCACACTTTTAGCAATTGACTCGAGAGCAAGAGCACAATCAATCGCAGAATCACCACCACCAGCAATCGCAATGTTTTTATCACGATATTGGTCAAGTTCAGTGATGAAGTAATTGATCATTCCGTTACGTTCCAATTGTTGATCATAATCGAAAGCTAGTTTTCTAGGCGCAAAGGCACCATTACCAACCGCAATAATAATTGCTTTAGCATGAATCTCTTCGTTAGTTGTGGTCACAACGAAGTCATGATTATCGTCACTTGCAATATCAGTAACGGATGTGTTGAGAAACACTTTTGGCGCAAAGGCATTTAGTTGAACGAGTTGTTGTTGAATTAAGTCTTTTGCTTTAATACTAGGGATACCACCTAGGTCATAAATGTTCTTCTCGGGAAACAATGCTGCAACTTGACCACCTAATTGAGGTAAACTTTCGACGATTGCAACGTCTGCATTACGCATGCCAGCAAAATGTGCGGCAAAAAGGCCAACTGGACCGCCGCCAATAATTAATAGATCATACTTGTGATTCAAAATATCCACTTCCTAAATATGTGATCAGATGACTCAGCGCAATAACTTTAACATAGATTTCGGTAATATTCGACTATTATTGTGAGTGCTCGTCTGATTAAGTATTTTTTCTTTATCTTCGTTGAATTTACTGCTAGAATATAAAGTATCCAGAATTAAGAGGTGAACAGCGTGAATTATCGAATTGGTGATGTACTGGTTGGACAAGTAACTGGCATTCAGCCTTATGGCGTTTTTATTTTATTAGATGATCAAACACAGGGCCTCGTCCATATTTCTGAATGTTCAGCCGGCTATGTTGAGGATTTACACGAGGTTGTTCACGTCGGCGATGTGGTCAAGGTACTTGTATTAGATATTGATGAATATTCTCAGAAGATTAGTTTGTCACTTCGAGCGTTGATGGACAATTCTCCAACAGATAATTTTTATCACAGTAAAAAGTTTTTCTGGACGAGTCAGCACACAACCACCGGTTTTAAGGCAATTTCAAATGTTAAAGAACAGTGGATTTCCGAAGCATTATCTTTTTTTGGTTAGTTTTTTTAAATTTCTTGTTGACGTACTAAAGTCAAATTGATAAGATAGTTTAAGTTGTGAACGGCAAATAATTATGAAGCGTTATCTTTATTGTTAATTCAACATTCAAACAAAACGTTTTGAAAAAAGTTGTTGACATGAAAAAAGACAACATGCTATACTAATTGAGTTGCTGTTGCAACAAGTAGGCCTTTGAAAACTGAACAAAGTTTCGAGAATATGTAGGGTTTATTGCAGAGATGTAATGAACAAAGAAACATTAACGA
>NZ_RHOX01000023.1 GCF_003946695.1 Lapidilactobacillus bayanensis | reverse complement strand
TTAATGGTGGTATTCTTATGTTGGGTCATGGAGTTGTCCTTTCTTGAGTTTAGTCACTTTAAGTGTAGGTCTCCATGACCTATTTGTATACTTTTGGTATAGTTATTTGGTGTTGCACTTGAATTGTAAATCCGGGAATTTATTAAATCTGAAAATGATCTAACATTTTTATTATCAAAAGTAGTTGATCGTGCAAGTTCCGGAAAATTTGTCACAATTTATCCACAAGATGAGAATCAATTTATCGCAACAATTAGATCATTATATACACAATTAAAGAATGAGAATGGTCCATATATTCTGTCAGACTGCAGATATTTAGACAGCAGAGTGATGTACTATCGTTATGGTTCAATAACGCGTACCGATGGATTGATATCTGGTCCAAATGGAAAAGTGTTAGCCGATAATCGACTCCCATTCTATCAGGTACCAAATTTTATACATGATATTCTTCCAGAAAATAAAACAACTAACGTAAAATCAAAGCTGCTTGAAACTTACTTAAATGTTTCTGCCCGACGCTTTTCTAATTATGGTGGGACTTATAAGGCTATAAACAAATTAAATTATCCAGTGATCATTAAAGAAGCAAGGGCATTCACTGGTATTGATACTCTAAACACAGCTATTAACTGCAGAAAACGTGAGGCAAACTTTTTACAAGTGCTAAATGAAACAAAAGTAGTACCTATACTCATTGATTCTTTTGTTGATTGGGAAAACTTTTATCTAGTCGAAGATTATATTGATGGTATGACATTAAAAAAGTTCATCAGTATTCATAACATTGCGTTCATTCAGAAACAGAATAACTCTAACATTGCACACGAATATAAAATCATCGTCAAAGAGATTAAATTATTATTGCAGTGCGTTCAAAAAATCCATGACAAGAATATAAGAATAAATGATATAAACACGTCTAACTTCATCATAACGCCCACGAGGGTTGTTTGTATTGATCTTGAAGATGCAAACTATTTTAATGAACATTGGCTAGGCCAAGCAGAAACAAAAGCAGGATTAACGACCAATTCCAATTATATTTATCTGAGTGAGCTTGGTAAAGAAAGTCAAAAACTTGGTTATATCATAATGGATATGATTTCAAGTGCAAACTACATGTTAACTCAAGATGATAGTGGACAAACTTCAATCAATCTATTCAAGGAATTTTGCAGACAATATCATTTACCAAAAGACCTTTTTCTCGTTGTGAGCAGCCTGATTGATGGTACTGAGTCTTCACTAGATTTACTGGCAAACAGAATACCTGAAACATACTCTTCATATAATTGGAAAAATCATAGCAAGATTAACTTATCATTTCCTATACGTTCGGAAGATGAATTCAATTACCACATTGATGATCCAATCACCGCAGCACTTTTACGCTTAGAAAATCCTAAAAAGAATATTATTAATCATTCACTAGATTTATTTGTTCGACTAGCAAAAAACAAAAACTTCATAAATCTCAATACTCAAATAGAACAAACTTGTAAACAAGAGTCACAGTCTCAAACTAAAATTTCATATTCAATCATTTCATTATATCTTTACAAGATAACGAGAATAAACGGATTTTTAAAAGCCGCTAATATTTATGCACAAAACATATGCCAGGATAACCTTTATGAGTCACTAAATGAATGCTTAGTCTTAATTGACGGTAAAACTGCCTCTCCATATGTTGACTTTACAGCCGGATTGTTACGAATACTTTTAATATTAAACGACTTTGGAATACAAATTATCAGCAAAACACAATTCAAAAAAATGATTAACAGCATAGATAAAAATTTTCCCAAGAATTGGTTCTACAAAAACGGTCTTCTTGGATTAATCGATTCTTTCATAATTTTCAAAGAAAATAATGTTTCAAAAATAACCATCTGTGAACTAGAAGAGAAACTTCGAGTTCTGAAAATCTTTATCAATTCACATTCAAGTAACTTATTAGATAACAAGACACAACAAGGCGAAGAAATAAGATTGGTCATAGATCATTTCAATTCCTTAAAAAACAAAGAGGTTAACTCATGTCAAAATTATTAAAAAAACATCCCTATTTGTTACTCATTAATGTCGCGTGGTTGATTATTAATGCGGCACTATCAACACTCACATCTGTGCTATTAACATTTTCAACAAATGCAATTTTTTCAAAGAACATGAGACAATTGCTCTTTTGGATCGTCATCAATTTAAGCATTTGGGCTATTTTATTAATCAGTGATTATTTCCAAACCGTTTTTCTAGAAAAATTCATTCAAAAGATAATGGTTGATATTCGCATGACAATTTCTGCACAGATTACTCAAAAATCATACTCAAATTTCCACAAAACAACGACTGGCGAATACCTGTCAGAATACATCAATGATGCAGGTAACATCGAAGCAAATTCGCTTAGGAAATTATTTTCGTTAATCTCACATGGTGTGCTCATTATCTTCGCAACAGTTGCCTTAACCATTTATCATTGGCTCTTCTTACCGGTTATTATTATCCTGTCACTCCTCATGATGCTGCTACCAAATAGGCTGGCGCGCCCAATGTCGCAAGCAACCAAAGATCTTTCTGACGGCAATGCTAAACTCTCTAACCATTTGACAAATTATTTAAACGGTTTCGATGTGTTTTTTAATTTTAATCGATTACCAATCTACCGAAGATTAGTTACGCAGGCCGCACAAAATTATGCTCGGATTAAAGTTGATTACACCAAAACCAACGCCCGAACAACTAATACCATCGGTGGTTTAAGTATTTTCTGTCAGGTTATGGTTGATATTGTGACCAGTATTTTAGCCATTACTGCTAGAATTCCCTTGGGTGCAATTAGCTCAACTGGTAATATTGCCGCCACTATTTTTAATTCACTCTCAAGCTTTAGTAATGAATTTGTCCAAATAAAAGCAACAAAGCCGCTTTTCGAAAAAATCCAGCCTGATGTTTTAGCAGATGATCAGGTTAACGGCAATATTGAGGCAACTTTTAATCATTCACTTACAATTAAGAATCTGAATTATACAATTGACGGGAATAACATCTTCAATCATTTCAACCTAAAACTCAACAAAGGCGGTAAATACGCGCTCGTCGGCAAAAGCGGTGTGGGCAAGAGTACCTTACTCAAAATTCTAAGTGGTCAGATTACAGACTACACCGGACAAGTCTTGATTGACGACATTGAACTCAAACAGTTAAATCAAAATAAATTAGTGAGCTTACTGTAATATGTTGATCAAAATGTTTATTTATTTAACGACACAATTGCGAATAATATTTCTTTGTGGGATCAGAAGCTGTCACCAACAAACCTTCAGAGTTCGCTCGACAAGGCAAAAATCGATTTCACAACGACGAATACCCAAGTTATTGCCGAAAATGGTCAAAACCTTTCCGGCGGTCAAAAGCAACGCCTAGCATTGGCAAGATTCTTCTACCGGCCAAAACCGATTGCCTTAATTGACGAAGGACTATCGGCTCTTGACGCCGCAACTGCAATCGAAATAGATGATGCATTACTCGCAGACAAAGATTTGACACTTTTAGAAGTGAGTCACCATTTAAGCAACGAAATGAAAGCAAAGTATGATGAGATTATCTCGCTTGATCAAGAATAGTGTATGGAGAACAACGGGTTGCCAATATAACTTTAATTGGCTAAACATTATTAAGAACAGTAGTCCAAAAAAATCCCCGTCAGAATTTGTGGTAATTTACAAATCTTGACGGGGATTTTCTGTTTTTATTTCTAAGGTGCTTCTATTTTATTGAAACGTGCTACGAAGCAACTGCTGGTAAGTAATTTAAGTGAAAATCTTGCTGCGTTAACACGCATCAATCTTTCCACTTAAATTAATACCAGCAACCCATTGCTTCTCCGCACTCTATTCTGTTAAATATTTCTTGGCTTGTGCTAAGGCGGCTGGTAATTTATCTGCTAATTTACCGCCTGCTTGGGCCATATCGGGGCGGCCGCCGCCACCGCCGCCAATTACTGGGGCGATGTTTTTGATGAGGTCTCCGGCCTTAGCACCGCGTTTAACAGCATCTGGTGTGGTTGCTACTAATAAATTAGCTTTGCCATTTTGTGCGGTTCCTAAAATCAAGATATCGCCAGCTGGTTTATCGCGCCAATGATCAGCTAATTGTCGCAATTCGTTCATGGATACATTCGGCACAATAGCACTCGTTAATTGCCAAGCGTCAACTGTTTCCGTTTGCAATGCATCATTAGCCTGAGCTTGGGCCGCCTTTGCTTTAAGATTCTGTAAGTCGCGTTGCGTATCTTTCAATTCTTGTTGTAAGTGCTCAGCCTTATTAGGTAATTCTTTTAACTGGGTCACTTTCAACTCAGCTGCTAAATCATGTAGCATCTTATCTTCGTTGTTCAAATATTCAAAGGCTTCTTGAGCGGTCACTGCTTCAATCCGGCGAATTCCGGCAGCAGTGCCTGATTCTGACGTAATTTTAAACAACCCGATTTCTGCCGTGTTCTTAACATGCGTCCCACCGCAAAGTTCCATTGAATAATCACCGGCTTGAACAACACGAACGCGATCACCATATTTTTCGCTAAATAAGGCAATAGCACCTAGCTTCTTGGCCTCTTCAAGGGGCATTTCTGTGGTTATAACCGGAATTTCTGCCCAGATCTTCTCGTTGACAATCTTTTCAACTTGATCTAATTGTTCGCGCGTTACTTGACCAACATTGTTGAAATCAAAGCGTAAATAAGTTGGTTCGACTAGTGAGCCGGCTTGGTGAGTATGTTCGCCTAAAACATCGCGTAAGGCTTGATCCAACAAATGTGTTGCCGTGTGATTACGACGGACTTTTTTGCGGAAGGTTTCATTAACTTGAAGTTGATAAGTTGCACCAACCGTTAATGTTTGACTAACTTCAACGGTATGAATATTTTGCCCATTAGGTGCATGTTGGACATCTTTAACAACCGCTACCTGTTCGCCGGCCTGGTTCAAAATCACACCTTGATCAGCAACTTGGCCGCCCATTTCTGCATAAAATGGTGTCCGGTCAAAAATCAACCCAGCAGTCCCCTTAGCAACAGTTTGAACTTCTTGATCAGCAGCAATCGCCACAACTAATTTGGCGTCATCTATCATTAGATGATCGTAACCATCAAACTGACTTTCAACTTTGATATCCATCAAAGTTTCATCTTGTGAGCCCATTGATTGACGATTACCACGAGCAGCCCGCGCGCGATCTTTTTGTTCTTTCATCGCTTCATCAAATTCTGCTTGGTTAACCGTCAACCCTTCGTCAGCAGCGTATTCAACTGTTAACTCGATTGGGAATCCGTAAGTATCAAACAGCTTGAAGGCGTCACGGCCACCAATGACGGTTGCACCGGCAGCTTTTTGCTTCGCAATCAAATCATTTAATAAGGCTAATCCATCAGTTAATGTTTCACTAAAACGTTCTTCTTCAGACTTAATAATTTTAGCAATGAACGTCTTTTGAGCGGTTACTTCTGGATAATAGCTATCCATAATTTCACCAACAACTGGAACTAGTTGATACAAGAATGATTGATTGATGCCCAACCGACGGCCGTTCAAAACAGCCCGCCGAATTAACCGCCGCAATACATAACCACGGCCTTCATTTGAAGGCAAGGCACCATCACCAATTGCAAAACTAACCGCTCGTGCGTGATCGGCAATGATCTTAAAGGCGACATCGATTTTCTTATCTTGACCGTATTTGAATTGACCACTAATTGCTTCCGTTTGATGAATTAACGGTAAAAACAAATCAGTCTCAAAGTTAGTTGGTGCATTTTGAATGATTGAAACCACTCGTTCCAAACCCATACCCGTATCAATGTTTTTATGAGGTTGTTCAACGTAACGTCCATCTGGTAAATGATTAAATTCAGAGAAGACAATATTCCAGATTTCTAGATAGCGTTCATTCTCACCACCGGGATAATTCTCCGGATCATCGTCAGCAACGCTGTTAAACTCTTGCCCACGGTCATAGAAAATTTCTGAATCTGGACCACTAGGACCCTCGCCAATGTCCCAGAAGTTATCTTCAACTTTAATAATATGATCCTCTGGCAAGCCAACCACTTCATGCCAAATCCGATAAGCTTCAGTATCTTTAGGATAAACTGTCACAAATAATCGTTCTGGAGCCATCTCCAACCATTCAGGTGACGTTAATAATTCCCACGCCCAAGGAATTGCATCCTCCTTGAAATAATCCCCGACAGAAAAGTTGCCCAACATTTCAAAGAAAGTATGATGGCGGGCAGTTTTGCCGACGTTCTCAATATCGTTGGTGCGGATACTCTTTTGGGCATTCGTAATCCGCGGATTCTTAGGAACAACCGTGCCATCGAAATACTTCTTCAACGTGGCAACGCCAGAATTAATCCAAAGCAGCGTTGGGTCATCCTTGGGAATTAATGACGCACTCGGCTCGACATCGTGGCCCTTTGATTTAAAAAAGTCGAGAAACATTTGCCGAAATTCAGCACTTGATAATTTTTTCATGTAATCTTCTCCTCGCAAATAATCTTTAATAGTGGTTCTTCGCGCTTGTGCAAACGTTGCGGATGAAATTTGGTGCGTTGTCGTGGCGGCGAAGAAATACGTATCGCTGGAACGTGGTGGGCATCGCTTGAAGCCAATCAAAGATTGTCTTCAAGACGAACCTTCTTGTAACAGCTAAAGCTGCAACAAGAATTTCACCACTGAGCGGTATTTCTTCGCCGCCACTAATCTGACAATAGGACAACCTTTGCGTGAGCACTGAGTTGACAAAGTGGTTAAATTACCACCAATTTTTTAGAAGCACAAATTTGCGGTTAAGCCACACTAACGCTCTTCCGTCAGTGCTGGAAGAAAATTGCGGTCAGCCGCGATATTGTTGTTAGTGGTTTACCACTTACAACAAAGCTCGTATTTAAGACAATCTCTGATCGTCTTAAATCGATGCTCGCAGCGTTCCACCAGCATATTTTCTGGAGGCACGAAGAATCACAACACAACAGTTCTAGTTTTCGCACAACCACTCTTGAACAGAAACCCGCGCAGAAAATAAAAAACACCGCTGCAATTTCAAGGACGCTTATGCGCGGTACCACCTTGATTGCAACGATGCGATTCGTTAACCACTTAATTAATTTATTCAAATAATCGATGGAGAGCATTGCTTCGTGACGTTGAGGACCTCACACCAACCAATCCCTCTCTGAACAACGCGCCTAACAACATATTCCAAGTCAAAAGTTATTATAGTGAACATTTCCGCTAAAGTCAATCCATGCTACCAGCAATACGTTGCTTTGCGCACTGTAATTTGAAACGTGCTCAAGACAACTGATGGTAAGTAATTTAAGCGTGAATCTTGCTGCGTTGACACACATCAATCTTCCCGTTTAAATTAATACCATCAACCCGTTGCTTCTCCGCACTTTGATTTGAAACGCGCTCAAGACAACTGGCGACAGTGATTTTAAGTGTGAATCTCCTTGCGTTGGCACGCAATGATCTTCCCATTTAAATTCATATCGCCAACCCGTTGGCTTTCGCACTCTATCTGAAACGTGCTACGAAGCAACTGCTGGTAAGTAATTTAAGTGAAAATCTTGCTGCGTTAACACGCATCAATCTTTCCACTTAAATTAATACCAGCAACCCGTTGCTTCTCCGCACTCTAATCTAGTTGAACATTAATCACTGGGCGATAAACAAAGTTCGGCGTTAAATTTGTGGGTAAGTTTATGTCATAATCAGTATTAATCGATTTTAAAACTGCGGTGGTTGAACTGGTATCAATTTGAAAGGGATTAGCTTTCACAATGCCCGGATCATTTAATAGTTCTTGATTCTTTGTCGTTGTAAAGGCGGCGCCATAGCCAGATTGATAATAATCTGGTGTTTGCCAATCTTGATTGATTGGTAATTCAAACGGTGTTAAATCGCCGGTCGTGCTATATTCCCATTGATTCTTAGTTGCCAAGTTACAACCTACAGAACGCAACTGTCGTCGTAATGCTACATATGACCAATCTTTTTGAACATACAACGACAGATGTTCTGCTCTCGTTTCTTGGAAGACTAACCGACTAGTTGCTTCTGTTTGACTAGCTTTAACGAAAGGATCTAATGAGTTGCGCCGCCGATATAAAAACGCGTCAATCTCACTGGCAAATGGTTTCAATAAAGCTTGATCACCATTAACTTCGCCATTGACGACGTTCAGTTCGCCAATAAGTAATAAATTGGCTGCTGTGGCCGTTCGCGCAATCATAAACGGACTGATTGCTTTCACCCCGTCAGCAAACTGCCCTGCTAAATTTCCCGGGACAAAAATAAAGGTCTGATAATTCAAATCAGCTTGGCAACTAACGATCGTTGTTTGACCAAACTGCATTTTAAGCGGACGAATATTAGTTACCGGCCATAGAGGGCGAACGAAATAACGAATAATTTGTTGAAAAATATCTAGCCGCCGCTGATTAGAAAGCTCTTGCCATTGGGGTAAATAAATTTCTTGTTCATTCATCGCTTATGTGACCGTCGTGTTGCTCGTAACTCTTGCCGATTTTCAATCTTCCGTTTTGCACGCCGATCCTCAGACAAGGCTTTTTTAATTTTATTACGGTAACCAGGTTTGTGTTTACGTTGTTGTTTCTTAACCATACCGACCATTTTAGGATCAAGCTTATCTTTGGTCGCTTGGCGCTTAGTCCGCCGCCGCCGATCGTATGAGTCGACAATTTGTCCGTTTACTAAAGCCTTGGGTGTGAATTTAATTCCTAACGCTTCAATTTCGTTGACTTGTTGCTCATCATCAGGGCCGTACAATGTGATTGCGGTTCCGTCGAGGCCATTACGACCCGTCCGACCAACACGATGAATGAAGTATTCGAGGTCCTTAGGAATTTCATAGTTAATCACTAATGATGCGCCGGGAATGTCAATGCCACGAGCAGCGAGATCAGTTGCGACCACGTATTGATATTCCAAATTTTCAACTTGCTTCATCACGCGTTTACGTTCACGTGGTTGTAACCCCCCGTGAATCTTAGCAACTTTGAAACCTTTAGCCTTCAACTTCGCGGTTAATTCATCAACCGTCTGTTTGGTATTTGCAAAAACCAACGCCAAATATGGTTGCCCCACCGTTAATAATTGCGCGACTAAATCTGCTTTATTTTTGCCTCTAGTGGCAAATAACCAGTTTTGCACATTAGGATTAATAACAGATTTTGGTGCTAACTTAACTTGCTCAGGTGAATTCAAGTATTTACGCAAGAATGGTTGCAATTTATCAGGAATGGTCGCCGAGAAGACGGCTGTCTGCAATTGTTCCGGCATTTTGCTGGCAATGGCATCCACATCTTTCAAGAAGCCCATGTCTAACGTCATGTCAGCTTCATCGATCACCAAGAACCGCACCTGATCAACTCGCAACGCCGAACTAGAAATTAAATCTAAAATTCGGCCAGGCGTCCCAATCACGATATCTGGTTGTTGATGCGCCAACTTTTCGATTTGACGTTCCTTGTCACTACCACCAACATACAAGTGGATGCGGAAGGTCTCCTCACTAGCTTCGAGTAATTGCTTCGCCAATTCATAAGTTTGCGTAGCCAATTCCCGACTAGGTGATGTAATCACCAATTGTGGTAAATCTTGATTAACCTTTAATTGACTGAAAAACGGCAACAGAAAAGCATGGGTTTTACCACTACCCGTTTGCGATTGAACAATGGCGTCGCCACCGTTCATCAAAATGGGAATAACTTGTTCTTGAACAGGGGTTGGTTTTTTAAAATGAATTTTCGTTAAACCAGCCACTAATGATGCTTTTAAATTAAATGATGCAAATGTTGTTTCCATAAAGTTCCTTTCGTTGACGGTTATTGGCCCATTGAGTACGCTGCGCCGGCCGTCTTCATCTCACTGACGATTTGATTAATTTCTGTTTGATCAACAGCTTTGCCACCACTTGCAAGTGGATGACCACCACCATGATGGGCTTTAGCAATGCCATTAATAATTGGTCCCTTAGAACGGAAGTGCACCCGGTAAGTGCCATCTTCCTTTTCAACATAAATACTCCATAATAAGACTTCGCGCAAGCGTCCTGGTGTTGAAACCACTGAATTAACTTGGTCGTCAGCCACACCCAGCTTCTGCAACATGTCTAGCGTAATCATAATATGGGCAGCGCCGTCACCATCGAATTGCAACTGATCGTAGACAACTGATTGTAATTTTGCTTGGTTCAAGGAAATCTCATTCAGATTTTGACTAACTTCACTATGATCAAAGCCAAAGCCGACCAATTGAGCAGCCACATTAAAAGTATGCTGCGTGGTAGCGTTGTATAAGAAACGACCAGTATCCCCAATAATACCCGCATATAAAACTCGCGCCGCCTCTGTATCTAGTTTCAATTGGCCCTCACTGGCATTGATCAAGTCAACAATCATTTCTGAACAACTAGAAGCGTCTGTATTAACGTAATACAAGTCACCATAGGCATCATCATTGGGATGATGATCAATTTTGATTAAATAATTACCTTTATCAAAACGCGCATCACTGATCCGTGGTGTATCAGCTGTATCCGTCACGATCACTAAGGCATCATCATAGAAATCATCAGGTACTTCTTCAGGTTGATTAATCCAAGTTAGATCACCAACAGAACTGCCAACTAGACGAACTTGTTTATTAGGAAAACTATTTTTAATTGCTTCCGCTAAACCAGCTTGTGACCCTAAAGCATCAGGATCTGGGTTAGCATGACGGTGAATCACAATTTTATTACTCGTCACAATTTTTGCAACAATCTCTGAAAATGATGTATTTGTCTCCATAACTATATCTCCTCAATAATTTGGCAAGTCACCAATGCCTTGGCTACCAAAGTGTGATCTGACAACATATCGACATCAAAAGTTGTCAAGCGGCGATTTTCATTCACTACATTTAAGCGAATTTCTAAATCGTGATCAATCTGTACTAACCGGAAATAACTCAAGTCAATTTGATCAACCATGCTCGCTTTTTGCTGATAAATTCGTAATGAGCGTGTTGTTGCTAAGGTGATTAATTCTGCCAGAACACCAATCGACAGTGCGCCAATTTCATTCGCCATTTGTGGGGTAATGTGTACGCCCCAGTCTGGAAAAATAGCGTCGGTTTCCGGCTGTTCGTGTTCAATGGTATACATTGATTCGCTAACCTGATACTGTAGCGTCCAAGTCCGTTCGTGGGATAAAGGTTGATTGAGCGCTTGAACATTCGTCCGATTAACCACCCCGACTAAATCAAAGTTACGATTAACAACCGGCAATAAATCAATCGAGTTAGACGTCAATAAATGAATTGCATTTGCTAATGACGTGTGGCGAGTCACGGTAATCGGATTCTTAACCATGACTTTGTCTAACAACGTTCCTTCAGAAAAACCTTTAATATCTTGCAAGGTCACCACACCAACAAGGCGGCCCTTATCTGTAACGACTGCAAAGCGCGTGTTATTGGTACCCTGCCGTAATGCTTGATAATCCGAAACTTTTTGTGTTTGGCGCAACACTTGAATTTGATCAACTGGTGCATAAACATCAGCTACCGTCATAATATCCTGCTTGATGTTTTTGTTAGAAATCTCACGGTTAATCAAACTTGCAACTGTAAACGTATCATAATTTGTGCTAATCAAAGGCAACGCTGCCTGATCGGCTAAATCAATGTTCTCTTTAGTTGCGTCAAAACCACCAGTAATCAAAACGGCGGCACCATGTGTTAAGGCAATTTTTTGAGCTTCGTCACGATTACCAACAATCACTAACGACATCGGTAAAATATAAGGAATCATTGCCTTTTCAGTCATGGCACCAATGACAAACTTGTTCAACTCTTTATCAAGTCCATTGGCACCGCCAAGTACGCGTCCATCAATGACATCTAATACATCGGCAAAAGATAGTTCATCAATCTTTTTCGGCCGATCCTTCTCAATCCGGACCGTGCCGACCCGTTCAATTGTCGCCACTAGCCCATTCATTTCTGCAGATTTAATTGCCCGGTAAGCTGTGCCTTCGCTGACTTTTAAATCTCGCGCAATCGCCCGCACAGAAACTTTACGCCCAATTGGCAAATTTTCTAAATAATGAATGATTTCTTCATGCTTCGTCGCCAAAAAAATCACCAACTTTCCTAAACAAGTTGTCATCCATGGGATTAAAATAGCAAACCAGAATGCGTTCAATAATGTAACAACAGTTCATAAACTGTACTACAATACCAGTTTAAGTATATCTGTTTACGCGGTTAAAAACAATTAAGAATATTACTGCTAGCAGGTGTTTGCCAACGAATACATCGCAATGATTATCATAAAATTATCTGGCAAGTACTCCTAAAGTTGTTGATAGAACGTGGTAGGCGTCGTTAAGTTAGTGCATTAAAAACTAGAACTGTCATGTTG
This sequence comes from Lapidilactobacillus bayanensis, assembly GCF_003946695.1. GTDB lineage: Bacteria > Bacillota > Bacilli > Lactobacillales > Lactobacillaceae > Lapidilactobacillus > Lapidilactobacillus bayanensis. The sequence continues at coordinate 20,323 of NZ_RHOX01000023.1, read as the reverse complement.
TGGTTCTCCGTGCCTGCGCAAAGGTTGCATACAGAGTATTGCGAGTACCGTGAGGAAAAATAAATACTTTCGCTGGAACGTGGTGGACACTGCTTGAAGCCAATTTTTACAAAATTGTCTCCAAGACAGGCCTTGTTGTAACAGCTAAAGCTGCAACAACAATCTCACCACTGAGCGGTATTTATTTTCCCTCACTAAGCAGACAAGCTGGCAACCTTTGCGCAAGCGCTGAATCAACGAGTGGTTGAATTGCCTTCTAATTTTTAGAAGCACAAATTTGCAATTAAACTGCACTAACGCTCTTTCGTCAGTGCCGGAGGAAAATCGCGGTCAGCCGCGGCATTCTTGTTAGTGGTTTACCACTTACAAGAAAGTTTGTATTTGAGACAAATTGGGCTTTGATTTGGCTCAAATCAATACTCGCAGCGTTCCACCAGCGCATTTCCCGCAGGCACGAAGAAGCGCGACATAACGATTTTAGTTCTTAGAAGGGTCTACACGTTTCTCACAACTAGAAAGCTACACCGTTATTTTTGCCACAACAATCTATTAAATTTCCGTCGATAAAAAAAGACTAGAACATAAATGTTCTAGTCTCTTAATTATCTAGATTAATAAATTAGTCTAAGATTTCAGTTACCTGACCGGCACCAACAGTACGTCCACCTTCGCGGACAGTAAACTTAGTACCCTTTTCAATAGCAACTGGAGCAATCAAATCAACTTCGAAAGTGACGTGGTCGCCAGGCATTACCATTTCAGTACCTTCTGGTAATTCGATGACACCAGTAACGTCAGTCGTATGGAAATAGAATTGAGGACGATAGTTTGAGAAGAATGGTGTATGACGGCCACCTTCATCTTTAGACAAGATATAAACTTCGCCTTTGAACTTGTTATGAGTTTGGATTGAACCTGGCTTAGCAAGAACTTGGCCACGTTCTACTTGATCACGGTTAACACCACGAAGAAGGACACCAACGTTATCGCCGGCTTCACCTAAATCAAGTGTCTTACGGAACATTTCCAAACCAGTAACAGTTGACTTCAAAACTTCTGGCTTCAAGCCGATGATTTCAACTTCGTCACCAATCTTAACAGTACCACGGTCAATACGACCAGAAGCAACTGTACCACGACCAGTAATTGTGAAGACGTCTTCGACAGGCATCAAGAATGGCTTCTCAGTGTCACGTACTGGAGTTGGGATATATTCGTCAATAGTATCCATCAATTCCATGATAACCTTTTCTTGTTCTGGGTCGCCTTGAAGAGCCTTCAATGCTGAACCACGGATAACAGGAATATCGTCACCAGGGTAATCGTATTCAGATAATAATTCACGAACTTCCATTTCAACTAAGTCGATTAATTCTTCGTCATCAACTAAGTCAATCTTGTTTAAGAAGACAACAAGATAGTCAACACCGACCTGGCGAGCCAACAAGATATGCTCACGAGTTTGTGGCATAGGGCCATCAGTTGCGGCAACAACTAAGATAGCACCATCCATTTGAGCGGCGCCAGTGATCATGTTCTTGACGTAATCAGCATGTCCTGGGGCATCGATATGTGCGTAATGACGCTTCTCAGTTTCGTATTCAACGTGGGCAGTGTTGATTGTGATACCACGTTCTTTTTCTTCTGGAGCTGCATCGATATCAGCGTAATCTTCTGCTTTAGCGAGACCCTTTGCTGCCAATACTTTTGTAATTGCGGCCGTCAATGTAGTCTTACCATGATCGACGTGGCCGATTGTCCCAATGTTTACATGGGGCTTAGTTCTTTCGTAATGCTCTTTTTCTGCCATTATAAAATGAACCTCCTGTAATATTCACAAGTAAAAATCAGCCCGACAATGTGTAGCTGAAAATCCTTTATGTTTAATTATACTACTTCCCAACCAGAAAACCAACGTTTATCCTTAGAGAAATATCCTTTTATGATTATACGGAGAGTTAGCGAAATTGTAAACACCTTTAGTCCAAGAATTCAAAAAATGTTGAGAAATTTCTAGAATAACCTACGCAAAATCATTAAGAATTTAAATTATTGAGCAATTTCAATTCTTGTTGCTGCCAATAAGTCAGTTGGGCGATCTCAGCCGCATCAGCCCCGGTTGGAATCTGCCCAGTAATTAAAAACTGCCGCCAAATATCGTGTGGTTGTAATTCTTCTTCACAAAAAGGATAAGTTAGTAAAATATAGGTCAATAAATTACTCAAAGAAAATTGTTGTGCGACTTCATCTTGCCGTTGTTCAACTTGATATTGCGCTAATTCTGCTGAAAATTCGGCCAACGCTGGTGTCTCTTGCATCGCTGTTAAGTCGCTAGAATTTATAGTACGCAGCGCGCCACGCCAATTCAACGTTAACGCATAATCAGCTGATAACATGCTAATCTCATTAATTAATTTAACGCGCACTTCTGGATTTAAGGTTGGGCTCATTAGCGTCGGGCGAGCCGCTTGAACGAAAGCAACCGGTGGTAATAATTGCAATTGTGCTAAAACCACGGCCACATTTTGACCAGTGGTTGTTGTCGCGGCTTGTAATAAATTAGCGGTCAGTTGGGCCAATTTGGTTGGTGCAACCTGAACTGTCGCTAGTTTTTGTTGCAAGTCAGTCCATACTTTTTCTTCAGCCGTCGAGAATTGAGCATGCTGCCGTGACAACCGCTGGCGGCTTTGGTCAAATACTAAATAATCCTGAACCGCAAATAATTTTTGCCAATAAGCAATTAATTCACCATTGGTCAAGAACGTCTGCTCAAAATCCGCCAACAATTGCCGTGCTTCACTAAAATCTTGCTGCCGCTGCAAAAAGTCAAAATAAGTTTGCACCAACTTAAAAGGCTGGGCCAATTCCAAAGCACGTTGAAAATATTTTTTAGCTTGCGCGACGTTTTTTTGCTGTTCCGCCTCTTTTGCTAAACCAACTAAGTTAGCAATCGATTCCGGATATTGACTCACTACTACACCCCCAACGATAAAAAAATAAAGGAAGCGGAATAAAAATCCCAGTTCCTTATATTCGTGCTATTTATGTTGTTGCAGAACAAAAATTCAGGTCCAAATACCTTAATGACGCCGCCTCTGTTCGACCAAAAGGCTGGTCAATAGAACAACTAGGTTAACCATTGAACTCAAGTTAACTTTTGCCCCCACTTCACTTATTTCTAAATTTCTTAACGATGGCGATTTTGGTTAACTTCCATGATCACTGGTAAAATCACCGGATGACGTTTGGTTTGCTCGAACAAATATTTACTCAAGTCTTCGCGAACATCTTGTTTCAAATCGTTCCAGTCAAATTCTTTGTTAGCCAAATTGTTCTCAATCGCTTTAACCACGATGTCAGAGCTTTCTGCCATTAAGTTGCGATTTGCTTTAACATACACAAAACCTCGTGACGTTAATTTAGGCTTAGCTACAATTTTCTTCTTGCGCCGATCGATTGTAACGACTGCGATGAAGATACCATCATCGGCTAATAAACGCCGATCACGAAGCACAATATTGCCAATGTCGCCAACACCACTACCGTCAATCATCGTGTCACCGGCGTTAACAGCAGCACCTAAATGAAACTCGCCTTTATTAAACTTAACAACATCGCCCATCTTAGTCAAAAAGATATGAGCGGCTGGCATGCCAGTTTCTTCGGCAATATGCGCATGAGCATCAAGTAAACGATACTCGCCTTGAATTGGCATTAAATAGTCTGGATGCAATAAGTTCAACATTAATTGCAAGTTAGATTTGTTAGCGTGACCTGATGAATGTAAGTCATCACTAATCGCTTTGACTGTACCACCTGCACGATAAACCATATCACGCATCTTAGCGACATTAGTTTCCATAGCATGAGAAGGTGTGGTGGTAATGAAGACCAAATCGCCCTCTTTGATGTGTAATAAACGATGCCGATTAGTCGCCATTTTGCTTAATGATTTAATTGGTTCGCCCATTTTACCAGTCTCTAGAACAACTGTCTTTTCTGGTGGTAGTTCTCGTAATTCCTTGGTTGTGGCCAAAAGATTGGGAGCAGGTAAGGTTAAGTAATTCAACTTCATTGCTGTCTTAACAATCTTTTCTAAATCCCGACCAGTTAAAACAACCCGGCGGTCCGTTTGCGCGGCTGCATTTAAGATTTGTTGGATGCGAACAATATTGCTGGCGACAGACGCCACGATAATGCGACCTTCGTGATATTTAAATGTTTCCAGAATATAACTAGAAATATCGCGCTCACTACTGGTTTCGTATGGTGATTCCGCATTAGAAGAATCACTAAGCAGGACCATCACATGATCGCGACCAATATCGGCTAAACGACCAAAATCTGTTTGATATTCAGGTGTTGCCACTTGATCAAACTTAAAGTCACCTGTATAAACAACATGACCGGCACTTGTTTTTAAATCAACGCCTAATGAACCAGGAATTGAATGGGTCGTTTTGAAAAATGACACCGTCGCATTTTTGAAATCAATTGCTGTTTTTTCATCGATCACGTGAAAATCATCAAAATGCCGTAACTTCTTCTCATTAGCAACCGTAATTTTAGCTAAAGCAATCGTTAATTCGGAGCCAAAGACTGGCACCTGATTTTCAGCTAAGAAATAAGGTAATGCACCGATTGCATCGGCGTGACCGTGAGTTAAGAAGATACCGACAATCTTATCAATATTCTCTTTTAAATAAGTGAAGTCAGGAATAACAACGTCAATTCCTAACAATTCGTTTTCTGGATACATTAAACCGCAATCAAGAATATAAATTTCATCTTCAATTTCAACGGCATACATATTTTTCCCATTTTCGCGAACGCCGCCCAATGGGATAATCTTCAAATTTTGTAACATATTTACTCCTTGTATATTTTTCAGTGTTTAGGCAAAAATATGGAATTTCACTTGTGATGCTATCGTAAAATTCCACACCGCCAAACTATTTTTGATCATCATCTGCAAGTAATGCTTTACGCGAGGCATTGATTCTACCTTTACCATCAATGCTGACAACCTTAACTAATAATTGGTCGCCTAACTTAACCGCACTCTCAACCTTATCTAAGTGACCAGCAGTCAGTTGTGAAATATGGACTAAGGCATTTTTACCCTTGGCCAGTTCAACGAAAGCACCAAATGGTTCAATTCGATTAACGGTTCCCATGTAAACTTCGCCGACTTTAATTTCCCGCGTTAAATCACTAATAATTTGTTTAGCCGCTTCAATAGCTTCTTCATCATCAGAACTAATTGCAACTGCACCAGTTTGCTCTATATCGATTTTAACACCAGTTTTGTCAATAATCTCGTTAATCGTCTCGCCGCCGCGACCAATTACGTCTTTGATCTTGGCTGGATCGATCATCATTTGTACGATCTTAGGTGCATATTTACTTAATGACTGGCGTGGTGTTGCTAACGTTGCCTTAATCACATCAAGAATTTGTAACCGTGCTTGCTTGGCTTGAGCTAATGCTTCAGCTAGAATCGTTTCAGTCACACCAGTGGCCTTAATATCCATCTGCAACGCAGTAATTCCGGCACTTGTTCCAGCAACTTTGAAATCCATATCACCCAGATGATCTTCAATGCCCTGAATATCTGTCAAGATTGTATAGTCGCTACCTTCTTTGACCAAGCCCATTGCAATCCCTGCCACAGGCGCTTTAATTGGTACGCCACCATCCATTAATGCGAGAGTGCCAGCACAAATACTAGCTTGTGAAGAAGAACCATTGGATTCTAGAACATTGGCAACTAAACGAATGGCATAAGGGAAATCTTCTGTACTCGGAATGACAGGTGTCAAAGCTCGCTCACCCAATGCACCATGACCAATTTCCCGACGACCGGGCGCACCATAACGACCAGTCTCGCCAACGGAGAATTGGGGGAAATTATAATGATGGACAAAAGTCTTGTGATACTCGGGTGTCAGCCCATCAATCACTTGAGCCTCTGCTACAGGCGCTAGCGTCAACGCAGAGAGCACTTGCGTCTGTCCACGGGTAAATAGACCCGAACCGTGCGCACGCGGTAAGAAGCCCACTTCTGCGCTTAATTGGCGTACCTCATCTAATTGGCGGCCATCAGGACGAACCTTATCTTTAATAATGAGCTCCCGCAAAACTTGACGTTCTAGTCCAGTCATTAAGTCATCAACCTGATTGAGAAAGGCTGGATCATCTTCAGCACCACTCAATGCCGCGTAATGATCATGAGCCAGGTTTTTGACGGCTTCAATATTATCATCGCGTTGTAACTTATCTTCAGTGGTAATAGCTTCACGCATGGCCGAGTAATAGTTGTCTTGAATCTCAGCAACTAAATCTTCAGGTGCACTAGGCGCTACGAAATCAATCTTTTCCTGACCAACTTCAGCGATAATTTGTTTTTCGAAACGACATAATTCTTGAACTTTTTCAAAGCCAAATTGTAAAGCGGCTAGAATTTCAGCTTCGGGAATCTCATTACCCCCGGCTTCAACCATGTTCATGGCCGCTTCAGTACCAGCCACGGTTAAATCCAAATCTGATTCTGGTAAGACGTCAGAGTGGGAATTTAATTGTAATTCACCGTTAACTCGAGCAACCTTAACCCCAGCAACCGGACCGTCAAAAGGAATATCAGAAATTCCCAAAGCCAATGATGACCCTAACATCGCCATTAACTCTGGACCTGCTTCGGGGTCAGCGCTAAAAACAATATTAGTAACTTGCACATCATCAACAAAGCCTTCAGGGAACAATGGCCGAATCGGTCGATCAATTAAACGCGCCGTTAGCGTTGCATGCGTACTCGGTTTACCTTCACGCTTGTTGAATCCACCGGGAATTTTACCAGCAGCAAACATCTTCTCATCATAATTAATTGTTAGCGGGAAAAAATCCTGATTTGCTTTAGCAGGCTTGCCCACAACTGCACTCAAAACCACCGTTTCGCCATAACGCACTAAAACGGCACCGTTGGCTTGCTTAGCCACTTGACCAATTTCAACTTGCAGCGGTTTACCCGCCCATTCAAGCTTAAAAACATGTTTCGTTTGTACCATCTGTTGTTCTTCCTTTACTTGGATTTGTAATTCTATGTATAAAGAAAGCGAGATCGATATGACCTCGCTTGGATGAGCTTAACGACGCAAGCCTAAGCTCTTGATTAGTTCACGATAGCGAACAACATCATTTTCACGTAAATATGCTAATAAATTACGACGATGACCAATCTTCTTCAAAAGGCCAACATATGAATGATGATCCTTCTTATGTGACTTCAAATGATCGTTCAATGCATTAATATCAGCAGTTAATACTGCGATTTGTACTTCTGGAGAACCAGTATCGCCTTCGTGGCGAGCGTACTTTTTGATGATTTCGTTCTTCTCTGTTTGAGAAATAGCCATGTTTCCACCTCATTTTTTTATTCCAAGAACTTAGTAAAGCGTCGGTGGGTCGCAAAACTAAGTAATTGGTGAACATCATTACTTTAGCGAAATTTCGCAAAAAAAGCAAGTATAAAAAAAGATTCGGTCTCCCGAATCATTCTTAGTTAGCATTGTTTAATTTTGTCAAACGTGATTTGTCACGAGCAGCTTTATTAGCTTTGATTAAGCCTTTGGAAGCGGCCATATCGACTGAACGAATAGCATCCTTGTACAAAGCGTCAGCATTTTCAGTTTTAGCAGCATTAGCAGTTTCGAACTTCTTAACTGTTGTGCGCATGTTTGCTTTTTGGCTAGCATTTGCTAAACGAGCTTTTTCGTTTGTTTTTACACGTTTGATTGCAGATTTGATTTGTGGCATTAAGGTCACCTCCAGCGTAGACTAATTCAAACTCAACGTTAAATATTATATCAAACTACGCTAGATATGCAAGTAACTTTATTAAAAAGAGTCTTTTCGGTGACAAAAAAATAATAATTTTGCATTTCAAAATGCGCTTGGTCAAAAAAATTAGTCAGATTTGCCGTTTTAAACTCGCAACACCTTCACTAAAGCTAGCCTGTAAAGGTAGCTTGTTCAGCTCGACTAGAAAATTTGATGATCAATAATTGTAAGGCCTGCTCTTTATTAGCTCGTCCAGACTTAATTTGATAATCTAAATCCACTAACTCTAATGACATTCTCTTTAATTGTTGTAGCCCAAATTGACGTTCTTGTTGCAGCGCTAATTTAACGCGATACGGATGAACTTTTAACTGTCCAGCGATGTCCCCTTGCGAGAAACCGGCTTGTCGTAAAATTTTAGTTTGCAACAATAACCGAATTTGTGACGTAATTAGCGACAATAATTGAATTGGTTCATTACCATTGATTAGTAATTGCTGGTATATTTCTAAAGCAGACTTTTGCTGGCGGTTTAACGTGTTAGCTACTAGACTAAAAACGTCGTCATCAATAACTTGATCAACCACTTGATCAACATCAGCTACTGTAATCGTTCGTCCAGAGCCAACAAACAGGGCCAGTTGCTGCAACTGCTTGGCTGCTAACGAATATTGCTCATCAACGCGATGCTGCAACAATTCCAAAGCAGATGTTTCAATTTGAATTTTTTCTTCTTGGCAAAGTTGTTTCAAGGCACTCGTCAATTGATACCCTTGTAATTTACTAGCATCAACAATCAGGGCATTGTTTTCGACTGCTTTGGTTACTTTCTTGCGCTCATCTAACTTTTCATAATTGGCCCAAAAGATCAACTTAGTGCTTGGTTGAGGATGCGTCAAATAATCGATCAAGGCGTCAAACTCATGATCGACTTTATTCTTACGAGCTTCCCCACTCAGAAACGTCGGCTGCGTCAACATCACAATCCGCCAGTCACCAAAAAACGGAATTGATGCCGCATCGTCTAAAGCAGCCCCAAGACTATCCTCGGTCAAATCATAGCGACCATAATTCATCTCTTGTTCTTCTGGTATCAGTAAATGTTCGAAATATGTTTTAGCTTGATCCAGTAATGCTTGCTCTTGACCCAAGACCAAAATAACTGACGGCAAATCAGTTAAAGACAGCTTTTTTAATTGTGTCACAGAAATACGTTTGGCTTTTTTATTGACCACTGATTTGTTCATTCCCAACTAATTTTGTTCGAATTTTCATTTGTTTCGTTAACGGCCTAAAATACCATTCAATCATACCATAATGTGCTGTGTTTAAATACGGCACTCCTAACTCGGCAAAGGTCGCTAAAGTCTCCTGATTAGGATGATGATAGCGGTTATGACGCCCAGAGGAAATCAGCGCCAATCGTGGCTTGATTCGGGCAACAAATTCTGGATCACTGGAAGTTTTGCTGCCATGATGCCCGACTTTTAAATAATCTATCGTTAGATCAGGATATTTTTTTAAAATGGTTAATTCTCCCGCACGATCTAAATCGCCAGTAAACAACCAATTGCGATTGCCCAGTTTCAATAACAGTGTCAGTGAATCTTCATTATCTCCTAAGCCGGCCTGTTGCGGCGCCACAAATTGTCCCTGTAAACGCTGATCAGTCAATTGTTGTCCTGCTAGTCTCGGCAGATAACGAAGTGAGCGCGGTGCATTTTTTAATTGCTGTCTGAAATTGAGATTTTGCGCCATTCCTTGTGTAAAAATAATATTGTTCACTGGAAACTTCTTTAATAACACTGCTAAATCACCTAAATGATCTGCATCTTGATGAGTTACCAAAACATAATCTAGGTGACTTATACCTTGACTACACAAATAAGGAATCGTGATCCGCTCCACCCGCGAATTTTTAACACGCTGGCGCCATTTGTCCGAACCAAACATTAGTTGACCACCAGTATCGATTAATAAAGTTCGTTTAGGAAATGCTGTCTGAATCAAAAGACTATCACCTTGACCAACATCAATCATGGTAACCTGATCGCGCAAGCCAATTCGATAATAACCCCCAACAAGCATCAATGGCAAAACCAGTTGCACCCATTTTTTGAAACGGATATTGGGTAATTCAAAACTTATTAATGCTGCACCGATTAAACCCAACACTAAGAAAACCGGCAACTGACCAACCGTCATTTGTAGTGGTAAAAGTGTGGCCAACTGATTTAGCAGCTCGTAGAGTCCTTGCCAAATCGGCTCAATTCCAGCACATGTCGCCGGAAATACCAATGTCATCAAAGTTGCTGGTAAAATCAAAACGCTAAATAGTGGGGCGAACAAGCCACCCATTAATAATGCGATGACGTTAAACGTTGCCGTCCAAAACAAAATTAACAACATGCTTAAATACCCTAAGCGTAATTGCAGTTGCCAAGGTTGCAGTGTACGCGGAAATACGCGCAGCGCAAATGAAAGTAAGAAGCTTAATTGCGGACCAAGTTCTAACAGAGCTGTTGGTTGGCACCACAAACAAAGTAACAACACAATTGTGAGTTGATCTAAAGTTGCCATTCTAACTTTGCGCCAACGTAAAATTTCGCGCAAGAAATATGAAAAAACAGCCCGCAAAATGCCAATTTGACCACCAACAAAAAGTGCATAGACTGGTAATATTAGCAACAAAAATAAGCGGGTTACTTCATCTGGAATCAAGAAGCGCGCACCCAGCCATCGCCAACTGCGAATTAATAAATCCACATGTAACCCAGAAATGGCAAACAAATGAATAATACCCAAAGTACTCAACAATTCCCTAATTTCAAGATCGGCTTGCTCACTATAACCGGCAATTAATGCCCGTAAATGAAAAGCACAATATTTAGGTCGATTAGTTAACGTGTTCAAAAACTTTTTACGCAACTGACTCACGACTTCACTAAGGTGTTTAGGTTTGACCTGTGCTACTTGCGCAATTTCTGCGGTCACTTGTTGTTGAACTTGGCGATGAGCAGCCCACTGCTTAAAGTCAAATTCAGACCAATTGGTTGCTGGTGTAATTGTCGTCACAGTCGGATCTTTAAGAGTTAACTGTAGCCTTTGATCGTTCTTTAATAAGAACTGTTGTTGAACCTCCGATGTGATTTTGACCATCACAAATATTTTTTGTCTCCCAGCTTGACCAACTCCTGTTAATAAATCGCCATTGACCTTATAGCCATCAGCGTTTAATTGTACCGACTCACAATTCTTCAAGAATTGTTGCTGGTGATTCAGCCATAATTGATGTCCAGTAAAGGCGAGTGTTAGTAGCAGCGTGAGTAGACCTAACCGGATTGAACGAACACAATAGAGTCGCCATAGTAAAAAAACAGCAGCAAGCACACCTGTCCACCAATACTGCGGTTGCCAAAAAATTCCTAAAACAACTAAAACGGCGAGTCCAGCTAAAAGCAACTTACCAGAATATGTTTGATCGTAACCAATCGTCATCTTAAATACACAGTTGTTCACGAATTTTAGCTAAAGTTTTATCACCAATTCCACTGACCTTTGTTAAATCGTCAACACTTTTGAAAGGTCCTTCAGTTTCCCGATATGCAATAATATCAGCGGCTTTTTTCGGACCAATACCACTAACTTGTTGAAGTTGCGTTACGTCGGCTTGATTAAGGTTAACTTTATTGGGCACACCAGTCTCACCAGTCACCGTTACACTTGCTGTGGTAGCAGAGGTAGCTGGTGCACCGGCTTGGTCTTGCACTAATGCCTCTTCTCCTTTTTTAGGCACATAAATGCTGAGCCCATCTTGCAATGGCTGGGCTAAATTAAGCTGACGATTATCAGCAGCAGCTGTCAACCCGCCAGCTAGCTTAACAAGATCGTTTATTCGTGCAGTCGCCGCTACTTGATAAACATCAGGCCGCGCCACTTCGCCCTTAATTTCCACATAAATTTTGGTAGGCGTTGTCGAACTTTCTGTCGACGGTTGCTGAGCATTACGCTCAGCAACTGATGTTGATTGAGCCGACGTGGCAGCAGACTGTCCCTGATCTTGAGAATTTGTTGCTGCCGTCAACTGTGCTAGATCTGCTTCTGGCTTAGCGTCTTGTACTTGCTGAATGATCCCAAAAACAATTAATCCTAAAATTACGACTAAAATGCTGCCATATTTGAGCGGCTGTTGCAGTAGCACTTGCTTAAGCCGTTGCCAAATGTTTTTCATAAAATTCACCTCATGTTTAAATACGCAAAAAGCCGCAAAAAATTTGCGGCCCTGCTTTACTTAAACTGATTTAAATTTTAAAGATTATTCCAACTATTGATGTGTTTTTAAATAATCAATCACATCAGCAAATTTTCGTACTGGTACAATTTTCATCTTGGTCTTAATCTTTTTAGCGGCAGCCAATGCTTCATGATAATTATTGACATAATTAGGATCTGCTTGTTTAATGGCCTTAGTCACGGGATCATTAGGCGCTAAGAATATCGTCGCCCCAGCATTATTTGCAGCGACAACTTTTTTATCAATTCCACCAATCGCACCAACCGTTCCATCAGCGGCAATTGTGCCTGTTCCGGCAATTTTACGACCGTTCCGTAAATTACCATGCGTTAATTGTTCATAAACTTGTAAGGAGAACATCATGCCTGCTGAGGGACCACCAATCGCACCTGCATTGATCTTAACCGGCGTTTCAGTCTTAATCGTCGTCCGATCAGTTAAGGTAATCCCAATGCCATGACGTTTTGTCTGAGGCAGCTTAATAACCTTAGCCGTGGCAACTTGATTCTGATTGGCATGTTGATAAGATATTTTAACCTTGGTGCCAACACCTTTGTCTTTTAAATAATCAATAAAACCTTGATTACTTTGGAAATGATGACCATCCACAGCCGTAATCGTATCACCGATCTTAACCACTCCAGCCAAGCTCGATTGCTTAATTACATTCATGACATAGATGCCCAAGTATTTAACCTGATAAGGTTGTTTGGCTAGTTTGTAAGCCTGCTCAATGGCATTGTTAATCGAACTTTCCATGTAGTAATCTTGGATCTGATTATAGGTTTCATCGCTAGCACTGCCCATTAATTCCTGTTGACTTAAAATATCTTCGAAAGAATTAAAATGCGCCGTTAACCAACCAAATGGTGTTGCCTGGCGAATCCCGACCGTCACCAACATGTAGGCACCTTTTTGGGTATCCTTTTTACCATCGACCGTTACAAATTGACGCAACGGTTCCGCGGAACCTGGCTCTTCGATATAAGCAGGTAAAGGCAACGCGAAGAAAACAATTAATAGCACTAAGGTTACCACTGCTATGCCAATTTTTTGCCACCGTTTCATATTGTCAGTCCTTTAATTTTCGACTTAAAATAGCAATTGCAGTTGGTGTGAGAAACGCCGAAACATCACCGCCAAAGACTAAAACTTCTTTGATCATACTTGATGAAACGAATGAATTATCCTGATCAGCCAACAAAAAAACAGTTTGAATATTCGGTGCTAAGGTTTGATTCATCTGGGCAACACCGGTTTCATACTCCAAATCCGCACTATTACGTAGACCACGTACTAAAAATTGCGCACCGACTTGTCGGGCCAAATCTGTCGTTAAAGTCGCAGGCCGTGCGATTACCCGCACACCAGTCAAATCTGCTACAGCATCGGTAACAACTTGAACCTTTTCTGCAGTCGTTAATAAATAATGCTTACTATCATTGGTCATAATAGCAACCACAACTTCATCGAAAACAGTTAATGCTTTCTTTAAAATTTGCAAATGTCCCTTCGTAAAAGGATCAAAGCTCCCTGCAAAAAGCGCGACTTTACCCATTACTGATCATCCTTTGTTATATTGATAAACTGAAATCTTGGTAATGCCATAATCATGATACTTCAGCGCCGTGAAATGTTCTGGAAGTGCAATGACATCCTCTTTTTCAGTTTCAACGATAATCATGCACTCATTTGCCAGTAGATTTAAACGCACTAACTTTTCTAACAATTGTTCAATAATTTTAAAACGATAAGGTGGATCCAAAAAAACATAGTTAAATTGTTGCTGTTCAGCTGCCAACGTACTAAGCGCGGTTTGAGCGGCCGTTTTCATTAGCCGAAAGCGTTCTGGCTCTTTCGTCACGGCAATATTTTCTGCAATCACGCTTTGCGCTTGGCGCTGCTTGTCAACTAATACTGCTGCATCACAGCCTCGCGACACAGCTTCAATTCCTAAACCACCCGTTCCAGCAAAAAGATCCAAGACCTGACCACTAGCAAAATAAGGACCAATCATACTAAACAGCGCTTCTTTAACTTTATCAGTTGTCGGGCGCGTTTGATTACCTGGGACTGCTTTTAGGCGGCGACCACCATAATTGCCTGCAATCACTCTCATTAATTTTCTCCCGTACTGGCCGCTTGAGCTTCTCGATCAAGCTTAATGCCTAAATTCATGTCAAGTTGTTTACGGGGCGACACATCTACTTTTTTGACAAAGCGTAAATTGTTAAGGGCTTTAACAGTCGTCTCTAGCTGCTTCTCATCAATATACATCACCAAATATTTCATGCGCTTGGACACATAATAAATCGTACCGTAACGCCGTAACTGACGCACTTGTTTAAGCGAATAAACCCAGATGGACAACGAAATACGTTCTCTGATAACGAACACTACAATCCGCTCCTTTCTCGATTACTTTTTTCTGTTGCACTAATATTCAAGACTAAACCCATACAAATCGCCAAAACCAACATACTAGAGCCCCCATAACTGATAAACGGTAAGGTCACACCAGTAATCGGAATCAAGCCTAACAGGCCACCAACGTTAATCAACGTTTGAACGAACAGGATTGCGGAAACACCGTAACAAACCAGCATGTGATAAGTATTATGCGATCGCATGCCAATCAACAAGCTTCTAACAATTAGGATGCCTAACAAAATCAAAATGACCGATACAGCAACAACGCCAAGTTCTTCCGCAGTAATTGACAAAATAAAATCCGTGTATGGTTCTGGTAAATAACCAAGTTTTTGAATACTATTTCCTAACCCGCGGCCAAACCAACCACCGTTATTAATCGCATAATAAGAATTGACTAACTGTGCACCGCCATGTTGTTCCAATTTAAACGGATGCAAAAATGAACGGAAACGATCCAACTGGTATAGCTGTAGACCGGAAATCTTCAAAAACAGTGATGACTTATTGAGATGACCAATAAAATTAACTAAAACACAAAACATCCCGAAAATCAACGCACCACCGCCGATCGTGAATCCCCACGAAACACCGCTAGCACCAATTAAAACAACTGCAATGAAAGACAGAATTAAGGCACCACCTAAATCGGGCTGAATCATCGTTAGCAACACGAAAAGTGCGGTTAAGGCCAATGGTGCCCCGAAAACTTCGAGAATGTGGCCCTTCTTTAATTTTTTCTCTCGGCGCCCTAAAATATAAGCGAAATAAAGGACGATGGCTAATTTGGCAATTTCCACAGGTTGAATATTAAACGCACCAATGTTAATCCAACCCACGGCACCATTTTGAGCCGCTGATGGATTGAAGTGGCTAATAATCCGCAGCAGAATTAACAAAGCCAATGTACTCAACGTGATAATTGTCACCGTACCCTTGGAGTACCAGAAATGAGCGGGAAACCAATAGGTGATGCCGGCCAAAAATAGACCACCCAAAGCAAAAATTGCTTGTCGCTTTAAATAAGTTGTTGGCGAAAGATTAGCCGCAATCATTTCACCTGAGCTTGCTGAATAGACCATAATCACACCAATAACAATTAATAATAAATAGGGAATTAAGATCCATGGGTCTAAACGTCGTAGTTTTTCTTTCAAAGGAGCCAGTTCCTTCCTGGATAAAGATGGTTAGAACTATTATAACATCACTTATCCCTACTAAAAAATATGGTCGGCCACCTTTGTAAAAATAAAAGAAAAAAAGGAAGCGCGATACAAACCAAACTTGAAAGCAACATTGATCGCTAGCTGTTTCATTTATTTAGAACTGGGATTGGATAGAGCAGTGACGTTATCGTCATTAAACTCGCGATTTCTTTTCACGATAACCCAAAATAAAAAAACCAGGAATTTTATCCCAGTTTTTTCGCATTCATGATTATTTTTTATCAACCATTTTTCTTTGTTTATCTGACTTGCGACGTTCGTTAGTCCCAAGAATCTTTTTACGCAAACGAACACTTTGAGGTGTAACTTCACAGTATTCATCTTCGTTTAAGAATTCGATTGATTCTTCAAGTGTTAAATCACGTGGTGTCCGAATTGCAGCAGCATGATCCTTACCAGCAGCACGCGTGTTAGTTAAGTTCTTACCCTTAGTAACATTAACCGCAATATCTTGTTCACGACTACTTTGACCAACAACCATTCCTTCGTATACTTCCGTTCCAGCGTCGATAAAGAGCTCACCACGGTCTTCTACAGACTGTAAGCTATAAGTAGTCGCAACACCCTGGTTAATTGACACAAGGGCACCCGTACGACGTCCTGGCGTCCAATTGCGGATTACTGGCATGTACTTTTCATATGAATGGTTCAAAATACCATAACCACCAGTCATAGATAAGAATTCAGTTGAATAGCCAATCAAACCACGAGATGGTGCTAAGAAGAGCATCCGAGTTTGACCATTACCAACAGATTCCATATTTTGCATGTCACCCTTACGTTGAGCCATCGAATCAATCACAGAACCAACATATTCATCCGGCGTATCGATCTGGACGCTTTCAAATGGTTCGCTAAGCTTACCATCAATTTCGCGATAGATAACTTCTGGACGAGAAAGTTGTAATTCGAAACCTTCACGGCGCATCTCTTCAACTAAGATTGACAAATGCAATTCACCACGTCCAGAAACAACCCAGGCGCCTGGTAAATCAGTATCATCAACGCGCAATGAAACGTCGGTGTGTAATTGTGACTTCAAACGATCTTCCAACTTACGAGCAGTGACAAATTTACCTTCACGGCCTGCAAATGGCGAATCATTAACTGCAAACGTCATTTGTAAGGTTGGTGCATCAATTCGCAAGATTGGTAAACGATCTGGTTGGTCTGTTGGTGTAACTGTTTCACCGACGAAAATATCTTCCATACCAGAAACGGCAATCAAGTCACCAGCCTTAGCCTCTTCAACCTCAATTCGTTTCAAGCCGAAGAAACCAAACAACTTAGTCACACGGAAGTTCTTGGCAGTTCCATCTAATTTCAAGACAGAAACGCTATCACCAATTTTAATCTTACCGCGGAAAATACGACCAACTCCAATACGACCAACGTAATCGTTATAATCAAGCATTGCAACTTGGAATTGTAATGGTTCATCGCTGTTATCGACTGGTGCGGGAATTGTGTCTAAGATTGTATCAAAGACAGGATCCATCGTGTGAGCTTGTGTATCTAATTCGGGATCCATACTTGATGTACCATTAACAGCACTAGTATAAACAACTGGGAAATCAAGTTGATCTTCATCAGCACCGAGTTCGATGAATAATTCAAGTACTTCATCAACAACCTCGGCAGGACGTGCACCGGGACGATCAATCTTGTTGATCACAACGATTGGTGTCAAATGCTGCTCCAAAGCCTTCTTCAAGACGAAACGAGTTTGTGGCATCGTTCCTTCAAAAGCATCGACAACTAGTAATACGCCATCAACCATGCGCATGATTCGTTCTACTTCACCACCAAAGTCAGCATGTCCTGGTGTGTCCAAGATATTGATTTTGTGGTCATGATAATCAACGGCCGTAACCTTTGATAAAATTGTGATACCACGTTCGCGTTCAATTGGATTTGAATCCATGGCGCGGTCTTCCAAGTTAATATGTTCATCAAGTGTATCAGATTGTTTCAATAATTCATTTACGAGTGTCGTTTTGCCATGATCGACATGGGCGATGATGGCAATATTACGAATATCTTCACGTGTTTTCAATGAGTTTCTTCCTTCCAAAAAGCGTATACGACGACAAAAATCATACAGACAAGTAAAATAATAACATATAATTTGTCGTGCTTACAGAAAATTATTCAATAAATCGTTTTCAACTTTGCAATTTCGTAAAATTTTGCCAAATTGTGGGAATTCCCGCAATAATAATTTCACGTTTGAGCAGTGATGGTTGCTGTCCAGTAACCGTGTGAGCCTCAATATTTAAAGCACTGCCAATGGCCCAACCCGCAGCAACGTCCCACGGTGATAAATTAGAAATATATCCGATTTGTTTACCCGTAATAACTTGACCGAATTCAATACCAGCACTACCGGTAATTCGCGCACCAGAACTTAAACGAATTAAATCAGTGACATGGTCCACATTCTTGGCTAGCATTCCGCTATTCACACCAATTAGACCATCCGCAATATTAAGATCTAAACGAATCGATAATGGTCGCCCATTCAACATAACACCTGTAGTTGGCCCGCCAACAATTAGCTTTTGCGCCATGACATCCAGAATGCCTCCAACAATTGGTTGACCATCAAGATAAACACCAATCATCGTTGCAAAATTTTCCTTTTGCTTAACAAAATTCATCGTACCATCAATCGGATCGACGAAAAAAATTAAGCCGGCCAAATCCTCGACAACGTCGCCAAACCCCTCTTCACCACAAATCCGTGCCTGCGGATAATTAGTACGAATTTGTCGAACGTAAAACTGTTCAATCTCCTTATCACGGTTCGTGACCAGATCATTACGGCCACTTTTCGTCTTAACGTGTAATTCATCTGTTAAGCTTTGCCTGATTTTATCACCCGCGACGGTTAACCAAGCAACTAAATCATGTTGAATCTTTAACGGTTCAATTGTCATGATGTTCCTCATTTTTCATTTGAATTGTTTTGGTTTTGGCCCGAGTAACGGCCTGAGTGACTCGATAAATTGAATAATCAGTTAATTGCTGAAACTCACGGTCGATCGTCTTCTGCTCCATCTTACTCGGAACAACTTTCAAATAGTTAGTCCAATCTTTTTGAAACGTTGCCACAACTATTTTATTTTCGTAAGCATCTTCTACATCAGTAAAAATTTTCATAACGGCTAGTAATTTATCATTAGACCAATCAGGATCGATTGGATATGTATAATTTTCTTTCATTGGTTCGCTCCAATTAGTGTTTCTCATTTATCTTACCACATTTCGCACTCGCTTTTATAGCGACGTTTGCGTTTTAATTTACCTGCTTTTATGGTATTTATGTTAACTGGACTTTAAAACGTCGCTTTTTTTTGCTAGACTTTAAATAATAAGTTTAAATGTTTGGAGGAACAATTTTGTACTTAATGAATGATATCGTTCGCGATGGTGATCCCGTATTACGCGCCGTTGCTAAGAATGTTGAATTTCCCTTATCTGATAATGACAAAAAATTAGCCCACGATATGATGGAATATCTGGAAAATAGTCAAACACCCGAATTATCCAAGAAATACGGTCTACGTCCTGGCGTCGGGTTAGCCGCACCACAGGTTGGTGTTTCGGAAATGATGGCTGCTGTTTTAGTACCCGGCAATGATGAAAATGATAACACGCCAATTTTTAAAGAGGTCATCATTAATCCCGTTATCATTAGCCATTCTGTTCAACCAACTGCACTATCAGAAGGAGAAGGTTGCCTGTCCGTTGATGAGGATGTTCCTGGTTATGTTGTTCGCCACGATCGTATTACTGTCCGCTATCAAGATATGAATGGTGAAAAGCATCAAATTCGCTTACGTGACTACCCTGCAATTGTTTGCCAGCATGAGATTGATCATTTAAATGGTCATTTATATTACGACCTAATTGACACAAAGGAACCATTTGCTTTGCCAGATAAGAATACGGTCATTATCGATTAGTTCATTCAAGACTTTGCTCAATAAAACCAGGGTTCGGTTGAGTTAAATGATTAACCCAGTCGCCTTTTTGGCAAAAAAGAATGGTGCTGTTGAGACATTCAGGTCCAAGCCTACATTTTTATGATATCTAGGAGCAGAAACAGAGTTGGAATTTTTATTCCAATTCTTTTTTGTTTGCAAAAATTCAAGCTAAATAAAAAAGCATTCAGATTAGTCTGAATACTTTTAAGCGATAGAACGTTGACGGAGAGTAAGGGATTCGAACCCTTGATACAGGATTATACCCATATACATGATTTCCAATCATGCTCCTTCGGCCGCTCGGACAACTCTCCAACCTACGATAACTGAACAATTATCTCATTAACCAAAAAAATCGGTCTCATTGACCGACTTTGGCTAACTCCGGTTGTCAGACTCGAACTGACGACATCTTGATTAACAGTCAAGCGCTCTACCAACTGAGCTAAACCGGAATTACTAGCGTGGCAGCGCCCTACCCTCGCAGGCAGTCTCCCACCAACTACTCTCGGCGCTAAGAAGCTTAACTTCTGTGTTCGGCATGGATA
>NZ_RHOX01000022.1 GCF_003946695.1 Lapidilactobacillus bayanensis | reverse complement strand
CACAGCACGCCCCGTTTCGATCAAAGCCGAAACGGGGCGTGTTTACTTTCAATGACGGTCGATTATTAACTGCTTACCTTAATAGATTAACAATAGCATCATAAATTTCAAATCATTTTACAAAAAAACACCTTCCATTTCTGGAAAGTGTCTGTAAACATTGATATAAGAGTACATTAACGTTTTGAGAATTGTGAAGCTTTACGAGCTTTCTTCAAGCCTGGCTTCTTACGTTCTTTCATACGAGGGTCACGAGTTAACATGCCTGCGCGTTTAAGAACATCGCGGAAGTCTGGATCTACAGTTAACAATGCACGTGAAATACCGTGACGAATTGCACCTGTTTGACCTGAGAAGCCGCCACCATGAACGTTAACATTAACGTCATAGCTACCTTCAGTTTCAGTTAAAACTAATGGTTGCTTCAAATCTAAAATTAAGTTAGCAAATGGCAGAAATTCTTCTGCGCTCTTTTTGTTGATCGTGATTTTACCTGTTCCAGGAACAAGGAAAACACGCGCAACTGAATCTTTACGACGTCCTGTGCCGTTATAAACAACTTGTTGTGCCACTTTTATTTCCTCCCTAGATTAAGTTTGTGATGTCCAATACTTCTGGTTTTTGTGCTTGTTGTTCATGTTCTGCACCAGCATAAACATGTAACTTCATAAATTGGCTATGACCCAAAGAGTTCTTTGGTAACATACCCTTAATAGAAAGTTCAAGCAAACGAACGGGGTTATTTTCACGCATTTCACCAGCAGTACGGCTCTTCAAACCACCGGGATGATTACTATGATGGTAGTAAATCTTGTCAGTTGCTTTCTTACCAGTTAATTTAATTTGCGAAGCATTGATAATAATGATGTTATCACCTGTGTCGATGTTTGGTGTGAATGTTGGCTTGTTCTTACCACGTAAGATTGAAGCCGCAACAGCAGATACACGACCTAATGCGATATCTGTTGCGTCGATAACATACCATTTACGTTCGACATCAGCTGGTTTTGTTAAAGGTGTTGTACGCACGATAAATTCCTCCATAAATAATTTTGTTTGACACTCAATAAGTTTCCGGGGCCTATCGTGGGGCAAACAAATACCAAGAACTAGTGTACCTAATATTTAGGTCAAAGTCAATCATCTGAACGGTTCAAGATGATTTTTTTCAATATTTTTACAACGCTTTTCAACAATTATTTTAAAAAACTTATCAGAAATAGCACGGTGCTTAAATCATGCTAATCGCTTTAACAGCCGCTTCTTCACCTGGATAGTAAACTTTCTTCAAGTAAAGGCCACTCGCTGGAGCAGTACCACGCGCTTGTTGACGATCTTTCACCGCAAACAACCGTTGAAAATCATGCACATCGCGGCGACCATTGCCAATTTCCAGTAACGTTGCGACTAGAATGCGCACCATATTGTATAAAAAACCATTTCCCACAAATTCAAAAATCACTTCGTCGTTTTGTTCGTCAACTTCGACTGTTGCGCGATAAATAGTGCGCACCTTATTCTTAATGACTCCGCCACTAGCTGCAAAACTTGTGAAGTCGTGTTCGCCGAGAATATCTTGCAACGCAATTTCCATACGCGCAAGATCAAGTGCATATGGATAGTGCCCCGTATACAATCGCTTGAATGGATTAGTAAAACGGCCGCGACTAACTCGATACTGATAACACTTGGCGATCGTATTGAACTGCGCGTGAAAATCGGCCGTGGTAATTTCACTAGCAACAACCTCAATGTCCAACGGCATTAAACTATTTAAGGCCAACATCATATTTCGTGCCGGAATTTCGGAAGGATAATCGAAGTGAACCACCTGTCCTAACGCATGAACGCCCGAATCAGTCCGCCCCGAACCAAAAACCCGAATAAATCCACCTTTATTCATCTTAGTTAGTGCCTTCTCCAAAGTTCCTTGGACGGTTCGCTGCTTCGGTTGACTTTGAAAGCCAGCAAATTTAGTACCGTCATAAGCAACCGTCACTTTATAACGTGGCATTATCTTCTCACCTTCCAAAAAATCACTGACGTCATCATACACAAATCAGTGATTTTAGCCAATAGTATTCAAGTTATTGCCAGTATTGATCACAAAATTATGATCAGTAATCTGACAAACGTTAACGCTCCAACGTGATTAACCTGTAATTTTTTCCACAGCGTTTAAATAATCGCTACGACAGTGATCACAACAAACGCAACAAGTGTGAGTGAATCTGCACGCTGCCACTTTAAAATTCGATAACGCGTCCGCCCTTCACCATCACGATAACCACGCGAAATCATGGCGGTTGTTAAATCGGTCGCAATATCTAAACTGCTCATCATTAATGGAATCAATAATGGAATCAAAGCTTTGACACGTTTGATTAAACTACCATTATTGAAATCAACACCACGAGCGCGTTGGGCATTCATAATTTTAGTCGTTTCGTCCATCAACTTGGGCACAAAACGCAATGCAATCGAGAGCATTAAAGCGACATCATTAACCGGGAAATGGACCACTTTTAACGGCCGAATTAAGTACTCCATCCCATCGGCAATTGCCAACGGTTGCGTCGTCAAGGTTAACAGCGTCGACATGAAAATAATCAATAAGAAGCGCAATGCGATATACGTTGCATTAATCAATCCTTCTTGACTGAGCGAAAGCACGCCCCACTGCCAATAAACATGTTGGCCACTCGTGAAGAATAACTGCAGCCCCACCGTAAATAAAATCAGCCACAGCATCGGTCTCAGACCACGCAGGAAGAATTTTAACGAGACTCCTGAGAGAAGGACCCCGGCGATCACCACACCACCTAGAAGCGCATAATCATACCAATGCTTGATTAAGAAGATCAAGACAATAAACATAATATTAACAACTAGTTTCAAGCGCGGATCCAACCGATGTACAAAAGAGTTGCCAGGATAGTACCGGCCAAAAATCATCTTATCCATTTTCAACCCCCTGTTCTAACTGAGGCTTTAGTGCTGTAATTAATTCATCCTCGGTTAAAGGAAGTCGTTCGAATTCAAAGCCCTTTTGCACCAACTGTTGCACCAATTGACCAGTGCCGGGCAATTCCAAATTATGCTGATTAAGCCATTGCAAGTCCGCAAAAACATCACGTGGCGTGCCAAACTTAATCACCGCACCGTGTTCCATCACGACGACATCATCGGCATAATTAACCACATCATCCATTTGATGCGTCACCAGAATCGTCGTTAAGTGCCGCTCACGATGAATTTTTAAGAATAAATCCATGATTTGTTGGCGCCCTAACGGATCTAAACCAGCAGTTGGTTCGTCCAACACTAAAACTTCCGGCTCCATCGCTAAAACACCAGCGATTGCCACACGCCTCATTTGACCACCAGATAAATCAAAGGGCATTTTGTTGATCAAAGATTCGTCAATACCGACTAGATGTAGGGCCTCTTTGGCAATCCGATTCGCTTCATCTTCACTTTTACCAAAATTCTTAGGTGCAAAAGCGACATCTTTTAAAACCGTCTCTTCAAACAATTGGCTTTCAGGAAATTGGAAAACCAGGCCAACCTTACCGCGCAAATCGTAAAGTTCTTTATTCTTGGTCGTTGATGTCACGACTTGTGAACCAACAATCACTTCGCCACTCGTTGGCCGTAATAAAGCATTCAGATGTTGTAACAATGTTGATTTACCACTACCTGTTTGCCCAATAATAGCTGTGTAAGTACCACTCTTAAATTTCAAATTAATATTTTTTAAACCCACCGTCGCTAACGGTGAATTAATTTGATACGTGTAATTTACATTTTTGAATGTAATGTCCATAATTCATCCACCAATTGTCTATCATTTAAATAACGATCAGGTAGTGCATAATCAGCAGTGCGTAATTGCTGGCTAATACGCGCGCTTAGCGGCACAGTTAGGCCATGCCTGTGTAATTGCTCTGGATCGGCGAACAACTCGCTAGGTGTGCCCGTATTGACTAACACGCCATCGTCAATCACAACCAACTGATCAGTTAAGGCTGCTTCATCGACGTCATGAGTGATGGAGATGATCGTAAAATTACCATCTTGTCGTAATTGCGTCATTAAATTAATAATCTCACGTCGACCTTGGGGATCTAACATACTAGTCGCTTCATCTAAGATAATCACTTGCGGGCGTTGGGCCAACACACCGGCTAACGCAACACGCTGCTTTTGACCACCTGATAATCGAGCCGGCTCTTGATGACGATAATCCCACATATGCACCTGACGCAAGGCGGCCTCAACTCTGGTGATCATCTCATCTCGAGGCACACCGTTGTTTTCCATACCAAACGCCACATCGTCGGCAACCGTCGCACCAACGAACTGATTATCCGGATTTTGAAAAACAATTCCCAGTTTGCTGCGCACATCAAAGACAGTCTCTTCGTTAAGCAGCTTGCCGTTGAAATAAATCTCACCAGACTGCGGCTCAATTAGACCGTTGAAAGTTTTTGCTAATGTGCTTTTACCGCTCCCATTATGACCAACAATCGCTACCCACTGACCAGCTTGAATCGTCAAGTTAATCTTATTGAGCGCAGGTTTGTCAGCGTAAGGATAACTATAGGTCACGTTTTTAACACGAATGATCGGTTGTTCAGTCATTTCCTAACTTCCTTAAGTAAACATGCAATAGATAAACATGCTAATATTCTACCATAAAAAATTAGGCAGTGTGAATGGTCGAATTGTCATCGCGCTATAAAAAGAGCCTAGGAAATTAATCCTAAGCTCTTTCTCATTTTGTGTGACATGGTCGTAGAACTCAACTCGGCTCTCGTCCTGCTTCTTTTACTATGTACAATAATCATTCACAGCTGGGAAACACATGGATTCAAGTGAATCAACCTGCTCCTAAGCTAGACTTGGTGGGTTCCCATCATCGTAACGCTCACGCTCACAACTGTGAAATGAAAATTGGCCGAAATTAATCGTGCTGTTTAAATTATACTAACTCAATGATAACCATTGGTGCGCCATCACCACGACGTTGACGTGTCTTCAAGATACGTGTGTAACCGCCATTACGGTCAGCATAACGTGGCGCAACATCACTGAACAATTTTTGCAAAGCAGATTGAACAATTACATCGTCACCATCTTCGTGAATATCAGCAATTTCGTTACGAACGAAAGCTGCAGCTTGACGACGAGCATGCAAATCACCGCGTTTGCCCAAAGTAATCATCTTTTCAGTAGTGCGACGAATTTCTTTGGCACGAGTTTCAGTAGTTTCAATGCGTTCGTTAATCAGCAAATCGGTTGTTAAATCGCGTAACATAGCTTTACGAGGAGCAGATGCACGACCTAATTTACGATAACTCATGAATTTAACCTCCTTTTAAACAAAATTAATCATCTGAGCGTAATGACAATCCGAGATCATGTAACTTGGCTTTAACTTCTTCAAGTGATTTACGGCCAAGATTACGAACCTTCATCATATCGGCTTCAGTTTTATTAGTCAATTCTTGAACAGTGTTGATTCCAGCACGCTTCAAGCAATTGTAAGAACGAACTGACAAGTCGAGTTCTTCGATTGTCATTTCAAGTTTCTTTTCTTTTTGCGTTTCTTCTTTTTCGACCATAATCTCAGTATTCTTAGCCTCGTCAGAGAGGTCAATGAAGATATTAAGATGATCGGAAAGAATCTTTGCAGCGAGACTGATGGCCTCACGTGGCGAAATCGAACCATTAGTCCAAACGTCTAATGTGAGCTTATCAAAGTCATTACGCTTACCAACACGGGTACTTTCGACCTGATAATTAACTCGGTTGATTGGGGTAAAAATTGAATCGACTGCAATGACACCAATTGGCATATCGCCATTCTTGTTTTGATCAGCGGGCACGTAACCGCGACCGTTGCTGACTGTCATTTGCATGTGAACATGACCACCCTCAGCGATTGAGCAGATATATTGTTCTGGATTGAGAACTTCAATATCGTCATCAGCCTTAATGTCTGCGGCTGTAACAGTCGCTGGGCCATCCACATCAATTTCAATAACCTTTTGTTCTTCCGAGTGATTTTTGATGGCAATCTTTTTGATATTCAAAATGATTTGGGTGACATCTTCCATAACCCCATCAATGGTCGAGAACTCATGAAGTACACCATCAATTTGAATACTTGAGACAGCAGAGCCAGGTAAAGATGACAATAAAATCCGTCTCAATGAGTTGCCAAGCGTGGTACCATAACCACGTTCTAGCGGTTCAATCACAAACTTACCATAGTTGGTGCTTTCATCAACTTTTGTAATGTTTGGCTTTTCAAATTCGATCATTCAATCTTTACCCCTTTCAAAACGTGTCGTGTGTTGACTTCAAAACGTATCTACAACGCTGAATTTGAACAACGGCCACTAAACACGGCGACGCTTTGGAGGACGAGATCCGTTATGTGGCACAGGTGTGACGTCACGAATAGCACTGATTTCAAGACCAGTAGCTTGTAATGCACGAATAGCAGCTTCACGACCTGAACCAGGTCCTTTGACTGCGACTTCAACGGACTTCATACCATGTTCCATTGCTTCTTTAGCAGCAGCTTCTGCCGCCATTTGGGAAGCAAATGGTGTAGACTTACGACTACCTTTAAAACCTAAAGAACCAGCAGAAGACCATGCAACTGCATTGCCTTGAGGATCAGTAATCATTACTAAAGTGTTGTTAAACGTTGAATGAATGTGTGCAACGCCGGACTCGATATTTTTCTTGACACGACGCTTACGTGTTCCTTTACGAACTGCCATGAATTCACTTACCTCCTATCTTAAATTATTATTTCTTCTTACCTGCGATAGAGACTTTTGGTCCCTTACGTGTACGAGCATTGTTCTTCGTATTTTGTCCACGAACTGGTAGACCTTTACGATGACGAATACCACGATAAGAGCCAATGTCTTGAAGACGTTTGATGTTACGTGAAACCTCACGACGCAAGTCACCTTCGACACGAACCTTGTCAACTTCGACACGAAGCTTATCTTCTTGATCTGGTGTTAAATCTTTGACACGAATGTCCTCAGAAATACCAGCATCTTTGACAATTTTTTCTGCGGTTGTGTTACCAATACCGAAAATATAGGTTAACGCAATCACAATCCGTTTTTCACGGGGCAAGTCAACACCTGCGATACGAGCCATTAATTACACCTCCTATTAACCTTGACGTTGTTTATGCTTTGGATTTGCAGAGCAAATGATCATAACGCGACCTTTGCGCTTAATAACTTTACAATGTTCGCACATTGGTTTTACGGATGGTCTAACTTTCATTCTTTCTAAGCCTCCTGATAATATACGAAATCAATTGACACGACTTACTAACGATAACGGTAAGTAATACGGCCCTTGGTGAGATCGTACGGTGATAATTCGACTGTAACTTTATCGCCAGGAAGTATACGAATGTAATGCATCCTGATCTTACCAGAAACGTGAGCTAACACTGATGCTCCATTCTCTAACTCAACCTTAAAAGTTGCGTTAGGAAGCGTGTCAGTAACAGTTCCTTCGACTTCAATTACGTCATCTTTTGCCAAAAAATAATTCCTCCTAATTGGTTAAACAAGTGGATACAGAAAAAAACAAGCTGTGACAATTAAGTAAACTAACAGCCAATAGCCTTCACCTAAACACATCGATCACGTGAAATAAGTACAAAGTCTAAAGCAATGCCACAACAACTTGGCGTAAACAAGAACTAAGTCTATCACAAAGTAAATTTTATTACCAAGAAATTATCTTTACTTTAAACCACCGAACCAAGAGTTAGTTCAATTTTGACAAAATAGACTTAATTTCATCAAAAACCAGATCAATATCTTGTTCACCATTGACGGTATAAAGTAAATCTTTACCGCGATAAAAATCAAGTAACGGTGTATTCATCTTGATATTGACTGCAAGGCGATTCTTAACAGTCTCAGGTTTATCATCTTCGCGTTGATAAAAATCATGACCACCACAACGATCACAAGTACCAGCGACTTTAGGCATATTGTATAACTTATGGTAGGTTGCCCCACAAGTTCTGCAAATGAACCGACCAGATAAACGGTCAACTAGCACATCAGGATCGACATCAATGTTAATAACAGCATCGACTGGTTTATTTAATTCCTGGGCGATTCCTTCAAGCGCATTGGCTTGATCAATCGTCCGTGGAAAACCATCGAGCATATAACCGACATTAGTGTCAGGCTTTTGCAAACGTTCTTTAACGATTGCATTCGTGACCTCATCAGGAACAAGATTACCATTATCAATATACTTTTTAGCTTCTAAACCGATTTTTGTTTGCTCAGCCATAGCTTCGCGAAACATATCACCAGTAGAAATATGTGCTAAGTGATATTCATCAACGATCTTTTCTGCTTGAGTACCTTTACCGGCACCAGGCAGACCCATCAAAATCAAATTCACCTTACGGATACCTCCATTTAACGAATAAATCCGACGTATTGACGTTTCATCATTAATCCGTCTAATTGTCGTGACGTTTCCAGTGCAACACCGACAACGATTAATAGACTAGTACCACCTAAACCGATTGATTGAGGTAGTCCCCAAATGTTTGCTGCTAATTGTGGCAACAACGCAACGGCACCTAAGAAGATCGAACCGACCGTTGATAAACGCATTAACAACCCAGAGAAATACTTTTCAGTCTCTTTCCCGGGCCAAACACTTGGGATATAAGCACCCTGCTTTTGTAAATTCTCAGCCAACTTCTCAGGATTGACCTGAACGAAAGCATAGAAGAACGTGAACAAGATGATTAAAACAGTATAAACAATCGAACCAGTTGTTGTTTGCATACTGAAAATATTACTCAACGTTTGATACCAACCATCTTGGCTGTGATTCTCTTGGAAAAACATCAAGATAGTTGATGGCGTAATGATAAACGAGCTCGCAAAGATTACGGGAATAACGCCAGAAACATTCACTTTCAATGGTAAGTAACTCTCGCTACCACCACTTGCTGCGCGACGTGTATATTGAATTGGCACTTTACGATTGGCCTGTTGGACATACGTAACCCAAAAAACAATAAACAGAATTGCAACAAGTAACACGACCATCCAGACGATATTCATTGGCAAGTCACTCTTCGTAGCATTAATGATATTGTCATTGAACAATTCATAAATGCCTTGTGGCAAACGAGCAATAATACCAGCAAAGATAATCATTGAAACGCCATTACCGATACCTTTGTCAGTGATTTGATCACCAAGCCAAGTTAACAACATCGTCCCACCGGTTAAGATAATTCCAAGCACAATATAAGTTTGAACACTTAAGTTCTCAACTAATGCTGAACCACTTAAATAATTTAATCCGGCAGTAATCCCAATCGATTGAACAAATGCTAAAACGATGGTTAACCAACGCGTTGCTTGATTCAACTTACGACGACCAACTTCACCTTGTTTACTCCATTCAACAAACTTAGGAACAATATCCATCTGTAATAATTGAATGACGATCTGGGCAGTGATAAATGGCGAAACACCCATTGAAAATAATGAATAGTTGGATAAGCTACCACCACTGACAGTATCCAACAATGAAACTAAGGAACTAGATTTTGTCAATGCTGCTGCATCTACGCCTGGCACTGTGATTTGAGCACCTAAGCGATAGATAAACAAAATCAACAAAGTGAAGAGAATCTTTTTGCGAATCTCTTTGACCTTTAATGCATTACGCAGTGTCGTGAGCATTAGATCACCTCGACAGAACCACCAGCAGCTTCAACAGCTTCTTTTGCGGCTGCAGAATACTTAGCAACTTTGACATTGACCTTAGTTGTCAATTCACCATTGGCTAATAATTTGACACCATCAAGCTGTTTTTTGATGATACCGGCATTAATTAATGCGTCTGTCGTAACGTCAGCACCATCATCAAAACGGTTTAAATCGTTAAGATTGACGATTGCATATTCTTTACGGTTGATGTTCTTAAAGCCGCGTTTAGGCATACGACGGAACAAAGGCATTTGGCCACCTTCGAAACCAAGACGAGTCTTGCCACCTTGACGAGCTAATTGACCTTTAGTACCTTTACCGGCAGTTTTACCTTGACCAGATGAAGTACCTCGGCCAACACGCTTGCGGTTGCGACGTGAACCTTCACTAGCTTTCAATTCATGCAATTCCATGAAGTCTAGCACCTCCTTGTAATTTAGATAATATTAGTCGTTAACTTCTTCGATTTCTACTAAGTGAGAAATTTTGAAAATTGCACCGCGAATTGCGGCATTATCAGGCTTAACAACACTGCTGTTGATCCGGCCTAATCCTAATTCCTTAACAATCTTTCTCTGAGCAGGAATGCGATGAGCGACACTATGTTTTAACGTGATTTTAACCTTTGCCATCAACAAATCCTCCTAATCTTGTAAGTCTTGAGCAGAAATACCACGAAGACTAGCAATTTGCTCAGCAGTTTTTAATTGAGCTAATCCATCCATTGTGGCACGGATAACATTAATTGGTGTGTTGCTGCCTAATGATTTAGAAGTAACATCGGCAACACCGCCTAATTCCATGATCGAACGAACGGCACCACCAGCAGAAACACCAGAACCTTCAACGGCAGGCTTCAACATGATAACACCAGAACCGAAGTGACCATACGCTTCATGAGGAATTGTTGTACCAACGATTGGTACCTCAATCAAACTCTTCTTAGCATTGTCACTAGCCTTACGAATAGCTTCGG
Organism: Lapidilactobacillus bayanensis; assembly: GCF_003946695.1. GTDB lineage: Bacteria > Bacillota > Bacilli > Lactobacillales > Lactobacillaceae > Lapidilactobacillus > Lapidilactobacillus bayanensis. The sequence goes on along the minus strand of NZ_RHOX01000022.1, from coordinate 24,068 downwards.
GAACTTCTTGTGCTTTACCAGTACCAAAGCCAACGTGTCCAGCTTTATCGCCAACAATCACGATTGCAGCGAAACGAAGACGACGTCCACCTTTAACAACTTTAGTAACACGGTTGATAGAAACAACGCGGTCTTCTAAATCTAAATGAGTTGGATCAATATAAGTCATATGTGTGGTTTTCTCCTTTCTAGAATTTAAGTCCGTTTTCACGAGCTGATTCAGCTAAAGCTTGAACACGGCCGTGATAGAGATAGCCACCACGATCGAAAACAACTTCTGCTACGTTCTTAGCTTGAGCACGTTTAGCAATCAATTCGCCAACTTGTTGTGCTTGTTCTACTTTAGAACCTGATGCATTTAACTCTTTGTCAAGAGTTGAGGCACTTGCAAGCGTCACACCCGCTACGTCATCAATAATTTGAGCGTAGATGTTTTTATTAGAACGAAAAACGTTCAAGCGAGGGCGCTCTGCAGTACCAGAGATTTTGCCACGGACGCGCGTGTGGCGTTTTTGCCGTGTCTTATTTTTGTCTGGTTTTGAAATCACAATGTTCACCTCATAGATTAATTTGAATTACTACTTACCAGTCTTACCTTCCTTACGACGAACAATTTCATCGACGTAACGAATACCTTTACCTTTATAAGGTTCTGGAGGACGGATAGCGCGAATTTCTGCTGCGAATTGACCAATCTTTTGCTTGCTAATGCCGCTCAAATTGATTTCTGTATTAGAAGGAACTTCAATCGTAATGCCCTTTGGAGCTTCCATTTCAACAGGATGTGAAAAACCAACATTAAGAACTAATGCTGTGCCTTTCAATTGGGCACGATATCCGACACCGACTAATTGCAACTTTTTAACATAGCCTTCAGTAACACCAACAACCATGCTGTTTAAGTTAGCACGCGTTGTGCCGTGAATAGCTTTGTAGTTATCATTTGGACGTTCAAATGAAATAACGTTGTTTTCTTCTTTAATCGTAATTATTGGATCAAAAGTTCGAGTTAATTCGCCTTTAGGACCTTTAACCGTAACTTGATCATTATCTCCCTTAGTAACAGTAACGCCTGCTGGGAGCTCAATTACTTTATTGCCAATACGACTCATCTAACAAAACACCTCCTGACCTTTAGGGATTACCATACGTATGCTAAAACTTCGCCGCCAATATTCTTGGCACGAGCTTCTTTATCAGTAAGAACGCCTTCTGAGGTTGATAAGATTGCGATACCTAAACCGTTCAATACCTTAGGAACATCATCAGATTTAACGTAACTGCGTAAGCCTGGCTTAGAAATACGTTTCAAACCAGAAATAACGCGTTGACGGTTTTGACCATATTTAAGAAAAATACGGATCATACCTTGTTTGCCATCTTCAGTAACTTCGTAATCGCGAATGAAACCTTCGCGCTTCAAAATTTCAGAGATGTCTTTTTTGATTTTTGAGGCAGGAACATCTAATGATTCGTGGCGCACCATGTTGGCGTTACGAATACGAGTTAGATAGTCTGCAATTGGATCAGTCATGACCATTGATTAATTTACCTCCCTTTCCTGTCTTATTAAACTACCAGCTAGCTTTTTTCATGCCGGGGATTTGACCTTCATGTGCTAATTGACGAAGGCAAACACGGCAGAGCTTAAATTTGCGATAAACAGAATGTGGTCGGCCGCAACGTTCACAACGTGTATATTCTTGTGTTGAGAACTTAGCAGGTCGATGATTCTTTACAACTAAAGACTTTTTAGCCAATTGTTCGACCTCCTTTATTTAGCAAATGGCATACCGACTTGAGTTAAGAGTTCACGTGATTCTTCATCAGTATTGGCTGTTGTTACAATAACAATATCCAAACCACGAACACGTGCAACCTTATCAAAATCGATTTCTGGGAAAATGAGTTGTTCTTTAATACCTAATGTGTAGTTACCACGACCATCGAATGAACGTGTGCTGACACCATGGAAATCACGAACACGAGGTAATGAAACATTGATTAACTTATCAAGGAATTCGTACATACGATCTCCACGCAAGGTAACCTTAGCACCAATAGACATACCTTCACGAAGACGGAAAGTGGCGATAGATTTCTTTGCTTTAGTAATCAATGGCTTTTGACCAGAGATAAGGGTTAATTCTTCAACAGCGTTATCTAAATTCTTAGAATTAGAAACGGCATCACCGACACCCATATTCAAAACGATCTTTTCAATTTTTGGAACCTGCATAACTGAAGTATAGTTAAACTTTTCCACCAAAGCAGGCGTAATTTCTTTAACGTAGCGTTCTTTTAAGCGACTCGTCATTTAAGCCTTGTCCTCCCTTCTTCTTACTTGCTTGTCTCATCGGCAGCTTTTTCGATGGATTCGCCAGTCTTCTTTGAGACGCGAACTTTCTTGCCATCAATTACTTTATAACCAACACGAGTTGGTTGATTAGTTGAAGGATCGATTAACATGACATTAGAAACATGAATAGCACTTTCTGAATCTTTAATACCACCTTGTGGGTCGGTATTTGTTGGCTTAGTATGTTTCTTTGAGACGTTAACGCCCTCGACAACGACGCGGTCTTTCTTGGCAAGTACTTTGAGAACTTTGCCTTCTTTACCTTTATCTTTGCCGCTAATTACTTTGACTTGATCACCAGTTTTTACGAACATCGTCTGATGTGCACCTCCTCATAGGCAATTGTGTTATGGATGCGAATTATAAAACTTCCGGTGCTAATGAGACGATCTTCATAAAGTCATTATCACGAAGTTCACGAGCAACCGGCCCGAAAATACGAGTACCGCGTGGGCTCTTATCAGGATTAATGATAACAGCTGCGTTTTCGTCAAAACGGATGTATGAGCCATCTGCACGACGAGCACCCGAACGTGTCCGAACGATGACTGCCTTTACGACATCACCTTTTTTGACAACGCCACCTGGTGTTGCTTGTTTAACAGTAGCAACGATAACATCACCGATATTAGCTGTTTTGCGGTTGGAGCCACCAAGAACCTTAATCGTTAAGATTTCACGAGCACCTGAATTATCAGCAACTTTAAGTCGACTTTCTTGTTGAATCACTTTAGTATCCTCCTCTCGTTATTCTTAACGTTCTTTAAATGATAACTGCCTTTTCAACAACTTCTAATAAACGGAAGCGTTTCGAACGAGATAACGGACGTGTTTCCATGATCCGAACAATATCGCCAACTTTTGCTTCGTTGTTTTCGTCATGAACATAATACTTCTTTGAATACTTAACACGCTTCCCATAAACAGGATGTGTATGGTATGTTTCGATAGCAACAGTAATGGTTTTATCCATCTTGTCAGAAACAACGCGTCCTTGATAAATCTTACGATGATTACGTTTGTCTTCGCTCAAGTTGTAAATCTCCCTTCCGATTATTTATTAAGTTCTTGCTGACGAAGAACCGTTTTGATCCGAGCAATGTTCGTGCGAACTTGCTTCAGACGAGCGGTGTTTTCCAATTGACCAGTAGCCTGTTGGAAACGTAAGTTAAACAATTCTTCTTTGTATTGTTTTTCTTTGTCAAGCATTTCGGCAGTGGTTAACTTTGTAATTTCACTAGTCTTCATTAGCTTCGCCACCTACTTCCTCGCGTTTTACAAACTTAGTCTTGATTGGTAGCTTATTAGATGCTAACCGCAATGCTTCGCGGGCAACTTCTTCAGGAACGCCACCAATTTCAAACATGATTTTTTCGCGTTTTACAGGAGCAACCCAGCCAGCAGGTGCACCTTTACCAGAACCCATACGTACGCCGACACCTTTTGCAGTGTAAGATTTATGTGGGAAAATTCGAATCCAGACACGGCCACCACGTTTCATATAACGCGTCATGGCAACACGTGCTGCTTCAATCTGACGGTTGGTAATCCAGTGTGATTCAAGGGCACGAAGTCCGTATTCACCAAAGTTAAGTTCCTTACCGCCTTTTGCAGCTCCACGCATTTTACCACGGAACTCGCGACGATGTTTAACACGCTTAGGTACTAACATTGATTATTTTCCTCCTTTCGCACTTCTCTTATTATCTCTTCTGTTGTCACGACGACCGTTATCACGGCGGCCACGACGATTGTTATTGTTGCTCTTCTTGTCGCCAGTATCAGCGTCACGAACAACTTTTTGACCAGGAAGGATTTCGCCACGGTAGATCCATGTCTTAACGCCTAATTGACCATAAGTTGTTGTTGCTTCGTTCCATGAATAATCGATGTCTGCACGCAATGTATGCAAAGGAACAGTACCATCAGTATGCCATTCACGACGAGACATATCTGCACCATTTAAACGGCCAGAGATCTGTGTCTTAATACCTTTAGCACCTGCACGCATTGTACGTTGTGTTGCTTGACGTTGAGCACGACGAAAAGCAACACGAGCCTCTAATTGACGAGCAATTGACTCACCAACTAATTGTGCGTCTAAATCAGGTTGCTTGATCTCGACAATATTAATGTGAACTTGCTTGCCAGTTAAATCGTTCAAAGCTTTACGTAAGTTTTCAACTTCGGCGCCGCCCTTACCAATAACCATACCTGGTTTAGCAGTGTGAATTGAAACATTAACACGTTTTGCAGAACGTTCGATTTCTACAGTAGAAACTGAAGCATCAACAAGTTTCTTTGCGATGTATTTACGAATTCTTAAATCTTCGTGTAAATAATCAGCGTATTCTTTATCAGCATACCATTTTGCATCCCAGTCGCGAATAACGCCAACACGGAAACCAATCGGATTTACTTTTTGACCCACGTTTTTCCCTCCTATTCTTCTCTTTCTTTAACAACCACTGTAATGTGGCTTGTCCGTTTGTTGATTGGTGAAGCTGAACCTTTAGCACGAGGACGGAACCGTTTAAGTGTTGGTCCTTCGTTAACGTATGCTTCACTTACAAACAAGTTTTGTGCATCTAAGTCATAATTATGTTCAGCATTGGCAATAGCTGATTTCAATACTTTAGCAACGACTGGTGAAGCACCACGTTGTGTAAATTGTAAAATAGCTAATGCTTCAGCAGCACCCTTGCCACGAATCAAATCGACTACCAGGCGAGCTTTACGGGGCGCAATGCGAACAGTCTTAGCTTCAGCTTTAGCTGACGTTACTTGATCTGCCATCGACTAATCTCTCCCTTCTACTTACCAGCAGTTTTCTTGTCATCTGTTCCGTGACCACGGAATGTTCTTGTTGGTACGAATTCACCTAACTTATGACCAACCATGTCTTCTTGAATGAAAACTGGTACGTGTTTACGTCCATCATATACGGCAATTGTGTAACCAACGAAACTTGGAAAGATCGTGGAACGACGTGACCAAGTCTTAATAACTTGTTTCTTTTCACTATCTGCTTGAGCGGCGATCTTCTTCAAAAGATGCTCGTCAGCAAAAGGTCCTTTTTTAAGGCTACGACCCATTATGTTACCTCCCTTGAACGTGATTAATTAAAATTTTTATTTACCTTTACGATGACGAATAATGAATTTCTCAGAACGAGCCTTAGAGTTACGAGTCTTCTTACCCATCGTCTTCTTACCCCATGGTGACATAGGAGATGGGCGACCGATAGGAGCTTTACCTTCACCACCACCATGAGGGTGATCGTTAGGGTTCATAACTGAACCACGAACTGTAGGACGGAAGCCCATCCAACGTTTACGGCCAGCCTTACCAATACTGATTAATTCATGTTGTTCATTACCAACTTCACCAATAGTTGCGCGGCAAACAGAAAGCACCATCCGAACTTCACCAGAAGTTAAACGGATTAAAGAGTACTTACCATCATGGCCAAGTAACTGAGCTGAAGTGCCGGCAGAACGGATTAATTGTCCACCCTTGCCAGGCTTCAATTCAATACTATGAATCAAGGTACCGACAGGAATGTTGCTTAATGGTAATGTATTACCAGGCTTGATATCAGAATTAGGGCCAGAAACAACAACTTGACCAACTTCAAGTCCTTTAGGAGCAAGGATATAAGACTTGATACCATCCTCATAATGTAACAATGCAATGTTAGCAGAACGATTTGGATCATATTCAATTGCTTTAACAGTTGCTTTTACATCATCTTTAGTACGTTTAAAATCAATTACACGGTACTTTTGTTTATGACCACCGCCACGATGACGAACAGTGATATGACCGTGAGCATTACGACCAGCAGTATGACTTTGTGATTCAACTAAAGTCTTTTCAGGTGTCGTCTTTGTGATTTCTGCAAAATCAGAACCAGACATATTACGACGACCATTGCTGGTTGGTTTGTATTTAACAATCGCCAATGTTTTTCCCTCCTGTTATAAGTTTTGAATTAAATTAGTCTTCAAAAATCTTGATTTCATCAGAATCGGGTGTCAAAGTAACGATTGCTTTACGGCGTTTCTTTGTATAACCTTCGTAACGACCATAGCGTTTCTTCTTACCACGAACATTTAAAATGTTGACTTCTTTAACCTTTACACCGAAAATCTTTTCAACTGCCTGACGTACGGCAACTTTATTTGCATGAACATCGACTTCAAAAGTATATTTCTTTTGGTCCATGATGCTCATTGATTGTTCGGTAACGATTGGACGAATAATAATGTCATGTACTGCCATTATCCAAGCACCTCCTCAATTTTTGAAAGAGCGGCTTGTGTCAAGATAAGCTTTTGATTATTCATAACATCTAATACGTTAATACCTTCAGCTTCAACAACTGTAACATTTGGTAAGTTACGAGCTGACAATGCAGCCAAGTCGTTATCTGCTTCTAAGGCAACTAAAGCTTTAGATGAAACTTTTAAGCCAGCTAAAACTTTTGCAAATTCTGCTGTCTTTGGTTGATCAAAACTTAATCCGTCCACAACAATCAAATCACCGTCGATAACCTTTTGGGAAAGGACTGATTTGATTGCTAAACGCCGAACTTTTTTAGGTAGCTTATAAGCGTATGAACGAGGTGAAGGGCCATTTACGATACCACCACCACGCCATTGTGGAGAACGAATTGAGCCTTGGCGAGCACGACCAGTACCCTTTTGACGCCAAGGTTTACGTCCACCACCACTTACAGCTGAACGGTTTTTTGTTTGACTTGTACCTTGACGTAATGATGCGCGTTGCATAATAACAGCGTCAAAGACAACATTATCGTTAGGTTCGATACCAAAAATCGCATCGTTTAATTCAACAGTGCCATTTTCAGTTCCGTTTTGTTTATAAAGTGTGACATTTGCCATGATAAAATCCTCCTTTCTTGATTATTTCTTTGATGATTTAATAGCGGATTTAATTGTTACAAATGATTTCTTAGCTCCAGGTACATTACCTTTGATCAACATAACGTTGTGGTCTGTATCAACTCGAACGACTTCAAGATTTTGAATCGTTACTTTGTCGCTACCCATACGTCCTGGTAACATCTTACCCTTGAAGACACGGTTGATGATTGCGCCCATTGAACCAGGGATACGATGGTAACGAGAACCGTGGGTTTCAGGGCCACGTGATTGACCAAAGCGTTTAATGTTACCTTGGTAACCATGACCTTTCGTAATGCCAGTTACATCGACAACTTCGCCAGCGGCAAAAATATCAGCTTTTACCTCTGAACCTAATTCATAATCTCCTAGCTCAACATCACGAATTTCTCGAATGAAGCGCTTAGGAGTCGTGTTTGCTTTAGCAGCATGACCTTTAGCTGGTTTGTTCGTCAAAACTTCACGTACATCTTGGTAACCTAATTGAACTGCTTCGTAACCGTCGTTTGCAACTGTCTTAACTTGTAAAACAACATTGTTGCTAACTTCGATAACTGTTACAGGAATTAATTCACCATTTTCAGTGAAGACTTGGGTCATTCCAACCTTTTTCCCTAAGATTCCTTTTCTGGTCATGACTACACCTCCATTTTTTTGAATTTATTATAACTTGATCTCGATGTCAACGCCACTTGGTAAGTCGAGCTTCATAAGAGCATCAACTGTCTTAGCAGATGGGTTAACAATATCGATCAAACGCTTATGCGTACGAATCTCAAACTGTTCACGAGAATCCTTGTACTTATGTGGTGAACGTAAAACAGTATATAAGCTACGTTCAGTTGGTAGTGGAATTGGACCACTAATTGAAGCACCAGTACGTTTTGCAGTTTCAACAATCTTTTCAGCTGATTGGTCTAAGATACGGTGTTCATAAGCCTTCAACCGAATACGAATCTTTTGTTTTGCCATGGAATTTACCTCCTTTTCGTCTCATAAATGGACAAGCTCCACAGAAATTCCCGTCACAACCGTCGTGGCAATGCAACCGGGTGTGTCGCAACCTTCCGCTTCAAAGCCCTTAGTTCTTGTGCCTACCCCGGGGCGCAATACGCCCTTGGTTATAAGCACTTTATCTATAATACATGAAGAGTATTGACAAATCAACACTTTCAGTCCATTTTCTGAAATTTTTTTAAACTTTTGCTGCATTAAATAGTTTTTCTGGTTTAACAGTTATTTTTTCGATCAAAGAAACGAGCCCACACCGATTTTTTTGAATTTGATGATCATTATCGTGTTTCGTTTTGCTGATTTTTTATTGCTCAATACAACGTGATCGGTTCAAAATCTAAAAATTCGACTTCGATGATTGTAATCTTTTTCAACTCATCGACAAACACTATCTGACCCTTGCCTCTTGGCATAAAAAAACGCTAAGTCCAAATTTGACTTAGCGTAAAATAAATTTTTAATTATTTAGAGTGACCACCATTTTTTTCGATGATCTCTTCTTGAATTGACTTAGGAACTGCTTCGTAATGATCAAATGTCATTGTAAATGTACCACGACCTTGAGTTGCAGAACGCAATGTTGTTGCGTAACCAAACATCTCAGATAATGGGACAAATGCATTAACAACTTGTGCGTTACCGCGAGCTTCCATACCATCAACACGACCACGACGTGCAGTTACTTGACCCATAATATCACCTAAGTAATCTTCAGGGGCAACAACTTCAACCTTCATGATTGGTTCAAGGATAACAGCACCGGCAGCTTTAGCAGCATTACGTAATGCCATTGAAGCAGCAACTTTAAAGGCAGCTTCAGAAGAATCGACTTCATGATACGAACCATCATATAACTTAGCTTTAACATCGATTAATGGGTAACCAGCAAGAACGCCGTTAGCCATTGATTCTTTCAAGCCTTGTTCTACTGAAGGGATGTATTCACGAGGAACAACACCACCGACAATCGCGTTTTCGAACTCGAAGCCTTTACCTTCTTCATTAGGTGTAAATTCGATCCAAACATCACCATATTGACCTTTACCACCGGACTGGCGAACGAACTTACCTTGAGCAGATGCTTGCTTCGTAAATGTTTCACGATAAGCAACTTGTGGTTCGCCAACTTCAGCATCGACGTTAAACTCACGACGCATCCGATCAACAATGATATCCAAATGTAACTCACCCATGCCGGCAATTAAAGTTTCACCAGTTTCAGGGTTTGTTTCAGCCTTGAAACTTGGATCTTCTTCAGCAAGCTTTTGTAAAGCAACATCCATCTTATCTTGGTCAGCTTTAGTCTTAGGCTCGATTGAAACTTGGATAACTGGGTCTGGGAAGACCATTGATTCAAGAATCAATGGATGTTCAACAGATGTTAATGAATCACCAGTCGTTGTATCTTTCAAACCAATTGCTGCGGCAATATCGCCAGAGAATACTTCTGGAATTTCTTTACGGTGATTTGAATGCATTTGCAATAAACGACCGACACGTTCACGCTTGTTCTTAGTTGCGTTAAGAACATATGAACCTGATTCCAAAGTACCTGAATAAACACGGATAAATGTTAAACGACCAACGAATGGATCAGTTGCAATCTTGAATGCCAAGGCAGCGAAATCTTTATCGTCACCGGCCATCAATTCAACTTCTTCACCAGTTTCAGGATCTGTTGCATGATATGGCTTAACATCAAGTGGTGATGGTAAGTAATCATTAACAGCATCCAACATCATTTGAACACCCTTGTTCTTAAATGCTGAACCAGCCAAGATAGGATAAGCCTTTAAGGCTAAGGTTGCACGACGAATGGCAGCTTTGATCTCTTCATTTGAGATCTCTTCGCCTTCGAGGTACTTGTCCATGATTGAGTCATCAACATCAGCCAATGATTCGATCATCTCGTTACGACGCTTTGCAGCTTCTTCTTTGTATTGGTCAGGAACGTCTACTGTATCCCATTCTGTACCTAAAGCATCTTCATCATACAAGTCAGCTTTCATTTCAATCAAGTCAATGACGCCTTCGAAGTTATCTTCAGCACCAATTGGCATTTGGATTGGTAAAGCATTTACTTGTAAACGATCTTTAATTGTTGAAACAGAATAGTCAAAGTTAGCACCAATCTTGTCCATCTTATTGACAAAGACAATTCGAGGTACATTGTATTGTGTTGCTTGACGCCAAACATTTTCTGTTTGTGGTTCAACACCAGCTTGGGCATCAAGAACAACGACAGCGCCATCTAGAACCCGTAATGAACGCTCAACTTCGATTGTGAAGTCAACGTGTCCTGGGGTATCGATGATGTTAATTCGGTGATCTTTCCATTGTGCTGTTGTTGCGGCAGAAGTGATGGTAATACCACGTTCCTGCTCTTGGGCCATCCAGTCCATTTGTGAAGCACCATCATGGGTTTCACCAATCTTATGAATCTTACCAGTATAGTAAAGGATCCGCTCAGTAGTTGTTGTCTTACCAGCATCGATATGAGCAACAATACCGATATTACGTGTTTTTTCCAAAGGGAATTCACGTTTATTTGCCATTTAAGTATCTCCTCTCGAAATTGTTCAGATTATAAAAGTGAGCGGCAATTTGCAGGGCCGCTCACAACGAATAATTTTACCAACGATAATGAGCAAAGGCACGGTTGGCATCAGCCATCTTATGTGTGTCTTCACGTTTCTTGACAGATGCACCAGTGTTATTAGCAGCATCCATAATTTCGTTAGCTAAACGTTCGTCCATTGTATGTTCGTTGCGAAGACGAGCATAGTTAACGAGCCAACGTAAACCAAGTGTCGTACGACGCTCTGGGCGAACTTCGATAGGAACTTGATAGTTAGAACCACCAATACGGCGAGCCTTAACTTCAAGTACTGGCATAATATTCTTCATTGCTTCTTCAAAGACTTCAAGTGGTTCCTTACCCGTCTTTTCTTTAACAATGTCGAACGCATCATAGAGAATTGTTGAAGCAGTTCCGCGCTTGCCATCGATCATCAAGTGATTGATTAAGCGTGAAACTAATTTTGAATTATAAATAGGATCGGGTAAAACGTCACGTTTTGCCACAGTACCTTTTCTTGGCATTGAGTAAACCTCCTAGTAATGGTCAATTAATTAGATTGTATTGTTATTTCTTAGGGCGCTTAGCACCATACTTCGAACGGCTTTGTTTACGGTCAGTAACACCGGCAGTATCTAAAGCGCCACGGATAATATGATAACGAACACCAGGAAGGTCTTTTACACGACCACCACGAATTAAAACAACACTATGCTCTTGTAAGTTATGACCAATACCAGGAATGTATGCAGTCACTTCAAGCAAGTTAGATAAGCGAACACGCGCATATTTACGTAACGCAGAGTTAGGCTTCTTAGGTGTCATTGTGCCGACACGAGTTGCAACCCCACGTTTTTGTGGTGCAGGATTATCAGTTAAAGATTTCTTTTTACTATTGTAACCAAAGTTCAAAGCTGGTGAATTCGACTTTGTTGTCTTTGATTGACGGCCTTTACGTACCAATTGGTTAATTGTTGGCATCAAAGATCCTCCTCAAATTATTAATAGGTTTTAAGTACACACATCCAGGCGGTTCTTTTTAAAATAAAAAATAATAGCCTAGATGAATATTGGCTTGGAATAGAGCAGCACGGACGCCGAAACGTCGAACAATATTCAATAAGCACCTTTAATAGGTTATCACGAACAACCAGCTCTGTCAATTATACCTTGTGAAAAAATTGAAACAATTTTAGATAGCATTGGCCTTTAATTCGGGTATTTATCATTAGAGGTGTTTAAAATGGTTATTATTTTTCAAATTTTATTATTTTTTCTCGGTGCAACTTTTGGATCCTTTTTCCAATTACTGGCTGACCGGCAACCATTAGGACTCGATGTTGTCTTTACGCCTTCCTACTGTGATGTCTGCCAAACACGTCTTGCACCTTATGACTTAATTCCAGTAATCGGCTACTGGTTACAACAAGGACACTGCCGTTATTGTCAGCACGAAATTCCGTCAGCTTCAATGTGTTGGGAGTTTGTTGGCGGTATTAGCGCCATTTGGCTATTTTTAAATTGGTCTTACTGGCAAGTCGGCGGTTCTCTAATCTGTCTGCTGATCTTCCAATTGGCAATTTTTGATGCCTGCCATTATTATGTGGACCAACTGTCCTTAAGTCAACTTTTGCTTTTTATTATTCTTTTATATTGGCATAGCTTAACGCCAAATATCCTTCCCACACTCTGTTGCCTACTAGTTCTGACTACAATTAGCAAGTTAACTCGAGGTCTTGGCAACGCAGATGTGCAATTGGTCAGTATGCTGATTCTAGCTTACGGCTTACAACCAATGCTATGGGTCTGTTTATTAGCCAATATTCTAATCCTGCTAATTTATTTAATAGAACCACACCTGAAACGATTTGCCTTTATTCCCTATCTCTATTTGGCGCTGCTGGCACTACCACTTTTACCGATTAACTGACTTAAACTTCTATCAGCAATTCTTCATACCGCTGTGAGCTTTATTTAAGTCGCAAAACCTAAAACTGTTATCCTGTAGTTCTTCGTGCCTACGGGAAATACGCTGGTGGAACGCTGCGAGCACTGGTTTGAACCGAATCAAGCCCAATTCGTCTCAAAAGTAGGCCTCGCTGTAAATGCTAAGTCCTAAAACTATTATGTTGTGGTTCTTCGTGCCTGCGGGAAATGCGCTGGTGGAACGCTGTGGGCTCGACTTTAAGCCAATCTTTGATTGTCTTAAAGCTCGGCCTTGTCGTAAATGGTAAACCATTAACGACAATTTCACAGCTGACCGCGATTACCCTCCGGCACTTACAAACGTGCTTTAGTACGGTTTAACTACAAATTTATACTTCTCAAAATTGTAGAGGAGGTAATTCAACTACTCGTCAATTCAGCGCTTACGCAACGGTTGCTATCTTGTTTGTTAAGTGAGGGAAAATAAATACCGCTCAGTGGTGAGATTGTAGTTGCAGCTTTAGCTGTTACTACAAGACCTGTCTTGGAGACAATTTTGCAAAAATTGGCTTCAAGCAGTGTCCACCACGTTCCAGCGCCAAGTATTTATTTTCCCTCACGATACTCGCACACTTCATATGCAACCTTTGCGTAAGCGCGAAGAAGCACCAAATAACGGTTTTAGTTCCTGCAACGTTTCAGAACCAGACATCAAAAAAGCTGTGAGAAATAATTCCTCACAGCTTTTAGTGTTACTTCAGACGTTACTTGTCGTTCTCCTTAGCTTCTTCAGTTTCTTTCATTTGTTTTTCAATGTCAGAAATCGAATAAATACTTTGTGAAGAAACACCAACTTTTTCTGGTTCCATATGACGATATTTAGCCATACCAGTACCAGCTGGAACGATCTTACCAATAATGACATTCTCTTTTAAACCAATTAATGGATCATTCTTACCGCGAATTGAAGCATCAGTCAAGACACGAGTTGTTTCTTGGAATGATGCGGCGGATAAGAAACTATTAGTTTCAAGAGAAGCCTTAGTAATACCAAGCAAGACTGGACGACCAGTGGCAGGAATACCACCATTAACCAATGTCTTTTGGTTTTGTTCAGTAAAGTCGGCAATGTCCAACAAAGTACCAGGTAAGATTTCAGTGTCACCAGGATCAAGGACCCGAATCTTACGTAACATTTGTCGAACCATAACCTCGACGTGCTTATCACTAATTTCAACACCCTGCATCCGGTAAGTCTTTTGAACTTCTGATAACAGGTAATTTTCAGTCGTAATCACATCAGTAACGCGAATCAATTGCTTAGGATCAATTGAACCACCAGTTAACTTAGTACCACGTTCAACGTGATCACCTTCAGCAACTGCAACACTTGAAGCATAAGGGACGCTATAAGTTCTAGTATCCGTTTGACCTTCAACCGTAATTTCACGCGTATGTTCTGCAGGATTTTCATCAATTGCCGTAACTGCACCATTAACTTCAGTAATGACAGCAAGACCCTTAGGATTACGTGCTTCAAAAATTTCTTGGACACGAGGTAAACCTTGCGTAATATCTTCGCCGCCAGCAACACCGCCCGAGTGGAAGTTACGCATGGTTAACTGAGTACCTGGTTCACCGATTGATTGGGCAGCGACTGTACCAACAGCCTCACCGACTTCAACTTCGTCACCAGTAGCTAAGTTATAACCATAACACTTCTTGCAGACACCGTGTTTCGTATTACATGTGAAGACAGAGCGAATTGTTGCTTCTTCAACACCTGCGTCAACGATTCGATGAGCAGTATCTTCATCAACTAATTGACCACGAACGGCGATAATCTCACCGGTTTCTGGATCAACAATTGATTTTTGCAAATAACGACCAACTAAACGGTCAAATAATGATTCGATTAATTCGTTACCTTCGCGAATGGCTTTAATAACGATACCACGATCAGTACCACAATCTTCTTCACGAACAATAACATCTTGCGCAACATCGACTAAACGACGTGTCAAGTAACCAGAATCGGCTGTCTTCAAGGCTGTATCGGTCATACCTTTACGAGCACCATGGGTAGACATGAACATTTCCATGACTGACAAACCTTCGCGGAAGTTAGACGTTACAGGAACTTCCATCATACCACCGTTAGGAGCGGCCATTAAGCCACGCATACCAGCTAACTGCGTAAAGTTAGAAATCGAACCACGGGCACCAGAATCACTCATCATTGAAATTGGGTTAGATGGGTCAAATGAGTCGATCAATTCTTGTTGAATCTCATCTTTAGCATCATTCCAGATTGTAATAACGCGATCATGACGTTCTTGGTCGGTAATTAAACCACGACGGAATTGTTTAGAAACGTTGTTAACTTTCGTATGCGCATCGTCAACAATACGATCTTTGTCTGGCATCGTTGGAACGTCGGCAACACCAACTGTGATTCCAGAAAGTGTACATACTGTGTAGCCTAATTCTTTCATGTCATCCAACAATTCAGAAGTACGTTGAACCCGGTAGACCTTAAAGACTTGGGCAATGATGTCTGACAAGAAGCCCTTCTTGAATGGGTCAACGAGTTCAGTATTTTCTAAACGATCATGAATATCTTCGCCGGGTGCAAGATAATAAGCCGATAAATCTTCATCAATTAAGTTTTTGGCCGTTGGTTCATTCAAATATGGTAAGTCTTCAGGTAAAACCTGGTTGAAGATAGCTTTACCAACACTTGTCAATAAGATGCTATTGCGGTATTGGTCTGGGAATGGTTTCTTAGGCATTGAATTGATTGCTAAACCAATTCGGGTGTGATAATGAACATCGCCGTTTTGCATAGCGGTCAAAACTTCACCAATGTCTTTAAAGATCATTCCTTCGCCTTCACGGCCACGTTCTTCAAGCGTTAAATAATAGTTACCTAATACAACGTCCTGAGAAGGTGTAACGATTGGTTTGCCATCTTTAGGTGCCAAGATATGATGAGCAGCTAACATTAACATCCGTGCTTCTGCCTGTGCTTCATCAGATAACGGAACGTGGATGGCCATCTGGTCACCATCAAAATCGGCATTGTAAGCTTCACAAGCTAAAGGATGAAGACGAATTGATTTACCATCAACTAAGACAGGTTCAAACGCTTGAATACCCAAACGGTGTAATGTTGGTGCCCGGTTTAAAAGCACTGGCCGTTCTTTGATCACATCTTCAACAACATCCCAGACGTCATCGTCTTGGCGTTCAATCTTACGTTTAGCATTCTTAATATTTGAAGCAAGTTCACGCTTAACTAATTCGTGCATCACAAATGGTTTGAACAATTCCAAGGCCATTTGACGAGGAACACCACATTGATAGAACTTCAATGTCGGTCCAACATCAATAACAGAACGGCCAGAATAGTCAACACGTTTGCCCAGTAAGTTTTGACGAAAACGTCCTTGCTTACCTTTAAGCATATGTGACAATGACTTCAATGGTCGATTACCTGGGCCGGCAACTGGACGGCCCCGGCGACCATTATCAATTAAAGCGTCAACGGCTTCTTGCAACATCCGCTTTTCATTTTGAACGATGATATTAGGCGCATTTAAGTCTAATAAACGTTTCAAACGATTATTTCGGTTAATTACCCGACGATATAAATCGTTCAAATCAGAAGTGGCAAAACGACCACCCTCCAATTGAACCATTGGTCGTAAATCTGGTGGAATAACTGGAATAGCATCCATAACCATCCATTCAGGATGATTACCAGACTGACGGAATGCATCTAAGATATCCAAACGGCGAATGGCACGTGTCCGCTTTTGACCTTGAGCACTCTTTAAATCTTCTTTTAACTCAACAACTTCTTTTTCAAGATCGACTTGCTCGAGTAATTCCTTGATAGCTTCAGCACCCATTTTGGCGTTGAACTTACCATTGAACTCTTCCATGCGTTCCCGATATTCTTGTTCAGTTAATAATTGTTTGTATTCAAGTGTTGTATCACCAGGATCGATAACAACGTATGATGCAAAGTAAATGATTTCTTCCAAAGCACGGGGGCTCATGTCTAAGACAAGGCCCATCCGGCTAGGAATACCTTTGAAATACCAGATATGTGTTACTGGTGCAGCAAGTTCAATGTGACCCATCCGTTCCCGACGAACTTTTGACCGAGTCACTTCGACGCCACAGCGGTCACAAACAATCCCCTTATAGCGAACTCGTTTGTACTTACCACAGGCACATTCCCAGTCCTTCGTTGGTCCGAAGATGCGTTCGTCGAACAAGCCATCACGTTCTGGTTTTAAAGTCCGATAGTTGATCGTTTCGGGCTTTTTGACTTCACCGTATGACCAGCTACGAATCTTATCAGGTGACGCAAGTCCGATCTGCATGCTTTCAAACTTATTTACATCGATCAAAGATTTAGACCTCCCTGTTATTTTCAGTCAACTAACATTATTTATCTGAATCAGAATTACCCTTGCCTGTCAATTCAGCTAACGCTTTACGTGCAGCTTCCTCTTGGCGTTTCTTTTCTTGTTCATCAGAGAATTTTTGCAGTGCATCATTGTTAACGTTATCGTTCTCGTCGTCATCCATGTCACGCAATTCAATCTCTTTCTGTTCAGCATCAAGAACCTTCATATCAAGACCAAGTGCTTGTAATTCTTTAACAAGAACTCGGAATGATTCAGGAACACCTGGCTTAGGAATTGGTTCACCTTTGACGATGGCTTCATAAGTTTTAACACGGCCAACAACGTCATCAGACTTGTAAGTCAGAATTTCTTGTAACGTATAAGCGGCACCATAAGCCTCAAGTGCCCAAACTTCCATTTCACCGAAACGCTGGCCACCAAATTGGGCTTTACCACCTAAAGGCTGTTGTGTCACTAATGAGTAAGGCCCAATCGAACGAGCATGGATCTTATCGTCGACCATATGAGCTAGCTTCATGTAGTACATAACACCAACAGAAACACGGTTATGGAAGGCTTCACCAGTTCGGCCATCATAAAGAACAGTCTTGCCATCACTGGCCATGCCGGCTTCTTTAACAGTTTCCCAAAGGTCATCATCGTTGGCGCCATCAAAGACTGGTGTTGAGACATGAATGCCTAAGTTGCGAGCAGCCATCCCTAAGTGTAAGTCTAAGACCTGACCAATGTTCATACGAGAAGGAACACCCATTGGATTTAATAGAATATCAATTGGTGTGCCATCTGGCATATATGGCATATCCTCTTCAGGGACAACGATTGAAACAGTCCCTTTGTTACCATGACGTCCGGCCATCTTATCGCCAACTTGAATCTTACGTTTCTGCGTAATATAAACTCGAACCATCATGTTAACACCTGGTGATAATTCATCGCCAGCTTCACGTGTAAAGATCTTAACGTCTTGAATGATACCGCCACCGCCATGAGGAACACGGAGTGATGTGTCACGAACTTCACGTGCTTTTTCACCAAAGATAGCGTGTAACAAACGTTCTTCGGCTGAAAGTTCAGTGACACCCTTAGGCGTTACTTTACCGACTAAGATGTCACCATCATTAACTTCAGCACCAATTCGGATAATACCAAATTCGTTTAAGTCTTTAAGGGCATCTTCACCAACGTTAGGAATTTCCCGAGTGATTTCTTCAGGCCCTAACTTAGTATCACGTGCCTCAGATTCATATTCTTCAATATGAATTGAGGTATAAATGTCGTCTTTAACCAAACGTTCTGATAAAACGACGGCATCTTCAAAGTTATACATATTCCAAGTCATGAAGGCAATCAATGGGTTTTGGCCTAATGCGAGTTCACCATTTTCCATGGCAGGTCCATCAGCGATAATCTCACTAACATCAACGTGATCGCCTTTAGCAACAATCGGACGTTGATTGTAACATTTACCAGCATTAGAACGACGGAACTTCATTAATGGGTATTTATCAAGCGTGCCATCTTCACGACGAACACGAACTTCTTTAGCATCAACAAACTCAACAATACCAGGATGTTTAGCTAACATTGCTGTTCCTGAATCGTGAGCCGCAACATATTCCATACCTGTACCAACTAATGGCGCATGCGGATCGATCAACGGAACGGCCTGACGTTGCATGTTGGCACCCATTAAAGCACGGTTTGAGTCATCATTTTCCAAGAAAGGAATGCAGGCCGTGGCAACGGCAACAACTTGCTTAGGTGAAACGTCCATGTAATCGACTTTTTCGGGGCTGATTTCAATGTTGTCATCTTTATGACGAGCCAAGACTGTCTCGTCAACAAAGCTACCATCATCAGTTAATGGTGAATTGGCTTGTGCAACGATATAATTATCTTCTTCATCAGCTGTTAAATAATCAATCTTATCTGTAACCTTATGATCAGTCCAAGAAACACGACGGTAGGGTGTCTCAATGAAACCATATTTGTTAACAACGGCGTAAGAAGCCAAACTGTTAATCAAGCCAATGTTAGGACCTTCAGGCGTTTCAATTGGGCACATCCGACCATAATGCGTATAGTGAACGTCACGAACTTCATATCCGGCCCGATCACGAGTCAAACCACCAGGCCCTAAGGCAGAGAGACGACGCTTATGCGTTAACTCACCTAATGGATTAGTTTGGTCCATGAACTGGGACAATTGTGAAGAACCAAAGAATTCTTTAATTGAAGCAACAACTGGCCGAATATTGATTAATTGTTGTGGTGTGACTGTTGCAGCATCTTGAATTGACATTCGTTCACGAACAACACGTTCCATCCGTGCTAGGCCAATTCGGAATTGATTCTGTAACAACTCACCAACAGAACGAATCCGACGATTACCCAAGTGATCAATATCATCAGTTGAACCTAAACCTTCACGTAAGTTCAAGAAGTAATTGATTGACGCCACAATATCTGCAGGCGTAATGTGCTTAATTTCTTCAGGAATATTGCCGTTACCAATCAAACGAACTTCACGTTCAGGATCGTCAGGTGAAACGACCTTGATTGTCTGGATCGTCATTGGCTCTGTTACAACCCCTTCATCAGAAGGTTCAAAGGTCTGTGTTTTGAAATCATCGCGATCTAAATATGAGCTTAACTTATCCATGACTTCGCGATCAACTAAGGTACCTTTAGCGGCGATAATCTCGCCAGTATCAGGATCAGCCAAAGTTTCAGCTAATGTTTGGTTAAGTAAACGATGTTTCAAACCAAGTTTCTTATTAATCTTATAACGGCCAACAGGTGCTAAGTCATAACGCTTTGGATCAAAGAAACGAGCATAGAGTAACGAACGTGAACTGTCCGCTGTCTTAGGCTCACCTGGGCGGAGACGTTCATAAATATCCTTCAAGGCCTCGGTTACCCGAGAGTCAGAAGTGTCTTTATGAATATCCTTTTCCATCGTCAACATGAGGCTTTCATTTTCGCCTAAAATGTCAATGATCTCTGAATCAGAACCAAAACCCAATGCCCGGATCAAAACAGTCATCGGTAGCTTACGAGTCCGATCAATTCGAACGTAAGATAAGTCCTTAGCGTCAGATTCATATTCCAGCCAAGCACCTCGGTTAGGAATAGCAGTTGTGCCGTATAAAGTGCGGCTATTCTTATCGATTGAAGAATTAAAGTAAACACCTGGTGAACGAACTAATTGTGAAACAATGACACGTTCGGCACCGTTGATGATAAATGTTCCCTGTTCTGTCATTAATGGGAAGTCACCAAAGAAAACGTCCTGTGTTTTAATCTCGTTAGTTTCATGGTTAGTCAATTTTAAAGTGACGTGTAGTGGTGCTGAGTAGTTAGCATCATGTTGACGTGCTTCTTCGACTGTATATTTTGGTTCTAAAAGTTTATAACCAACAAACTCTAAAGAAAGGTTACCAGCAAAGTCATCAATTGGCATAATATCTTGGAACATGCTCTTCAGACCCTCGTCAAGGAACCATTGATAAGAATTTGTTTGGATCTCGATCAAATTTGGTAAATCAAGCACTTCTTTGATACGCGCATACGAACGCCGTGTCCGATGTTTACCATATTTCACGATATGTCCTGTCAAACCATTCACCCCTTCAAAAAAATTCAATAGCAAATAATATTGCATTTGCATGACAAAGATTACATTTTCGTTAAATTAACTGTTTTCATCTTTTTTGAGCAAAAAAAAGACAAAAACAATACGTTCAACGAATTGCTTTTGTACTTTATAATCACTAACCGGACAATAGATCGGCGTGATACTGCAATATATGCTACAGTTCTTTTAGACTAAATAAGTATAACCTAATTTCACAAATAATGCAACCAAATTACCTAATCAATCAATGGCTTTCTGAAAAACCGTTTTGATTTACACAAATTGTTTTAGCTGACCGAGCAGCACGACTATTCTTCGTTAGCCCGAACAAAATCGCCCGGCTTAACCGGCGTCTCACAAGTGAAGTGAACAATTTGCATCGCATGTGGTGCTCGCTCAATTACCTGATCTTTATCGTCAAACAAATCAGTAACTTGCTGAGTATGATGAGCAAAATGGGGGCCGTAAAATTCGATCGTATCACCCACACCAAAGTTATTCCGTTGCTGCACAGTCACTTGCTTCGTTACCTGATCATAAGCTAGTACTTCACCAACGAAGGCATAACGTGGCATTCGGCGCCGTTTACCGAATAATTGAAAATCTTCATCTGGTGTGCCGTAATAAAAGCCAGTGGATAATTCACGTTGCGCGACTTTCCAAAGTTCGTCAACCCAAGCCGGATCTAATTGATAGTGTTCAGGATCCTCACAATAAGAGCGAACCGCCGTTGAGTAAACATTGGCCACCGTGGAAACATAATGAACAGTTTTCATTCGGCCTTCAATCTTCAATGAGTCAACACCGGCTTCAACTAAGTCAGGAATATGTTCAATCATCGACATGTCAACGGCACTCATTGAGAACTCTTCTAGTTTACCATCAGGGCCATGACCTAATAATTCACGTTTTTGACCGTTATCAGGGATATCGAACAGATCATATTTCCAACGACAATTTTGTGCACATCCGCCACGGTTAGCATCTCGTAAGCTTAAATGATTAGAAAGAACGCAACGACCGGAATAACCAATACACATCGCACCGTGAACAAATGCTTCAATCTGTACATCGGTATGTTGGCGAATTTCTCTAATTTCATCAATCCCGACTTCACGAGCCAATACAACGCGCTCTAGTCCTTCATGTTGCCAGAAGTTTAATGTTTCATAATTAGTTGCGGATGCTTGCGTTGATAAGTGAACTTTTAACCCAGGTGCTTCAGTAATGGCCGTTTCAATCAATGATGGATCAGAGACAATGACAGCATCGATTCCAGCGTCGCGAACTTGACGGTAAAACTCCCCGGCACCGGCTAGATTTTGCTCATGAGCCACAATATTAGCCGCTACATAGACTTTGGCATGATGTTGGTGCGCATATTCAGCGCCCTCCTTCATTGCTTCAAAGGAGAAATTACCAGCACGACTACGTAAGCCATAAGCATCACCGCCAATGTAGACAGCATCGGCGCCATAATCAATGGCAATTCTTAACTTTTCTGGTGTGCCAGCTGGTGCCAAAACTTCAGGATGTTTGATTTGTGTTGCTTGCATTATTTCACCTCATCTGGATCAATATCAAAGAAACCACGATCAAGTCCCCGCTCTGGTGCTTGATTATCGTGCACAATTTTGTCTAAGTCTGTTAATTGGTGTTCATCAAGCCCCTGTTGAGCTGTTAAATCTCGTGCTTGGGCAAAAGCCTTAACAATCGCCACGAATTGTGCCTCACCCGCATAAAGACCGTCAAGTTTCCAACGATTCAAGTTCAATTCAGACAACTTAGGCAGCACGGTCATCAAATCAACATCGTTATTCGCAAAAATATGTGTTCCGTTGATGTCTTCATAAATTGAATAGTGTGTTTCCGGATGATGGGGCGCGGCAATAAACAATCCGTGTTGCCGATCAGCATGATTCAAATGCTCTTGAACAAAATTAGAATAATTCGTCACTAATGGCCGACCAGATTGATGAATTACTGTCGCACCATAAACTAGGATTTCAACAGGAATTTTAACTGCCTTTGCTAAAGGAATCATTTCTTCGTACGGCACTTCACGTGCTAATACGGCCGCACTAGCATTGTGTTTCGCCCAAAAATTAATTTGCCGTGAACTCGTGACTAAATCAGCGGCGTCATAAATATAAGACAAGTCGATATTTTCTTTTGTCAGTAAGTAAATAACGCCAGGATCACCGACACTAATTTCATCAACATTAATTGATTTTAGGAAGCGTAAATACGCCGCCACCTTTTTAATCCGATCATTATGAAAGATCGCATTAACTGCAACTGTCACTTTTTTCCCGCGTCGATGAGCCAATTCAACAACCTGACTCAATTCAGCCCGCTCGAAGCTATGAGGTAGACGCAGGCCAAAATAATCCTCGCCTAAATATAAACGATCGGCACCGGCAGCTATTAATTGATCAGCTTGATCAAGACTGGCCACGGTTGTAACTAATTCTGTCATAAATAACCTCTCCAAAAAAGAATTCCAAACTAGCATAGCATAAAATAATAGTAAAAATCTAGCCAACTTAAAATCGACAGTATTTTCTGTCGTCTAAAACCCGACTAAAATGCAAGCACGTTGCAAAGTAAAATAGTAGAAACTAAAACTGTTATGCTGCGGTTCTCCGCGCCTGCGCAAAGATTGCATACGCAATGTAGCGCGTGCCGTGAGGAAAAATAAATATTTTGCGCTGGAACGTGGTGGACACTGTGGATTAAGACAGTGGTAACTAAAACTGTTTTGTTGTCGTTCTTCGCACTTACGCAAAGGTTGCATACGAAACGTGGCGCGTTGCCGTGGCGGCGAAGAAATACTTAGCGCTGGAACGTAGTGGGCATTGCTTGAAGCCAATTTTTGTAAAATTGTCTTCAAGACAAGCCTTATTGTAACAGCCAGGGCTGCAACAATAATTTCACTACTGAGCGGTATTTCTTCGCCGCCACTTAACAAACAAGAGAGCAACCTTTGTGCAAGTGCTGAGTTGACGAGTGGTTGAATCACTTCTAATTTTTAGAAGTATAAATTTGCCATTAAATCACACCAACACATCTCGTTCATCAGTGCCGGAGGAAAATCGCGGTCAGCTGATCGAGTAGGAAGTAATTGTAAATTACCGTCCTCTCACACCACCGTACGTACGGTTCCGTATACGGCGGTTCAATA
>NZ_RHOX01000021.1 GCF_003946695.1 Lapidilactobacillus bayanensis | reverse complement strand
TATCCATGCCGAACACAGAAGTTAAGCTTCTTAGCGCCGAGAGTAGTTGGTGGGAGACTGCCTGCGAGGGTAGGGCGCTGCCACGCTAGTAATTCCGGTTTAGCTCAGTTGGTAGAGCGCTTGACTGTTAATCAAGATGTCGTCAGTTCGAGTCTGACAACCGGAGTTAGCCAAAATCGGTCGGTGAGACCGATTTTTTTGGTTAAATGACAGTATATGTACTGTTAGAGTAACATGGCCCGTTGGTCAAGTGGTTAAGACACTGCCCTTTCACGGCGGTAACATGGGTTCAAATCCCGTACGGGTCATAAATATGCCGGATTAGCTCAGTCGGTAGAGCGCTTCCCTCGTAAAGAAGAGGTCGCTGGTTCGATTCCAGTATCCGGCATTTTATAGCATTTACGAGTTTTTCTGGTTAAAGGGAAAAGCTCCACAATCGTTGATATATTAACGATTGTGGGGCTTTTTTTACTATTCTCAAAAAAGCCTTTTCACATATTTTTACAAGCTGCGGCACAAATACTAGACAAGAAGAGCCTATGTTCATAGTGGCTTCAGCGAGATTTAAAAGTACGCGGCACAAAATTATTCAATTGAACTTAATAATTTGACTGCTTTTTCTTTTTTGTTGATTTGAAATTTATTATTTTTTGAATATGGCATAATTTAATATGCCGATAACATGGGCGAAGTCTTTGAAATTACGTGAGATTATGATAGTCTGATGTTATCAATGGAACTGGGGAAGAAGGGAAAAGAAATGCAAAAAAAAGGTATTATTAGCTTGTCGTTATTGGCATTAATGCTGCTAGGGACAGCATGCCATAATCAAGCGCAAACAACTTCAAATACTTCGACTGAGTCATCAAAAGTCAGTCATACTAAGAAAAAGTCTCATCAGAATAAGCAATCAAACCAACAAGCATCATCAGAAAAGACATCTGATTCTCAATCGACGGCCACTAAGGATTCGACTGAGGAGAGCAGTCAGTCAAGTGCTAGTACATCTAAGAAGTCAGCAAAAAGTAGTTCTCAGGTGGCGGGTGACCGCTTAACTCTGATTACAGATGCCTTGAAAACTAGTTTACCTGGTGAAAAATTTCCTCAAGCGGGTATCAACACTAAGCAATCAGCTCTAAGCAGTCGTTATACGGGCAACACACGGAATTATACAGTATTTTATTACACTACTGGTAACGCCGTAGACTTTAACGATAGTAGTTTAGCGAATCGGCAGGCCGCTGCAACTTTACAAAAACAGACTTACGCGTCAACAGCTGCTGCGCAAAGTGCGATTAACTATCATGCACCAGTAACTGGATTGCCAACTGTTGACTTAGGAACGGGAATTTACGCCACTAAAGAAGGCGCCGCTGGTTCTAGCTATCTGAACTGGACTGAAGGTCGCTGGTCATTGGTCGTGCGCTCGTCAAATGTGAATAACGAAGTGGGAGAGCCGCTTGCTAAACAGGTTGTGACTATTTTGCATACGCAAATGTTGCCTATACCGGATCTTCACGGTGCGATTAATCTCTATGTATCTAGTGCTGCGTCATCGCGTATGAATACCGTTACTTGGAGTAAAGGAACCGCGGTGTATACTATTTCTGCGGCTGACCCAATTATCGTGATTCAAATGGCAACGTCATTACAGTAGATAAAAAATAAACCAAAATCAATTTTTTACGCAAAATCTGCGTTTAACTCTTGAAAAATAACGCGTTTTTAGTTATCATATTTAAGTCGGTTAATTCTGGCAAATGGAGGAGTAGCGAAGAGGCTAAACGCGGCGGACTGTAAATCCGCTCCTTCGGGTTCGGTGGTTCGAATCCACTCTCCTCCATACATTGGGTTATAGCCAAGCGGTAAGGCAACGGGTTTTGATCCCGTCATGCGCTGGTTCGAATCCAGCTAACCCAATTTAATATAGGACGATGAGCTCCGTTACTGGTCGATAAGACATGGTAACGGGGTTTTTCTTTGTTCTAATCTATCGATAAAAGGCGTTGAAATTCATCAAAAGAGTCGCCAAAAAAAGAGTCGCCAAAAATGGATTTTTGAAGAATAAATAAAAATATGATTGATTCAAAACTTCATCCTTTATTTCTTCCAACGAAAGCAAGTGTTGGCTAATTTATTAAGGTATTTACTAGCAACGGTTGAACAAATCTGCTTTACTTTGTATTGTTCATTGTTGACTTGTCAGCTAGATAATGGCTAAACTGGTTACAAATTCACCGTAGCAGTGTTGTACCATCATTAAACAATTAAGAATCAGGAGCTGATTAAATGAAAATTGGATTTATTGGTTTAGGAAATATGGGTAAGGCAATTATTGAAGGGTTGTTGACGAAAAAAGCAGTTAAACCGATGGATATCATTGTGCACAGTGCGCACGTCAGCAATTATCAGACGTATGCCGATAAGTTCGAATTGGCAACGGCAAATACTAATCTTGATGTTGCGAAAAATGTTGATGTTTTAGTTCTGGCGGTTAAACCAGAGTTAAAGACGGAAATATTAACGGAAGTAAAACCAGCATTAGTGACTGGTAAAGTGGCCGTTCTTTCACTATTAACTGGCGTGTCATTAGCGGACCTAGCAGAAATTACAGGTTCACAGGTTCCGTTCGTACGGGTTATGCCCAACTTAAACGTACGGATTGGCGCAGGGATTACAGCGATTGCGGCTAACAAGGTTGCACTGGTCTCTGCGGCCGCAACGGCTAAATTGTTATTCAGTGAAATTGGCGAGGTTATCACGTTACCTGAACAGGATTTTAGTACTTTTGTTGCACTGGCAGGGAGTGCGCCGGCATTTGCTTATTTATTCATGGACGCATTAGCCCATGCTGGTGTGAAATATGGCCTGTCAAAAGCACAGTCGTTGCGTATTGTGAGTCAAATGGTCGTTGGTAGCGCGCAATTGATCCAACAAAGTGGAGAGGCTCCCTGGAACTTGATTGATCAGGTTTCTTCACCTGGCGGCACAACAATCGCTGGGGTATTGGCGCTACAAGAGGCCGGATTTGAAACGGCGATTACGAAAGCGGTTGATGCCATGATCAAAAAAGATTTAGGTGAATAGATTTATTTATTGGTCCATCTGCATGTTATAATGACAGCAGCGTTCTTTGAGAATTGGTCTGATTTTTTGAACTTGATTTTTTGGTCTATACCACCTATACTAATAATTGATTAGGCATAAAATATTCGAACGCACTGGTTATGTTAGCGTTCAATTTTATTAAGGAGATGTCTTCATGGGTGCTAAAGTTTTAAAGCATGCAAAAATTTATACAGGGGATCAAGTTATTGATGATGGTTACATTCGCTTTGACGACAGAGTCTTAGCAGTAGGACCAGTCTATGATTATGTCGCTCAACCGGGTGATGAGGTTCAGAATATTCAAGGAACGACGATTATTCCTGGATTCATCGATGTTCATGCTCATGGTGGCTATGGTTTCGACGCAATGGATGGCGATCCGGATCAGATTGATACGATGGCAACTAAAATGATGCGTAATGAGGGTGTGACAACACTCTTTGCAACGACAATGACGCAATCTAACGAGAACATCGCCAATGCGATGAAGGGTGTTAAGGTTGCCGCAGAACGCAATCCAGTTATCAAAGGCGTTCATTTGGAAGGTCCATTTATTTCCGCAGTATATAAAGGTGCTCAACCAGAAGAATACATTAAAGATCCTGATACTAAATTATTAGGTGAATGGAACGAATTATCTGGTAATCTTGTTAAGTTGATTACCTACGCGCCTGAAGATAAAGGTTCAGCGGCATTTGAAGACTATTGTTTGGAGCATGGGATTGTGCCATCAGTAGGGCACAGTAATGCAACTCGTGAACAATTATTGAATAGTAAAGCAACTCATGCGACTCACTTATACAATGCTCAACGTGAATTTAAGCATCGTCAACCAGGCGTTACTGGTCACGTGATGTTGGAAGATAATATTCACGCCGAATTGATTTGCGATGGCTTCCACATCGTCCCTGATATGATTCGCCTTGCTTTTGACATGAAGGGGCCAGAACGGATTGAATTAGTGACTGATTCAATGCGCTCAAAGGGTATGCCTGAAGGTGAAAGTGAATTAGGTGGTCAAAAAGTATTTGTTAAAGATAAGCAAGCACGTTTGGCTGATGGTACTTTAGCAGGCTCAGTTCTACAATTCATCGATGCGTTCAAGAACATTCAAGACTTTACAGGTTGCTCAATGTTCGAAGCTGTTCAAATGTCTAGCGTTAACCAAGCAGAAGAATTCCATTTGGATTCAAAGGGCACGCTAACAGAAGGTAAAGACGCCGACATGAACTTACTCGACCGCAACATGAATTTAGTTGCGACATACAGCTACGGCAACGAGAACCATCCAGAATAAGAGTGCGGAGAAGCAACGGGTTGGCGGTATGAATTTAAACGGGAAGATCATTGCGTGTCAACGCAAGGAGATTCACGCTTAAATCCACTTCCGCCAGTTGCTGTGAGCACGTTTCAAAATCAGAGTGCGAAAGTCAACGGGTTGGGTGTTTGTATTTAAACGGGAAGATCATTGCGTGTCAACGCAAGGAGATTCACGCTTAAATCCACTTCCGCCAGTTGCTTTGCAGCACGTTTCAAAATCAGAGTGCGAAAGCCAACGGGTTGGGTGTTTGTATTTAAACGGGAAGATTGATGCATGACAATGCAGCAAGATTCACGCTTAAATACACGACACCCAGTTGGCTTGAACACATTTCAAATCAGAGTGCAAAAACCGACGATTTGGCAACATGATTTTAAACGAAAAAATCAATGCGTGCTAACGCAGTGAGATTCACACCTAATTCACTGTCGCCAGTCGTTTTGATTAGGCTTCAATCAACTATAATTTCAACTTGAACTTTTACTTGGATGTTAAGAGGTAACGACATGGAATCTCCGGTATATATTAAAATCCACAATCAAATTAAACGTGATATTGAAGCAGGTATTTGGAAAGTCGGCGATCGAATTCCGTCTGAGCGAGCCTTATCTGTTAAATTTGACGTGAGCAGAATGACTTTACGGCAAGCGTTACAGACGCTTGTTGATGAAGGAATTTTAGAGCGGCGGATTGGTGCCGGAACTTATGTTGCTCGCCAAAAAGTTCAAGAAAAAATGTCTGGGACAACTAGTTTTACTGAAATTATGCGTTCTCAAGGTAAGTTTCCTTCTAGTAAAACGATCTCTTATCGAACAGTGAGTCCATCATTGAGTGAGCAAGAACGCTTGCAACTTGGTGAGAAAGATAAAGTTGTTCGCATGGAGCGGATTCGGTTAGCTGATGGTGTGCCTATTAGTTTTGAAGTCACCACGATTCCAGCGGCGTTGATCAAAGATTTCAGTCGTTCAGAAGTGACGGATTCTTTCTATGCGACGATGGAGCACAAGGGAGGCTATCACATCGGTCGAGCTAAGCAGACTGTAATGGCAACCTTAGCTTCAGAAAACATTGCTGAATATTTGAACATCAAAAAAGGCGATGCTATTCTGCGTTTACGGCAAATTACTTATCTTGATGATGAACGCCCCTTTGAATATGTGCGGACGCAATATGCCGGTGAAAGATTTGAGTTTTTCTTAGAGAAATAAACGTAGGAACTGGGACAAAAATCCCGGTTCTTTTTATTTCTTGTCTCACTTTAGCTGTCTAAGAAACAGGATCGGACTTTTTTAAGTTAATATTGGTTGGATAATTTTGTAGCTCGCTTCTAGTCCAAGTTTATTTTTGGAAAAAATTCATGACCTCACACGCCTGTTATCAAATCGGTGAAAAAATAGCCATTCCCCCAACATGGAAATGGCTATTGCCTTTCCAAGATAAGCCTAGTATCTTAATCACATCTTTAACATAACCTGAATATTTCAAAAGGACAACTTTAGCAGCACCAATAATTTACCGGTATTTTTGGTTAAGGGCGTTGTGCAAAGACTTAAGTTTAAAACGGTATGCTGCTGATTAAAGTCATTTAGTTTGCGGGTTATCAGTTTCTGCGGGTAAGATCATTTAATTATTAATTATTGAAAGTTGATTTCGCTTTCATCATAAATTCGCGAATTTTTTCACAGGCGGTGCGTTATAATGTACTTAATGCAAAGGAGCCATGGTATAATACCCTTAACAAAATAAGCAACTAGCGGGGTGCGCTATGAGAAAAGTATATCCTGATGACAGTTTGATGCTGCACACGGATTTCTATGAAATAAATATGATGTACACATATTGGAAAAAAGGAATCAACAAACGGCATGCTGTTTTTGAAGCTTATTTCCGTAAAATTCCGTTTGAAAATGGCTATGCAATTTTTGCTGGTTTAGAGCGAATCGTTAATTTTTTACAAGATTTTCATTTCACCGAGAGTGATTTAACTTACCTACGCGAACAAGCAAATTTTGATCCTGAATTTGTTGACTATCTTGCTAACATGAAGTTTGAGTGTACCATTCGTTCGGCGCAAGAAGGTGATTTAGTTTTCAACGAAGAACCAGTTTTGCAAGTCGAAGGTCCGCTAGATCAGTGTCAATTAATTGAAACCATCCTTTTAAATATTATCAACTTCCAAATTCTAGTTGCTACCAAAGCAGCACGAATTAAGTCAGTTGCTGGCGACAACCCGGTGCTTGAGTTTGGTTCACGACGTGCACAAGAATTGGATGCCGCCATTTGGGGAACGCGTGCCGCTTATATTGGTGGCTTTGACGCAACGAGTAATGTTCGTGCCGCTAAGATTTTCGGTATTCCCGCAAGTGGTACTCATGCGCATTCGTTGGTTCAATTCTATCAAAATGATTATCAAGCTTTTAAGGCTTATGCTGAAACTCACCATGACTGTGTTTTTCTGGTTGATACGTATGATACCTTACGTTCTGGTGTGCCGAGTGCGATACGTGTTGCCAAGGAAATGGGCGCGAAGATCAACTTCCAAGGTGTGCGGATTGATTCCGGTGATATGGCCTATATTTCTAAAAAGGTTCGTCAACAGCTAGACGCTGCTGGTTTTCCCGATGCTAAGATTTATGCTTCGAATGATTTGGATGAAAAAACCATTCAAAACTTAAAGATGCAAGGTGCAAAGATTGATATTTGGGGCGTGGGGACTAAAGTGATTACCGCCTTTGATCAACCAGCTTTAGGGGCCGTTTACAAATTGGTTTCCATCGAAGATTCTCAGGGTCATATGGTTGACACGATTAAACTTTCGAGTAATGTTGAAAAAGTTAGCACACCAGGTAAGAAACAAGTTTGGCGAATTACTAATCGGCAGAAGAATGACAAATCTGAAGGTGACTATGTCACATTATGGGATGAAAATCCGTTGGAACATGAGGCACTATTTATGTTCCATCCTAAATATAATTACATTAATAAAACTATCCACGATTTTGATGCCGTTCCAGTTTTGAAAGACATCTTTATTGATGGTAAGTTAGTTTATGATCTGCCAGATTTAGATACGATTAAAGCCTACGAAACAGAGAACCTAGATTCATTATGGGATGAATATAAACGTGATTTGAATCCGCAGGAATATCCCGTAGACTTGTCGCAGCGCCTTTACGATCACAAGATGGCTCACATTGCGCAAATGCGGCAAATGGTTGAGAATTTAAGTGACAATCAAGATTAGTTAAGGAGTGAGAATCTTGCGACCTTTACAGAAAAAAATAATCGCAGTCGAAAGAACACAACCAACAATTGATGTGACGGCCGAAATTCGTCGTTCAGTTGATTTTTTGAAGGATTATTTGTTAAAAAATACCTTTCTTAAATCTTATGTCTTGGGAATTTCTGGCGGTCAGGATTCAACCTTGGCGGGTAAGCTGGCCCAAATGGCTATTAGTGAATTACGCGCTGAAACAGGCAATTCTGACTATCAATTTATCGCCGTACGATTACCTTATGGCGTTCAGGTTGATGAAAGTGATGCCATGGAAGCTATCGAGTGGATGAATGCTGATCAAGTTGTTCGGATTGATATTAAAGCTGCAACCGACGCAATGTTTAGTGAACTAGCAGCGAATGGTCAAGAAATAAGCGACTTCAATAAAGGTAATATTAAAGCACGCCAACGAATGATCGTTCAATATGCTATTGCTGGTGCGCATGCCGGCGCGGTGGTCGGTACCGATCATGCGGCTGAAAACATTACGGGTTTTTATACTAAGTATGGTGATGGTGGCGCCGATGTAACACCGCTATACCGTCTGGATAAGCGTCAGGGCCGTGCATTGTTAAAAGAGTTAGGCGCACCAGAACATTTATATTTGAAGAAACCAACGGCTGATTTAGAAGATAATCGACCGTCATTACCAGATGAAGTGGCCTTAGGCGTAACTTACGACAATATTGATGATTATCTCGAAGGCAAGGAGATTGATCCTAGCGCTGCTGAAAAAAT
This sequence comes from Lapidilactobacillus bayanensis, assembly GCF_003946695.1. Lineage (GTDB taxonomy): Bacteria > Bacillota > Bacilli > Lactobacillales > Lactobacillaceae > Lapidilactobacillus > Lapidilactobacillus bayanensis. The sequence continues at coordinate 30,151 of NZ_RHOX01000021.1, read as the reverse complement.
TGAAAATTGGTTCAGCAAAACGGAGCATAAGCGGCACTTACCAATTACGGTTTTTGATGAGTTCTGGAAATAATGGGTTAAGTGATGGATTTAAGGCGTATTTAGAGACGACTAACAATTTTTTATCTAATCGATAAGTTATAAATTGCTTTAGCCGTACTTTTCAGGTATACTTGCCATTAGAAACAAGGGAGTAACTTGCAGCGATGCTGTGATAAAACCATCAACAAGACGATAGTTCTGGTTTTGTCTTAAATAGTGAGACTTGTATGCGGCTGTTCGCGTACAAGTCTTTTTTATTTCCTTGGGTTTATTAAAACTGTATCGTGAGAATGGGGTTATCTGTTAATGTCATAATTATTCTTTGAAGCTTTTCTGCGCGCTTGCGCAAAGGTTGCATACAGAACGTGCGCGCATTGCCACGACGGTGAAGGAATACTTGATGCTGGAACGTAGTAGACGTCGCTTGAATTTAGCGCGCTAAATATTAGAACAGTTATTTTGCTCTTCTTCGTGCTTGCACAAAGGTTGCGTACGGAGCGTGCGGGGTATCGTGGCGGCAAATAAATACTTGTCGCTGGAACGTAGTGGGCGTCGATTTGAGCCGATTGAAGTGCGAATCGTCTCAAATACGAGCCTTAATGTAAGCAATAAATTGCTAACATTAATTTCACTACTGAGCGGTATTTATTTGCCGCCACTGGACAAGCAAGCTGGCAACCTTTGCGCAAGCGCTGAATTGACGAGTGGTTGAACTGCCTTTTAATTTCAAGAAGTATAAATTTGCAGTTAAGACAGCACTAACACTTTTTTGTCAGTGCCGGAGGGAAATCGCGGTCAGCCGTGAAATTGTCGTTAATGGTTTACCATTTACGACAAGGCCGAGCTTTAAGACAATCGTAGATTGGCTTAAAGTCGAGCCCACAGCGTTCCACCAGCGTATTTCCCGCAGGCACGAAGAACCACAGCATAACAGTTCTAGGATTTGCAGCTCTCAATCAAGTTCACATTCAAAATAAATCGGGTTTGATTCGGATCAAATCAAGCTCGCAGCGTTCCACTAGCATATTTCCCGTAGGCACGAAGAACATCAATATAGCAGTTAGCGGCAATGCAATTTATTTTTATTAACCTTGTTTTCAAACTATTTTATAAATCTAATTAGATAAAAGGAGTCGATTTTTTGACACAAGCTCAAGATTCAAACAAACGTTTTTACGCTCAATCTGAGCAGCAGATCCTTCAAGAATTTGGCACTAGCAAAAATGGCTTGAGTGATGCTCAAGCAGAATCTGCATTAGAAAAATATGGGTTAAATGCCCTTGAGCAGGCCAAAAAGCGGACGCTGGCGCAACGTTTCTTAGATCAATTCAAAGATTTTATGATCATTGTTTTATTAGCAGCGGCAATTATTTCGGGTGTAGTGGCTCACGAATGGGCCGATGCTATGCTAATTTTAGCCGTGGTGATTATCAATGCCATCTTTGGTGTTTTTCAAGAATCAAAAGCTGAAGAAGCAATTGATGCACTGAAAGAAATGTCCACGCCAGAAGCACATGTCCGACGCAACGGCAACATGGAAACGATTAGTAGTACTGATCTAGTGCCTGGCGATATTGTCTTGCTTGAAGCTGGTGACATTGTGCCAGCTGACTTACGCTTAGTTGAAGCTGCTTCGTTGAAGATTGAAGAATCTGCTTTAACTGGTGAATCGGTCCCTGTTGAAAAAGATATTGCAACGCTAAAAGATGAAAACATTCCCATCGGTGATCGCCATAATATGGCCTTCATGAACAGCAATGTGACTTATGGCCGTGGTGTTGGGGTTGTGATTGGCACTGGAATGAACACTGAAGTTGGTCGCATTGCAGGCATGATCAACTCTGCTGAAGAAACGACAACGCCATTACAAGCTAATTTGAATTCACTTGGTAAAACAATTACTTGGTTAATTTTGGCGATTGCTGCGATTATCTTTGTGATTGGTGTCATGAATAATCATGATAACTTACCAATGAATCAGTTGATTATTGAAATGTTACTAACGGCTATTTCTTTAGCTGTTGCTGCTATTCCAGAAGGGTTGCCAGCAATCGTAACTGTTATTTTGGCCCTCGGAACGACACGTATGGCCAAACGGCGTTCATTAGTGCGTAAATTACCAGCGGTTGAAACATTGGGCTCAACAGATATTGTAGCCTCTGATAAAACTGGTACGTTAACACAAAATAAAATGACCGTTGAAAAAGTGTATCGTCATGGAAAATTAGCGCCGGCTAGTGACCCAATTTCTGCTACTGATAATACATTGCGAGTTATGACGTTTAGCAATGACACCAAGATTCAAAATGATGGTAAATTGGTCGGTGATCCTACTGAAACAGCTTTAGTTCAATTTGGTTTTGATCATGATTATCAAGTTACTGATGAACTGAAAAAAGAACCACGTGTTGGCGAAGTACCATTTGATTCCGAGCGTAAGTTGATGTCGACAATTCATCAATTAGCTAACGGTCAATTCTATGTTGCAGTTAAAGGTGCTCCCGATGAATTATTGAAGCGAGTAACGCGTATTGAAGATACGGCTGATGACGTGCGGCAAATTACTGATGCTGATCGTCGTGAAATTTTGCAAGAAAACAAAGGGATGGCCACACAAGCGTTACGTGTTTTAGCAATGGCTTATAAAATTGTTGACGCCATGCCCGAAAAATTAGATAGCGCGACGGTCGAAAATGATTTAATCTTCGCTGGGTTAATTGGGATGATCGATCCAGAACGGCCTGAAGCTGCTAAAGCTGTTGCGGATGCGAAAAAGGCCGGTATTCGACCATTGATGATTACTGGTGACCACCAAGATACTGCTGAAGCAATTGCTGGGCGTTTAGGAATTATTAAGCCTGGTGATGATGATGCTGTTATTACTGGTGCAGCATTAGATAAGATGAGTGACGACGAATTTGCCAAGAATGTTGGTCAATACTCTGTTTATGCGCGAGTTTCTCCAGAACATAAAGTTCGAATTGTTAAGGCTTGGCAAGATAAGGGTAAAGTTGTTGCGATGACTGGTGATGGTGTTAACGACGCGCCGGCCTTGAAGTCTGCCGATATTGGTATTGGGATGGGTATTACAGGCACTGAAGTTTCTAAGGGTGCTAGTGATATGGTCCTAGCTGATGATAACTTTGCAACGATTATTGTCGCCGTTGAAGAAGGGCGAAAAGTTTTTGCCAATATTCAAAAGTCGATTCAGTATTTATTATCGGCTAACTTAGGTGAAGTTTTAACCTTATTCGTCATGACTTTAATGGGCTGGGATATCTTAGTACCTGTTCAATTGTTATGGATCAACCTAGCAACTGATACTTTCCCAGCGATTGCTTTAGGGGTTGAACCAACCGAACCAGGCATTATGAAGCGTCAACCGCGTGGTCGCAAGGCTAACTTCTTAAGTGGTGGTGTTGCGTCTTCGATTATCTATCAAGGAATTCTCGAAGGTATCTTAACGTTAGGTGTTTATGGATTGGCCATTATGTTCCCTGTTCACAGCGGCTACAACGCCATTCATGCTGATGCCTTAACGATGGCTTACGCAACTTTGGCACTGATTCAGTTGTTCCACGCCTTTAATGTGAAGTCAATTCACCAATCATTATTCAAGATTCATCCGTTTGCTAATCGCGTCTTTAATATCGGCATTACCATGTCAACAATTATGGTTGCTTTAACAATTGTTGTTCCTGGCTTTAACAAGTTGTTCCACGTCACAGAATTGAACTTGTTACAATGGAGCATGGTTCTCGGCGCTGGTATTTTAATGGTCGTCATTGTCGAAATCGTTAAATTTGTTCAGCGTAAAATGGGACGTCAATAATAGCGTGATCAGTTAAGGATGATTAACATATCAGGTCCTGAAACTTAGATTTGAATTGCAAACCAACAGTAACGTTATTTATTTCAAAAAAGAAACCAGAGTTAAATCCAAAAAATGGATTTGACTCTGGTTTTTTGCGTATTATCAATTTTTTGGTTCGACTTTGGTTATTGAGCAGCTAGCTCTAATAGGATTTCTGTAATGATCCGTTTATCGGTGACATTTAATTTCCCAGTTAGTGTATATAGTTCTTTAAAGTGAAAGGCATTAGCAACTGACAAAGTGTCTGTAATTAGCAAATCATAATGATGCTGCGCAGTGGCAATCTCGATGGTTAATCCGTGATGGAGAATAAATTCACTCTTGAATTGCTCGATTAGATAGTTGGTGGTCAAAAAGCCGCCACGGGTGAAAATACCAATGACCAGTTTATAATCAGAAAATTCACGACTGGCCTCGATATAACTCTCTAAGATGGCACTAGTGTAAGTTCGCATTGTTGGGGATAAAAAGACGTGAGGAGTAAACGCTACCGCCATCGTCTTGATAATCGGTTCGAGTAGTATTTCAGTACTGGTTGGAATTGAAGTACTGATATCGACAGCGACGGCATTAATATAACCGTGGAAGAAATAGATTTGCGTTAACAATTGCGTTAAGACGATTCGCCAGTGAATGATAAAGTCTTTCGGTAAAAGATTGACATCAACCTTTAAGTTGTCATTAACATAATTCACAATCCATTCTGCCATCTTGATGATTTTTGAAAAAGGAGTCGGCCAGCAATGACCATTATCAAAGATTAAATGCTGGTCATCACCCAAAGCGGCTGAATTCAAAAATAGATATAGATAGATACTTTTGGCGCCACTACCGTAGTTGGCCTCACTAAGAATAAAACGAAAATAAATTTGTTGGACGTGATCAAATAATGGGTCTTTTCTGATTTCTTGAATTAGGCCGTTATTAATAATATTGTCAGTTAATTCAGCGTTGGGACGCTTTTGCAATATTGCCAGCCAAAGAGAGACATATAAGCTTGTACTTGTGCTGAACTTGGTTGTTAATGCTTGTTCTAAGGCAATGACAGTGCGCGTAATTCTTTCTTCGTTCGTAGCGGCAACAATTTCATTCATTGGTCGAGAATTCCAGATTAGTTCCAGGTAGAAATAATCTACTTGTAATTCATTGCCGACTAATTGACCGTTTTTAATTTTTAAGTCAAATTCTGCTAGTAAGTGATTCAGATGGGTAAGATATCGGTAAACACTTGCCTCACTGATTACTAAATAGCGGCATAGCTTTTGAGTGGTAAAATGTTGCCACTTGAAAAGATAGCACAATATTTTATATTCAACTGATTCAGATAAATAAGCATAATAAATATCTGATAGATCCGCACGCGGACTTTTCTCTAGAACCACATAAGATTCATTATTAATCTGTTGAAAATGAATGTGAACATCACTATCTAACTTGTGTGTTAGTTGTTCGATGCCCGCCATTGCTTTAATTAAAACTGGATTGGAAATCTTGAGTTCATCAAGTAAGCATTTCGCAGAGACTTGCGAATTATTGAGCAAAACGGTGTGGAAAATTTTAACTTGTAGTGCGTCATTCTTATTAAGAAGTTCAGTTAGGTCCATAGACTCATCCTTAGAAGTTACCACAGCATTGTGAGGATAACTGGAATAAAAGCAGATAGAGAAGATTATTAGAGCTTACAAAACATGGTAAAGCTAGTCTCAACAAGGACTATTTAAAATTGTACCGCAATAATATTGGTTTGAAAACTCTCAAAATTCGGACGAAACTGCTAATATCCTGATAGTTTTGCTGAAAGAAAATCGATTACAATGAAACCGTAATCAAAATAATGAGATAGGGGAGATTCATGATGAAGAAAACTTTAGTATCCACACTTCTGGTTTCTGCAATGTTACTTGGAGGTATCGGCACTTCGGTTGTCTCTGCGGCAACTGATGTTGTGAGTGAAGCTACTTCAACTGGTAAGGTTACATTCACAACCAATACGGATCCAACAGACCCAGTTGACCCAACAGATCCAGAAGATCCAGATCCAGAAAATCCTGGTACTGGTAATGAAGGTCCACTGTCACTTGACGTTGTACCAAGTTTAGACTTTGGTACTCATGATGTTACTGGTAATAGCGCAACTTGGAGTGATGTAGAAATTGAACCGGCTGCTGGTGCAGCAACAACTCCGTTTATCCAAGTCACGGATAAAACCGGTGAAATGCAAGGCTGGCACGTTAATGTCACTTACGACAATTTTGCTAAAGATACTAAAACTTTAGCATCAACGACAATTCACTTCGATGCTGGTGAAGTTGCTAAGGCATATGATGCAGCAGATGCGTCAGCGACTGCGCCCGTCGCAACTGCGGTTGACTTGACACCAGGTGTTGCAGCTAACATTTTCCATGCAGACGAGTCAAAAGGGATGGGAACTTGGATTTCTGTTTATAATCATAAAGAGACTGATACAACGACAGATGCTCTTGCAAGTAATGGAATAACGACTGGTCAAGAAAACTCTAAGATTACTTTATCAACCATTGGTGATGAATCAGCAACGACTTACACTGCTAATCTTAATTGGACATTAGCTGCCGGCCCAACTGAGTAATAAAACATTAATAAGTGGGGTGGGGTTGCAGCCTACTCCGCTTTTTAACTATTTAGCCAAAGGAGGCGTTACGATGCGTAAACAAATTTGGTTATTGATGGTTATCGGCTTAATGCTGGCGATAGTTGCTGGCGGCAAACAAACGGTGCAAGCAGCGGCAGCAACTAACCGTGGTGCGATTACCTTTATTTTGAGTGGTTCATCAATTGACGATCATGGTCCCGGTGAAGAGCTTCCTGGTACAGGCATTATTGTAACGCCCGTCACTGATAACAAAGGTGCCGAGCCTTATACAAAAGTTCCCAGTAACCTCGAACTTTTAGGGCGGTTGCCGCAAACCGGTGACTCAGTTAATTATTTCCTGACGATCATAGGGATCGAATTATTAATGATTGCGTTGATCTTGATGAAGCGCGGTCGAGATGAACAACTAACATTAAATCAAAGTTAAGAGATGAAAGTGGGATGAGTCCTCATGAAGAAACGAATTAGTTTACTGCTAGGTTTGTTTTTATTATTTACAATACCACAAGCAGTTGTTGCGAAAGCCGCAAAGTCAACCGAGGGTAAAAGTACTGGCGATTATGGCGTTAGTATTCAAGTGCCCGCTAATCAACTTAACAAAGTCATTACGACTTATTACGACTTAACAGTACAGCCGCAACAAACGGGTAAACTAAAGTTCAAAGTTTCCAATGAGGCTGATCAAAAACGAACTTTCAAATTAGCAATTAATCAGGCGGCGACAAGTGATGCTGGGGCGATTGATTACACCGCAACCAAGCAAAAGTATGATTCTACTTTGCCATTCAAAATGAAAGATTATTTCAAATTGAGTGCCAATAAAGTAACGGTACCTGCTAATAGTTCGCAATTGGTTACGATTAACTACACGATTCCCAAAACGTCATTTACCGGCATCATTCTTGGTGGCTTGAATGTCAGCAAGGTTGAGCAAAAGCAGGAACAAGCGAAAAAAACAGGTATTCACAATACCTATACGTATGCTGTCGCAATCGTGTTACATGAAACGCAGGCCAAACTTCAGAGTAAGCTGAATTTAGTCGGGGTAAAACCACGCACAACTAACGCGCAACCGGTTATTGGCATCACAATCCAGAATCCGGTGTCTGAGATTCAGAGTAAGCTAGTTTTGAAGTCGACGATTACTAAAGATGGTGCTAAGTTCATTGAAAACACGTCTAATGAAATGAGTGTCGCGCCAAATACCCGGTTCACTTATGATCTTAACTTGGACAATCAACGAATGAAATCTGGAACGTATCAAGCGCACATTGAGGCTGATAGTAAGAAAGGTCACTGGGAATGGGATCAAACATTTAACATAACGGAAGGCAAGGCAAATGAGGTTAACCGTAATTCTGTCTTCGCAACTCCTGACAAGCCTTGGTATATTCGTTATGCGATTTATCTAGTGATTATTGGCCTCTTGCTGATTTTAATTTTAATTTTGCTGCTCAAACGTCATAAACGAGATGAACAAGATCAAATAACAAAGCCAGAAGACCAAGAAACGGGTGATCAAGATGGCAAACAATAAGAAATATTATCTGGGGGGATTATTTCTTATTGTGACTTTACTAATGACTGGTCTGTTGCTAAAGACAGACCAAGTGGCGGCTAAAGCGTCTTTGACCATTTCTACCGTAACATCTGCACATCAAATTGATTCGAAGAAGTCCTATTTTTATTTAGCAGTTAAGCCCAATACTGAAGAGCAGCTAACTGTTAACTTAACTAATCAGTCTGCCAAAGACATTACCGTCACGCCAAGTTTGGTCTCTGCGACGACCAGTGAGAATGGTACGATCAATTATCAAACAACACAGGCTAAGGCTGATTCAACTTTGAAATATCAATTGCCAGATTTAGCAACTTTGCCAGATAAAATCGTGATTCCTGCTAACAGTTTAAAAAAAGTCACGATTAAGTTAGCACTGCCTCAACAATCCTTTACGGGAATCCTAGCCGGTGCTCTGCGGTTCACAGAAGTCGCAGACCAACCGGTTCAACAAAAAGGAATTCATAATACCGTTGCCTATACTATCGCCGTGATTTTGCGCGAAGATAATAAAGTGGTTGTTCCAGAATTAAACTTGTTGAAGATTAGCGCTAAAAATAGCCGTGGTAAACAGATAATGACTGAAGTAATTCAGAATCCAGTTGCGAATTATTTGTTTAATCTCTCGCTTAAAACTCAGATTTATTCTAAGAAAACAAAGCAAAAGGTTTTTGAAAATCAACAGAATGGTCTACAAATGGCACCTAACAGCCATTTCACCAATTCAATTAACCTACAAAACAAACTTGCAGCAGGTGAGTACCGAGTCGTAACTGTTGCGACTAGTAATCAACAACGCTGGAAGTTTAACCAGACATTGAAGATTGTTCGAGAACCGTCTTTGAACCAACGAACAGTTAGTACGTCTAAGGTTGTTAAGCAACGCTCATTACCAATTGGGATGATTATCTTAATACTCATCATTGTAGGCCTTGCAATGGTCAGCGCCTATTTATGGCAGCGGAGAAAAAGTCAACATTGAGGGGGGAGTGTTTTGAAGAAGGAACTGATTAAAAAAGTCATCACAGCTATTTGTATTAGTGGCTTGTTTACTAGTGAGTTAGCAGCAATACCACAAATAGCGACAAGCGCGACAACGAATACGACAACAACTATTACTTCATCAGCTGACGGCGCGTCATCGGCAACGACTTCAGCTGAATTACCTGTGAGCAGCATCGTCGATGAGAATGAGACTGTAACGCAACCTGCAACAACAACTGACTTAACGTTCACGTACACCCTGCCACAGAATCAGCCCCAAACTGGTGATCAAATGGTTATTCGTTTGACTGATTTTGCAAAGGATTGGTCAAATCATGAGTTGCAATTTGAGGTGCCGGCGGGTCTGCAGTTCAATTTAGAACGGACCAAGGTGATTAATGATGAAGCAACAAACTTAACTTTTGACCAAGCACAACAACTTGTTGTCGTTAAACAATTAAACACTGATCAGTTAGCTAATGGCTTATCTTTCGTCTTCATTCCTGATACTGCTCAAACGTATCAATTGTCGTTTAAAGATGAAACAGAGCAACTTCTACAAACAACAACGAAGTTTACGGTTGTTCAGGCCGAAACTGAATCATCAACTTCTTCTAGTACCAGTGAATCTGAAGCTAGTTCCAGCTCGAGCGAGTCATCTTCGTCAGAGTCCGCAAGTTCAAGTGACGCATTTCGTGTTGAAAATTCTGAAAAGTCTGACGAACAAGCAACTGCACCCAAAACCGCCGAGAAGAATGTTAGCAAGCAAGTTAAGGATGCTACTCAAGTGGTGGTTTCAAATTGGCAAGAGTTTGCGGCTGCGTATACGAGTGCTACTGTTACCAAAATTACACTTGGTCATGATGTCATGTTTGATGGGACAACAGTTACAACGATTAGACATACAGACAATAGTTTAGAAATCGATGGTGCTGGCAATCAGCTTAATCTTCGTAACGGCAGTGTTTTGAGTGCATATGCCGTGCTAGAATTGAATTCTACGGTCGTGAATAACCCTAAAGTTTATTTACATGATCTAGATTTGGTTAAGTCAGCTAATTCAGCGGATGGCCCTGGTAGTTCTATTCTTAGTATTTATGGACTTTCTAATTCTAAAAATTGGGATTTTGAATTCAGAAATATTACGAGTGGCAGTAAAGGCAGTGTCGGACTCGGATCGACTTTGATAACGACTAGTGGCAATGTTACTTTTTCAGGGAATAATGAAATTTATCAACAAAAAGCACTTTTGACCGCCCATAATTTCACACTTAAGGCTGGGTCAAAGTTAATTTGTATTTCTAGCACTTTAAATGCCGCTCCGATTGTTTCAAATAAGGTTAACGGGGTATACGGAGATGCTATCGTTGATAAAAACTCGATTTTAACATTACGCTCTTCAAATACGGGTTTCCAATCTGACAATGGGTTACTTTTTCACTTTGCACGGATCAGCGTTGAAGAAAATGCGATATTTAATAATAGTATATGCGGTAGTGCGATAAGTTTCCCTGATAACAATCAAAGTTTTGAAATCAAATCCGGTGCGATCGTCAATTCAACAACATATAATCGAAGTAGTGGTACGCCTAACTTTCCCGTCATTCGCTTTATGGGGACAGGTGATTCGCTAACGGTTGATGAGGGCGGTTATTTATACGCCGTGGGTCAATCCGTGAATGGTGTTGTGAATTTTTATTATAGTACGTGGGCACAGCAGGGCTCGTTAATCATGAATAATCCTGGTGGATATGATTTGCGCAATACGAATGGGACATTTGCCGTTAACATTGGGGGAACAAACAACAATTTTAAAATTAATAATGCCGCCATTAGTGTTTGGAAAAACGGCACTAATCAAGATAAAAGTCCCGATTATTCTGCTAGCCCGGCAACGTTGACTGCTGATTCTTCGAATGCATTAACGATGACTGGCGGTACACCACCATCGAAAAAAATTACTGACTATAGTCGAATTAGCGGTGTTATTGGAATGCCGATCTTAGAATTCCACGAAGTAACTGACGCCGACAAGTCAGCATTCGCTGAAACCATTTTGTCGCGTATCCCTGACCCTAGTGGTATTGGCGAGAATAATGAACCGACCTATATTACAGACGTGGCTCAAGCAGGCGATGCAAAAGTTGTCCTAGCAAATTCAAATCAGACAGTTCTGACATCTAATGAATCCGAATTTGCTTGGCCGAATCCAGTAACTAGTCCATCTTTTAAGTACAATACGAAGTTTACACAAGACACCTTCTTTAAGGCTGGTGATCTGTTAACTGCTACTGCATCAATTCTAAAGAATGATCCGGTGCTAACAACTAAAGGATCGGTTACGGTGCAGGATGTTACACCACCAACGCCAACTCAGGTTGATGCAGTAACAACTCAAGCAACTAAACTTTCCGGTAGCGAAGCAGAGATGGGTGCTAGCGTGACGGTGACATTGAAGCGTGGCGGCGTTACAACGCTATTGTCAGGACAAGTAACCGTCGATGCTGATGGGAAATGGGATTACTCGCTACCTGGTGAGATATTACCGTTACAAGACGGCGATGAGTTGCAACTGTTTTTAACAGATACAGCAGGCAATATTGAACCGGCTGTTGAAGAGCAGTATCATGACGCGACTTTTCCAGCGGCTACCATTATCGAGGTTTCCGATGGCAGTATAGGACTGGAAGCGCCAGCGCTCATTGACTTTGGTATCTTAAAAGTTAACTATGGTAATGATACGATTGAAGAGAAGGACCCTGTTACAATTACTGGCCAGTTAGCCATTACCGATACACGCTCAACTCACACAGATTGGCAGTTAAATGCAACGTTGTTACCAAAAACGGATCAAGATCTTGATTTACCCAATAATGTTTTAGGCGTGACTAAGCAATCTGTAGATGGGCAAACGTTGCTTAATGCTCAGCGTAATGTCGTAGCGGTCGGTAAAGAAACGTCGGCTGACACGCACGTTTTGGTACACAGCAGTACAGGTACCACCAATGCTAATGATGAGTTAGGTTTTAAATTTGTTTTACCGGAAGAGTTGAAGTTGCAGATGGACAGCACTTATGCTGGTGTTATTCAATGGGATTTAAGTGACGTTCCCACTGAAGCACTAGATCTTACAGCACCAATCAACTAAAACCGGTGCCAAGAGCAGAGAGTAAGTCAGGGTGGGTTTCCTATTTAACAACGGCGTCTATTCAGCCAAGGTTTTGATTGAATAAACGCCATTGCTAGATCATTCACGCCCAGTATATTCGGCTTAACAGGTTACTGCTAACCGCTTGACCATGTTTTAAGGCAGAAAAAAGATGACTTCTAGATTCCGATTCGGAATTGAAGTCATCTTTTTGTCATGTTCAAATGCACCACTGATGGCGGCTTTGTTTTAGGACTAATCAATGTGTTGGTTGTTAACCGTCATCTTTTTGCAGTGCTCATTATTTGCGGTTCGACTTTAACTCAACTCTTTTATCAGCACCAGAGGAAATTGCGGTTAGTCGTCGAATAATTGTTAAAGCCTAGTTGGTTGGTCGCGGTATTTCAGGCTTTCGATTCCAACGTCAATTAATGCGTTCTGAGTTGGGTTAATCTCTGGATCGAAGAAGGTGTCGATTTCTAATAATTGGTCGATCAAGTCGTGGTGATAAAGCATCGCCGAGAAAATATTGATTAAATCAAGCTGTGCACGATCAGTTGTAATAACTTGCGCGCCAAGAATTTCGCGTGACTTGCGGTCAAAGATGACTTTTAAATGCAAGTAGAAATCTCGATCCGCTTCATATTTCGCGTAAGTGTGGTATTTCTTCGTGATTTCAACAACGTCATAACCGGAAAAACGGGCTTCTTCGGCGGTAATACCAGTGCTACCGAGTAAATGGCCAAATAGGCTTGTGGCGAGCGTTCTCTGGGAAGGTGGGTAAGGCTTACTAACATTGTATAGAATGTTGTAGGCGGCAATATAACCGGTTTTACGGGCATTACCAACTAGAGGGAGATAAGCACTGTCATTCGCATGAATAACTGGAATCCGAACAAGATCACCGCAGGCAAAAATATCGGGATCTGAAGTTTGCATGTACTGGTTGATCTTGATTGTTCCATCTGAATTAAAGTCCAGAAGATCTTTGACGAGGTCGGTATTGGGCCTGGGATTTAACGCCAAAACGCAAGCGTCAGCCGTAATGCGTTGTTGATCCCAAGTAACTAAGCTAATTTTATCATCTGGGGTGTTTTCTAATTGATAGAAACTCTGGTTGGTATAAATATGAAAGTTAGCGGGAATATGGCGTTCCATAATTTCAACGATATCTTGGTCGAAATAGCGAAATAGTGGATAATTAGCGCGCTCAATAATCATCACTTCTTGATCAGACCGCGCTGAAAAACTGTTCGCCAATTCTAGACCGATCAATCCTGCACCGATAATCATAATCCGCCGACTTTTCTTCAACGTTTCGTAAGCATCCAATGTTTCGTTCGGGTATTTATAGGTTAAGAGATGAATATTAGGGTGCTCTTTAATCGCGTCTAACTTATCAAAGTCGGCTGAACCCATGGCCAGAACTAAGTAATCATAGGCAATATCTTCAAGTTGTTGTGTCGCTTGTTGAATTGTGACCGTCTTATTCTGACGATTAATGGCTAAGGCACTTGTGTTTAAACGCAGATCAATCCCAGCATTGCGAATATCATCAATCGTGTAGACCTCACCCTTGGCCATATTATCTTTAGAAATCAAACCCTGTAACATCAGATTAACCGTGTCACTAATAAAACCCAGGTGATCCGTGGCTTCAATAATGGTGACATTTGTTTTGGGACTTAAATTCTTAATTTTCGAAGCGACTGCAATCCCTGCATGAGATCCGCCAATAATGACAATCTTCATTTTATTCACTCTTTCTGTCGTGTTGTTCAAAATAGTGACAAGTCATACTTGATCCCAATTATTCAAACGCATGCTCATAACAGATTGTTTCTTTTGAGGGTACTTTGAGACAGGTGACATAAATTTTAGCAGCAATTTATCAAAAGATGTTAAATAATGAAATTAGTTGCCTGGGTTGATTGTTAAATTAAGGCGCCACTGTGATCCGAGAAACCTCGTTGACACATTAATCGTGTAAAGTTTGCTATTCAACTGGTTCTTATTAGCAATTGGCGTAACGGTTGCTGCTATGTGTCGTGCGCGTTTTAAAAAGACGAGCTGCAGAAGCGCTCATTAGCTTAATAGCATTTTTTGCTCAGGCCAAGTTCTTGTTCAATGGGAAATTAGTTAACAGACTGAAATTGTGGCTGTAAAGAAGTAAGATCAGCTTTTTAGGTGTTATTAAGTGATCAAGTACACTAATGAGTTTATCTTAGCATAAATTAAATTATTCAAAAATAGTATTTAGAATAAAAACTAGAAATATATAGATAATATTGCCAATGACTGATTCTGGGTCAAACTTTTCTGGCAAATTAACGTCAGATTAATCGTAACGAAATAATGTTGTCGTCGTTATCGTTTGTTATTTTGTTATAATGAGATTATTAAGCAAAAGGATGGGAACAGCAATGGCAAATAAAATACAACAAAAAGCAATGCACTATGGTTCAGTAATTAGCCACGTGATTGAAGAAACAGAACAAACACAAGAAAAATTGGATCCGATGTTTAAAGAGCTGAAGACTAAAATTGACGGTCATGACTTAGCGACGATGTCTGCTGATCGTTATAACGAAATCCGTCAAGGCTTTGCTGCAGGTACACAAACTTATGACGAATTATTACGTCAACTGAACCAAGCCCAAGCACCAGCACGGTTGATGGGTAATCATCATTCATTGGTCAACGCCTTCAGCGATTTCGTTAAAGGCTGCCAAGCAATGACCGAAAGTTTGCAAGATGGCCAAACAATTGATGAAGCCCAATTCACCCAAGCAGAAAAAGACCAAGACGACGCGACCGAACGTTTAAGTAAATACCTAACTAAAATTGGCGCGTTAGCATAATCAGAGTGCGGAAAGTCGCGGTTAGTGATGACGTGGTAACGAAACAAATTTAGAAATCGTTTTTGATTTCTGAATTTGGTTTGCTACCACATAATCATTGCGACTTGCAGCACGTTTCAAATCAGAGTGCGAAAAGCAACGGGTTGGCGGTATGAATTTAAACGGGAAGATCATTGCGTGTTAACGCAAGGAGATTCACGCTTAAAGTCACTGCCGCCAGTTGCTTTAAGCACGTTTCAAAATCAGAGTGCGGAAAGCAACGGGTTGGCGGTATGAGTTTAAACGGGAAGATCATTGCGTGTTAACGCAAGGAGATTCACGCTTAAAGTCACTGCCGCCAGTTGTTTGTAGCACGTTTCAGATCAGGGTGCGGAAAAGCGCGGTTAGTTAGTGAGGATTAAGTTCAAACCAGCTAAAATCTTGGTTTTAAGATTTAAACTGGTTTAACTTAACCGGAACTAACTGCGCTTTGCAGCGCGTTTTAAAGTACTAGATTTTATTCGAATTTTTAGGAGTCTTGAAGTTTAATGAGTGACGTAAACATTGATCAGGTGGCAAAACAAGCAACACAACGCAATTTGGAATTAAAACCTCAAGCAATTACGGCGGTTTTAACGATGTTAGCAGAGGGCAATACGGTACCATTTATTGCCCGTTACCGTAAAGAGCGAACTGGCAGCTTGGATGAAGTCCAAATTCGGCAAATTGAAACTGAATATCAACGGGTCTTAGCGCTAAATAAGCGCAAGGAAGAAGTTATCCGTGCGATTGATGAACAGGGAAAATTAACGTCCGACTTAAATAAGGCGATCGTGCAAGCAGACAAGTTGCAAAAGGTAGAGGATCTCTATCTACCCTATAAGCAAAAACGCAAGAGTAAAGCGACCGTTGCCCGTGCCGCCGGGCTAGAACCATTAGCTGTCAAAATTAAATTACAACCTGCTTTAACAGAGTCTCAGTGGCAACAGGAAGCTGAAAAATTGCTGAACCCCGAAGCTGACATCAACGACACCGAAGCTGTTTGGCAAGGGGTTCACGAAATTTTAGCAGATGAAATTAGTGATGAAGCAGATTTTCGTGATTGGACTCGGCGCTTTGTTCAACAGCACGGCCATTTTGTGACCAAGTTAAAGGATGAGGACAATGATCCTAAGGGTGTTTATCAACTTTATTATGACTTTGACGAGCCATTAGCTAAACTAGTGCCTCATCGAGTTTTAGCCATTAATCGTGCTGAAAAAGAAGATGTGATTAAGGCTAGTATTCAAACTGACGCGACGGACTTGTTAAAGCGGATTGATCGGCGGGTAAATTTACACCGCAATGATTATGCCACTGTACAAATAACTGCGGCCGTTGACGATGCTTACAAACGTTTCATTGGTCCGGCAATTGAACGGGAAATTCGGGCCAATCTAAAAGAGGTTGCCGATGATCATGCGATTAAAGTTTTCGGCGAGAATTTACGGAATTTATTGTTACAACCACCGCTAAAAGGTAAAGTGGTTCTCGGTTTTGACCCGGCTTATCGGACCGGTTGTAAATTAGCCATTGTTGACGCCACCGGGAAATTTCTTGATAAGTTAGTGATTTACCCGCATAAGCCCGCTTCAGAGAAACAACGTCAACAGGCGCTGCCGCAATTTATTGACTTTTTGGAGCAGTATCAAGTTGAAATGATTGCCATTGGGAACGGGACAGCTAGTCGTGAATCAGAGCAGTTCGTTGCCGAGGCAATCAAACAAATTACGCGACCAGTTTATTATGTGATCGTTAATGAAGCTGGTGCGTCTGTCTATTCAGCTAGTGATAACGCTCGGGCTGAATTTCCAGATTTACATGTTGAAGAACGTTCGGCAGTCAGTATTGCGCGCCGGCTCCAAGATCCATTGGCAGAGCTGTTGAAGATTGATCCGCGTTCAGTCGGAGTGGGTCAGTACCAGCACGACGTTAGTCAAAAGTCACTGGGAGAGCAACTAGATATTGTCGTTGAGAATGTGGTCAATAACGTTGGCGTTAACTTAAATACTGCCAGTCTAGATTTGTTACAACATATTTCTGGATTGTCGGCGACAATTTCTGCCAACATTGTTAAATATCGCAATGAGAATGGCACGTTCAAAAATCGAGCCCAATTGCAGAAGGTACCGCGTCTGGGACCAAAAACGTATCAACAAGCTATTGGCTTCTTGCGGATTATCGCTGGCAGTGAGCCACTTGACAATACCGATATTCATCCGGAAAGTTACCAAATAGCCGAACAGATTTTGCAGAAGTTACATTTGACCAAGACGGATTTGGGCACGCCAGAATTACAAACGCTGGCCAAATTATTGAATGTTGAGCAACTCGCCGAACAAGACGCGGTTGGCGAAGCAACCATTAAGGATATTATTGCGGGCTTGTGTAAGCCCGGTCGCGATTTGCGCGATAATGTACCAGCGCCGTTGTTGCGCCAAGACGTGTTGTCGATTGACGATTTAAAGGCGGGAATGATACTACAAGGAACGGTGCGCAATGTTGTTGATTTTGGCGCCTTTGTGGACATTGGCGTTAAGCATGATGGCCTAGTGCATGTTTCGCAACTGGCCGATCGATTCGTTAAGAATCCTAGTGCGATCGTTTCTGTCGGTGATATTGTCAAAGTTCGGATTCTTAGTATTGATTTGGAACGCGAGCGGGTACAATTATCGATGAAAGATATTAACGATGACTAATCAAGAGTTACAAGAATTAGTCGAAGCAATTTCATTGCGTGATTTTCAGCGACCATTTGTTCATCGGGCTACTTTTAATGCGCGGTTGAAAACAACAGGCGGTCGTTATCATATGCAAGATCATCATTTGGACTTTAATCCTAAGATGGCCACGGAATTGCCATTAACAAGCTTTACAGCGATTATTAAGCATGAACTGTGTCATTATCACTTGCACTTGGCAGAATTGCCCTATGACCACCGTAGCCCCGAATTCAGGCAACTATTGCGACAAGTAGGTGGCTCACGTTTTGCACCACAAGTACCTAGTAATCAGCACAAGTATCATTATTACTGCCCGCACTGTCAGATAGATTATTATCGCCAACGCCAAATTGATTTACACCGCTATGTTTGTGGCCGCTGTCAGGGTAAGCTGGTATTGGTAGAATTAAATCATGCTAGTTAATCAAAAATAAAAAGGATTGTCGCATTTTTATTGGCGACAATCCTTTTTGGATTACATAAAAATACTTATCAAAATAATATCAGTCTGCCAATCACGGGTGAAAATATTTCGACTACCATATTTTTCTTCGAATAGGAATGAAACCACTGAATAAGGATGATTTTATACCATTTTTGAAGAAAACAATGACATTTATTGTGATTGATCGTACAATGGATTTGCCGGGTGGTTTGGGCGACTTAATAGTTTTTTCGTAGTGATTTGTGTTGGTTAGAACAAAAAAGAGATTAGGAGGCTGATTTAAGCTTGTGAGCGCTCATCAAACTAAATAAGCAGTGAACATTTTTATTAAATCTGTTGGTCGAGCTTCTAGTGTTCTTCGCCATGGTTGCAACGCCATTTTTGACCAAACTTTTTATAGATAATATTGAGTTCAAACAGGGTGATCATTTTTGGATGCTGGCAATGATTCTGTTGTTTAATTTTGCGATAGGTCAATTGCTATTCTATTTTGCAGATATTTTTTGTGGCAAATCGGAGAAAGAAATATGGAATAGAATTGTAGAAAATCTAAGTCAGGCAATTTTAAATCATGATTCTCGTCGTTATTGTGATTGACCAGCTTCAGCAATTAAAAATGCGTCATAAAATTGTCATCGTAATTACTCACGACCAGAGTTTGGTCGATTTGCGCGATGTTATCGTCGTCAATTTGAAGAAATAAATTCTAGTTGTAACTGTTTAATCGCAATCATTTTATGAGGACATCGCCGCTCACGGTATAATAACAAAAAGCTTTCCCAATTACTAAACAGAGATTATAATAATTAAATAATGAAGTGCATAGAAATTCAATTGCGCTTTTCAAGGGGGAGAAGAATATGAATAAAAGCGTTCGCACCAGTGTTCTGACACTGAGTATCGTTCAGTTGGTGGTTTATCTGGTAGGATTTTATAATTTTGCTGCTAGTATCACGCATCATCACGGATTATTCAATACGGATATTACGAGTTTGCCAGGGATTTGCTACTGGTCGTTATTGAGTATGATCAGTGTTGTGGGGTTGGTGCTATCAATTTATTTGTTAGTTAAGCAGCGCAAAGCAAAGTCAGTGGGACTGATTATCAGCACAATTGCGTTTGTTTCACCGGTTATTTTTATGTTCTTCTTAATCATTCCGGCTACATTAGCATTACTCGCTATTATTTTTCTGCGCATTGACAACGCCGAGGCGCAATCTCAAACTACCGACACGAAAATATCGAAAGTAGGCGAGCAACATGAAACAAATTAATGAGCAACCTGGCCAGGTATCATTTGGTCAGGCTTTTAAAGACTATTGGCGCGGATATGTCGAGTTTCGTGGACGAACAACTCGTGCTGGTTATTGGTGGATGACGTTGTTAACTTCTGTATGGTCGATTTTTCTAGGCGATTTTTTCATTGTGGCGCTATTTTCTTCGGGACTTTTTAACATCTTCGATAACGATACAAATGTTTCGTATGGGCCACTGATTATTGCCGCGATTTTGGTTGTGTTATCGTTTCTCGTCTTGTTGTTACCTAACCTGGCATTACGCGTTCGCCGCTATCGTGATGCTGGTCTGCGCGGTCGAGGCTTTTTGGTGTTATGGGCGATTTCAGTGGTTGTTCAGGTCGCCGGTAATGTTTTTAGCGTGTCTAATTTTGCCACAGAACTTGCCACGAATCCGTCTGCAAGCACGTCGTTTATGACAACGTACTTGACATCGTGGAGCTCACTTATTACATTAGTCATTTCGGTTTTATTATTGGTCCTAACATTGCTGCCAACAGATACAGTTTTGGTTCGTTCAACGAGCAATAATTTTGTTAAGTTCTTTTTCAGAAGTCGTGCAGAAGACACACCAGTAGATGGTGAATACTAAAACAATGTATGGGTATGCTAAAACTTACATGGCGTATATTGTAGCTAATCGAGAGAAAAAGTAGTTGCTGAAGCAGTTATTCGTGTTATACTTGATATGTAAAAAAGAAGCCGTGCTAGAACACGACTTCCATAGCAGAACCGTTTAAGACGGTTGGCATTTGTTTAGGTGATGTAGCTACCCAACTCCTGCGAAGAAGTTGTTGGGCGGCTATTTTTTATTGTTCTTGATCAGTTCCAAGACAACGGTGATTAAGGCTAAAACGAACAAGCCAAAACTAATCATCAATTGTAGGGAATCTGATACGGACAATACGACGCCTCCTTTCACTAAGATTTCTGTCTATTTTCATAGGCAACAACTCTTTTGTGTTGGATTTGCCAACCGCCTTCAACTTATCTGCTACAGCGATTATATCATATCTTACAAAATTAAGAATTTACTCTTAGACTCTGACAAAACGTTAGAGCCTTTTTTTGTTTTTGTAGACGGCACATAGATTCAACAGGACCAAAACAAAGACTGTGAAAAAAGTCGTTACCAAACACGTTGCCAAAATCAAAAAGACACGCCACTTAAAAAGTGGCGTGTCTAGAAGCGTTGTCATATCAATGCGGGCAAGAAGACTCGAACTTCCACGACCTTAACGGTCACAAGATCCTTAGTCTTGCGCGTCTACCAGTTCCGCCATGCCCGCAAACATTGCAAGAGTAATTATAGACTATTTTCAAAAAGTGGTCAACCCAAATTAATAGTTGGTCAGGGATTCGTATGCCGCTGAAATTGAACAAGTGGGCAATCGTGATGATTCTAAGCTACCAAGGCTGAAAATATGTTTGCGCATCAGACCGGTACCCGTTAGCAGCGTTAACTTCGGCCAAGAGTGTCAGATCGTGGGTGACGGTTTTGCCTGTGCATCGTAAATGCGCGTATAAATCGAAGTATGGCAATGCAACTTGGCGCGCATTATTAATTTCTGCTTCGATATTGTAGCGAACTTTGCGAAACGCCACGTCGAATTCGGAATTATCTGTGATGGTTAGAATCGCGTAATTCGAACGTTGATCAGCCATGAATTTATGATAGGGACTATAAGGTTGACCGACTGCACCGGGGTTGATGATCAGTTGGCCCTGTTCTGAAATACGCATGATTTGTTGATGAGTGTGTGCGTACACTGCGATATCCTGTTGATCTGCAAAAATAGCGTCAAAATTAGCCTGAGCTTGTGTCGGATAAAGTTCATGCCCATATGATCGCTGTGGCGAATTATGAGAAAGTTGAGTGCGAAGACCATTCACCACCACGTTATCTGCAATTGGGCGTTTCATTACGGACTGATACTGACCTTGTTGCAGATTTTCCATTAGAAATTCAGTTAGCCGTGCCAAATACACGTCGCTCGCGTCTGCCCAATCAATATCATGATTCAGGACTTGTTCGATACTTTCTTCCCAATTCCCTTTAAGCCAGACGGACGGTTGGACATCGGTTAAAAGTTCAACCAGTTCGTGTGTGCCTGGTCCGGGTAAGAATAAATCGCCCAGAAACCAATAATCAGTTACTTGTTCACGGCGAGCGTCTGCGAGTACCGCCTGGAGCGCTGTCACGTTGCCGTGGACATCTGCCATGATTGCAATTTTATGTTCCATCAGTAAGCCTCCTCATTTCAATTAGTATACCGCAAATTTTCGAACCATTAAGATGATATTTTAATTCAGTTGACAACAATATGCGGTTGAAAAAAAGATTAAATAATTCAGACGTAAATTAAGTTTATATCTTGACAAATTTACCAGATCGCGTTAAATTGGACTAGACCAAATAAGGAGGATACTGCGATGAAAGTTGAAATTTACAAAGATAAAAATGAGGGCGGCCAAGCAGCCTTTAACATTATTAAATCTGGTATTGAGAATGGTGCAAAAGTTTTAGGTTTAGCAACTGGTAGTACACCAATCACACTTTACAATGCAATTACAAGCAGTGATCTTGATTTTTCAAACATGACTTCTGTCAACTTGGACGAATATGTAGGGTTACCATTTGACAACGATCAAAGTTACCACTACTTCATGAAAGACAATTTATTCAACAAGAAACCATTTAAGAAGAGTTATGTTCCTGATGGTATGGCTGCAGACATTAAGGTTGCCGCTAAAGAATATGACCAAATTATTGAAGATAATCCAATTGATATTCAAATTTTAGGAATCGGTCGTAATGGCCATATTGGCTTTAACGAACCGGGTTCAGCATTTGATAGTTTAACACATGAAGTTGATTTAACTCAATCAACAATTGATGCTAACGCACGTTTCTTCGCTAACGAAGATGATGTTCCTCGCAAGGCTATTTCGATGGGGATTGGCTCAATCTTAAAGAGCAAGAAGATTCTCTTATTGGCTTATGGTGAAGACAAGGCTGATGCAATTAAAGCAACGATTGAGGGACCTGTTACAACAGACGTTCCTGCAAGTGCTTTACAGAATCATGATAATGTTGTCTTTATCTTAGACGAAGCAGCAGCAAGCAAATTATCTAAGAAATATTAATGACACGATTGGCGTCGCCTTTAATTGCGTTGCGCTAACTAAAAATTCCAACTGCATGATAACATGCAGTTGGAATTTTTTTAGTTTAGGCTGGTGCTTGGCTACGATAGTTAGTTGTTATTAAAAATTTAGCAGTACACTTGAGGGCCAGAGAAATCTCGGTTCTGTTTTTTGTGTTGTTGAAAGATGGGCAGCTGAAACCATGCTACTTTTTTGCTCAGTTATCCAATCAAACCACCAATCAAGTAAGTGATGCCCATTGTTAACATGCCAATACAGACGTTGCGGATTGCTGCCTTTAAGCGAGCAGCGTTGCCCATGGAAGCACTAGTATAACCTGTTAAGAAGAGTGCGCAAATGACAGCACCAACTGTAAAACTGATTTTTTCAGGATAGGGAATAAAAACAATCATTAAAAATGGCAACAATGCACCGATAATGAAGGAGCAAAATGATGATAGCGCGGCATGCCAAGGATTGAAATATTCATGGACGTCTAAGTTGTATTTATTCTTTAATGTGACGTTTAAGCCATCTTTGGTAATCAGTTCGCGGGCTACTTTTTCAGCTAGTTCTGCTGAGAGGCCTTGGTCAAGATAACTTTGTTTTAGAATGGCAAATTCATGTTCGTAGTTAAAATTTAAAGCTGTTTCCTGACGCTGTTTAGTTGCTCTTTGAATGTCACGCTGCGCACTCACCGAAACAAACTCGCCGCCGCCCATTGAAAAGGCACCAGCAAACATCGCAGATATTCTGGCAAGCATTAAGGCAAACTGACTTTGATGCGCGCCGGCAACACCAACTACGACGCCGGCGGTTGAGATGATACCATCGTTAGCACCCAAAACAGCGGCTCGTAAAATATTAAGTCGTTCTGATAAATGAAAATTTTTCTTAAGTTGAATTCGCACGTGTGTCGCTAAATTTGTTGCCACATGTAACATAACGGTTTTTCCTTTCATGTAACTGCGGTTCTCAACTAGCATTATATACTAAAGTTATAGTGAAAATATATACTAGTTTGATATTTAATCAATTGTCCCACGATTTTATAAAAAAATAGGTGTCATGAGCATTGATTATCTTCAAGAAAATGCAATCGGTTCCTTTTAAATTGTGTTATCAAAAACAGCGGCATACAATTAGGTTAGACTATCAATGAAGTAGGTTAATTATGGCGATCAATAAAAAAATGAGTTTCTTTGGCTTCTTTACTTTAACCGCCGCAATGTTAATGTCGGCCGATGAATATCCAGCATTTGCGCAATCAGGGCTGTTAGCTGTCGTCTATTTAGTTTTAGCGGGTGTCGTTTGGTTCCTGCCGGTAGCATTGTGTGCGGCGGAACTTGCAACTATTGATGGCAATAATGAAGGCGGCGTTTACACTTGGGTCAAGAATATTTTAGGTGCACGCTGGGGATTCGTGGCGGTTTTTTTCCAGTGGTTACAAATCACCGTTAATTTTATCACCATGATCTATTTTATTATTGGTTCAATTTCCTATGTTTTGAAATGGACAGCGCTTAATACTAACCCGTGGTTGAAATGGGGCTGCTTCTTGCTGATTTATTGGGGTATGACCGCTTGGCAATTAGGCGGCGTTGGCAAAACCGAAAAAATTGTTAATGTTAGTTTTACCGCCGGCATTGTATTCCCGTCATTAGTGTTATTGGCACTGGGATTAATCTATTTGTTTAGTTCTGGTCAAGTTGCCTTTGATCCAAATTTAAGTAACAATTGGCAAACACTACGGCATAACTTTTCCATTGCTACGTTTGTCCCCTATATTTTAGCGTTTACTGGTATTGAAGCATCCGCGTCTTATATTACCGACTTGAAAAATCCTCGTAAGAATTATCCGTTAGAAATGTTAACGTTAGTTGCCTTCGCCATTTTTTTGGACACTTTGGGTGGTTTATCAGTAGCAGCTGTCGTTCCCGTTCAAAATTTGACGCTTAATCAAGGTGTGATTCAGGCAGTGGGACAAATGTTTGCCCGTACAATTCCGTCGTTAAGTTGGGGCGTGACCATTATTGGCTTGCTAATGGTTTTTGGGATGATAGGTGAGATTAGTTCTTGGATTATTGGTCCGGTAAAATCGTTATTTGTCACAGCGCAAGATGGTATTTTACCACATTATTTTTTACACGTTAATCGTGCTGATGTACCGGTGCGCCTAATTGTTGTTCAAGGCGCGATTGTTTCAGTCATCAGTTTTCTGTTGACCGTTGTTTTTGGCGGCAATAACGGCGCTTACCAAATGGCAATGTCGTTAACTGTGATGCTGTATTTAGTGACTTATATTTTAATTTTCATCGCGTATTTGAAGCAAGTCAATCAATCCAATAAACCAGCGCGGACATTTAAAGTTCCCGGCGGTCGCGTTGGACAATACTTGATTGCCGTGGTTGGCCTGATTTCATCGCTTATTGTTGTTGGCTCAACATTTGTTCCAGGAAGTGATTTTCAAACGCTGCCAATCTTAATTTATGCTTTGATGATGGCATCATTTTTAGCGGTGATCATGATGGGGACGTTGCTTATTTATCACGTGGGGACCAAGCGTCCTGAAACTGGCAGCTATAATTGGAAAATTCGTCATCGTAAAGTACAAGATGTTCAGCGGACTGTTTTTCCTAAGGGGCGTTATCAGCATGAGTTGAAATATATCGAACACTCACTTGATCACGAGAAGCAAAAGGTGACGCAGTATTTTGCGGATGAACATCAGCATGATAAGTGAACTTGGTTACTGCTTAAGGAGTTGGTGGGATTGAAGAGTGTCCTGTTTGAAGTACTAAGTCCGAAAACTGGTGTGTTGGCTATTCTTCGTGCCTACGGGAAATACGCTGGTGGAACGCTGTGGGCTCAACTTTAAGCCAATCCTACGATTATCTTAAAGCTCGGCCTTGTCATAAGCGATAAATCGCAAACGACAATTTCACAGCTGACCGCGATTTCCCTCCGGCACTGACAAACGAGATGTGGTGGTGTGACTTACCAGCAAATTTGTACTTCTAAAAATTAGAAATGATTTAACCACTCGTCAACTCAGCACTTGCGCAGAGGTTGCCATCTCGTTTGTTTAGTGAGGGAAAATAAATACCGCTCAGTGGTGAAATTACTGTTGGTGGTTTACCACTTACAGTAAGACCTGTCTTGGAGACGATTTTGCAAAAATTGGCTTCAAGCAGTGTCCACCACGTTCCAGCGAAAGTATTTATTTTCCCTCACGATACTCGCCACGCTCCGTATGCAACCTTTGCGTAAGCGCGAAGAAGTACAAAATAACAGATCTCATATTCTTGTGTTAACCCGCTTAAATTTGTATTTTTTTAAAAATATTTAAGTAATTAAACTACTCGGTGCTTTAATTTACGAGTAAAATCAAGGTAAATCAATATTGAGGTGAGTAAATTGAATCGAACACGCCAGCGAGCTCAAAGAATTGCGATTATCGGTATTTTTTCTGCGATATTATTACTACAAACATTTGTCCCATTCTTAGGATACTTAACGGTTATTCCGGGGATGCCCGGGATTTCTTTGATTTTAATTGTGGTCATGGTTGGTGCAATACTAATGGGGCCGCGTGATGGCGCTATTCTTGGCTTGATTTGGGGAATTGTTTCGTTAATTCACGCCTACACCACGCCTGGAACGGTTACTTTTATTTTATTCACGAATCCACTGATCGCTATTGTGCCCAGAACGTTTGTCGGTTGGTTAGCAGGTGGCTTGCCCAAGTTGCTGGCGAGAACAAAATTACCACAACCATTTTCACTAGGCTTAACCGGGCTTTTGGGTGCCTTATCGAATACATTACTGGTTATTTTACTAACTAGTGTGATTTTTATGAGTAATTCTGCCCCGCTGTTGAATTTACTTGGTCTTAAGGGCAATACGGACAATCTGATTATCTTGTTAATGGTTGCCTTGGGCGTTAATGGTATTGCTGAGGCGATTGGTGGTGCAATTGTCGTACCATTATTAGCGATACCTCTGAAACATGTTTGGGATCGCCGACAATAGGTTAGACTCGTATAAAGTAATTAGCTGACAGTAAGCTAGATTTGTATCAAGTAATTGAGCGTACACAGAATTGGAACGAAATCTGAATTGAGTTGGTGCCTAGGCTGGTTGTCCTAGTTGACTAAGTTCTCGGTGAAGCATCACGATTTAGTTAGTGTGTTCGGTATTGACAATTGGCTCTCGATAATAAGAAAAGGAACCGGAATTTTTATTCCAGTTCCTTTTTTAGTTCAAGTTAGCTAATAGGTTCTGCGCACTAGACAAGCTTGAATTAATATTGACTTGTAAAATCTCAAGCTGTTGATTAACAGCACCTAAATATTGCGTGTTTTGGGAAACAAGTTCATCTAGTTCCTCGGCGTGTTCGTCGAGAAGCTCCGGCGCATTTCGATAAAGATCAGTTTGATCTTTCTTATAAGCAGTGATGAATTTATTGAAACTTTCATGATCAAGCTGAACGATATGCAAGGATTGTGTTAATTTTAAAATAGCACTGTTTGGTAAATTATCGAGCTTTTCAGTAGCGGTGTCTTTTAAACGTTGATTAATTTTCTCAATTATCTTTTGACTGGCAGCGACTTTATCGGTTGCATCCTGAGCCTTTTGATTAAGTTGATAGACTTTTGAATCTTGATCATCTAATAGGTTAGTACCGGGATTTTTTTTCTGGGCCGCGGGCATTTGTTGCTGCAATTGATTATAAGTGTCTTCAATAACCGTTAGTTGTTTCTTTTGCGTTTCTAGCTGAGTGATAACAGTTTGGGCATTTTCTTTTAATTCGGTTTTGGTGTTGATCGTTTTTTTACAACCGGTCAGAATGAATAAACCGACGATCAGAACTGATAAAAGATAACGTTCACGTTTCATAACGATCCACTCCCATATTACGTTTACACTTAAGTTATCATAAAATAGGAATAAGTTAAAGCGCAAACAATAGCCGTTAAATAATTTTTAGGATAAAGAGAGCTCAGGTCTAAACCAATGAATTTAGTGTCAGCTCAGTATCTCTTAAGAAGCTGGTCTAGTTCTGTAGCATTCATGAAAGAACGGTTAAAAATGAATAAAATTATGAATACGTGATAGCGCTTAACATTGTGAGAAATTCAAAAAATAAATGTTTATCAGCGAATAAAGCCTTGTATTTTAGAATCGTGCATGGTACTATGATAGTTGTAGTTTTTGAATGGTATTGATTCGATTGTTCGTATAGACTTTCTTCCATTAGTACCACACAGAAATACAAACAAATTTTTAGGCTCTTTAGAGGAGGAAATGTTCTAATGGAACACGGCACAGTTAAATGGTTTAACGCAGAAAAAGGTTATGGCTTTATCACTCGCGAAGATGGTAGCGATGTATTCGTACATTTCTCAGCTATCCAAGGCGACGGCTACAAAACTCTTGAAGAAGGCCAAGCTGTTACTTTCGACATCGAAGAAAGCGATCGCGGACCTCAAGCTGTAAACGTTAATAAAGACTAATTAATTAGTTAAATAACAGTTTTGGATCGACATTTATGTCGGTCCTTTTTTGATATTCGCGATTAAATTTAGTCGTTGAACCTAATCGTCATCTATTACTGGATGACGTTAGTTGGAATGTTGATCAAACTTTTTATCTAATTTCGATTTGCAAATGAGGATTAATGATGAAACTTCAAACAAGATTGACTGATGGATTAACCATCTGGGCATTGACGCCAATAGAGGCACGGCGAGAATTAGCAACATTATTATTTCTAGCAGATGAATCTTGGTCGATGATTGATCAATATTTACCCATGTCAACAATTTTTGCATTAAAAGATGCTAAGCAGTTTTTGGGTAGTATTGTTCTCCAAGCACAGGGGGCAGCCAGTTTGGAGATTATGAATCTCGCGGTGTTACCAGCTAAACAACGCTCAGGATTGGGCCATATCTTAATGGCTGCTGCAGAAAATTACGCCAGACAAAATCAATGTCAGCGCTTATTAGTTGGGACTGGCGATGCCTCTTTACAGAATATCGCCTTTTATGTTCATTCAGGTTTTCGTTTCGCCGAAATTCGGCGTGACTTTTTCAAACAGTACCCGCAACCAATTGTCGAAGCCGGTATTCAACTGCGCGATATGATTGTCTTGGATAAAGTATTGCTGCAATCATAACTTGAGTTTCTCTTAAATCGTTCTTTGAGAACGCTACTGCTTTTGAACATTGTGGGAAGCTATTGTAAAATAATCCCTAAGCTTACTCGCTGGTCGAATATTAGTGGTGTGCTCAATTTATTTTATTAAAAGGGGGAGTAATGTGGCTAAACGACGAAATTCGCAAAAACTTTTTCGAGCCGGCATGACTAATTTAAGTTTGATTTTAATTGCGATTGTTATCAGTGCCGCATTGCTGTTCATTATGATCGATCGCCAACAGGTTAATCGGCAAAAGGAGGCGATATCCACTGTGACACAACCAACCAATCCTGCTGAAAAGCAGGCATTTATTGATAAAGTCGCACCAGAAGCGGTTAAATTACAGGCCGCCTATCAAGTGTTACCGAGCATTACAATTGCTCAGGCAATCTTGGAAAGCGATTGGGGGCGCAGTCAGTTAACGGCAAAGTATAATAATTTATTCGGTGTGAAAGGCGACAAAGCCAATAATACTAAGGAAATGACGACGCAAGAGTATTTAAATGGTGATTGGAAAACAGTGACCGCTCGCTTTCGCGTGTATGCTTCTTATGAAGATTCGTTGTTGGAACATGCTGAATTATTCCACAAGGGAACAACCTGGAATGCCAATCAGTATGCGAACTTTTTAGCTGCAAAAACTTATCAAGATGCAGCCAAAGCATTGGAAACGGATGGCTACGCAACTGATCCCGGATATGCAGAGAAACTCACTGAATTGATCAAGCAGTATCATTTGGATGCATATGATAAATAAAGTACTTGAGTTCTGCTGAGTAAAATAGTCGAAACTAAAACTGTTAGGTTGTGGTTCTCCGCGCTTGTGCAAAGATTGCGGATGGAACGTGGCGGGTGCCGTGAGGGAAAATAAATACTAGTCGCTGGAACGTGGTGGACGCTGCTTGAAGCCAATTTTTACAAAATTGTCTCCAAGACAGGTCTTGTTTGTAACAGCTGAAGCTGCAACAACAATTTCACCACTGAGCGGTATTTATTTCCCCTCACTAAGCAGACAAGAGGTCAACCTTTACACCAGCGCTGAGTTGACGAGTGGTTGAATCACTTCTAATTTTTAGAAGCACAAATTTACTGTTAAATCATACCAACACGTCTCTTTAGTCAGTGCCGGAGGGAAATCGCGGTCAGCTGATCGAGTAGGAAGTAATTGTAAATTACCGTCCTCTCACACCACCGTACGTACGGTTCCGTATACGGCGGTTCAATA
>NZ_RHOX01000020.1 GCF_003946695.1 Lapidilactobacillus bayanensis | reverse complement strand
ACTAACGGTTCCGACTACTACGGCCCGCAACGGACTTTCACCGTCTAGTTGATGCTCATGCCGGGCGCACTGAAATTGTCGTTAATGGTTTACCATTTACGACAAGGCCGAGCTTTAAGACAATCGTAGATTGGCTTAAAGTCGAGCCCACAGCGTTCCACCAGCGCATTTCCCGCAGGCACGAAGAAGCACAACATAACAGTTCTGGGATTTACAATACTTAAGTCAATTGCACTTAAGTCAAGTTGCTGTTGGTTCGCCTTGAATCAACGCACGCAATCATGAACAAGAGCTAATTAGTTTTTATGTTGTTTCATACTTTCACGATAACTAAACCAACCACTGATTAAGGCAATAATTGCAAGGCCGAATAACAGCCAATAATCGACGCGTGCACCGTTTGCGGTGGAGGTGGCAAGATTACCCGAATTTGCTTGATAAACGCCGATAATCGCGGCTAAAACGCCTGTACCGAAAGATCCAGCATATTGTTGTGCCATATTAAATGCCGCATTAATATCTGCCTTTTGTTGATTAGCAATTTGTAGACTGGCATCAGTGATGGTGTTCCCAAAGGCGAGGTTGAAGCCAAGACGTAAAATCATGTAGAAGATTACGACTAAAGCGACAGTTAAATGCCGACTGCAAAGAACATAGGCTAACGTGCCTAACATCAGAATGAAATGACCAATTACAATTGGTAGCGGTCGACCTAAACTATCCATTAAGCGGCCAGCTAGTGGTGCTACAATAGCGCCTAATAAAGCACCGGGTAGTAGCATCATTCCTGCAGTAGAAGAACTTTGGCCGAGAACTAATTGTGCAACCTGGGGAATGACAAACGATAAACCAATATTAATAAACTGTAATAAGAAGTAGCCTAAGAGATGCCAGCTGACGATTTTATTTTTGAAAATTGTGAAGTCGATTAAGTGCCGCCGACTATGTAAATTATAGTTGTAATAAAGCACACCTAAAATTAAAGCCGTTGTTAGTAAGCCGATAAATTGAATGCTGAGGAAACTAAATTTAGCTGCTTCACTGAATGCCAAATCAATTAAAAACAAAATTGTGGAAAGCATGATGAACCCGATCGTATCAAATTGATCAGCTGGTTCGGCCGGCTGCAACGATAAATTCTTGATACCTAAGATCAAGACTAAGATAATAAAAGGAATTAGTAACCAAAAAATCATCCGCCAAGACCAAAGTGCTGTTAGAATCCCGCCATATGTAGGACCAAGAGCGGGAGCAAGTGCGATAATCATTGCCGCCATACCAGTATAAGTGGCTAAATGTTCGCGGGGCACTGAACTTAATATTAAATGAAACATCAGCGGGATGGATAAACCGGTTGATAAACCTTGAATAATTCGTCCTAACAACATGATTGGGAAACTAGCCGCTGTGCCAAGAATAATGCTACCAATGGCAAAACTCGTGATTGCAAAAAGGAACAGTGATTTGACGGGATACTTTTTAATTAAGTGTGCCGAAGCAATCATCATCATGGTGACGACCAGTAAATAGCCGGTCGTCAACCATTGAATAGTCGCCAAATTAACGCCTAATTGTTGAGTCAAGGTCGCATAGGTGACGTTCAAGGATGTTTCGACTAGAATACCCATAAAACTCAAGAGCATCGCTGATAAAATACTGAGCAACGCTGAACGTGGAATTTTTTCGTTCAAAATAAAATACCTCCAATTATAAAATTACGCAAAATAAAAACCGCAAATTCCCTACACGACGTGATGCGTGCGTTACTGACGTCGCTACGCATCACGACTGGAATTTACGGTTATTTTTTGAAGTAGAATAATATTAGTCTAACACGTTTTTTGAAAAAATGTCAGTGAAAATTATCATAGTCGAACTAGTGCACCTTGGATTGTGGATGTCGCTGAAGCTTTGAAAAGAGTGCGGGTAAATTAGAAGTGATCATCACAACGGCAAGAATAATCAAGATACCGCCAATAAAATCCATCTGTTGTAAGTGCGTGTGAACCAATAAAACGGCAAAGAAAGTGGCCGATAATGGTTCAAAAGCATCTAACAAAGTGGCAGTTGTTGGTAAAATATAAAGCAGGCTAGTGGCATAAACAATAAAGGCAATGACGGTACCAATTAAAATTGTAATTAACAATAAGCCAATATCTACACCAGTTAAGGGTACTTTGTGTTGCCAAAAAGGCCGCAATAAATTCAGTGCGCTACCAGCAATGAGCATACCCCAACCAGTTGTACTTAAGGCACCATACTTAGGAATTAGCTTGCGAGGTGTAAGTGCATTCGCAGCAACGCCAATCGCAGAAAGAACCCCCCAGAAAATAACAACTGGCGCAACTGCAAGTTGTGTTAAATGCCCATGGGTTACAATTAACAATGTCCCGAGAAAGGCAGTTAACAAACCAATTGTTTCTACCAAGGTTGGTCTTTGTCGCTTGAAGACAGAATAGTACAACGTAATCACAAAAGGTCCTAAAAATTGCAAAATTGTGGCAATTGGTGCGTTGCCGTACTCGACCGTCTTAAAATAACAGTATTGCACCGGAATTAAACCAAGAAAAGCATAGGCCATTAAATTCAAAATAGCTTGGCGATCATGCCAAATTTGTAACGGGTGTTCACCACGTATTTGGCAAAGTATTAGCATGATTACGGCGGCGGTCAACATGCGTACTTGGCAAACCCATAGCGGTGTCATGGCGGGATTACTCTTAAACAGCATGCTAACAGTAACGCCGGAGAAGCCCCACATAATCGCGGCAACACTCGCTAAGACAGACCCAAAAATAAAATTCTTTCTTGAAATAAATTGCATACCAGTACCCCAAATAAAATTTATTATCTCTCAGTGTAGACAATTGTTTGGCAAAAAGAAATAGGGTTATGAGAAGATGAGAAAATAAAATAACTTGACAGATTAAATTTACAAATGTAAACTTTAATCGTTGATGAAGTTACAATTGTAGATTAGGTTAAATTTGTTTTGCGATTAACCATGGGGGAATAAATCATGACGGATAAAAATCAAGCACAGCAGAAAATGACAACTCACGAAAACCATGATCATAAAATGACCACTGAGGAAATGAATCAGACCATGATGTCAGAACACCACGATTCAGAACATGTCACAGATCAGCCAGAACATAATCAGGCAACTCACGAAATGAAAATGGATCACCACCAGATGAACCATAGTAAAATGACGCATTCAATGCACAACATGGCTGATATGCATGATATGGATAACATGGATATGAGTGACATGCATGATATGAGCAATATGAACATGAGTGACATGCACGATAAGAGCAACATGGACATGAGCGATATGGATATGGACATGGGCGGCGGCCACATGATGCATATGGGTAATCTGAAGCAAAAATTTTGGGTCTCGTTGATTTTGATGATACCAATTTTAATTTTTGCACCAATAATGGGAATTACGATGCCTTTTACGGTTACTTTTACTGGTTCAGAATGGCTCGTTCTCATTGCAGCGACGATTATTTTCTTCTATGGTGGGCGGCCATTCTTCTCAGGAGCCAAGGCTGAATTACAACAGCATCAACCAGCGATGATGACCTTGATTGCCTTAGGAACTGGTGTTGCTTATGTTTATAGTGTCTATGCGTTTATTATTAACAATTTTACCCACAGTGCACATATTATGGACTTCTTCTCTGAACTGGCCACGTTGGTTGTAATCATGTTGCTAGGTCACTGGATCGAAATGAACGCCATTATGAGCGCCGGTAATGCCGTTGAAAAGATGGCCCAGCTACTTCCTGGTGAAGCTCACGTACAACTAGCAGACGGCAAGATTATCGATAAAAAGTTGGCAGATGTTAAAGTTGATGACCTTGTTGTTGTTCGTGCCGGAGAATCTATTCCTGCGGATGGTAAAATTCTTAGCGGTGCAAGTTCAGTCAACGAATCTTTAGTAACAGGTGAGTCTAAAGCAGTTAAAAAGTCTGTTGGTGCTAGTGTAATCGGTGGTTCTGTTAACGGCGATGGTTCATTGACAGTTCAAGTGACAGGTACTGGTGAAAGTGGTTATTTGTCACAAGTCATGCAGTTGGTTAAAAAAGCGCAACAAGATAAATCGCGGACTGAAACATTGGCAGATAAAGTTGCCGGTTGGTTATTTTACGCTGCGTTAGTGTTTGGGATATTAGCATTTATTTTTTGGACGATTAATGCGGATTTAGCGACCGGCTTATCGCGGATGGTAACCGTGTTTGTGATCGCTTGCCCTCATGCGTTAGGTGTTGCAATTCCATTGGTTGTTGCTCGTAGCACATCAATTGCTGCAGCTAACGGACTCTTGATTCAGCAACGTGATGCTATGGAAAAAGCACCAGCAATTTCTCACGTCTTGTTGGATAAAACTGGTACCTTGACTGAAGGTAAATTTACCGTTAATGCGATCGAGAATTTGACTACAGATTTGACTTCTGATCAAGCACTGGCATTAATGGCCAGTTTGGAGCAACATAGTAGTCATCCGATTGCAACTGGTGTTTTGAATGCTGCCAAGAAGGCACAGTTGACGATTGCAAGTGCTACAGATGTGAAAACAATTAAAGGTGTCGGCTTAAGTGGCACAATTGCTGGTAAAACTTATCAGATTGTCACTGCTGCTTATTTACAAAAACAACAGATTAGTTTTGACCAAACGCAATATGATCAATTGGCGGCTCAAGGTAATAGTATCAGCTACTTAATCAGTGGCACTCAACCACTAGCAATCTTAGCTGTTGGCGATCAGATTAAACCTGATGCTGCTCAATTCATTAGTAACTTGCAGGCAATGAATATTACGCCAGTGATGTTAACCGGTGACAATCAACAAACTGCTGCTAAAGTTGCACAAGTATTGGGTATTACTGAATTTAAAGCCCAACTTTTACCCGAAGATAAAGAAAAAGTCATTCGTGACTATCAAAGTCAAGGTAACAAGGTAATGATGGTCGGTGATGGTGTTAATGATGCGCCTGCCTTGGTGCGTGCTGATGTTGGTGTTGCAATTGGTGCCGGAACTGATGTGGCAATCGATTCTGCCGATGTCGTTCTAGTTCAGAGTGATCCGGCTGATGTGGTTAACTTCTTACATTTGGCTAAAGCCGCTAAACGTAAAATGATTGAGAATC
This sequence comes from Lapidilactobacillus bayanensis, assembly GCF_003946695.1. Classification (GTDB taxonomy): domain Bacteria; phylum Bacillota; class Bacilli; order Lactobacillales; family Lactobacillaceae; genus Lapidilactobacillus; species Lapidilactobacillus bayanensis. The sequence continues at coordinate 35,103 of NZ_RHOX01000020.1, read as the reverse complement.
TTTGGTGGGGCGCTGGTTACAATGTCGTGACGATTCCACTGGCTGCCGGTATCTTAGCTCCAATCGGTATTGTGATTAATCCAGCTGTTGGTGCGTTGATCATGTCAATGTCAACGATTATTGTCGCAATCAATGCTATGACGTTACATTTAAAAAAATAGATTTTTGTATCACGACTTAAACAATGTTGATCAAAATAATTTCAAAATATTTTTGATCATACTTGAATAAAATAGCGTAAATAATGAGTAGCAGAATTCGGTGTTTCAACTGAATTCTGCTATTTTTTTGGCTGAAATATTTTGTATGTTATTCAGGATATGCACAGCTTTATCCACAATATCTAGTCATCCACAACTTGTTATTTCAAGATATGGTGTGTATGATTATAATTAATGAATCAAGATAAGAGGTTGTTGAGATGCAGGAATTGAAGACAAATGTTGCGACAGAAACACTAAATATTAAAGTGATTAAGCGCGATGGCCGCGTGATGAACTTCGATCCTGACAAGATTGCGCAGGCGATGCAAAAAGCTGCCAATACCGAAAGTGATCACGAAGATGTTGACTTAAAAACGCTAAATGATTTGCAAACTGTACTAGATGATGTACTGGCTGAAATTGCTGATCGTTTCCACGAGAATGTTAAAATTTATGAAATCCAAAATATTGTGGAGCACACATTATTGGATCATCATTTGTATCAGATTGCCAAAGACTATATCAGTTATCGAACTGAGCGTGACTTTGAACGTAGCGAAGCCACAGATATTAATGTGACCATTCAAAAGTTGTTGGATCGCGATGCAACGGTCGTTAATGAAAACGCAAACAAAGATAGTCGCGTTTTCAACACGCAGCGGGACTTAACAGCGGGGACTGTTTCCAAGGCGATGGGGTTAAAAATGTTGCCGCCGAAAGTTGCCAACGCTCATTTGAAAGGTGATATTCATTGGCACGATTTGGACTACCAACCATTCAGCCCGATGACGAACTGCTGTTTAATCGATTTTAAAGAGATGTTGAGTCATGGCTTTAAGATTGGTAATGCTGACGTGGAATCACCACATTCAATTCAAACGGCGACTGCGCAGATGAGTCAGATTATCGCTAACGTTGCGTCTTCGCAATATGGTGGCTGTTCAAGTGACCGTACGGATGAATTGTTAGCACCATATGCAGAGATGAATTACAAGAAGCATTTGAAAGATGCTGCAATGATTACTGATGATCAGGCCAAGCAAGAAGCATTCGCCCAAGCCAAGACTAAAAAAGATATTTATGATGCCATGCAGGCTTTAGAATACGAAATCAATACATTGTACTCATCAAATGGTCAAACGCCATTTGTCACGATTGGTTTTGGTTTAGGAACATCTTGGTATGAACGGGAAATTCAAAAGGCCATTTTAAATGTGCGGATTTTAGGTCTGGGGATTGAACATCGAACTGCTATTTTTCCAAAATTAGTTTATTCAATCAAAGAAGGTACTAATCGCCAACCAGATGATGTTAATTACGATATTAAGGAGCTAGCCATCCAGTGTGCCACGAAACGGATGTACCCTGATATTATTAACTATGATCGACTAAAAGCGATGACAGGCAGTTTTAAGGCGCCAATGGGGTGTCGTAGTTTCTTACAAGGTTGGACGGATCCTGAGACGGGTAAGGATGTTAATTCTGGTCGGATGAATCTAGGCGTCGTGACAATCAATTTGCCGCGGATTGCGTTGGAATCGCGTGATAATGATGGTGTTGGTGATCAGGATAAATTCTGGAAGCTCTTTGCCAATCAGTTAGACATTGCGCACGAAGCATTGCAATATCGGATTGATCGCGTTAAAGAGGCTATACCAGATAACGCACCAATTTTATATGAATATGGTGCTTTTGGTAAGCGTCTTAAGCCGACTGATAGCGTTGATGAATTATTCAAAAATGGTCGTGCAACGGTTTCCTTAGGTTACATCGGAATTTATGAAGTTTGTACCGTCTTTTATGGGCCTGAGTGGGAAAAGAATCCTGAAGCTAAGCAGTTCTCAATTGATGTGGTTAAGAATCTATACAATCATTGCAAAGATTGGGAAAAGGCGGAAGGTTATCACTACTCTGTTTATGCCACACCGGCTGAATCTTTAACGAATACCTTCTGTGCTGCCGATACGAAGAAATTCGGCAAGGTTAAAGATATTACGGATAAAGAATACTACACAAACTCTTTCCATTTGGATGTCCGTAAAGCTTGGACACCTTTTGAAAAGTTAAGTTTTGAATCAGAATATGAACCTTATACTAGTGGTGGCTTTATCCATTACTGTGAATATCCAAATATCAAACAAAATCCTAAAGCCTTAGAAGCAGTCTGGGATTATGCGTATGATAAAATCTCTTATTTAGGGACCAATACACCGATTGATCAATGCTTTAAATGTGGTTATAAGGGTGAGTTCGTCGCTACGGAAAAAGGCTTTAAGTGCCCACAATGTGGTAATAGCGATCCTGCTTCTTGTGATGTGGTTAAGCGAACTTGTGGTTACTTAGGTAATCCTAATCAACGGCCAATGGTTCATGGTCGCCATGAAGAGATCATTCATCGGGTTAAGCATATGAGTTTTAGCAATAACCAAGTTGCTAACCAAGCTCGGAATGCTTAATTCTATCAGAGCTGTTGTTTGTGGTTAGAGAAAGAGTGTGAGCATTTGCCTGAAAAAGCTGTTAAATTACCAAAAAATCCTGAGCCAGGTGAATGGCGCGCCGCCGATTTAAGTTTAAAGTATATCGCTGATTACAAACCATTTAACTTTGTTGATGGTGAGGGTGTTCGTTGTAGTCTTTACGTTTCAGGTTGCCGTTTTGCTTGCCCCGGATGTTATAACGCCGCTGCCCAGAATTTCCATTATGGGCAACCTTATACGGAAGAATTGCAAACGCAGATTTTGAATGACTTAGGTCAATCTTACGTGCAAGGATTAACGTTACTAGGTGGCGAGCCTTTCGTGAATACACAGGTGTGCTTGCAGCTCATTGACGCGTTGCATGAACGTTTCGGTCACACTAAGGATATCTGGTCTTGGACTGGCTATACATGGGATGAACTGATGCAAGAGACGCCAGACAAGCTAGAATTATTAAGTAAGATTGATATTCTTGTTGATGGCCGTTTCTTGTTAGCTAAGAAAGATCTGACCCTGCAATTCCGCGGGAGCAGTAACCAACGAATTATTGACGTTCAAAAATCATTATCCCAAAACAAGGTTGTGCTTTGGGATAAGTTAGTTAAATAATATGGATCATCAAAGCCAACTTCTATTTTTTTGAAGATGGCTTTTTTTGTGTGTTCGGGTTATCGTGGTGGTTTAAAGTTAGACGAGAATGGTGTGTCCATCACGAAATTAGAAAAAATATTTTTCGAGTTCAGCTTGTTGACATTAAAATAACAAGTGTTAAACTAAAACTTGTTAAAAATAAATAAACAAGTGAATGGAGATCTTAATTTATGAAATATGCAATTACCGCAGCAACCGGAAAATTTGGCACGATTGCAGTACAAAAACTTTTACAATTAGTGAATGAGAACGATCAAGTAATTGCCATTGTTCGCAATTTTGCTAAGGCTCAACAAGTTTTGCCGAGCGAGGTGATTCTTCGTGAGGCAGACTATAATGATGAACAATCAATGACGTCGGCATTGCAAGGTGTTGATCACGTCTTATTTATTTCGTCACAACCTGGTGGCAGCTTGCCGCGGTCCGAGCAACAGCGCAATGTGGTTAAGGCTTTGACACAAGCCAAGGTTAAATTCGTTGCTTATACAAGTTTCCCGCATGCACAAACGGCCGTCGATTCTTTAGCTGCGGATCATAAGTTAACCGAGGATTTAATTGTAGAAAGTGGCATTGCTCATGCTTTCTTACGTAATAATTGGTATTTGGAAAATGAAATCGGCTTTTTACAAAGTGGACAACAAAATCAGACCGCTGCATATTGGGCCGGTCATCAAGCCGGCTGGGCCTTGGAACGTGAATATGCTGAGGCGGCTGCTAAAGTATTGACAATGGAAAAGCCACAACAAGTCTATGAATTCGCTGGTCCGGCAAATAGCTATCCTGATTTAGGTGCAGCCTTGCAACGAGCAACTGATCAGCAGGTTAGTGTTAAACAAGTGACACGCAATCAATATATTGAAGGTTTAGTGGCGACTGGTCTGGACAAAGCAACTGCAACAATGTTTGCATCATTCCAAGAACCAATTGATGATGGCGCTTTGCAAGAAGAAACAGTTGATTTACCGAAAGTTTTGGGTCACAATTTAACTAGTCTTCCTGAAGCAATCAAGGAAATTTTAAAACGAAATTAGGGTGAAACCGTGAAGTATTCTTATAAATTAAGCGACGCGATTCATATCTTGACGTATTTAATTGTTTATCGCGATGACGATTTGTCTAGTAAAGCCATTGCCGCGAGTATCGAAACCAATCCTAGTACTGTTCGTAATTTAATGACGGATTTAAAGACCGCTGGCTTAATTAATACGCGTCAAGGAAGTTCGGCGCCGACGTTGAGTACTTCACCTGCAGAAATAACGGTTTTGGATGTTTATCAAGCCATTAAGATGGATCATGACTTGCTTCATATTGACCCTAAAACCAACCCTCAATGTATTGTCGGCGGTAATATTCAAGAGACCCTGAATGAAGTTTACGCCGATATTCAAGACACGGCTTTTCAGCGCATGAGGGCAATCACGATTCAAGATATTGTTGATGGCGTGTTGCAACGTCATGCGGCAAAATAATTATCGTGATTAGTCGCTTTAAAAAGTGAGACCAAAAATCTCGCATCAGTGTTAGGCTTTTTAGCGTTACAATTTTGGTAATTAGCAACAAATCTTGCGATTAACGTTTGCCTGAGTGCGGCAATGTTAATCGCACTTTTTATTCTCGTTTTGGCTTTATCGTTACTGCAGAAATATTTAAATTAAGGACACTTTGAAGTAAGGTTACTTGTTTGTAAAAAGTCAGCAAATTACAATGGATCTATTAAGTGATCTGGAGGTCAATAATATGACAATTGTGAATGGCTATGAACAAAGTGATCGTGAAGAACATATTCATGTTTTGAATTTGGAATCTTTAGAAGCACGAGCTGAAAAATTATTCCTAAAGGCGGCTTCGGTTATATAGCTGGTGGTTCGGAAAATAATTGGACTTTGGCCCAAAATCGTGTTGCTTTTACGCACAAACAAATTTATCCGCGGGCATTGGCTAACATTGATCAACCCGATTTAAATACGACAGTTTTCGGAATTAATTTGAAAACGCCAGTGATGATGCCACCACTAGCTGCACAAGGTTTGGCTCACGCTCAAGGTGAGAAAGATACGGCCAAAGCATTTGCTGCTGAAGGTGGCTTGATGGCACAGAGCACCTATTCTTCAGCTTCAATTGCTGATACGGCTGCTGCCGGCAATGGTGCACCACAATTTTTCCAACTATACATGAGTAAGGATTGGCACTTCAATGAAGCAGTTATTGATGAGGCTAAAAAGGCGGGTGTTAAGGGAATTATTGTTACCGTTGACGCAACAGTGGATGGTTATCGTGAAGCTGATATTATGAACGACTTCCAGTTCCCAATTCCGATGGCTAACCTAGAGAAATTCAGTCAAGGTGCTGGTAAGGGTCAAGGCATTGGTGAAATTTATGCCGCTGCCGCTCAAAAAATTGGCCCAACTGATATTCGTCGGATTGCAGCATACAGTGGCTTACCGGTGATCGTTAAAGGAATTCAAACACCAGAAGATGCAGCATTAGCAATTGGTGCCGGCGCTAGTGGCGTTTATGTTTCTAATCATGGTGGTCGGCAATTAAACGGTGGCCCTGGTTCATTTGATACGTTGAGTGCCATTGCTCAGGCTGTTAATGGCCGTGTTCCCGTTATTTTTGATAGCGGTGTTCGTCGTGGCTCTGATGTTTTCAAGGCGCTAGCTGCAGGTGCGGATTTAGTTGCCATTGGTCGTCCGTTTGTTTACGCTTTAGCATTAGGTGGCGCAATTGGCGTGCAAGATGCTATCCAAGAGATTAACCACGAGTTTGCGACAATCATGCAATTAGCAGGTACTAAGACTATTGCAGCTGTTAAGCAGACTAATTTAGCCGACTTTAAGTATTAACATTAAATTGAAAACTTACCCAAAGTCAAAAGGATTTAAGCTACTCAAGTTTTAACGAGTAGCTTAAATCCTTTTTGATTTGGTGAACGTTCGGCATTATTTAGAGCCAGTTTTATTGCCATGATTTTTTGAAGTTCATCGTGAATGTTGCCAGATATTCGTTTAATCTTCACATTTTGGACAAAATTTGTTGTTATTGTATTTAGAGTGATTTTACATAAATAGCCATTTATAATTGGTGAAAAGGGGCGTTTCTCATTAAAAAGTCAACGAAGATTATTACTGCAGTTGTGTTGGCTGCAGCAATTATTGCTGCTGGAACTGGGCTGTGGTGGCGGTATTCAGAGCAGGCCAAACGGATTCAGGCAGGGGTTATTGATAACGAACAAATCAAAAAGAATCTTGCTAGTAAATTAGTAAAGACTCGCCAGAATCAGCAAAAGGCTGCCGTCAAAAAATATCAAGCAGCACTTCAAGACTCGCAATATCGTTTGAATAATCCCTATATTAAAGTGAATCCCTATGGCCGTTCACCGTTATCGGCACTGGCAATTTTTCAAACCGATGAGGCTAGTAAAATTTCCTTGACGGTTGTTGGCAAGACGAGCAAGACTTCGATTTCGACAACGTACAAGACTTACAGTAAGCAACATCAAATTAGCATTCTGGGCTTATATGCTGATTATCAGAATACAGTGAAAATTACAGCGACGACCAAGTCTGGTCAACAGACAACTAAGGTCCTGCATTTAAAAACCGCGTCGCTGCCGAGTAACTTAGCATCGGTTAAAGTTGATGTTAAAAAAGCCGATAAAACTAAGATGGCAATCGGTAACAATAAGTTGACCTTCATTGTCCGGACGACTAAACAACCATTTGCGATTGATGCAGATGGTGCGATTCGTTGGTATTCAACGGATTATTCGCAGCATGTTTTCAAGCAATTGGCCAATGGTCATATTTTGCGATTAGCTAAGAAAAATAACGACGCGTTAATCTATAATGAAATGCTCGAAGAAGATTATACTGGTCGTGTTTACAAAGAGTATCATTTTGGGACCGGTGCGGCAGATAAAAATTCGGATACTGACGCAGAATATACGTTGATCCATCATGATGCGATTGAATTACCAAATCATAATATTTTGGCAACAGTTTCTGATGGGACCGCTGGTAATAAGAATACTAAGAACCAGTATGTCGAAGATACGATTGTTGAGATATCTCATAAGACAGGTAAAATTGTTAAAGTAATCGACTTGAAGAAAATTTTGCCTTCAAGTATGTATACAGCTAAAAGTTTGATGCACGGAACAGCTAAAGACTGGTTTCATATGAATTCACTGTATTATCAAAAGAGCACCGGTGACTTAGTTATTTCTGGTCGTCATCAAGATATGGTCTTCAAAATAAATTACAAAACGCTAAACTTTAAATGGATTTATTGTGGTAAAAAGAAGTCGGCTTGGCCTAAATCATTGCAGAAATATGTCTTAACACCGACAGGTACGACTGGCTATACTGGCGGTCAACACGCGGCAATTCTGTTACCAAGCACAACAAATAAGACCGATGTTTTAGCCCTGTTTAATAATAATGTCGCCATTACCAATGGTCAAAAATCAACGAGCAAGAAATATTCTCAAGCCGTGGTTTATAAAATTAATTTGCAGCAAAAGAAGATTACTAAGGTTTGGAGCAATGGTCAAGATCAAGGTAAGAGTCACTTTAGTCTCGTTATTTCTAGCAATCGCTTAATGAGTAATGGCAACTTCTTGGTTGACTATGGTTATTTACAAGAAGGTAAAGTGAGCAATGTTCAAGAAGTGACGAAATCTGGTCAACGTATTTTCAGCGTGTACTTCTCAAACTTAGGAACTAATGGTTATGTTTATCGCGCTGAACGCTTCTCGTTGTATCCGAATAACACGAGCGCTAGTCAAACTTATGAGTAAACCAAAAGCATTGAGCTAACAAGATCAAGGTCAGTTATTTTGAAATGGATTAAAGCAACTGGCGATAATTAAAATAAGCGTGAAGATTAATATGCCAATGATCTTCACGCTTATTTTTATATTGCTTATCTGTTACCGAATTAAGGTGGTAAAAACTAGAATCGTTATTTCAATTTGAACTAGTCATTTCGGCACCAATAATCGCACGCCATTAGCCTGTGTTACGTTGACACGAAGAAGAACAAGACAAATCATGCCAAGCTTAAATTGCTGACCTAAGGCTAGTCTGGTAGCTTCTTTGCTGCAGCCCAGTGGTTGATTGGCCCGAATTGGTGGCCAACTTCAATAGGATGGGCAATTGCTTCATGGACAAACTTTTTCGCTATTTTAATGGCAGTGGCAACATCGTTACCCTTAGCTAATTCTGCAGCGATGACAGCTGATAGCGTATCGCCAGTGCCATTCACGCGATTGGTGTGAATATATGATTCTGTTAAAGTGAAACTGTCGCCGTTTTCTAACAAGACGTAATCAGTCACTTCTGCTTGGCTCGCATCATCATGGCGTCCTTTTAGCATGACGTTTTTAGCGCCCAACTTTTGTAAAGTTCTCGCACCTTTGGCGATTTCTTCAGGTGTGTCTAAGGCTAATTCGGTTAACTTTTGCGCTTCGTAGAAATTAGGAGTTAGCACTGTTGCTAACGGTAATAATTTTTCACGGAAAGTTTCGTAGGCACTTTGTTCTAGTAGCATTGAACCGTGTTTGGTAATAATAACCGGATCGACGACCAAGGGGCCAAAATCAACCTTTTGATAATTGTCAGCGACAACATTAATGACGTCATCATTAGCCAACATACCGGTTTTACTAGCACGAATGTGGAAATCTTTAGCCAAAGTTTTAAATTGCTGTTCAATGAAATCAATTGGGATAATATGTGCAGCCTCAATTGTATAGGAATTGCCAGAAACTGCAGAGGTGATCAATCCCATGCCATAAACATTACGGCAGAAGAAACTGTGTAAATCGGCAGGCATGCCGGCGCTACCATCAGAATCGTTGCCAGCAATTGTTAGCGCTTGAATATAGTCATTTGTCATTATTAAATACCTCGATTTAAAGGATAGATGCTGTTAATAAAATAGTTTAACAAAAAAACTGTTTAAACACGTGCATTAAGTTTAGCCTGTACCGTTATACAAGTAAGAACGGTGTTATGGTTGCAAACGCTGCTTGCTACCAGGACTGTTGTAATAACTTAAGGTGGGGAAATGAATCGTAATCGTCGTGCCCACGCCAACTTCAGAAGTAGCAGAAAGACTGTGGCCTAATTTTTTTGCTAATTTTGCAGCGAGATATAAGCCTAGACCAGTGGCGTGGGTATCAGCGTTACGGCCGTTTTCACCAGTGAAGCCTTTTTCAAAAATTCGTGGCAAATCCGCAGTACTAATCCCAACGCCGTTATCAGAAATCTGCAATTGTAGATCTGCAGTCGTTACCGCCACGTTGATGGTGATAGTACCATTATCTGGTGTGTATTTCAAACTATTACTAATGATTTGTTGAATAATAAAATCAAGCCACTTCTGATCGGTTAAAACCGTGTAATCTAGGTTTTCTTGCTTCAGTTGAATGTGTTTATGAATGAAATAATTCATGTTGTCACGAATTACTGGATTAACAATGGCCTTCAAGTCATATTGGGCGATTAAGTAATCATTGGCAAAATTACTCAAACGCGAATAGTAGAGCACTTCTTCCACATAGTGATTAATTCGTTCGACTTCACTTGTTAATTGGTAATACTTCTGCTCGCCAATATCTAATTCTAAGTCATCGCTGATTAGTTGTAGGGCAGCCAGCGGGACCTTAATGTCATGGACCCAACTGTCAATAAATTCACGCTGGTCGTTTTGCTCAGCCACCACACTATTTAAAATTTGCCGGTGTGTGTCAATTAGTGTTTGTCCGTAAGTTTGAATTTGCTGTTCACTATAAGTGTGCGCGTCTTCAATCGGTGCATTCAAAATATTATCAGGATTTTTAATTTTTTGATCAATTTCTTGGAACCAACGGCGGCGATTCAAGTATAAAATAAATAAGAAAATACTCAAAAAAAGGACCATTAATAAATCCAAATAGAAGAGATTAACCAAAGCTAGGGTGTGTGAAGGATCCAACCAAATTAATAAATTCAGTAAGAATAAACCAATCAACCAGAAGCAAATTTGCAGTAAATGGTCACGCAAGAAAAAACGAAAATTCATAAGAGTCCTTTCTACGCAAAATGGGATAAATTTTGGCGTGGTAAGTCAGTAAGATTTAGTCAGATCCTTGTTAAGGGATTAAGTAACCTTGGCCAACTTTAGTGACGATGAAATCTTTTAAACCTGCCTGTTCAATCTTGCGACGCAGGCGATTAACATTAACGGTTAAGGTGTTGTCGTCAACGAAACGCTCGTCTTCCCAAAGTTCACGTAATAAACGATCACGGGAAATAATTTTACCGGGGGAATGCATCATAAATTGCAATAACTTGTATTCATTTTTAGATAGATTGATGATTTGCTCACCATATTGGGCGTCGCCACTTTGTAAATTGAGTTTTAAGCCGTTATGCTCTAAATACGTGGTGTTTTGTTCGTGATAACCATAGGTCCGCCGTAATAAGGCATTGATTTTTGCCATTAAGACTTCCATTGAGAAGGGCTTGTTTACGAAATCATCGGCACCCATATTCATGGCCATGACCATATCCATGTTGGTATTGCGGGACGAGATGAAAATAATGGGCACTTCTGAATTGTCGCGGATTTTTTGATTCCAATAATAACCATCATAAACAGGTAAATTAATATCCATTAAAACAAGATTTGGTTTCTGTGACTTGAATTCAGCCTCAACTTGATTGAAATCGCGAATGATATAAGCGCTAAGTTGCCATTTTTCAATGTTTTCGGCAATCAATTGAGCAATTGTTTGATCATCTTCGACAATCATCACTTTGTACATGCAGTCCGCCTCCTCAGCTAATTCTGATTCAATGTTACTGGTTTTAAAGTTAAAACACAAATAATCGCATGATTTTGTGCTGCAAAAATTTTGATTACAATGTTCGGTATTTTTTTGTGTGTATGGCATGACTTGCTGCAGTGAAGGTACTGATCAAAATAGTGGCAACTAGAACTGTTATTTTGTTGCTTTTTTGCGCTTGCACAAAGGTTGCATATGGAACGTGCGAGGTGCCGTGAGGGAAAATAAATACTTTCGCTGGAACGTGGTGGACACTGCTTGAAGCCAATTTTTACAAAATTGTCTTCAAGACAGGTCTTACTGTAAGTGGTAAACCACTAACAGTAATATCACCACTGAGCGGTATTTATTTTCCCTCACTAAACAAACGAGCGGGCAACCTTTGCGCAAGCGCTGAATTGACGAGCGGTTGAATTACCCTTTAAAATTTTGAGAAGCACAAACATGAAGTTAAATCGCACCACCAGATCTCTTTTGTCAGTGCCGGAGGGAAATCGCGGTCAGCCGCGGAATTGTTGTTAGTGGTTTACCACTTACAACAAAGCTTGAGTTTGAGACGAATTGGTTTTGATTCGGCTCAAACCAATGCTCGCAGCGTTCCACCAGCGCATTTTCCGCAGGCACGAAGAAGCGCAAAATAATAGTTCTAGGTTTTGTAATGTTCAAGGACCTCTCATAACTTACAAAACTGTTCGTTAATAGTCGTTGTTTTTTATTATTGATATAGTATGCTCATTATAAGAAAGTAATAACTGATATAATTAATTACAAACAATAAAATAAATCGAAAAGATCAAGGTGAATTTCATGGTTAAAGTATATTTGGCAGGTCCATTTTTTGATAAACATGGTTTTGAAGCACGACGAGTAGCACAGGTTAAAGCATTATTGGAGTGTAATGCAACCGTTGATGCGGTTTTTAGTCCCAAGGATGAAACGGATCAGGATCCGGATATTCAGAAGTTAACCCCGATGTCGCTGGAGTGGCGGCAACGCGTTTTTCAATGTGATTTGGACGGAATTAAGGGTGCCGATGTTTTAGTGGTGATTGCTGATTCCGAGACCAATCTAAACGGCTCCGACGATGGAACGACCTTTGAAGTTGGCTATTGGCACGCCCGTAATGAATGGCAGCGTGCACCGCAGTCATTGCCACCGTTGCCAGTTGTAGTAGTTGCTCAGGTAACTGAACGATTAAACTTGATGTTAGCTGAAGCAACGACTTATTTTACAGATACGCCTTTGGATTTGCGCGATTTAGATTTTGCGCATATTCCCGTTCGTGCTTATCATGGTGCAGTCATTTAAAAAAGCATGTAAGTAGTTTAGATTCATTTTTTGTACATTAATTGGATCATTAAGGTTAGGAGGATTGTGATGCGAATAGTTGAGGTTAAACAAGTATCCAAAAATTTTGGAGCGCGTGCTACTTTGGTGCGTGCGTTAAACAATTTGAGTTTTAAAATTGACCGTGGCGAATTTGTTGGTATTATGGGTCCTTCTGGCGCTGGTAAAACAACGTTGTTGAATATTGTTTCGACGATTGATCAACCAACAACAGGGCAAGTTTTTCTAGCTGGCCAAGAAATTACGCATTTGCCCGAAAGCGAGCTAGCTAATTTCCGTCGCGATCAGATCGGTTTTATTTTTCAAGACTTTAATCTACTAACTTCCTTAACTGTTCGTGAAAATATAATCTTCCCACTAACGTTGACGAAAATACCGACAGATGAGATTGAACTACGTTTGACGCACTTTAGTCAACAATTGGAATTAACTCAGTTACTAGATCGTTATCCCAGCGAATTGTCAATCGGCCAGAAGCAACGTGTTTCGGCGGCGCGGGCGTTAATGGCCAAGCCGCAAATTTTATTTGCTGATGAGCCAACCGGTAGCTTGGACTCAAAGTCGGCGACTGAGTTACTGCAATATTTGGCTACGATTAATTTGGAAGATGAGACGACGATTATGATGGTGACGCACGATGCCTTCACGGCTAGCTATTGTAATCGAATTTTATTCATTAAAGATGGCGCCTTCTTCTCTGAGGTTGTTCGTTCAGGGACGCGTCAGAAATTCTTTAATCAGATTATTGACATGCAAGCGGCAATTGGAGGAGGAGTGGTGCAACATGATTCTCAAAACCGCTTATCGTAACTTTCGTCGTCATTTAATCGGCCGGGCACTTTATATTGTGGCGATTTCATTATTGATTATGGTTGCTTATGCAAGTTTAGCTGCCTATAATGATCGAAAACTGCAACAAATGGTGAGCTTTGGTGGTATTTTTGTTTTACTGATTATTTTATTTGTGACGATCGTTCTTTTTAGCTTTGCGATTATCGTTTATGCCAACCGCTTTTTCATGAAGCAGCAACACCAAGAAATGGGTGTTTTATTAGTTTCGGGATTAACGCACCCACAATTGGCACTGCTATTCTCAGCAGAAAACCTAATGGGTGAGGGTTTACAGTTAGGCATCGGTTTGGTTTTAGGTTTGTTGTTTAGTAAGCTTTATAACATGCTCTTATTGCGTTTAATGGGCGTGGTTGCTGAAACAAATCATTGGTTTTCTGGTTCGGCTTTGTTAATTACGGCTGGCAGTTTTGTCGGCGTTTTTATTTTAGTTGCGTTAGTTGATTCGGCGCGCATAATCCGGCTCAAGATGGTCCGCCTATTATATCCGGAAAATAGTCACCGACATCGGCTGCAAACACCGCTAAATAGATTTTTAGCTTGGTTAGGGCCGGTCTTATTACTTGCTTGTTACTGTATTTTATTGCGGTTTAATTGGTTTCAATTTTTAGAGACATTGCGGTTTAATCAACCGGGCTCATATGCCACGTATTTCATCATTCTAACGCTCTTGCTGGGCGTCTGGCTAACATATCGTAATGGATTGCCAACACTCTTACACTGGCTAAGAAGTCGCCATAATGGCTTTGCTCGACGGCATCTATTGGATTTTGCTTTTACTGAGGATAAGTTCGTCGAACATTATCAGTCGTTAACGTTAACTACTTTGTTTGTGACGGCTTCGATTGTGATGCTGGGTTTGGCAGCAGTTTTATTCGCGTTTGGCAATCGAACGGTTCAAGAGGAAACACCGATCGATTTTGTGACTGACCACCAACATCAAGAGACGATCTTGAAGAAGATTCGCACACATGGCGGTAAAAGTAAGCAACTCACCAACTTCACGATTAAGATTACAGCGGCGCAATTGCAAGGGCCGCATGCACAAAAAATTATGCAGGGTCACGCCTTGCCATTAGAGATTATTTCGTTGCAGGATTATCGTAATGCACGTCGCCATCAACGAAACTTGCCCTTGTTGAACTTAACTGAAGATCAGGCTTTGTATGTATCACGCGATTTTTATCTGCAACATTTACCGGTTTCTGTTTTATTGCAAAACAAAATTCAACTCGCACAAAAAAAGATTCCTAAATTACAGATTGCAGCGTATTCGCGTGCCTATCCATTAGGTGGCTATTTGTTTTTCGATCGCTTGTTGGTTGTTTCGGATACTGTTTTTAAACAGATTACGACGCGTCATTCCCGGGAATTGTTAGCTTATTCAGTGAGAAAAATTGCACCAGCGGGTAAAACACTGAATGACATTGATGAAGCATCATATGTCGATGATGCCGTGCGTCAATTACAATTTGTTGACGCGAAAAAGTTAAGTCAAGTTAAGATGCACATTTACCAAGGACGCGATCATGATAAGGTCGCGCAATATGAAAGTAATAATTTTTACGTCCGCGGACCGACTCATGTGTTAATGCAACGTGCGTTAGGATTAACGGTTTTTGTTGTCGGAACATTGGGTGTTTTAATGACTTTTGCCTGGGCTAGTATTTTTTCATTACGTCAATTAGCCGAGGCGGATAATGACCGTTATGAATATTTAACGTTGAAGAAGATGGGGATTAATCAAGCTAAAATCAATCAAATTATTAGTACGCATAATCGGTTGATTTATTTGTTGCCGGTGATTTTTGGAATTGCGAATGGCTTGTTGATCATGAAGGTGATTGGTGGTAATCTCGATCACTTACAACTCGGACTATTGTATGCATTGACACTGGCAGTTTTGGTTATTTATGGCGCGTTTCATATTTTTACAGTTCATCGGTATCGACGCATTGTTGAATTAACGCGAACTTCTGAGCAACGACCGCGTTAATCGCACTTAATTTAAGAACGTCACAAGATGCGTGGCGAATTTTAAGAAAGGATGTTAGAAATGAAAATAACAGTTCTAGGTTATTATGGTGGTTATCCCACAGCAACAGACGGAACGACGGGCTTTTTAGTTGAAGATAGCGGCTATTCTTTATTGTTGGATTGTGGAAGTGGTGTCTTAAAAGTCTTGCAGCAATATTTGGATCCTTTGCAATTGGATGCGGTGATTTTAACACATTATCATCAGGATCATATTGCAGATGTTGGGGTATTGCAATATTACTGGCAATTACGGCAAGGTCAGCGTAAAGAAAAACTGCTACCAATTTATGGTAATACTGAAGATCCTCTGAATTTTGGCAGTTTAACTTGGCCAACCGCTACAATCGGTCGAGCTTATGATCCTGATGAAACTTTACAACTTGGCCCATTAACGATTACGTTTTGTCGAACCATTCACCCGGTACCAACCTTTGCGATGCGGATTGTTGATAAGATGGGTAAAATCTTAGTTTTTACAGCTGATTCACGATATTTTTCAGGGTTGACTGATTTTGCGCAGGCTGCTGATTTATTGATTACAGATACTAACTTCGATTCGACTAAAGTTGGCAAAATGTGGCATATGACGGCGGCACAATCTGGTCAACTTGCTTCGGCTGCACAAGCCAAGCAATTGTTGCTTAGTCATTTACCACAACAGATTGAACATCAGCGGATTTTACGTGAAGCAAAGCAGCAAGTAGATGGTATACCAATTCAATTAGCCAGTACGGGCCTCCAGATTTTACTTTAATTAGAATATTCACTGTTAAAAAGTAAGCAAGTTCCTTTACTCATAGGCTTTCACGACGTACCGGTTCACAATATTATTATTGTTCATTTGAAAAAAAATTATCAATATCATAAATTAACATTAAAATTGATTACAACCCTTCACCAATCGCCATTAATAATATAAAGGCTGTTATATCAATGCTCATCACTAGGACTTTAGACTGATTATGATACTTTTTAGATAGAAAAGTTAAAGAAAAGGCTAGTAATTATTCTTGATTATGGTTATAATAGACTTGTGAATTGATTAAGTGTTTCTGAACGTTAATCACAGATTTGTTGGTGAAGGAGCGAATGTTATGGTAAATTTATATACATCTCCAAGTTGCACATCTTGCCGCAAGGCGCGGGCATGGTTGAAAGAACATGATATACCTTTTAAAGAGCGAAATATTTTTTCTGAACCATTGACCAAAGATGAAATTAAACAAATCTTACGTATGACTGAAGACGGTACAGAAGAAATCATCTCAACACGTTCAAAAGTATTCCAAGAATTAGGAATTAATTTGGATGATTTAACAATGGATGAATTACTGGATCTAGTCGAGAAAAACCCGGGCTTATTGCGTCGTCCAATTATTATGGATGAGAAACGTTTACAAGTCGGTTACAACGAAGACGAAATTCGTCGGTTCTTACCACGTGAGGTTCGAGCTCTGGAGTTGCAACAAGCACAATTAATGGCAGGGTTCTAAAGTTTGAATAATTCAATTAAGCCCAAGACAAAGTGTTATTTTGTCTTGGGCTTTTTTCGTACGACAGTTGTTTCCTTATTGTCGTGTGGAATGTGGACCTTAGCGTGCTGAAATTAGAAACAGTTATATTGCTATTCTTCGTGCCTGCAGAGAAATGCGTTGGTGGAACGGTGCGAGCATCGATTTAAGCCGAATCAAAATCCATTCGTCTTAAATACGAGCTTTCTTGTAAATGGTAAACCATTAACAAGAATATCACGGCTGACCGCGATTTCCCTCCGGCACTGACAAAAGAGATGTGATGGTGTGACTTAACTTCAAATTTACACTTCTGAAAATTTTAAGGGGTAATTCACCCACACGTTAATTCAGTGCTTGCGCAAAGGATGCACTCTTGTTAGCTTAGTGGCGGCAAATAAATACCGCTCAGTAGTGACATTAATGTTGGCAATTTATTGCTTACATTAAGGCTCGCATTTGAGACGATTTGTACTTCAATCGGCTCAAATCGACGCCCACTACGTTCCAGCGACTAGTATTTATTTGCCACCACGTTACCTCGCACATTTCATAAGCGACCTTTGCGTAAGCGCGAAGAACGACAACAAAACAGTTTTAGTTGCCACTATCTTAATCAGCAGTGCTCACTACGTTCCAGTGACAAGTATTTATTTGCCGCCACGACAACGCGCCACGTTCCATAAGCAACCTTTGTGCAAGCGCGAAGGAGTACAATCTAGCACAGTTTTAGTATCTTCAATTCTTTTTGAATAGACTTGGTTTTTACAACGCGAATGTTGTATTATTTAGGCTATTACTAAGAGAGATTAGGTAACTAAGGTATGACTTTATTTTTTCGATTGAACCGTAATTTACAATTAAGAATGCTGACGGCATTTTTGAGTGTTTTGGTTAGTAATGCAATTATGCCAAACATGACCATCTATTATGCACGTTACTTTGGCGCGGGCATTACAGGTATTTTACTCATTGTTGCTTCGACACTCGGTTTCATCGCCGGTTTATACGGCGGTCACTTGGCGGACGTTTACGGTCGCAGACCAATCTTGCTAATTGGAAGTTGGTTGATGTGCGGCGGCGTTGCGGTTGCTGCACTGTCTAACTCACCGCTAGGTACGAATCCCATCACAACTTTTGTGGGCTTTATCTGCGCCCAAGTTGGTGGCAACTTTTCTTCGCCAGCTGATCAGGCGATGGTTATTGATCTAACAGATGGCAAGATTCGCCATAGTGTCTACGCAATCTTGTATTGGATTATGAATGTTAGTGTCATGATTGGGGCGGCTTTAGGTGGTTGGTTCTTCCGAGACTATTTGTTTGAATTGTTACTGGCACTTTTAATTACGTCGTTAATAGACTTGGGTATCATCCAATTCTTTATTTCAGAAACTTTTATCCCAGTCAAAAACGCCGTGAAAGGAAATGCGGTGCTTAAAATGCTCCGTTCCTATGCGACGGTTTTTGTGGATACCCCGTTTGTTTTCTTCTTGTTGAGTGAGTTACTGGTCAACGTCATCATGAATCAACCTGGCGCTTACTTGGCGGTGCATCTAGGTAATGATTTCCACAGTATGAGATTCTTGGGGTTAGAAATTTATGGACAGCGAATGCTTTCGGGCATCACGCTAATTAATACCGTCATGATTGTCACATCATTAGGATTCTTTACGAAGTTGACGCAGAAACTATCATTGTTTCGTGCTTATGTACTGGGACTTGGGATTCAGGCCACGGGCTACGCGGCCGCCTTTGTTTTAAATGACTTCTGGCCGTTGGTACTTTGTGCGGTCTACTTGACGGTCGGTGAAATGATTCTAGTTCCTTCAAGTCAGACTTTGCGTGCTGATTTGATGAACCCAGAGAAAATTGGTGCGTACTCAGGCGCATTCTCAGCAACAGGTCCACTATCGGCGATACTTTCAGGTGCCAGTGTAAGCTTGTCCGTCGTCCTAGGAAATTGGGGGATGGCGAGTCTCATGTTGGTTATTGCGTTGATTGCCATACTTGCAATCAATCAAACGAAGCGTTTAGCAAAAACGCAGCATCATGAAGACGAGTAAGACAACACCTCAACAAAATTGTGTGTTAACGGTGCTGATCAACCTTATTTTAAAGCCATATTAAGATTTGCAGCTATATTATTGCATCGGATTATAACATCAGAAAGATCCAGGAACCGACCAAGAAACTTGCTTCATTTACGCATAAGCTAACTTGTGCTGACAAAAACAACTAATGTGTCACAATATCAAAATAAACGAGTGTTTCCTAATGCTACCATGCGCAATTCTTTGTATTTTTCGCAAGGTTGATGTAGTATACTCAAATGAGAAGTAACACGACTTCTGTTACTTGATGAATTCAGCTAAATGGTCTGAAGAAATGAGGTGGACCGAATGGAAATGGAACGAGTCGATGATAATACGATTCGCGTTGTATTAGGTGCCGATGATTTAGAAGAGCGCGGTGTTACCATGCTGGATTTGCTCGGTAACCATCAACAAATTGAGAAATTCTTTTACAGTATTTTAGAAGAAGTCGATGCTGATCACATCTTTGCGAATAACGATGCCGTAACTTTTCAGGTGATGCCTAACAAAGACGGCTTAGAGTTATTAATTAGCAAATTAGATGATGATGAAAAAGAAGATAAGACTGCTTTAACCAAAGCATTAACTAATCGCGTTTCGAAGAATCAACATCAATTGAATGATTTGCAGAAGCTTTTGCAAACGTCAGATGCTGATGAAGACGGCGATGATTTAAGTCGTTATTTGCAAGATGAAGATGTCGATTATCGTGATGTTGTTTTAAAACTAGTTGATTTTGAGGCGATGATTCAATTAGCCGATGCTTTGCGACTAGAGGCTGGTGTTTCTAATCTTTATCGTTATCAAAATGCGTATTATGTTGAATTAGTATTGTTTACTGACGAAATGCGCGAAATGACACCGGATGATGCAATTACAATTGCCAATGAATACGGTGAAAAAACTAATGTGACACCTGAAGTGCTTAGCGAGTATGGTGAAAAAGTGATGGATCAGACAGCTTTAGAGTTAACACGTCATTACTTTCTTGCTTAAAAGTTGGCTTAGTCGCAACTTAATGTAATTTAATTGAATCAGTTTAATCAAGCTCATCGTAATTTCCTGTCTGTGCTGTGTTTATGCAGTCAAAGTCTAAGAAAATTACGATGAGCTTTTTTTGCGGCTGCGGTGCATTAACTAATTACTTGATTCGTGGCGTTTTTCCGCCCTTGGTGACGGCAAAATAACAAGTGTGTAAAAAGCATATTTGTTGAGATAGCTGGGGGAATGCGATTAGATATATATAATAAACGATTAAGATTAGCTCAAGAAAACTTTTGGATTGGTTATGTTTTGAAAAGATTCAATAAAGGGTTGGTAAATATTAAAAGATCAGCTAGATTGACGATAGAAGTGGCAGTCTTGCCCCAGTTCTAGTGACGAAATCTCAACAATAGCCATTATTTTGAAAAGTAACGACGAGGAGGGATAGTAGTGTGAGAATTAGGAAAACTAACTTGTTGTTGACCGATCAACCAGCACCGCCAGTTCAATTGTTACTGGTACTATGGGGAATCGGGTTAGCAACATCTCGGGTTATATTTGGTCTTAATTTATCGTTGACCACCGTTTTTTTACCTATTTTGTTGTTGGTTATCTTTTTAAGTTATGGTCGAAAGATTAAGTTTGATGGGATGGATCTTTTCCTAGGTTTCATTGGCGTTTATTCGTTGGTGGTCAGCACAATGCTTATTCCTATTTTGGTTCCTGGCGGGCACGTTGACACAGATGTCGTCGTGAAGTATTTAATCACCATTATTTATTTCTTCATCGCCCAACAGCTGCCATCCTCAGCGATTAAAACGATTTTTAAAGTCTTTGTTTACTTCAACGTGATTATTGCAGTAATCGGAATTGTCGGTGCTTTGACTGGTGCGAGCGGCTTCTTGTCATTTATGTATATGCCTGATTCTGAGCGTTTCTTTGGCTTGATGAATGATCCTAACTATTTCTCGTTAATTCAAGCCGTCTCTGTTTGTATTGTTATTGCAGCAGAAATTAAATTTAGGCATCCCTTCGTTTTAAACGTACTTCTAATCATTTCGATGTTACTGTCTGGGTCGAAAACGGCGATGATTGTTGCCGCTGCACTAGTTGCCATTATTTTCATCAAGTGGGCGGTCAATCATTTGAGTACTTTATATCGATTCTGCTTATTTCTTTTACCAGTAATTTGTTTGGGGATTTTGCTTTATATCACGAAACAACTCTGGTTTCCAGCCGTACAAGATTGGGGCAATGGCCTACTTGATCAGTCGCCAATTATCCAACGCCTAATGGAACTTTTTGAACCGGACGCCTTTAACTCTAGTGGTTCAAGTCGAACCGGTGCTTGGGAAACCGGCATCAGAATTATTCAAGCAGTTCATGGACTTGGTTTAGGAATGACTGATTATTTGGTTGCCTCGCAATCTTTATTCGATGTTCCTGTACTATCTCATAACACTTTTCTCCAACTTATGGCTCAATGGGGAATTGGATTAACCGTGATCTTCTTTGTGTGGCTAGCCGTGCAAATGTTCCAGAGTTTACGACTACAAAAGTTATTTGCTAGGACGTTATTGCTAGTCATCGTTGTGATTCTGATTTATTTTGTTGCCTTATCGCTCAATAATTCTGCACTTGTCTGGTTTGTGTTCGGCATGCTATTCTCCCAACGAGAGGATAGCTCCAGCAAATGTTTGAATTAGATTAACTATCTGTGTTAGGTTGATTCATTTTAGTGGTTACTGTATTTTTTGAAGATAATTCGAATGTTGTCTGGTGACATTAAGCAATGTTTACTGATGAAGGAGACTCTGCCCATGAAAAATAGAAGTATGAATGTAGATGACATGATGTCCGCTTTTCGGAAGAATATCTGGCTCATTATTTGTTTAACCGTGATTGGTGGGTTACTTGGCGTGTTCGCGGTCCATCGTGTGTTGCAGCCAACTTATTCTTCCACAAGTCGGCTGATGGTTATTCAGACGGAGAAAAACAGTTCTAAGCAAGCAACAACAACGCAATTTGTTGATCTCATTACAACTTATAAAGATATGGTGACCGATCCAAGTATTGTTCGGCCAGTGTTGAAAGAAATTAAAAGTACACAGTCTTATGATGGGTCCTTAGCAACGTTAACCCGCTCAATTAGTACGCAAAGCACTGCTAATTCACAGATTTTCTCAATCACTGTGACTGATACGAGTGCAAGACGCGCGGCGGTCACTGCTAACAAGTTAACTGCTGTCTTTCAGGAGCGTGCTTCTGCAATGATTCCTGGTGTCAAGACGGAAGTTTTATCGAAGGCTAGTCCTGCACCTTCAACTTCTTCGCCGAAAAGATGGATCACGGTACTCGCCGGAATGTTGGTCGGATTGCTAATTGGCGTGTTAATTGCATTAATGCGTGCACCAGTTGAACGTGACACCAGTCAATCCAGCACTAAATAAATTTACTGACCAGATTAATAAAACCACTTAAGATGTCGATCCCCCAGATTAGATTAAAGATCTAATCTGGGGTGATCGGCATTTTTTATGATCAAAAATCGTTTTGAATTTAGCGTCGCATTACTTTTCGGCACATTATTTTAAAGCAACGTTTGCGGCCGATTATTTTTTGATTAAGATCGCTTCAAAAGTAAGTCTGACAACTTGGACCATTTTCATTACTTGATATCAAAAAATAACAGCTATTATTAAAAAATCACAATAAAACAGTAGTTATTTATTAGTAAAAACAAATGAATTCAATTAAATTTAAAAATAAATATTTAAATTAAGCGTTGGTATGACAACTTTTATAATTAACAGCCAATAATCAGAGATATAAAAAGCTGGTGTTAGAATAATCTTATTGTTATAATAAACACAAGTTTTTAATAAGCCTTTTTAAACAGCGTGTATTGTGATGATTTCTCAGAAAAGTAAAACTGATGCAATTTGTTTTTAAGAATGACTAGCTCAATTAAACAAGTTAGAGGAGTGAGAGCACGTGACCAAAAAAATTCTGTTAGCTTCACCGCATATGAGTGAAGCTGGCTGGGAACAACATTATGTCCAAGATGCATTTGCGAAGAACTGGATTGCACCATTAGGAGAAAATGTTGATCAGTTTGAAAAGGAATTTGCTGACAGAGTTGACCAGAAATATGCAGTCGCCGTTTCTTCGGGGACAGCGGCCATTCATTTAGCATTGAAGGCGTTGAAGATTGGTCAAGGTGATATTGTTCTATGTTCAAGTCTCACCTTTGCTGCGAGTGCTAATCCCATCTGTTATGAAGGTGCAACGCCGGTGTTTATTGACAGTGAGCCAGATACTTGGAATATGGACCCAGTCGCTTTGGCCAAGGCACTATGCACTGAAAAAAACGTTAAGGCGGTCATCGTCGTTCATTTATACGGCATACCGGCTAAAATGAACGAGATTATGGCATTGTGTCGGCAATATCAAGTGCCCGTAATTGAAGACGCTGCCGAATCGTTAGGGAGTACCTATCACGGACGCCAAACAGGTACGATTGGTGACATTGGGATTTATTCCTTTAACGGCAATAAAATTATTACCACATCTGGTGGTGGCATGTTAGTGACGGATAATTCCGAGTACGCTGAGCGAGTGAAGTACTTGGCAACTCAGGCCCGCGAACCAGTCTTGCATTATGAACACCGTGAAGTGGGTTATAACTATAGATTAAGCAATATTTGCGCAGGAATCGGTCGTGGCCAGCTTAAAGTTTTAAACGAGCGCATTACTCAAAAACGCCGCATCTTTTATAAATACCAACAATTACTCAGTGACCTTGAAGAGATTCACTGGATGCCCGAACCGAAAAACAGTTTTAATAATTTTTGGTTGACTTGCTTAACAGTTGTAGGGCTGGATACGCGACAATTAATTGCCGATTTGGCGGCTGAAAATATTGAAAGCCGACCGATTTGGAAACCAATGCATCAACAACCAGTATTTGCGCAACGACAGTTTTACGGGAATCAGTACAGCGATCAGTTGTTTACAACCGGTCTCTGCTTACCGTCAGATACTAAAATGACGAATGCTGATATCAAACGAGTTGCTGCAAGTTTGCGTAAGGCAATTCAACGGGCCAAACATAATGACTTAATTAACAGTGAACGTTCAGATCATGCTGTGTAAAGAGGGGGATTGACTGATGAAGATTTTACAGGTCACAACGATTTCGAACACGATCAATGCTTTCTTAATCCCGCATATTGAAGCGCTGCTGGCGCAAGGCCACGAGGTTGAATTAGCGTGTGCCACCAATCAGCCCTTGGATCAGCGCTTGACGGCATTACCCCACCATGAAATTAGTTTCCAATGGAATCCATTGACAACAGATAATGTTCGCGCGTATTTTCAACTGAAAAAATTATTTAAAGCGCGGCACTATGATCTCATTCACACCCATACCCCTAACGCTTCGGCCTTGACACGTTTAGCAGCTCGCCATGAGAATGGTGCGGTGATGTACACTGCGCATGGGTTTCACTTCTATGAGGGTGCTTCCAAGTTTAATTGGTTGACCTATTATCAGATTGAAAAAATATTAGCCAGGTATACTGACAAGCTGGTCACAATCAACCAAGAAGATTATCAACGCGCGCAAGGTTTTAAACTTAAACGAAAAAATGCTGTTCATTTAATTCCGGGGATTGGAACTGATATTGAAGTGGTTGCTCAGCCGCAAAAGGTTGCTGAAATTCGCAACAAGTATCAGTTGCGTCCTGAAGATAAAATATTAGTTTTTGCGGCTGAATTATCGCAAAACAAGAATCAAACCTTACTGATTGACGTAATGGATCGTTTGGTTACTGCGGGTAAGACGAATTACCGCTTGTTTCTGCTAGGAAGCGGCCCCAAAAGAGATGATTATCAACGTAAAATTGCGACGCTGAATTTAGAACGACATGTTTTTTTAACGGGCCAAGTTAATGATGTGCGGCCGTTTCTAGAATTAGCTGATGTGGTTGTTTCTTCATCACAACGCGAGGGATTGCCGGTTAATGTGTTGGAAGCATTCGCCTATGGGGTTCCGGTTGTGCTGACGAAAATTCGCGGACATGTTGATTTACTGACAGAACGTAATCAAGGTTTTCTAGTTGAAAACATGCACGAAATGGCTGCCGCAATTGATGAAATTTTGACCGCGTCCGAAAAATATCGACCAAGCTTCACTAATAAATATTCAATCAATGCTTCTGTTCAGGCAATGCAAAAAATTTATGCAGAAATGAGGGTCTAATCATGACCAAAAATCCGAAAGTCTCAATTATCATGGGTGTTTATAATTGTGCCCCAACACTAGCGCGCAGTGTCGAATCACTTATTAGCCAAACCTTTACAGATTGGGAATTGATTATGTGCGATGACGGCTCTCAAGATGACAGCTATACGATCGCACGCCAATTACAACAGAAGCTACCCGCTAAGATTATTGTGCTAAAAAACGAAAAAAATTTAGGTTCCAATGCAACATTAAATCACTGCTTGACTCACGCAACCGGTAAATATATCGCACTTCAAGACGCTGATGACGTGTCTTTGCCAGAGCGATTGCAGCTAGAGGTTGATTTTTTAGATCAGCACCCTGACTATGCTGTTGTTAGTGGTGGTATGGCTCGGTTTGATGAGAATGGTATTTGGGCAAGCGCTTTTGAAATCGAATATCCCACCATGAAGAATATTTTCTTCGGGGCACCATTTTGTCATCCGGCAGCAATGATGCGCAAGCAGGCGTTAGCAGAAATCGGCAACTACAGTGTGGCACCACAATTGCTTCGCGTAGAAGATTATCATCTGTGGTATAAATTCTATCGTGCTGGCTTTAAAGGACATAATCTACAGCAAACCATTTACGTTTATGCTGACGATCAAAGCGCTTATCAACGACGTAACTTTCGGAATCGCTTAAATGAAACTAATTTGAAACGACTAATCATTAAGGAACAAAAGTACCCACTATATTATCATCTATATGCGCTACGTCCGTTGTTGGTGGGACTCTTGCCAGCCTCAATTTATCATTTCTTCCGCCGCCGCCGGTTACAAAGTTAGGCAGCGCAACTGATGATTGCAACTATCATGCTGGTCAATACTTGGTCATTAATGATCGCACACAGCTTTGTTACGCTTGTCACCAATAGCTTTAAAAAGGAGGGACATTATGGAAGAATCGCGGACCATTAATTCTGCAAGAAATATCGTCGTCAATGTTTCTAGTCAATTTTTGGCGATGGCATTACGTTTTATCGCACGGACTGTTTTTATTCACTATCTATCTGTCGAATTTTTGGGAGTTAATGGTCTTTTTTCAAATGTTCTATCCATGCTAACGCTAGCTGATCTGGGCATTACTTCAGCGCTAAATTATTCGTTATATAAACCGATTCGCGAAAATGATCAAGCGCAAATAAAAAAACTAATGAACTATTTTCAGAAGGTTTATCTGATTATTGCCGGTTTTGTCTTAGGCATCGGTTTATCGTTAGTTCCTTTTCTTCACTTGATTGTCAACTTAGATAACGCCGTACCCTATATTCGCGTTTACTATGTTTTAATGCTGCTAGGTGTGGTCATGAGTTATCTATTTGTTTACAAGTCGTCATTAGTGATTGCTAGTCAAAAGGAATATTTGGTCGCACAAATTACGATTTTTACGCAAATACTGAGAACGGTTGTCCAAATTGGTGTGCTGGTTTTATACCGAAACTTTGCCCTGTATCTCATTGTTCAGATTGTTGTTGAGTTTATTGATAATTTGATCGTTTCGCATACGGCCAATCGAATTTACCCGTTTCTAAAAAACAATCATGAAAAATTAGCCAAACAGCAACGCAGAAGAATTTTAGAAGACATTAAATCTATTTTTGTGTATCGGTTTGGCAGCATTATCATGAGCAATACAACTGATATTTTCATTTCGGTGATGATCGGCACGATTTACGTTGGTTACTATTCTAACTACATCATGATTGTTGGGAGTATCTCGACGATGTTGGATTTACTGTTTAAGTCTTTGTCGGCAAGTATTGGCAATAAAAATGCCGCCCAAAGTGAGAGTGGCAAACAAAATATTTTCCAACTGGCGGCTTTTGCCTATCAATGGTTGATTGGTTTTAGTACGGTTAGTTTCTTTATCCTATTAACACCATTCATTCGGTTATGGCTGGGCGAAAAATTTGTGCTTTCTGGTTTAATCGTTTTTGCAGTTGCCTTACAATTTTTCATTACCGGATTGATGTCAGTCACGGCCATTTATCGTGATACGACTGGCATCTTCAAAGAAACGAAATACGCTTATCTGGCGGCAGCGGCTTTGAATCTCTTATTTGGTTTCGTGTTCGGTAAATTCTGGGGAATTGCCGGGATTTTATTAGGCGCTTCACTGGCAAAACTATTAACAGCCTTTTGGTTCGAACCTAAAATTTTATTTCAATATTATTTTAAGAGTCCAATTTGGCCGTACTTCAAGTCGGTCCTGCGTTGCGCGATTGTGACCGTCGTTGAAGCGGCGCTTTTATTTGGTCTCAGTCAATGGTTATCGTTGTCTGGTATTTCCGGCTTAATTATTCAGATGATTTTGTGCGTTGTGGTTGTCAATGGCGGTAATTTATTGGTCTATCGAAATGACGCTGATTTTAAACAACTTATGGGCTACTTAGAATTCATTTGGATTGCCTTTATTAATAAAATTGGCTTGTTGAAATATGGTAAAGAGAAGGAATAACACATCATTCAGTTACGCAACTAAAGGGGAGAGAACATTTATGGAGACGCCTTATTTTGTCATTGATCAGAATAAACTAGCGGATAATCTGCAGGAGTTACAAGAAGCATTAGCAGCTACCTTTGCCAAGTCGATTATTGGTTATTCGTTCAAAACCAACTCAGTACCGTGGATCTTAGACTTTATGAAGTGCGCCGGTTGCTATGCTGAAGTTGTTTCGGATGATGAATATCAATTGGCTCAGAAATGCGGCTACGCACCTGACAAGATTATTTATAACGGTCCCGCCAAGAGTGAGGCCACCTTTGCTGACGCACTCGCTCAAGGGGCAATCATTAACCTAGAAACACATCGAGAATTGCGTTGGTTAGAAAAATATGCAATGACTGGTACAAAAGTAGGCCTACGCATTCAAATCGATGTGGAAACATTTTGCCCGGGTGAAACGGCAATGGGTGAATTAGGTGGTCGTTTTGGGTTTCAGTTGGCTGAACTGCCAGAAATTTTACAACAGTTGCAAAGATTAGGCGTTAAATTAGCCGGTTTACATGTGCATACGAGTAGTCGGACACGTAGTTTAAAAGTTTATCAAGTCTTAGCTCGAGAGTCAGTGGCCATCATTCAGCAATACCAGTTGAATTTAGATTATTTAGATATTGGTGGCGGATTTTTTGGTGGCGATCGTGCGATTCCTAGTTTCTTCGACTATATGACCGTGATCAGGCAGCAATTACAGCAACTGGTTAATTTCACTGACTTAACTTTAATTGTTGAACCGGGAGCCTCATTGATTGCTACGCCGGTCTCTTATGTAACTAGTGTGATTGATGTTAAAAGAACACCGCGCCAGATTTATGTGACAACCGACGGTACACGCCTGCATCTTGACCATCTTTTCGTCAAAACAAGTTATCAATATCAAATTAGGGGTCAGTCAGCTGAAGATGTCGTGCCGCAACAGATCATTGCTGGTTTTACTTGTATTGAAAACGATCACCTTTTTATCTTGAAGAATGCACCGTTGCTTAAAGAGAATCAACAGATTATCTATGAAAAAGTAGGTTCATATACGATGTGTTTTAATCCATTGTTTATCAAATATTTCCCCGCGGTGTACGTGAAAAACGATGAGGGAATGAAATTAGTTCGTCGTCGCTGGACAGTTGAAGACTATGTAAGAGGAGCGAAATAGCCATGACAAATATTTTAATCTTAACAGCAGGTACACGTGTAAAACTTGTTGAGTATTTCAAAATGTTACCGAATGTAAAAGTTGTTTGTACAGATGCAAGTTTAAATGCACCGGCATTGTATTTTGGTGATGCCCATTATCAAATGCCTTGTTTTACGGATCCAACGTATTTGGAGCGGGTATTAGAGGTTTGCGAAGCCGAAAATATTGACGCAGTACTACCGATAATCGACACAACGTCTTTTATTTTGAGCCAGCATAAACAACGTTTCACCGAAAAAGGCATTAAAGTTATCACCTCACCTGCAGAAACTGTCGCTTTAACGTTTGATAAGCGTCAGTTGGCTAAGTTTTGTCGCGACAATCAGTTGCCAACGATACCAACCTTTGACTCACTGGCAGAATTTGAACAGGCGCGAGTAGCGGGATTAATTGATTTTCCAGTTTTTGTTAAGCCCGCAATTGGAAGTGGCAGCATTGATAATTATAAAGTTCATAACATGTCCGAATTAAAAAATATCTTAGCAAATAAAAAGGATATGATTATTCAAGCCTTTATCAAAGGAACTGAATATGGCGTTGATGTGTATTGCGATTTAGAAACAGGGGAGTTAGTTGACTTCTTTGTCAAAGAAAAATTGTTAATGCGTAGCGGTGAAACGGACAAGGCGCGCTCGGCAAATCCACAGCCAGTGCTACCAATTCTGCAAGATTTAGTCCGGCGAGCCAATTTTCACGGACCGGTTGATGTTGAGTTCTTCTACGATCAGGGTCAGTGGCTGATTTCCGAAATCAACACGCGTTTCGGCGGTGGATATCCATTTGCTCAAGCGTGCGGTAAGAATTATCCGCAGTTAATCGTTAACAATATTAATGGCAAACGTAATCATGTCCAAAACTTTGCTTACCCGCAAGATGTCATCCTAATGAAGTATCCGGAGATTGCCATGGTGACTGCTGTTGAAAGCAATCAACGTTCGCTCAAACGTCATGTCGTTTGATGGACTTGAAAAACGTTAACGCTTACTTAAGCTGATGCTTGCGGGCAATGATATTAGGAGTAGCCAATTAGGATGAAGTCCCCAATCAAACCGTATTTTTGTGAGAACGGCTAGGTTTTGTCACCCCATTCTGGCACACATAATATGATGGTGCAGCAACTAAAAAAGTAACGCGCTAAAACGGAGGAGGATCAAAAATGTATATTAAAGTAATTAAACCCATTATTGATCGATTATTGGCCTTGATCTTTGTTTTATTATTCTCATGGTTGTATGTTTTGATCGCGATTTTAGTGCGTCTTAAGATTGGCTCGCCCGTTTTTTTTAAGCAGGATCGCGTTGGTCAAATTGATCCCAAGACGGGTCAAGAACGAATTTTTACACTCTATAAATTTAGAACAATGAATGACAAACGTGATCAAAATGGTGAATTACTTGATGATGAGCAGCGGCTAACATCCTTTGGTCGGAAATTACGTGCGACTAGTTTAGATGAATTACCGGAAATATTCTTTAACGTCTTACGACATTATGATATGAGCTTAGTGGGACCACGGCCGCTTTTAGTGGAATATATTGCCAGATACTCACCTGAACAGCGCCGCCGCTCTGACTGTCGACCTGGATTAACTGGCTTTGCCCAGGTGAATGGCCGCAATACGATTTCATGGGAAGATAAATTTGCCATGGATGTCTGGTACTCGCAAAATATCTCGTTAATGCTTGACCTTAAAATTATGCTAGGTACCGTTAAAACCGTCGTGAAACGTGATGATGTTAGTTCAGACACTTCAGTTACTATGGATGTTTTTGAAGGCTCTCCGCCTGGTGCCAAGAGTAACTGGGAAGCACCATCTTGATTTGTTCCTTAGTGCTAGCAGTTAAACTAAATCGCCGATTAGATTATTTGGTAGCAAGATAAAAATCTGATAATTTACCTAAAAAAAGAAGCTGGGATAAGTATCCCGACTTCTTTTTTCGTACTCCGATTGTTGTGAGGCGGAAGTTAATGTTTAAATGTTGCAATGACGTTGTTCTGTTTGACTAATTTCTTAGTCGCACAGAACGTCGTTGTTAATTATTGCGCTCGACTTAAGCTATCGATTCTTTCTGCTCGGACTTTATTGAATTCAGCCTTGACTTAACTAGCCTTACTTTTGAGTTCGTGTTGTTGTTCTAGCTTGATTAGTAAGCCACTATAAGAGAAACGTCCGTTCTTGAGTGTGAAAAGGTGCTGCTCGCTGTTGCTTTGGCTCGTGCTGCCCGAATTCGTGATGATTAAATCATAGGTGCCAAATTGATTGGAATTGAAAATTTCCGGTTTAACGAAGGAAAGGCTTTGACAAAATCGTAAAACGTCCTGAATGAGAAATGAGTTCAGATCATCTTGAATGCCAACGTAAACTAACTCAGAAGCAATCAGCGGTTTGGCGTGAGGCAATATTAATTGTGTACAGCATTGAGCGAGTGCCGTTAAGTTATTGGCTAACCAAGTCGTTTTCTTTTGCCGAGCTAGTTGCCGCAACGTGTTAGTCAATTGTCGTTGAATTGTTTGGGCCAGTTTTTCATTGCGATGTGGGGCCGCAATTGAGTTGCGAAGCACTAATGAGACAGGAATGTTTTGCCAAAGCTGAACGTTAGCAAATAAGTTGTAGAAGTTTAACCAGAATAACTCAAGCTCTTGAGCCGATAAATCGTCGCGTAGTAATTGCTGAACGCGCCGTAACAATGACCCGGGCAAATGATTAATGAATTTAAGGCACTTTAGATTTCGCCGAGCTAAGGGAATCCGCTGATCATCAACGGTAAAATAAATCGGTTGATATAAGATTGAATAATAGAAATAAGTGAGTTCAGCTTGAAAAATAGTAGCGTCTTGACAAATTGCGTCAAAGAAGTGTTTGATTGCAGGTTGACAGCTTGGGAAAAAATAATGAGTACAACGTGTGTTCACAGTAATAAAGTGTTGGTTTTTGCTACGTAAGAAGGCAATTGCCAAAGCTAAACGTCCTTGCTGATAACAGACGCCATTTCCCCACGGTTCACGCCAGTCTGCTAACGGATGTAAAGCTTGTTCAACCTCGGGCAGTTTGAAAATATCTTCGCCGCCATTGACCGCCCAGAGAATTTGTAAGTAAAAAGAGCGAACAGCTGCCTCTGAACCGCTAATAACCATTTTATCTAGATTTAAATGTAAATCGAGTGTTCGGAGATAATGTTTAAGTGGTTTTAATTTGCGATGAATCGTTGAGCGACCGATCGCATTCTGTTCGCAATAATCAGTCAATGTGTCGTCAGGATACACTAATAGATTTAACATAAATTGATATGCCGTGCTGTTGTGCAGGAGCAATGTTTGATAATTGCCAACGTCAAACTTTTCTTCTGCAAAACTAATTTGACCATTTGCCACTAATAGCGTTTGACGATAACGAGTGAGCCAATCATGATTAACCGACTTTAATAGATTTTGAATTTTGGTGTAGGAAAATGGCAATTGATCGCGCAGTGAATTAGCCGAGAATTGTTCGGCCGCGTTATTGCTCAAGCAATTAAACAATTGTAATTTTTCTTTATCATGAGTATCTAAGCATAAATTCAAAAACATTTTTTCACACTCCTTATCGTAACTAAGTTAATTTTACGATTTTTGGAGAAATAATTCAACTTTTTTCTTATGAAAATAATTAATAACTACGAATATTTAACATTGACACAGAATGAGCTTAATGCCACGAATGCCATGACTTAATCACTTTAAGGTTACTTTTGTTATTTTTAAAATGATTCGATTATTGTCATAAATAAAACAATAATTAATCATTTGTGGAATTGTTATTCAATGAGCATCTTGCTAAAGTGATGATAAGAAAACCTTTATCAATTAAAAAAGGTAAAACGAATGAAATCATGACATGGATTTTGTGAAGTTGAAGTCAGAAAGAAGGCTCATTATGTTAAAGAAAAATTACGTCACCAATGTTGTATTCGATACAATCGGAATCATTATCGGTCATTTGGTAATGTTTACTTATTTGTTCCGGATCGCAAATGTCACACTACCTAATCTATTTAAACTACGCCAAGTTTTGATATTTTTGACCATCTATTTTGTGATGATGGGGTTACAAGGTTTCACTAAAAAATTGGATTCCCAATTCACCAATAAAGATGTTTTCGCTGTTACCTTGGCGATGATTGTAGCGACTGCTGGCGAATTGGCTTTTATCTTGATGATCGGATCCTATCATCATATCGCTAGCTTGGTGTTATTCTTCTCAATGACATTATTGCTAACTTTAGGATTGCGAGTACTGAGTCAGAAACTGAATGAATATCGCATTGCTAAAAAAGGTGAGGCTTGTGAGCCAACGCGATTGTTGGTCATTGGTTCAGGAAACGCGGCCGAAATGTTGCTGACCGAAATAAATAAACCCAATAATAGAAGTAAGTATCATATTTGTGGTTTAGTTGATGATAATCCGCAAGTGCAGGGCGGGACGATTTTAGGCTACCCTATTTTAGGAACAACGCGTGATATTCCCCATTTAATTGAACAACAGAATATTCAACGACTAATTCTGGCCATTCCTTCGCTAACTGATTTAGGTTACCATCGAATTCTAGAAAACATCGGTCAATCAATTCCCTTGGCAACGATTCCTTCAATGGAAGAATTGGCAAACGGTGTCTTGAATATCACTAAATTCCGCCCAGTACCAATTAAGGAACTTTTACCGCGACCAGAGATTGAGTTGGATACGGTGGAAACGGAAAGATTACTAGGTGGTAAAACCATTTTAGTAACGGGTGCCGGTGGTTCGATCGGTTCAGAAATTTGCCGAAACTTAATCAAGTTTAAGCCTAAGAAGTTATTATTGTTGGGGCATGGTGAGAATTCGATTTATTTAATCCACCAAGAATTAGCAAAAGCTTGTGGCGATGAGGTCGAACTGGTGCCTGTAATTGCTGACGTGCAAGACAAGAAACGTTTGTTGGAAATTATGTTTCAACATCAACCTGCAATTGTCTATCATGCTGCTGCGCACAAACATGTCCCGATGATGGAAGGCAATCCCAAAGAAGCTGTCAAAAATAATATTTACGGAACTCGAAATGTTGCCGAAGTGGCTAAACAAACCAACGTTGAACGTTTTGTGATGCTATCAACCGACAAAGCGGTACGCCCAACTAATATTATGGGGGCGACTAAACGTATTTGTGAGATGCTAATTACAGCTTTAAATGAACCAGGAAAAACAAAATTCTGTGTTGTACGTTTTGGCAATGTTTTAGGCAGTCGAGGCAGCGTGGTGCCACTATTTACGAAGCAAATTCAAGCCGGTGGGCCGGTAACCGTCACTGATTTTCGAATGACACGTTATTTTATGACAATTCCCGAGGCAAGTCGCTTAGTTATCCATGCCGGAACTTTGGCTAAAGGCGGCGAAATCTTTATTCTTGATATGGGAAAACCTGTTAAAATTTATGATTTAGCGAAGCGAATGGTTGAATTAAGTGGTTATAACACTGATGAAATCAAAATTGTTGAGTCAGGGATTCGTCCTGGGGAAAAACTTTATGAAGAATTGCTAGTTGATAAAGAACGGGTCTCCCAACAAGTTTTCGAGAAAATTTTCTTAGGCAAAATTACCCGGGCAAATCCGGATAAGGTTCTGAACTTCTTACAAAAAGTCATGTTGAGTGATGAATCTATCGTTAAAGAAAGTTTGATTGACTATGCGGTAAAATCTGCAGCGGGGCAAGATCGTCAATCAGTTTAAAGAAGTAGGTTGAATAGCGACTATTAAAACAGTGAAGGTCTAAATCCGTTTTGGGATTTAGACCTTTTTTGAATCATGTTGATTTTAATAGTTGCGCTGCCTAAAACTGTTATGTTGTAGTTCTTCGCGCTGCACAAAGGTTGTTGATGAAATGTGGCGGATACCGTGGCGTCAAATAAATACTAGTCGCGGGAACGTAGTGAGCACTGCTGATTAAGACAGTGGCAACTAGAACTATTATTTTGTTGCTTCTTCACGCTTGCGCAAAGGTTGCATACGAAGTGTAGCGGGTATCGTGAGGGAAAATAAATACTTGTCGCTGGAACGTGGTGGACACTGCTTGAAGCCAATTTTTGCAAAATTGTCTCCAAGACAGGTCTTGTAGTAACAGCT
>NZ_RHOX01000002.1 GCF_003946695.1 Lapidilactobacillus bayanensis | reverse complement strand
CACCAGCTTAAAGATATGCCTTCTAGACCAATTTCTTGCTTTTGGAATTAGTGTTGCATTTGATTTGACAATTCAGGAATCAAAAAAATATTATTCCTCTACTTAACTTTTTCCAAGTTCTTGTAAAGGAATAATATTTAAAATTACCGACTCATACTTGAGCCAGATCCGTGACCTTTAATTGCCATAATATCTTGATCACTAACTAAATTTAAATCGCCGCTAATCGTTAATTTAAGTACACTAGCAGCAATAGCATATTCAATCATATCTTGTGGTGCAAAATCATGAACAAAGCCATGAATGAGCCCTGCGCCAAAGGCATCACCAGACGCAACACCTTCCATCACGTGCATATCATAAACAGGTGACTCGTAGAACTGGCCATCTTTTAACAGCAAACCCATCCACTGGCTGGACTCAACTGAATAAATATTACGCAACACACTGGCAACAGTATGACAATTAGGATAGCGTTTAGCAACAGCCACCATGCCTGCTTTGAAACTTGCTTTTTGAACAATACCGCGAGTTTCATCGCCATCAAAAGCTTCAATACCCAACGAAGACTCAAAATCCTCATCATTGGCTAAACAAATATTGACATATTGCATTAATTCGCCCATAACTGCTTGAGCCTTTTCTGGCGACCACATCTTACCACGATAGTTCATATCACTAACGACAGTAATATTGTGAGCGGCACAATATTTGCACGCTGATAGAATTGCCTGCTGTAACTCATCGGAAATTGCTGGCGTTATTCCAGAAAAGTAGAAATAATCCACATCGGCTAATAATGTTGGCCAGTCATATTCAGTAGTCTGCGATTCAGCGAGTGAACTGCCGGCACGATCATAAACAACATTCGTTGAGCGAACACTAGCCCCTTTTTCAAAGAAATAAATACCCAGGCGTGGACCACCACGTAAAATTTTGTCAGTATTAACGCCATATTTGCGTAATGTTCCTAAAGCTGTTTCACCTAGCAAATTTTCAGGCAACTTAGTTAAATAATCGGCGTGATCACCTAATAAACTTAGAGAAACAGCTACGTTGGCTTCGGCACCACCATAACTAGCTTCAAAACTATCGGCTTGAACAATGCGTTTGTTACCGTCAGGCTTCAAACGTAACATCATTTCACCAAAAGTTAATACTTTTTTCATCGATCGAAACCTCTCTAGTTATTAATGGTTTGCTTGCCATTCTGCAAATTTATTGCTAAATTTCTTGGCATTTTCTGTAACTTCGGCCAATTCTGTGTCAGCATTGCCCACTAAACTACCACCAACACCGACAACATAAGCACCAGCATCTAACCAATCGGTTAAATTAGCCAAATTAACACCGCCAGAAGGCATAATCCGAACACTTGGAAATGGTCCGTGTAATTCACGAATAACATTTGGCCCCACAAGACCGGCTGGGAAAATTTTAGTTAGAGCAACACCAGTTTCCTTGGCTGTGTAGACTTCTGTTGGTGTGAAACAGCCGGGAACATAGTTAACACCAGCAGCATTGCAAACTGCTGCAACTTTAGCACTGAATGAAGGAGCAACAATAAATTTCGCACCGGCTTTAATCGCTTGGTTAGCTTCAAAGTCAGTTAAAACAGTACCAGCACCAATCAAAACGTCATCGCGATCTGCATATTTCTTAACTAAAGTAGAAATAGCGTCGTCAGCATTGGGAACTGTGAACGTTAATTCAATCGCTTTTACGCCACCAGTAACTAATGCTTCGGATACGGCAACACTACGATCAGCAGTTGCTGCACGAACAACGGCAACAATGCCTGTTTTGCCTAATTGAGTTAAAACTTCTTCTTTTGCCATGATTTAATTACCACCTAAATTATTATAATGTTCTAAATTATCTTACCAAATAACCACCATCAACGGCTAAAATATGGCCATTAACATAATTAGAAGCAGGACTTGCTAAGAATACCGCAACGCCCATTAATTCAGAAGGCTCTGCCCAATGACCAGCAGGAATACGATCCAAGATTTCTTTGTTGCGTGCCTTGTCTGCACGAATTGGTGCTGTATTAGCCGTTTTAATGTAGCCAGGTGCAATTGCATTAACTTGAACGTTATAAGCACCCATTTCGCTAGCAAATGCCTTAGTCAAGCCAGCAACACCATGTTTAGATGCTGTGTAAGAAGGAATGAACTTACCACCTTGGAACGACAACATTGAACCAATATTAATAATCTTGCCTGATTTTTGTTCAGCGAATACTTTTGAAACTGCCATCGACATATGATAGACAGCATTCAAGTTAATATTAATGACACGATCCCAATCTTCATCCTTGGATTCAAGGATTGGGTTACGTTTAATCATCCCAGCGTTGTTAATTAAAATATCAACATGACCAAAAGTCTTAACTGCTTCAGTAACGACTTTATCAGCAATACCTTGAGCAGTTAAATCAACATCCATAAACGCAACTTTACGACCACGTTTTTCAATCATTTGGCGAGTTTCTTCCCACTCAGCTTTACCATAAGTTGGGATAAAAACATCAGCACCGGCTTCTGCCAAGGCAACAGAATAGCCTTGGCCTAAACCAGTATTGCCGCCTGTCACAATGGTAACTTTACCTTTAAGTGAGAATAAATCCATCTTGAATTTATCAAGTGCTGCTTCATTTGCTTTAATTTCTTCAGGTGATTGAGCCATAATTTTTCTCCTTTAAATAAATAATTATTTGACTGATACGTACTGAACATTGAAGTACATAACGATTAAGCGAACTCAGTAGTATGCCTAGCAACGTTAAACCAGTTATCATAATCTTTATATTGAAATTACTTCAAGTCTTTCATTTCAACAACATCCATATCATCATAGGTTTGGTTTTCACCACACATTGCCCAGATAAATGCATAACTGCCAGTACCAACGCCGCAGTGAATTGACCAGCTTGGATTAACAACAGCATCTTCGGGATTTAAGAAAATATGTTTTGATTCGTCAGGTTTCCCTAAGAAGTGAATAACGCGAGTGTCAGATTCTGCAAATTCAAGATAGAGGTATGTTTCCATACGGCGGGCATGTGTATGAGCTGGCATTGTATTCCATGAGTTACCTGGTTCCAATACGGTATAACCCATTTGTAATTGACATGTGTCCATTTGTGAAGCATCAATATATTTGTAAATTGTTCGTTTATTCATATGCTCTTGATCGCCAATTGGTTTAGCCAAAGCATTAGCAAATGGTAATTTCTTATTAGGGAATTTAGTTGTACCTGGTGTTGAAACAACATAGAATTTAGCAGGGTTTTCAGGGTCATCAGATGCAAATGTAACATGTTTAACTCCGACGCCAACATAATAGCCGTCATGAGGAACCATGCTTTCCTTTTCACCATCAACTGTAATTGAACCACTACCACCAATATTAATCATTCCCAACTCACGACGCTGTAGGAAGTAGTCAACACCAAGTTGCTTATCTAAAACAATTTCCAAAGCTTCAGTAGTTGGTGTCACACCACCAAAAATCATACGATCGTTATATGTGTAAACTAAATTAATGTCACCGGCAGCAAATAAATGTTCTGCCAAAAACTCTTCACGAAGTTTATCCGTATCATAGTGACGAATATCTTCTGGACTGTGCGCGTATTTTGTTATCATGTTAAAACTCATGTAAATACCTCCTATATTTTCTGTATAAGAAAATTAATTTCTTTATCAAGAATCAAATAAATGATATAATACAATTATTCAAAATGCAAGTGAACACGCTATCATTAACCATAATTTTATTTTTTAATGAAGGATCGTAACGATATGACTGAAACCAAATCCGCGTACGGAACTGTTTTACTCAAAGCAAATCAAATTTTAATTGCCATTGCCGTCAATCAGGCCAGTAGTCTTTCCGAAATTTCACAAGATGCTGATATTACCATGTCGACCACGTCTAAAATTTTAGAAACTTTACAACAAATTAACTACGTAATTAAAGACGAACAGCATAAAACTTACACAATTGGCCCCGCATTTCTAAAATTCAATGATGCTTTTCTGCAAGAATTCAGTATCGTTAATCTCTGTCGACCATATTTATCAAAGTTACGCGACAAATTCGGTGAAACCGTTCATCTCGGTGGATTAGAAAATGACGAGTTAGTTTATCTAGATAAATTCTCGGGCAAAAAATCAATTACCGTCATGACATCACGAGTCGGTCTTCGAGCACCACTTTACGCAACCGGAATGGGTAAAGCCATTTTAAGTACTTTTACTAAGAAGCAACTTAATAATTACTTGGCTAACCATGAACTAGTTGCACTCACACCAACTACCATTACTGATCCTCAGATCCTAAATACACAATTAGCCGAAGCCAGAAAGAATCAGTTGACTCATGACGACTCCGAGCGAGACGATGATGTTTTTTGCATCGCCGCAACAATTTGCAATGATCGCCAACTACTTGGCGCCTTCAGCATCAGTATTCCTAAATATCGCCTCGATGAAACTGCTAAACAAGAAATGGAAACCGCAATTCTAACCACTAAAAATGCAATTGAAAAACGACTCAAGGCATAATCGCCCGGGTCGTTTTTTAGAAGTTTATTCAGAATTATGCGTTGTCATTCATTGATTTAATCATCATTAAGTTGGTACTCAATACTACTCTCGCCATTTCCATGGCTAATCACCTTGAGTTGCGCAGGAATTTGAGTTTGTAATTCACGAACATGACTAATAATGCCAATCATTCGTTGATAACTTTCAAGACTCATCAAGGCTTCAATCGCCGTATTCAAAGCTTCTTCATCTAGTGAACCAAACCCTTCATCGATAAATAAGGCATTAATTTCTATCGCGCCGGTTTGTTGCTGCACAACTTCACCCAATGCTAAAGCCAAAGCTAGAGCCGCGATAAAACTTTCACCACCAGATAATGTGCGCACGCTACGATAATCACCGACGTAATCATCAAAAACATTTAATTCCAATCCAGAATTTTTACGTGCACTACCTAATTCTTGAGCTAAAGCCAAACGGTAACGTCCTTTTGTTAGTTTTGCTAACCGTTGATTAGCAACTAATAGTACTTGTGTTAAATATGTTTGTAACACATAACGTTCTAGGCCTAGCTTCTGGCTACCATTTCCCCGAACTAATTCACTCAATTCCTGCAACGGCGTTATGTCGATAATGTCTGTCGTCAATCTGGTAATTTCTTGAGCAATTTTAGTTTGTTGGTTAATTTGACTTTTGACTCGACCTAATTGTTCTTGAGCATCGCTTTGCTCTTGTTGCAACTGTGCTAACTTCAACTGAATCGACTGACTATCAGGGACTTCTTGATAGTCTTTTAATTGCTGTCTCAATTGTTGCAAAATAGCTTGTTGACTGACGACCTGTTGTTGATAGTGATCAATTTGCTTCGTTAACTGAGGTTGCTGATTAAGTTGCGTCAGTAATTGTTCGAATTGTTGACATTGCGTCGCAAAAAGTAAGTTGGGCCACTTTTGCTCAAAAATTTTAGCTAATATTACCTGTAATTTAGCAATCTGAGCTTGGCTATCCGTCACTTGTTGTTGATAATGTTGTTGATCAGTTTTGTTAGCCGTTTGCTGCTGTTGATTTTGTTGTTGTTGCTGCTGTAATGTTTGTTGTTGCTGTTTAAATGTCGTAATTTGTTGTTCAATTCCCGCAAGAAAAGTCGCTAATTCTTGGCTATTTTTAAATTCACTTGGTAATTGTTGTTGAATATCTTGAATCTGCGTCACTGTAACAGCTAATTGGCGTTGACAGTCATTGATAGCAAGCTGACCTCGTTGAACTTTAGCCATTAACTCTTGGATAAGCTTTTCATTCTGAGCAAGTTGCTGCTGCTGTTGCTTGGCATCGGTCTGCTGCTGCGTCAGCTTTTTTTTAGCGTCCGTTAGTTCTTGGGTCTGTGCTCTTAGCCACTGACTAACTTTAGCGTCATCTTCGACCTCTTCTTGCTTAGTCGTGGCGCTCAACTGCGCCCGTATCTCTTGTTGATGTTGTTGAAGTTGTAATAATTGCTTCTGTAACGTCGTTATGGATAAGCTAATTGTATTAACCTGTTTCTCCGTATTCTGCCGCTGCTGATCAACTTCATCGAGCATTTCTTCAGTAACAGTCACTGCTTTAGTTGTCACTAAGTCCATCTGCGAATGATCGAGTGACCCACAAACAGGACAATGTTGACCAGGTAATAAATCCTGCTGTAAAATCGCAATTTGTTGTGCAGCATAGTCACTTTTCATTTGTTGATACCGCTGTTGTATGATTTTTTGTTGTGCAATTGCTGTTTGTAATGTCACTTGCTGCGTAGCTGCTTGCTTAATTGTTGCTTGAATTTGTTGCTTAATCTCAACCGCCTGTTGTACTAATTCTTGTGACTTGAGCAGCCAATCTTGTTGTTGATCAAGTTGACGTTGTATTTGATAGAAATCTGGTAATTGTTGCTGAGCTTCTTTAAGTGTTTGACTATTCTGTTGCGCTGTTCTTAGTTCAGTTTCGCTTTGTTGCTGCACTTGTTGCCGTTGTTCAACATCTTTGATGATTTGTTGTTTAGTCGCTTCTAGTTCAGTAATTTGCTGATACTTAGGGATTAAAGGCGTATATTTAATCAACTGTTGTTGGAAAACTTTTTGCTCATTCTCATGAGTTTGCAACTTGGTTAAGGCCGCTATCAGTTCTTGCTGTGTTTTTTTAATAGTTGCTGCAACGGCCAATGATTTCGTTAATTGGGTCTTAGCTTTAGCAAAATCAGTCGTTGCCTGTTGAAACTCTTGATAGTAATGTTGATTATTTTGTGCCCATTGTAATTTTTCTAACTGCTCCCGCACTTGATCAATCGCTGGTTCTTGTTGTTGTAACATTTTTAAAGTTTGTTGACCCTGGGCTTGTTGCTCAAATAATTCTTTAATATGTTGACGATGCGTCAATTCCACCTGCTGTTGTTCAACTATAATTTTTAATTTGTTAACTCGCTGCTGTTGAACTTTCTCTGCTACCTTCATTTGCGTAATTTGTTCTTGCAACAATTGCTGTTGCTTTGCTACGGTCGTTTGCTCAACTGGTTTTAAATCAGCTTCCCAGTCAATTTGTTGCAACAAAGTTTGCATTTGCTGTTGCCGTTGACCATTTTCATCTTTCAGTTGCTTATACTGAACTTGTAATTGTTTAACCCATTGTTCATAATGCTGCGTCTGAAAGAGATTACGCAAAACCGCTTCTTTTTCGTTACTATCCCCATTTAAAAACTGCCGAAATTCGCCCTGAGGTAATAGAACAATTTGCCGAAACTGGGCTGCATTTAATTGCAATAGATCGGCCAAATACTTGTTGGCTTGATCAATTTTAGTGAACTGCTTAGCTTCTTTAGTTGGTGTGTCATCTTCGTAAACTGTCAATTCAATCTGAGGGACCTGTTCTGTCGTTCCTTGACCACGCTTTTTAGCCAACATTTGTCGCGGTTTACGAATGACTTGATAATAATGACCACGATGCGTAAATGTCAATTCAACACTGGTTTCATCATTAATCGTTGCAAAATCAGAACGAAACTCTTTAGGCTCTCGCTGTGATCCAGAAGCTTTATCATATAAAGCGAAGACCAAACCATCAAAAATAGTCGACTTACCCGCACCAGTAGGTCCACTAATTAAAAACATAGAAGATTGATCGAATTTTTTAAAATCAATTTGTTGATGCCGATAGGGTCCAAAATAATTTAAAGTGAGTTGTAAAGGTCTCATTCGTCCACCTCTTTTAAGGCTTGTTCTGCCCATTGCCGCTGTTGTTCTGAGAGTGGCTGTTGTGTCATTTCTTGATAAAATTTATCTAATAATGTCATTGGCGATTTAATTTCCTGTGTGGAAATTTGCCGCGTCGTAAATGTCGAGATACCATTAGCACGACTCATCGTTAAAAAGTGAGGAAATTGTTGGCGTAACAAGACGCTGGCATTACTAATCACATTAGTGTCGTCCAAAACAATACCGGTATACGCGTCTTGATCAATTTGATGACTACTTAAATAATCAGCATTAGTTAAGTCTTTAAAGCTTCCTTCAACAGTTTGAACATCACGTAGCGGTTTAATTGGCCTAAATTTAACTTTAATCTCTGGATCTGTATCAACAATTAGCACACCCTTAGTTTGATTTTCCTCAGACAAAGAGTACTTAATTAATGAGCCGCTATAACGGATCGTTGAATTTTGTAACGCGTCTTTATTATGAACATGACCCAAAGCAACATAATCAAAATCCTTTAATAAATCTAACGAAACAGCATCTAAACCGCCAACATTAACCGTTGTTTCCGAATCTGAATGAGAACTACCTGCGGCAAAAAAGTGCGCAATTAACACGTGCTTCTTATCCAGTAAAAATTGTTGTTGCAGTTTAGCAATAATCCGTGTCATCGCTTGTTCAAGTGTGCGAATACTGTCATCTTCAAAATACTGACGTGCTTGATATAATTCAAAATATGGCAACAAGAAAAATTGGCTATCACCAATTTCCACCGGTTCAAACGCCTGATCTAATTCTGTATGCAAATAAAAGTCAGTCGCAGCAAACCACTGATTGCCCACACCTAAACGAACCGCACTATCATGATTACCATTAATCATTAATAGTGGTAATTTCACCTGCAAATTAATTCTGCTAATCATTTCCGTCAGCTGAGCAACTGCCGCTTCCGCTGGATTTTGGCGATCATATAAATCACCGGCTACCACAATTGCATCAACTTGCTCTTCTTCGGCAATTTTAATTAGCTGCTCAAAGGCAGCATCTTGTTCGGCGACCAAATCATAGCCAAATAAACGCCGACCTAAATGCCAATCCGCTGTATGTAAAAAACGCATTAATTATCCTCCTGCTCTAATTTCCAAGTCGCGTAATGTGAAATAATATAATCATGACGAACGCG
Organism: Lapidilactobacillus bayanensis; assembly: GCF_003946695.1. Taxonomy (GTDB): domain Bacteria; phylum Bacillota; class Bacilli; order Lactobacillales; family Lactobacillaceae; genus Lapidilactobacillus; species Lapidilactobacillus bayanensis. The sequence continues at coordinate 177,988 of NZ_RHOX01000002.1, read as the reverse complement.
AATTAACTTTTGATAATCACTGTTCTCACCATCAAGTAAACCTTGTAACACCTTGATCTTCCGTCGTAAACCTACTAATTTTCGATCTTGCACGGAAACTGTTAGGTGTCGGGCCACCGCCAATTGCGTTTGTAATTTCTTTTGCTGCCGAGTTAGTCGCTCAATTGTTTGTTGATATTGACGTAATTTTGCTAACGTTGCCGGAACTTCTTGATTCCATTCAACAAACTGCTGATAAGGCATACTACCCTTCAATTTATTGCATTCCCGGCAGGATAAAATTAAGTTTGCCAGACTATTATCATCCGACAAAGTGACCGGGTCCTTATGATCAACACTATCACCATAACGCCCACAATATTGACATTGATAATGATATTTCTCACGAATATAAACACGCGTTGTATAATCTAAATTATTTTTATCAAAAATTGTCGTCGTATCGCAACCAAGATTTTCTAAATCAATAGGAAAGTTCCCCGTTAAATTAACTGCTTCAGGGCGATTTTGCCAAGCAATTACATGTTGATAAAACTGTTGACGTAGTGCTTGTTTCCGCCACGAACCTGGTAACACGTCAAAACTGTCAATCAAACTATTACAAGCTTTACGCTCTTGCTTAGTCAAACTTAATTTTACTTGCTGAGTGGAAGTTTTCCTTGCAATATTCTCTGGTAACCCTAAATAAACCCATTGTCGTGCAGTTGCTAGGACCAAACTTTGTTGATTGACAAAGTCACCAATTAATAAACCGCGACTTTGACAAATATCACAAATACTCGTGAGTTGCTGCTGGCCCAAATAAAAATGCTCTTCAGTTAAATTCAAACGACAATATTGACAACGTAATCGCATCTTAATTCCTTCCTCACATGAATAAGAAAAATGACCCCGCTGAATCTATTATAAATTCAACAGGGCCAATCAAATCTAAATCGGTGGGTTTGAATAACCACTATTATCAACGATTAAATTATTTTGAATTAAATGAAATCATCATAAACAATCTCGACAAGTTCCTTTTTGGTCGCAAAATTAACTTGATAAACCGTTTGTTCTAACGCCTTTTGGTACTCATCCAAAACATCATCTGGTAAAGGAGTCACAGCAGTTAACTTCGCAATCACTTCTTGAGTATTTTCAACACTTTCCAAGTCGACAAATAAATAAACTTTAGTCAAGATGTCATGAAGTAAGTCGGTCATTACCGCATTGGGCTTACCATTTAAATCTGTTAAAGCAACCTGATCAGGAGCAATCCCCTTATGATTAACTGTAATAAATTTTAGCACTTGAAAAACATTCATTTTATTTACCTCAACACACATGAATTATTATCTTCATATTAGCACAATTGTTCACCAATTCGATAGTAGTAACTGCTTTAACCAACACAATTTTACTAATAAAGTTGTTGACTCATTAATCAGAACCAGCTTAATTAATCCTTAACTGAATTGAGAAATCCTTAAGTAAAACGTCTAATTCTTCGAAAATAAATCGTAGATTCAAGCTACATTTGATCGCAAAGCGGTCATTTTTATGAGTTATGCTAAAGACATCATCAAGAAAGGATGTTAATTCATGTTAATCAACGACCAACAAGTTATCTCAATTCAAATCACAAAAATTACCAATGCCAAAAAAATCGAATGTCTGACCGAAAATGGCAATAAGGTTAATTTGCATATCACCAGTATCGAAAAAAAGGACCCACTATTTTGGTGGAGCCTACTCAAAATTTACACTGCCCAATTATGGATTCCAATTGTTAAACAAACCAATACACTGTTGACTACAGACTGGTTGGCAGATCCAACGTTAGTTTAAAAAGCGTACAAAAAAAGTCGAACAAAATTGCCCGACAAAAACTAAAACAATGACTACTTATCTGCTTCAGCTAATTTTTTTAAAGTTTCTAAAACCTTGTCATTAGCTTTTTTGTTCTTTTTGATGTTAGTCGTGTTAATTGGTCGACGGTTGCCGTTCATACCAGTATGATTGTTTTGTGACATGGTGAACCTCCTTACGTATTACGTATTCAATTAATTTTATTGCATTTGTGGTCAAATTTCAAGCCGTAAACCATTTAAGTTACGAAAAGTCGTAATTATTAAGTAATCAACTCATCATTTAGTCCGATTATTACCCGGGAAATAATTAAAACGTTCAAACTCGCTGATTTAAAAATAGTCTACGCATTTAACTCACGTCATAAAACGCTGGGTTAAGTAAAATTATCTCGTCCGGAAAAGTCTCCTCGTTCTGACAGCCAATCATTTGAAAAATAAGGTTTCTTTTTGATAAATTCACAAAGCTATTTCTTCAATGCCGAACACTAAGCTTCTTTAATGCCAGCTTAACTTGAGCGCGGCGATTATGATCAGTTAAAACAATTAATGTATCACCGGCTAATATTTCTGTATCACCTTTGGGAATTAATTCCTTTTCTCCACGCCGAATTGAAACTAATAAAGTCTCTCGTGGCCAAGCAATATCGCGCACTTCGGCATTAACAAAGGCCGTACCTTCAAAGACAGGAACTTCCAAACGGCCGTGATGACCAGACCTAGTCAAATGAGGTTGATTAACCTGCATTCGTTCTGCTAATGACTCATAGATTGGTGCACCACCTAAAATATCAACAACTAAATAAGCAACTAATGATACAACAGCTAGCGGCATTAAATGCTCTAATGTCCCGACCATTTCTGTAATTAATAACATTGCCGTAAAAGGGGCCTTCCCAATTCCTGCGAAATAACCGGCCATAGCAAAAATGACCAAGTTCATAATTAAGTTACGTGGAAGTAAACCGAGATTAGCCATTAACACGCCATAAAAGTCACCAATTAATGCTCCTAATGTCAGAATTGGTAAAAAGATACCACCTGGCAAACCAGAGCCGTATGAAATCATCGAAAATATAAATCGTAAAACTAACAATCCAAAAACGATCAGTGCAGTAGGTTGCTGCTTGGCCAGACTTAATATCAAACTGTTGCCGCCACCTAAGGTATCAGGCCATAAATAACCGATGGGAATTACTAATAACAATGGAATCAAACCATCCGCATAACGAGGAATTACTTTAAAACGGCGATATAGTGTCGGCATCGCCAATAATACTTTTTGATAAACAATGCCCAACCCACCTAAAATAATTCCCAATACTAGCAGATGCCAGTATAATCGTAGTGGAAAATTCATCGTATAGTTGAGATGAAGTACCGGTGTTAAACCAAATATATTTGAAGAAATAAAATTAGCACTCAACGCACCTGCCAACGATGTCATCCAGACTAACGGCGAAAAATTATGATAAATTTCTTCAAGGACAAACATCGTCCCGGCTATTGGCGCATTAAACGCTGCCGCCAAACCGCTAGCTGCACCTGAAGCAATTAAAACACGTTCATTAGTACCTTTTTCTTTTAAACCTGATGCAACGCCTTGTCCAATTGATGAACCTAGTTGGATTGACGGACCTTCCCGACCAAGAAATAAACCAGAACCGATTGCTAACGCGCCACCGATAAACTTCCGCCATAAAATCGGCCACCATTGTAATTTTAAATTACCACTAAGTTGTGTTTCAACTTCAGGAATTCCGGATCCCATAATATGGGGTTGTTGTTTAGTGAGTCGGATATTGATTAGGCCAATCATCAATAACAGCAAGATTATGCCGACTAACCATAGAACATTATAGTGGGCTTCAGCGTATAAATATCGCCAAAAAAACAATGAACGTTCAATTAAAAGTCGAAATGAACTAACAACTAATCCGGATAATAAACCAACTAAAATTCCCTTACCAATGAAACCCACGTGTATTAAGTTTAACCGTTCTCCAAGCTTACTCATTAGCGACACCTCAATTACTATTAAAAGCCAAAAAGAAATAAATTACCAGCGTATCATAATTTTCTAAATTTTAGTTTGCTTTTTTTTTGCAAAAAAGAAACCGAAAGAATGAAGTGGCCCACTACTGTTAGACAAGAAGTCTAATGATTGTGAGCTACTTCAAAATCCCGGTTTTTTATATCGTCATCCCATTACTTCGAACTTTAACCAATTTTAGCAATTCTACCTTGTTCGATATACACACTCAGAATGGCAACATCAGCAGGATTGACACCGCTAATGCGTGACGCCTGAGCAATTGTTTCTGGTTGAATCTTGGTCAATTTTTGCCGTGCTTCTGTTGCTAAACCATTAATTGCCGCATAATCAATTCGTTCTGGAATTCTTTTAGCTTCGAGACGTTTCAGATGCGCAACTTTACTTCTCTCTTTATCAATATACCCAGCATATTTCAATTGAATTTCAACTTGTTCTTTAACATAACGATCAGCTTGCAGATCTTCAGCACCAACTAAGTCAGCAATTTCATCATAACTAATTCCGGGTCGTTTAATTAAATCACTAGCAAGAATACCATCCTTCAAAGGTGAATTATGATGTGCCATCATGAATGCTTGTACTTTTTCAGTTGGTTTGATGCGAATTTCTTGAAGACGTTTTGTCTCAGCATCAACTGCTTGCTTCTTAATTAAGAAGTTTTGATAACGATCTTCACTAATCAGTCCTAATTGATAACCCTTTTCAGTTAAGCGTAAGTCAGCATTATCATGACGTAAAATCAAGCGATACTCTGCCCGACTAGTTAACAGGCGATAAGGTTCATTAGTACCCTTCGTAACCAAATCATCAATCATAACGCCGATATAAGCTTCGGCGCGTCCTAAAGTGAAAGCCGCTTTATTCGCTGCCCGTAAGGCTGCATTAATGCCTGCGATAATTCCTTGACCAGCGGCCTCCTCATAACCAGAAGTACCATTCATTTGACCAGCAGTAAACAGATTCTTAACAACTTTAGTCTCCAAGCTGTGCTTCAATTGCCATGGTTCAATAATATCGTATTCAATCGCGTACCCGGGGCGCATTAATTCAGCATGTTCCAAACCGGTGACAGAATGTAACATCTTTAATTGAATTTCTTCAGGCATAGAGGTCGAGAAATCACCAACATAATATTCCTCTGTTTTGCGCCCTTCAGGTTCAAGAAATAATTGATGTCGTGGTTTATCTGCAAAACGAACCACTTTGTCTTCAATCGATGGACAATAACGAGGACCCACACCTTCAATAATGCCAGAAAACATGGGCGCACGATCTAAATTATCACGGATAATTTGATGAGTCGTTTCATTCGTATAAGTCATCCAGCAAGAAAGCTGATCCTTTAAATAAGCGGTATCAGGTGTTTCGTAAGAGAAATGATTAGGTGTTTTATCACCTGGTTGCTCTTCAGTTTTAGCATAATCAATTGTATTACCATCAACTCGCGGTGGTGTTCCCGTCTTAAAACGACGTAATTTAAAACCTAATGTTTCTAGATTCTCTGATAATTTGATTGATGGTAACGAATTATTAGGGCCGGATGAATAAGTTAATTCACCAATAATAATTTTGCCTCGTGAAGATGTACCCGCTGTTAAAACGACACTCTTAGCTAAATAACGCGCACCAGTTGCCGTTATAACGCCTTGACAAATACCGTCTTCAACAATCAATTCATTAACTAACCCTTGGCGTAAGGTTAGCATTGGTTCATTTTCGATAACATCTTTCATAACCAAATGATAATCATTCTTATCAGCTTGGGCACGCAATGCCCGAACCGCCGGACCTTTACTCGTGTTTAACATCCGCATTTGAATATAGGTTGCATCGATATTTTTGGCCATTTGACCACCAAGAGCATCAACTTCACGAACGACGATCCCTTTCGCCGGACCACCTACAGAAGGATTACATGGCATAAACGCGACCATATCCAGATTAATGGTTAATAACAGTGTTTTTTGGCCCATTCTGGCAGCAGCTAGTGCAGCTTCACAACCCGCATGTCCTGCACCGACAACAATGACATCATATTCGTGTGAATCATATTGTTTAACTTCCAAATTCAAAATCTAAACCTACTTTCCTAAACAAAATTGACTAAAGAGTTGTGTTATTAATTGATCTGGTGCATTCTCTCCAGTAATCTCACCTAACTTTTCCCAACATGTGGTCATATCAATCTGTACTAAATCAATTGGCATATTGTTGTTTAACCCCGCCACAACACTGTCTAAAGCAGTTTCTGCTTGCTCTAGCAAACCGATTTGTCGATTATTAGAAACTAAAACATCTTGTTGGCGATTCTCAATACCACCAAAAAATAAGGTTTTAATTTCTTGTTCAACTGCTGCAATTCCTTGATTATCTTTGACAGAGGCGACAATAGGGTCTTCAATTACGTCAGACGCTACTAACTGCTCAGGCTTAATTTGTTGTGGTAAATCAGATTTATTTAAAATAATAATCCGTTTCTGTTTGCTCGTCATTTCTAATAGCTCTTTATCTTCAATGGTTAATGGTTCACTAGCATCAAGAACTAGGATAATTAAATCGGCACCTGCTAATGCTTTCTTACTCCGTTCAACCCCAATTTTTTCAACCTTATCGTCGGTCTCATGAATACCGGCCGTGTCAATCAACTTCAATGGCACACCTTGAACATTAACGTACTCTTCTAGTACATCGCGAGTAGTGCCAGCAACGTCAGTAACAATTGCCTTATCTTCCTGCAGCAAGTAATTCAAAAGTGAAGATTTGCCAACATTCGGTCGGCCGATAATTGCTGTTGCCAACCCATCTCGTAAAATCTTACCTTGTTGGGCAGTTGCTAATAATTGCTGAATCCGCGTCTTAACTTCAAGCGCCTTTTCCATCAACAATTTCGCTGTTACTTCATCTTCATCGTATTCAGGGTAATCAATATTGACTTCAACCTGAACCAAAACATCAGAAATATCTTGACGTAGATGATGAATCAAATGCTGTAAATTACCATCTAGTTGATTCAATGCGACTTGCATCGAGCGATCAGTTTTGGCTCGAATTAAATCCATAACTGATTCGGCCTGTGTTAAGTCAATTCGACCGTTCAGAAAAGCTCGTTTAGTGAATTCACCTGGTTCGGCCATTCGGGCGCCGTGAGCCAGCAAGAGCTGTAAAATTTTATTTGTTGGCACAATACCACCATGACAATTAATCTCAACAATATCTTCGCGAGTAAATGTCTTCGGTGTTCGCATAACAGAAACCATTACCTCATCAAGTGTTTGTTTAGTTTGAGGATCGACAATATGACCATAGTGAATTGTATGACTGGCAACTTTAGTTAAGTCCTGACCTTGAAAAACTTGATGAGCAATACTAATCGCATTCTCACCTGACATTCGCACTATTGAAATAGCCCCTTCACCAGGTGGTGTTGAAATAGCAGCAATCGTATCATATTCTGTCACACTCAGCATTGATAATACTCCTTTCAAATTCTTGCCAATAAAAAAAGTGCCCAAAATCCACCGATTAAACTAACATTAATCGATGGACAAAGCACTTTGACTACTTTATCTATTAAGTTAAGTTGTGAAAATAATAGCTCATCTAACCTATTTTGTCAAAAACTAAGGTAGCTTAACCGTTTTTCGTGGCGCAATGACAACATAACGGTCTGGTTCAGTTCCTTCTGAGAAAGTTTCAACATATGGGCTCTCCGCCAATAACGTATGCACCAATTTACGCTCAAAAGATGGCATTGGATCAAGAAAAATTGCCTTATGATCGGCCACGACATTACGTGCCGTTCGTTTCGTTAATGACGTTAAGGCACGTTCGCGACGCTCACGATAATCACCAATATCTAAAACAATTGTTTGGCGAGTACGACCATGATGGTTAAAGAAAGTTTGACTTAAATACTGTAATGAATTAATTGAGCGGCCATGTTTACCAATTAATAGACCTTCTTTAGCAGTCTCCAAATGAAAAACAATTCCTGACTCTTGCTGATCAACTCGAATTAATGCAGGTGCACCTAAGCGTTTGGTTAAATCCATCAAATAAACTGATAAATCTTTAATGGCTTGATTATCATTACGTTCAAATTTAGGGGCTTCTACGGTTGTAACAGCCTTTGAAGCAGATTCAAATTGACCTTGAACTTCAACTTCCGCAGCAACTTTATCTTTAATGTCAGAAACGGTTTGTTGATCTTGTTGAGCATCATTCTTAATCGTCTTTTGGATTTTTCGGTCACGAACTTCTTGCTTGGCCTTCTTTGCTGCAATTACCTCTGGAGAAACTTGCATTTCTACGATTGCAGTTTTTTTACCAATACCAAGAAAACCATGTGAATCTTCACGTACGACCTGAATGTCAGCTTCTTCACGTTCAATCTTCAGGTCTGCTAGTCCTTTTTGGATAGCTAATTCAATTGTTTCGCCTTCATATTGAGCCATATCGTCAACTCCGTTCCCTTCAATCATTTCTTACGTTTATTATAGGCGCGCTTACGAGCACGCCGCAAATTACGATCATGTTCACGTTGTGCTTCTTCTTTTTCTTCTTGTTCACGTTTAGCTGTGAATGGGTTTTGCAAAATCAGAGTCTGAACAACCTGAAATGCGTTGGAAACAACCCAATAAAGCGTAATTGCAGAAGCCATTGTAAACGCCGGTATCATAATCATAAATGGCATCACATACATCATAATTTTACCAGTAGAACCACTTTGTGGCATGGACATATTACTGATCCAAGTACTTAAGAAGGTAAACACACCTGCCAGAATTGCCATAATGTAATAAGGATCACGTTCACCCAGCTGCATCCATAAAAATGTCCCTTGACGTAATTCTGAAGTACGCCAAATCGCTTGATACAAGGCATACATGAATGGCAACTGGATCAACATTGGTAAGCAACCTAACATTGGATTAACGCCAGCTTCAGACATTAACTTCTGTGTTTCTTCACGAAGCTTTTGTTGTGTTTCAACATCTTTCCCACTGTATTTCTTCTGTAAAGCTTGCAACTCTGGTTGAATTGCACTTTGTTTCTTCATATTCTTGGTACTGAAATGATTTAAAGGCAACAGAATAATTCGAACAATAATTGTAAAGACAATAATTGCCCAACCATAACTCCCACCTAACAGTGAAGCTAACTTCAAAATAAAGCGCGAGAATGAATACAATACATAATGATCCCAAAAACCAGTACTCTTACTTGTAATTGGCGCGTTTAAATTACTGCATGCTGTTAAAAACAACATTAGACTTAATAATGAAACCGCCAATAACACCTTTTTTAAATGCGAACGTTTCTTCACTAATTTTTCCTCACGAATCAAATTTTAGTCGATACTTTAATCTTCATGCTCAGCTGTTAGTAGCTCACTCAATTTTAACACATGAACCAGATTACTTTTAGTCTCTGCCATTGTTAAATTTTTAGCACTTCTTCGCGCAATCACTAAAAAGTCAACATCTTGCTTGAGGTCACCGTCTAATTCATGAAGACTTTGTCGAATATAACGTTTGATACGATTACGGCTAACTGCGGTATGACCAATCTTTTTACCTACAGAAATACCGACACGAAAATGAGCCTGCCCGGGTTTATCTAACCGATAAATAACAAAACAACGATTAGCAACTGAACGACCAGCCTCAAAAACTTGTTGAAATTCTTTTTCTTTTTTTACCCGATAAGACTTACGCATCTGACTTGTCCAATCTCCATCATTTCAAATCAAATTAATAAAAAAAACCACTGATCCCAGTGGCCCTTAAGCAGATAATACTTTTCTACCTTTAGCACGGCGTCTAGCTAATACTCTACGACCGTTTTTTGTACTCATTCGTTTCATAAAACCATGAACTCGTTCACGATGACGTTTCTTTGGTTGATATGTTCTTTTAGTTGTCATGTGTGCTACACCTCCTAAATATAATGCAGTGGATACACCATGAAGATCGGTTAAATCGACTTCTTCAAGCGCAATTACTTAAATATACTAGCATATACCTAACTAAAAAGAAACTGTCTTTTACTTTTTTTATCTACAAATCATTAAATTCTTTCAAAAAGTTATCCCCAACTAATCAATTAAAAGTGATTTATCTGTGAACAGTCATTTTAAATGCACAATATTATCCACAAGTTTTTAAACAACTCACATTTATCTCTTAAAGTTATCCACAATGCCTGTGGAAATTTTATCTTTATTGAAAATAAGGCCTCTTTTACAATAAGTTATCCACAATTGATTGTTTGTTTCTTTATTTTTTTATTTAGTTTTACAATTTATCCACAGCCGGTGAATTACTTAGCCCTATCCTGTGATTAAATTTTGATAATTATTTAAAACCTGTGGAAAACTTTTTTTTAGAATGCTAAACTTAATTTATCTTTTTATTCCTAAGAAAGGAGTATGTCAACTTGGCAAATGAAAAACTACTATGGGAAAAACTCGTTTCTGAATTACAAAAAAATTTCGAGTCTGTCAGTTATGATACTTGGATCGCGCCTGTACAACCAATATCTTTAAATAATGGCACGTTAACTTTGGAATTACCTTCTGCCTTTCATCGTGACTACTGGGATCGTAACTTAGTCTCTGAATCTGAAGCAATTCTTCAAGATTATACTGGTCAAAAAATTCAATTGAATTTAACAGTTCCTAATGAAAATCATGATGTTGTTGATCCCCCAACTTACAATGATGATACCTCAGGACAAGTTTATGCTCACGATACGCATTTAAATGATAAGTACACTTTTGATAGTTTTGTGGTTGGATCTGGTAATTACTTAGCACAGGCAGCCGCGTTATCAGCAGCTGAGGAACCTGGCCAAGTTTATAATCCGCTTAACATCTATGGTGGCGTTGGACTGGGTAAAACTCATTTGATGCAAGCAATTGGTCATGAAGTTTTACGACGTAACCCCGAAGCGAAAGTTAAATATGTTACTAGTGAAGAATTCGCTAATGATTTCATTAATTCTATTAGAACGCGACGTCAGGAAGAATTCCGTCGAGAATATCGATCGGTTGATTTATTATTAGTAGATGACATTCAGTTTTTTGCAGATAAAGAAGCTACTCAAGAAGAATTCTTCCATACTTTCAACAAATTGTATGAGAATAAAAAACAAATCGTTCTAACTTCTGATCGGATTCCTAGCGACATTCCTAAATTAGAAGACCGTTTAATTTCTCGTTTTAAATGGGGACTTTCTGCTGATATCACCCCACCTGATTTGGAAACACGAATTGCGATTTTACGCAACAAAGCTGTCGCTGAAGGATTAGAAATCGATAATCAAACTCTGAATTATATCGCCGGGCAAATTGACACTAACATTCGTGAACTCGAAGGTGCTTTAGTTCGGGTGCAAGCCTACGCCACAATTAATAAAATCGATATTACATTAGAAACCGCTATTGCTGCTTTAAGGGGTTTAAAAGACGCTTCGCAACAACACGGACTTTCTATTAGTAAGATCCAAGAAGTCGTCGCCCAATACTATCGACTGCAAGTTTCGGACCTTACTGGCAAGAAAAGAACTAAAAATATTGTCGTACCTAGGCAGATTGCCATGTACCTTTCTCGTGAATTAACCGATAACTCGCTACCAAAAATTGGGAAAGAATTCGGCGGGAAAGATCATACGACTGTCATTCATGCTCACGAGAAAATTGTACAAGATCAAGAACGCGATTCTGAATTACGTTCGCAAATCAGTGACTTGAAAAAATTACTTAAAGGATAGCCTGTGCAAAACTTTTTAGCTATCACCAAAAATATCCACAAGTTATCCACAGGGAAAAGATGAGTTCTCGTAGAACAATCACTCTTTTCCCCATAATCAACAAGGACTATTACTATTACTTTAAAATCTTTTATTTATATAAAACTACCTAGGAGGTTCTCTCATGAAATTCACAATTGATCGTCTTAGTTTTATTCGACAATTCAACAATGTTTTAAGAGCAGTCCCATCAAAAACGGCTATTACAATTTTGACCGGAGTTAAGTTTGATTTAACAGAAGCGGGTTTAAAGTTAACTGGTAGCGATGCTGATATTTCTATCGAAAGTATGTTGCCGGTTAGCGATGAATCTTTAAAACTACAAATTGAATCAACAGGATCAGTTATCATTACTGCTCGCTTCTTTAGTGAAATTATTAAGAAATTACCAGAAGAAACATTTACCTTTGAAGTTAAAGACAATTTTAAGGTTGTTTTAACTTCAGGCAAATCTGAATTTACGGTGATTGGTTTTGATGCGAATAGTTACCCACATTTACCTGAAGTTAGTGACGCCAGTCAATTAAAATTTTCTGCAGAGTTATTGCGTGGTTTAGTCAATCAAACAGTTTTAGCTGTTTCTGCTCAAGAAAGTCGGCCAATTTTAACTGGTGTTCATTTCTTGATCAATGCTGACGGTTTAATGGCCGTTGCAACTGATAGCCACCGTTTGGCACAACGCAAAATTGATTTACCAGATATTGAAGGTGATTTTGATTTCGTTGTTCCTGGGAAAAGTTTAGTTGAATTAGCAAGAATGTTAGCTGACTATCAAGATGATGTTCAATTAAAGATTACCGATAACCAAGTTCTCTTTACTTTTGGTCAAACGCAATTCTATTCGCGACTACTAGAAGGTAATTATCCTGACACGACACGTTTAATTCCAACCGATTCTACAACAACCATTCAAATTGATGCCTCAACTTTATTGGCATCTGTTGAACGTGCTTCGTTACTTTCACACGAAAGCCGCAATAATGTGGTGCGACTACAGTTAAACCCAAACGATAATACTGGCACTTTATCAAGTAACTCTCCTGACGTTGGTAATGTTGAAGAAGAGTTAAGTTTAAGTTCTTTATCAGGGAACGCGTTAGATATTTCCTTTAATCCAGATTACCTGAAAGATGCTTTACGTGCTTTTGGTTCAACGGAAATTAAGTTAGCCTTCACGACTAACTTACGGCCATTTACATTAATGCCGTCTGAAGATGGTGAGCACTACATTCAATTGATTACGCCGGTTAGAACATTTTAAGTAAGTTAATCAAAATAAGTAATTAAAAAAGCAAACAAGGATTTTGAAATTAATTCGAACGTCGAAAAAATTTTAAAATTCTTGTTTGTTTTTATTGTTTACGAAAAATGATGATTTTACGGTGAATTAGCTTATATCGTCATATAATTCATTTTCAGCAATTTTAGTTTTTTTGGTCAAAAGATATTATCTTGCTTCAAATTGTCTTAAATCGCTTTAAAATTCTAATATCGTTGTTTTAACACTCTAAAAAAGGTATAATTTAATAGTGAAACTTATCTTTTTATATTGGTGGGAGCGATTGTCATGAAACAACTTAAATTAACCGCCGATTATTTGACTTTGACGCAATTATTAAAAGAAGAGGGCATCATTGGCAGTGGTGGTCAGGCAAAATTCTATTTGCAAGAACAACCTGTTATTTTAAACGGTCAAGCTGAAAATCGTCGTGGCAAAAAACTGTATCAAGGCGATGTTATCAAATTAAATAGTGGCGAAATTTACGAAATTGTGAAGGCCTAAGATGTATTTAGAACACCTCGAATTAGCACATTTTCGTAATTATGATTCGCTAGCACTTGATTTTTCGCCTAAAACCAATGTACTGATTGGTGAGAATGCTCAAGGTAAAACTAATTTGTTAGAGGCTGTTTATGTTTTGTCGTTGGCAAGGTCGCATCGAACTAATGATGATAAGTCATTAATTCAATGGGGAAACGATTTCGCTAAACTTTCAGGTGTGATTCAAAGACGAGTCGGTCGATTACCACTCGAAATCGTATTAAGCCATAAAGGTAAACGTGCCAAGATTAATCATTTAGAACAGAAACGACTATCTCAATATGTTGGGCAATTTAATGTCATTTTATTTGCGCCGGAAGATTTAGGATTGGTTAAGGGTTCACCTGCTGGTCGCCGACGTTTTATTGATATGGAATTTGGCCAAATTAATCATCAATACTTGTATAACATTACGCAATATCGGACAATTTTGCGTCAACGTAACTTATACCTACGTTCATTACAACGACATCAAGCTAAAGACCTAGTTTATCTGGAAGTTTTGTCCGACCAACTTGCTGGTTTTGGTGCAGAGATCATTTGGGCACGTAAGGACTTTTTACAACAAATGTCCGATTATGCTAATGAACAGCAACAACAAATTACGCAACAACGAGAACAGTTGGTTTTCGATTATCAAACTGTTTTACCAATTGTTGAGATTAAAAGTTCTGAGCAGCTTTATCAATATTTAAAAGCGCAATATCAGCAACAACAAAAGCGCGAATTACAGCAAGGAACTACTGCACTCGGACCACATCGTGACGATATTAGTTTCATGGTTAACGGTAAAAATGTGCAGACATATGGTTCCCAAGGTCAACAACGCACTGTTGCGCTTAGTTTAAAGTTGGCTGAAATTGACATGATGAGAGCGCAAACAGGTGAAACGCCCGTTTTGTTACTTGATGATGTTTTATCAGAACTTGATGATATTCGCCAAACACACTTATTACAAACGATTCATAATCGTGTGCAAACTTTTTTGACGACGACAAGTCTTGATGGTGTAGCCCGTGACATCATTGGTGAACCCACCACCTTTACCGTTAGTTCAGGAAAAATTATTCATCAGAATTAAGATTAATGCTAGGAGGATCTAACGTGGACGATGAAACAAACAAACAACTAAATAAGCAACTTTCTGATTCAAAATTAGAGAGTGAGTTAGAAGAAAAAGAAGAAAAGGCTAAAGAGTACGATGCTAGCCAGATTCAGGTTCTTGAAGGTCTTGAAGCCGTTCGTAAACGTCCGGGTATGTATATTGGTTCAACCAGTTCGCAAGGTTTACATCACTTAGTTTGGGAAATTATTGATAATGGTATTGACGAGGCACTAGCAGGATTTGCCTCGCAAATTGATATTGTGGTAGAACCGGATAATAGTATCACCGTAACTGATAATGGTCGTGGGATTCCCATTGGCATTCAAAAGAAAACTGGTCGACCAGCACTAGAGACTGTTTTTACGATTCTACATGCCGGTGGTAAATTTGGCGGTGGCGGATACAAAGTTTCTGGTGGCTTACACGGTGTAGGTGCTTCGGTTGTTAATGCCCTATCTACTGGATTAGATGTAACGGTTACTCGTGACGGTAAACGTTATTATATGGATTTTGTTCGCGGTAAAGTTAATACTGAGATGGCAATTATTGACGATGCACCTGAACATGAACATGGAACAAAAGTACACTTCTTGCCAGATCCAGATATCTTCACTGAGACAACGATTTATGATGATAAGGTTCTAAATACACGAATTCGAGAACTAGCCTTTTTAAATAAGGGGTTAAAATTAACCTTTACAGATAAGCGAGCCGCAACTGCAGAACGAATTGAATATCATTATGTTGGTGGAATTCAAAGTTATGTTGAATTTTTAAACGAGGGTAAAGAAGTAATTTTTCCCACACCAATTTATGTTGAAGGTGAACAAAATGGGATCAATGTTGAAGTAGCTATTCAATATACAGATGATTTTCATTCTAATTTGTTAACTTTTGCCAATAATATTCATACTTATGAAGGTGGGACACACGAGTCCGGTTTTAAGGCAGCATTAACGCGAGTAATTAATGATTATGGTAAAAAAATCGGTTTAATTAAAGAGAACGATGATAATTTATCTGGTGATGATGTTCGTGAAGGTATGACTGCTGTTGTATCTATCAAACATCCAGATCCACAATTTGAAGGTCAAACGAAAACCAAGTTAGGCAACTCTGATGCGCGAACGGTTACAGATAAAATGTTCTCAGAAACTTTCAATAAGTTTTTGATGGAAAATCCAGCAGTTGCTAAGCAGGTAGTTGAAAAAGGTCAATTGGCTTCTAAGGCGCGGTTAGCCGCCAAGCATGCGCGTGAAGTAACTCGTAAAAAATCCGGTTTGGAAATTAGTAATTTACCAGGAAAGTTAGCCGATAATACTAGTAAAGATCCTGAAATTTCTGAATTATTCATTGTCGAAGGTGATTCTGCCGGTGGTTCAGCTAAACAGGGTCGTTCACGTTTAACACAAGCTATTTTGCCAATTCGCGGTAAGATTTTGAACGTTGAAAAGGCCTCAATGGAAAAGATCTTAGCCAACGAAGAAATTCGAACATTATTTACCGCCATGGGAACTGGTTTTGGCAGTGATTTTGATTTAACCAAAGCGCGGTACCATAAATTGATTATCATGACCGATGCCGATGTCGATGGTGCTCATATTCGAACGTTGCTTTTAACTTTATTTTACCGTTATATGCGTCCGGTTGTTGAGGCAGGCTATGTTTATATTGCCAAGCCACCACTATATCAAGTTCGTCAGGGTAAATTTATGCGTTACATTGATTCTGATGAAGAACTTGATGGAGTCATAGGACAACTACCAGTTTCACCAAAACCAGCGATTCAGCGTTATAAAGGTTTAGGGGAAATGGATGCCGAACAGCTTTGGGATACTACTATGAATCCTGAGAATCGGCGTTTAGATCGAGTTGAAGTTACTGATGCTGAAGAAGCCAATGATGTCTTTCAAATGTTAATGGGTGATAATGTTGGTCCACGACGTGAATTTATTGAGTCTCATGCAAAATATACTAAGAACTTGGATGTTTAGAAGGGAAGTTTGCGAAGTAAATGGCAGAATTTGAAGACCATCGCATTGAAACAGTTAATTTATCTAAAACAATGCGTGATTCATTTTTGGATTATGCAATGAGTGTCATTGTCGCGCGGGCTTTGCCAGACGTTCGTGACGGCTTAAAACCAGTTCAGCGGCGAATTTTATATGGGATGAACGAACTAGGCGTTATGCCAGATAAACCATATAAAAAATCGGCACGTATTGTTGGTGATGTTATGGGTAAATACCATCCTCATGGTGATTCTTCAATCTATGAAGGCATGGTTCGAATGGCCCAGGATTTTAGTTACCGTTATATGTTAGTTGACGGTCATGGTAACTTTGGCTCAGTTGATGGTGATGGTGCAGCCGCTATGCGTTATACCGAAGCGCGGATGAGCAAAATTGCCGTTGAAATGTTACGCGATATTAATAAAAATACAATTGACTATCAGCCTAACTATGATGGGAGTGAACGTGAACCTGTTGTTTTACCATCACGTTTTCCTAATTTATTAGTTAATGGTGCTACTGGTATTGCTGTTGGTATGACAACTAATATTCCACCACATAATTTATCCGAGACAATTAGTGCGTTACATTTATTGATGAATAACCCAGATGCGACTACTGCTGATTTGATGGAGGCTTTACCTGGTCCTGATTTTCCAACTGGTGGAATTGTTATGGGTAAGTCTGGAATTCGTAGAGCTTATGAAACAGGTAAGGGGACGATTATTCTTCGGGCTAAGACTGAAGTAACAACGCTAAAAAATGGTCGAGAACGAATTATCGTTAGTGAAATTCCTTATATGGTCAATAAAGCTAAATTAGTAGAGCGAATCGCCGAATTAGCCCGTGACAAACGTATTGATGGAATTGTCGATCTAACTGATGAATCTGACCGTGAAGGTATGCGAGTTGTTATTGATATTCGCCGTGATACAAGCGCTTCAGTTGTGCTGAATAATCTTTATAAGTTAACGCCAATGCAAACGACTTTCGGGTTTAATATGGTGGCTATCGTTAATGGTGCGCCAAAACAACTAAGCCTTAAAGAAATCTTGCAATATTACTTGGTTCATCAAGAAGAAGTTATTCGGCGGCGAACGGAATTTGATCTTAAGAAGGCTAAAGCTCGTGCTCATATTCTTGAAGGGTTACGAATTGCCTTAGATCATATTGACGAGATTATTCGAATTATCCGTGGGTCTCAAACCGGTGAAATTGCTAAAAATACTTTGATGAGTCAATTTGAATTGAGTGATAAGCAGTCTCAAGCAATTTTAGACATGCGGTTAGTTCGCTTAACTGGTTTGGAACGCGACAAGATTGAAGCTGAGTATACCGAATTGATGAAAACAATTGCTGATTTGGAAGATATTTTGGCACGATCTGAACGTATTGATCAAATTATCTATGAGGAATTATTAGAGATTCAGAAACGTTACGGCGATGATCGTCGTACTGAATTACTCGTGGGCGAAGAATTGAGTCTTGAAGACGAAGACTTAATTGAAGAGCAAGAAGTTATGATTGTACTTACTCATAACGGTTATGTTAAACGTCTACCAGCAAATGAATTTAAAGTTCAGAATCGTGGTGGCCGGGGTATTCAAGGTATGGGTGTTCATGATGATGACTTCATTGAACAATTAATTTATACGTCAACTCATGACACACTGTTGTTCTTTACGAATACGGGTAAAGTTTATCGCGCCAAAGGTTATGAAATTCCTGAATACGGACGAACGGCTAAAGGAATTCCTATTATTAATTTATTGGGCGTTGACACTGGCGAGAATGTTGAAACAGTAATTAATGTTCATGATGTTGATGACGATGATAGCTTATTCTTCATCACGCGCTTAGGTACAGTTAAACGGACACCGGTTAATGAATTCTCCAATATTCGAAGCAACGGATTACGCGCGTTGACGCTACGTGATGGTGATGAGTTAACGAACGTCTTACTAACTGATGGTAAACAAAATATTTTAATCGGAACGCACTTAGGTTATGCAGTTTCTTTCAACGAAGAGACAGTTCGTTCAATGGGGCGGACTGCAGCAGGCGTTCGCGGTATTCGCTTACGCGCTGACGATTATGTGATTGGTTCCGCAATTTTAACCATTGACCAAGAAATTTTAACAATTTCTGAGAATGGTTATGGTAAACGAACTGCTGTTAGTGAATATCCAATTAAGGGTCGCGGTGGTAAAGGGATTAAGACAGCTAATATTACAGAGAAAAACGGTCCATTAGCCGGATTAGTTGCTGTTAATGGTAGTGAAGATTTAATGTTGATTACCACAGAGGGTGTTTTAATTCGCTTCCCAGTTCAAAATGTTTCACAAACAGGACGGGCGACTCTGGGTGTTCGATTGATTAAGGTTGATAATGGCGCTAGAGTTGCTACTTTAGCTAAAGTTAATCATGAAGATCCAGAAGATGAACAGACAGCTGCTACCACGACTGCATCTGAAGCTTCAATACCTGTTGTAGGTGATGAAACGGAAGCACCGAGGTCGCTACCTGATGATGTTCAAGAATTAGTTAATCGGGCTGAAGCTGCTGATCAAGATGTGTCCGAATCGGATGATCCTCAAGATCCAGAAGCTTAATTTTTAGATAATTAAAAGTTAAAATAAGTCGTTTTGACGTATTTAAATTTGTAGCAAAATAAACGTTACTTTTTAAAGTCGGAGCGATTTTTTGTTGTTTAAAGGTCTTATCTATGATAAACTACTAGTTTGTGAGCAGACTATTTGTTGCTTACTCCTTGTTCTTAGTAGATAAGAACCAATAGTCCATAAGGAGGTGTATAACCATGGCAGAAACATTTTACGAAGTTACTTATATCATTAAGCCAGATCTTGATGATGAGTCAAAAGCAACTTTAATCAAGCATTATGACGAAATTTTAGGTGCTGATGGTGCTGAAGTGGTTGATTCTAAAGATTGGTCTAAGCGTCGTCTTGCTTACGAAATCTCGAATTACCGCGAAGGCATTTATCATATCGTTAACGTAAAAGCTGATAACTCAAAAGCTATCGATGAATTCGATCGTCTTTCAAAAATCGACACATCTGTTTTACGTAGCATGATCGTTAAACGTGATGATAAAAACTAATTTTTTCAATACGAAAGGGGATTTTTAAATGATTAATCGTGTAGTACTTGTTGGCCGACTGACAAAGGACGTTGATTTGCGTTACACCGGTAGTGGTGCTGCTGTTGCAACTTTCACTATTGCTGTTAATCGTCAATTTACAAATGCCCAAGGTGATCGTGAAGCTGATTTTATTCAATGTGTAATTTGGCGTAAGTCAGCTGAAAACTTCAAGAACTTTACGCATAAGGGTTCCTTAGTTGGTATTGACGGACGGATTCAAACACGTTCTTATGATAATCAACAAGGCCAGCGTGTGTATGTAACTGAAGTTGTCGTTGATAATTTCTCATTGTTGGAACCTAAGAGTTCACATGCTGGCTCTGGTCAAGCAACTAGCTCAAGTAATTCTAACAATAGTTATAGTCAATCAAATAATACAAATAATAATTACAGTAATCAGAGTAAACAACAGGAACCTGTTGGCGATGATCCATTTGCCAATAATGGGGAACCAATTGATATTTCTGATGATGATTTACCATTCTAAATTGAAAATTCGAAATAACGCTTGAGAGGAGGAATACACATGGCTCAACAACGTCGTGGCGGCCGTCGTCGCCGTAAAGTCGATTTTATCGCTGCTAATCACATCGAGTACATCGATTACAAGGACACAGAATTGTTGAAACGTTTTATCTCTGAAAGAGGTAAAATTTTACCACGCCGAGTAACTGGTACTAGCGCTAAAAACCAACGCAAGTTAACCGTTGCTATCAAGCGTGCTCGTATTATGGCCTTATTACCATTTGTTGGTGAAGACTAAAAAGTAAATTAAGAAGGGCCGCAATTTGCGGTTCTTTTTTTGTGCCCACCAATCAGTTACGACTAAAAGGGCTGATTTCGCCAAAATTACAGCCATATTAAGCATTAACTATTCTCAGTAGGGAGAAATTAAAAGGTGGCCTTAAATCCGTTAGGAGTCAAAACAAGGCCTTTAAACGCTAACTGATGATAGTAATCGGTTAGTTAAATTATCGTAATGAGCGCGATCATAAAACACTGTTTGTTTCTAAAGAATTTTATAAGCTTTTATGGTAAAATAGGCACAAGTGACGTGTTATGATGTCGGAATTATTGAAGATTATTGTCTGATGAATAATTTTAAGGAGTACTATGAAAAAAATATTAAGTTGGTTTCGTGGAAAAGTTGCCTTACCAACTTTTTTTGCCGATTTCCAATTACGAATAATTGCTTTAACAGTTGTTGGTATTACAGTATTAGCCAGTATAATCGCGTTAATTATTGCACCAATTTTTGGCATTATTTTTCTAGTTGCCATGATTTTATTGATTGGTGTTGTTTTCTATGGTTTTGAAGTGATTTTTAAAAATACCAACAAGTATGTTTCTGACCTCTCTTATAGAATTAAGCAAGGTGAGCAGGCTGCACTGATTCAAATGCCCATTGGAATTATGTTATTTGATAAAAAGAATGAAATTCAATGGGTCAATCCAACCTTTCAAGAATATCTTGGTGATCAACAGGTGCTTGGCAAAAAGGTTCAAGATGTTGATCAATCCTTGGCTAAAATGATCGAACAGCATCAAGACGATGAGGTAACACAAGTTATTGATTGGAATGAACGAAAGTTTGAAATCACTGTTCAAGAAAAAGTTGGTGCACTATATCTATTAGATGTAACTCGTTCAGCCAATATTGAACAACGTTTTAATGATCAGCAAATTGTAATTGGTCAGATTTTTGTCGATAATTATGATGAAATTACCCAGACGATGGATGATCAAGGTGTCTCCAATCTCAGCAATTATTTAACTAACCGGTTAACAGATTGGGCTAGTAATTATCAAATGTTTTTGAAGCGTGTTGACGAAGATCATTTCTTTATTTTAGCTTATGCTAAGGCGCTAGCTAAGGCAGAATCGAATAAATTTCAAATTCTGGATAAGATTCGTGAAGATACCTCAGTTCAGAATTTTCCAGTTACGTTAAGTGTTGGCTTTGCATATGGTAGTGATGATCTAGCTGAGTTGGCCATTACTTCCCAGAGTAACTTAGATTTGGCTTTAGGACGTGGTGGTGATCAGGTTGTTGTTAGGGCCAAAGGTCAACAAGCTCATTTCTACGGTGGTAAAACTAATCCAATGGAGAAGCGAACTCGGGTTAGAGCACGGATGGTCAGTCATGCGTTACAAGGCTTATTTGTTTCTGCTCATGATATTTTTGTCATGGGGCACAATCATCCTGATATGGATGCCGTAGGTGCTTCGTTAGGTATTCGTAGAATTGCTCAAATGAATGGAATTCAATGTCATATTATCTTAGATCAAAACTCAATTCATACTGACGTTCAACGATTGGTTACCGATATTAAAGACTATCCAGAAATTTACCAAAGTGTCGTCACACCAGAGCAAGCGTTGGAGATGGCAAGTAGCGATAGTATGCTAATTATGGTCGATCATTCTAAGCCATCTATTTCCATTAGTCCTGTGCTATACGAACGTCTTAAGCAACGGGTTGTCATTATTGATCATCATCGCCGTGGCGAAGAGTTTCCAGAAAATCCTATGTTAACGTATATTGAACCTTATGCTTCTTCAACTTGCGAATTGATTGCTGAAATTTTTGAATATCAGCCAACTGATGTTGAACCGTTAAACAAGATCGAAGCGACAGCTATGTTAGCAGGTATTTCAGTTGATACACAATCCTTCTCACAACGAACCGGTACAAGAACCTTTGATGCAGCTAGTTACTTGCGATCCGTCGGTGCCAATAACGGGATGGTACAACAGTTATTGAAAGAAAATACTGATGAATTTATTCAGCGTAATCACTTAATAGATAATTTAGAAATGGTGACAAGCAACATGGCTATTGCTTTAGGTGAAGAAAATCGTTCTTATGATCCAGTCATTGCCGCACAGGCTGCAGATACTATGTTAAAATTAGCAGGGATTGATGCATCATTTGTTATTAGCCGCCGTTCTGATGATGTAATTGGTATTTCAGCGCGAAGTCTTGGTAAAATCAATGTGCAGGTGGTTATGGAACAAATGGGTGGTGGCGGTCACTTGTCTAATGCTGCGACGCAATTAAAAGATACGACCATTGCTGCTACTAAACAACAATTAGTTGATATTTTAAATAAGTTACAAGATTAATAAACTCAGAGTTCCTTAGGAGGTACTTATTCATGAAAGTTATTTTTTTGGAAGATGTTCGTGGTAAGGGTAAGCGTGGCCAGGTTAAAGAAGTTCCTGACGGATATGCGCGTAATTTCTTAATCAAGACTGGTAAAGCTGAACAAGCTACGAAACAAGCAGTTAGTCACTTGGAAGCACAACAAAAAGCTGAGGCAAAAGTTGCTGCTAATGAAAAAGCGGCCGCTAAGCAAGTTAAAGAACAACTCGAGGATGATAAAACGGTTGTTGCAATTAAATCTAAAGCAGGTTCAGATAGTCGTTTATTTGGTTCTGTACCTAGTAAACAAATTGTAACGGCGCTTGAACAACAATTTGGTATTGAGCTTGATAAGCGTAAATTAACGTTAGCCGAACCGATTAAAACGTTAGGTTATACTAATGTCCCTGTTAAACTTTATAATGGGGTTAATGCAACGATTCGGGTTCATATTACTGCTGAATAAAATAGTAACATTTTTCTAAGTTTGGCATTATTTTGTGCCAAACTTTTTACTAGGTTCATGTATTCAGGTTGAGAGGTTACCCATGGATAATTTACAAAATCAACTGCCACCACACAGTGAAGAAGCAGAGCAAGCTGTTTTAGGTTCAATTTTTTTACGTCCTGATACAATTGTTGACGCAATGGAATATCTGACGCCGGAGGATTTCTATCGGCGAGCACATCAGGTTATTTTTCAGTCCATGATTAACATTAGTGATCGTCAGGATGCGATTGACGTTGTAACGGTGCGTAGCGAGTTAGAGAGCCATCATCAATTCGAAGATGTTGGTGGCGCCACTTATATTGCTGAGCTTGCGTCTAACACACCCTCATATCGCAATGTTAGTTACTATGCCAAAATTGTTGAAGAAAAGTCAATGTTGCGCCGCTTAATCGGTACAGCAACGCATATTGTTAATCAGAGTTATCAGCAAGATGATGATGCAACAACGATTCTTGATGACGCTGAAAAACAAATTATGGACGTCAGTCAAAATCGTAATCGCAACGGTTTTAAACAAATCAGTGATGTTTTGTTGGAATCAATGGCAAACATTGATGAACTAACGAAACAAGATAGTACGATTACAGGTTTATCGACAGGTTATGCTGACCTAGATAAAATTACGGCCGGATTACATGAAGATGAGTTAATTATTTTGGCAGCCCGCCCTGGTGTTGGTAAAACTGCCTTTGCGCTAAACATTGCGCAAAACATCGGCACCAAGAATGAAGATGTTTCCATCGCTATTTTTAGTTTGGAAATGGGCGCTGAACAATTAGTGAATCGAATGATTTGTGCAGAAGGGAATATTGAATCGAATCATTTGCGAACAGGTCAGTTAACTGATGAAGAATGGGATCATTTAATGGTAGCTATGGCCAGTCTGTCAAAGGCTAAGATTTATATTGATGATACTCCTGGTATTAAAATGGCAGAAATTCGTGCCAAGTGTCGTAGACTACAACAAGAACAAAAGAATTTAGGTCTGATTGTCGTTGACTATTTGCAGTTAATTGAAGGTAGTGGGCAAGAAAATCGACAACAAGAAGTATCAGCAATTTCTCGACAACTAAAAATGTTAGCTAAAGAGCTTCATGTTCCTGTCATTGCCTTATCTCAGTTATCTCGTGGCGTGGAGCAACGTCAAGATAAACGACCAGTTTTGTCTGATATTCGTGAATCTGGTTCAATTGAACAAGATGCTGATATTGTTGCCTTTCTTTATCGTGAAGATTATTATCGTTCAGAAGATGAGGATGGGGACACTGGTGCTGCTCCTGCTCAACAAGATGATGACGATCAAAATGTTGGACCTGTGGAAGTTATCATTGAGAAAAATCGTGCTGGTGCAAGAGGAACTGTACAGTTACTCTTTGTTAAGTCATATAATAAATTTGCATCCGTTTCAAACCGAGATATGATACCACAATAAAGAATTATTTTCCGGGAAATAAAAAAGTTGCAAAAGACAATTGTCCGTCTTTTACAACTTTTTTTAACTTATAAAACATTAATAATTTTCAAAACGTTGAAAATAAGAACTATTAATGATAGAATCCATGATGTAGTTAACAATTTTAAAAGGTGGCAGAAAAATGTCTGGAACAGTTGTAGTGGGAATGCAGTGGGGCGACGAAGGAAAAGGTAAGATTACAGATTTTTTGAGTCGAGATGCTGATATCGTGACACGCTATCAAGGCGGCGATAATGCAGGACACACGATTAAAGAAAACGGTCAAACTTACCATTTGCGGACGATTCCTTCAGGAATTTTGCGTGCAAATAAGACATGCGTCTTGGGAAATGGTATTGTCCTCAATCCTAAATCTCTTGTTGCAGAAATTACACGACTCCATGAGGCTGGTGTTAGCATTGATAATCTCGTGATTTCTGATCGTGCTCACATTATCTTGCCTTATCATATTGCTCTTGACCAAGCACAAGAGAATTATCGTCATGATAATAAAATTGGCACCACTAATCGTGGTATTGGACCGGCATATACTGATAAAGCTGAACGTTCTGGAATTCGTATGGTTGATTTACTTGACAAAGATGTTTTTGCTAAGAAACTTACTATTAACTTGAAGTTTAAAAACGAATTATTAACAAAAATTTACCATCAAGATGCTTTAGACTATGACACTATTTTTAGTGAATTTTTTGAGTATGGTCAACAATTAAAGAAGTATGTTGTTGATAGTAGTGAATTATTGAATCATGCTATTGAAGATGGTAAGAACTTATTGTTCGAGGGCGCTCAAGGAATCATGTTAGATCTTGATCACGGAACGTACCCTTATGTTACTTCTTCTAATCCAGCTGGTGGCGTTTCAGTCGGCGCAGGCATTGGACCACAGGCAATTAATCATGTCGTTGGTGTAGCTAAAGCATACACGTCTAGAGTTGGTGACGGCCCGTTTCCTACCGAGCAAACCAATGAAATAGGGGACTATCTGCGTGATGCTGGTCACGAATATGGTGTTGTTACCAAGCGGCCTCGACGAATTGGTTGGCTGGATGCGGTTGTCTTGAATCATTCTCGTAAAGTTGCCGGTGTTACCGAACTATGCCTTAATTCAATTGATGTTTTAACTGGGCTAGAGACAATTAAAATTTGTGTTGCTTATGAGCTTCATGGCCAGCGTATTGATTATTATCCTGCTAGTCTTAAAGATATTGCAGATTGCACACCAATTTATGAAGAATTTCCGGGATGGCAAGAAGATATTACGCACGCACAAAATTTAATTGATCTCCCAGAAAATGCTCAACGTTATGTTCAACGTATTTCAGAATTAGTCAAATTACCATTAGCTACATTTTCTGTTGGCCCGGATCGTGAACAAACAATTGTTTTAAAAGATGTTTGGAAACAATCAGTACTTAACGGACATATTTAAAGAATATAGTTAAAAACAGGCTCAGGCTTTTGTCCCGCTACAACGGAAAAATAGAGTTGGGATTTTTATTCCAGCTCTATTTTTTCGCATAAAAAAGAGAACGCAAGATTGTTTTCAAAACGTATTACACGCCAGCAATCTTCGCTCTCATGGGTTTGGCACCGTAGAGTATTATAACACATAAAATGTAGGACGCATAATAATTGTGATATGCAAAATTATTCTTAATAAATAATCAGAATACTGCTCACTAAGATAATAAGATATAAAATGATGATATAGATTTAAAATTGACTTTAATAAGACACACGTGAATATGAAAATGATCAGTTTGAAAGAAGGTCTAATTACCTCATTCGCCAGGTCTAAAACGAAAGCTTCTTAAATGAGATTCTAAATGACGGATGATGATACCTAATGCTTTAATAAGGTTACTGACCAAGTGCTCTGATTTAGTGATTATAGTGATGAAGACGGGTCACTTGATAATGTTGAAGAAAATTCTGAGCAGTATTTAGAATTACCATCTAAATATGATATAAATGATTATCACATCATGGAAAAATTCATTTTGGTTACATCAGAAGAAGATCGGGATCGGCTCGATCGCAGCATATGCTGTCGAGGTGCATTTCGTAATTTTCGTGATACGGTTGAAAGATTAGGCTTGTTGCAATAGTGGTATGATTTTAAGGATTTGACATATCGTAAAATTGCAATCGAGTGGTGCAAAAATAATAAGGTTAATTATGAATAATAACGAGATAATGCTATGCTTAGTGTGAAGACTTGAGTGGGGGTTTTAAACTCGATTCAGATTAAGTGTAGCTTAAATATGACATTACTCTCAGGTGATAATTCGTGGAAATAAAAAAAGGACGCTATTATTCAAAAAATTGTAAGATAGTTGATGTGCTACACATTGCGTATGATCTTGAGCAAAAGCAATATGTCGTCGTATTTGTTGTGGAGAAAGACGATACAATTTACGTGATATCTAAAACACGATTTATGGCAAATATGGTTAAACCACAGACTGAAAGCTCTCAATTTAGTCATTTAAATGAGCAAGTTATGCTGTTTAAAAAATTGTTCAGGTCACGACATGATGTGTATGCGATTGAATATTTTAAAAATGGTGAGCGTAAATTTACGCCTGATAGAGTGTTCGGAAAGCGTGATCAATATAAACAACTAACTGATCAAGTAATTAGGGATCATTTAACTGGTAAAAAAATGATTGGACTTTTCCCACTGGACAAGGATAGTACCTGTAATTTTCTTGTGCTCGATATAGATAAAGTGAATTGGCAGGCAATTACCAAAAGTATTGTAAGTATTGCAAAATCGGTCGGCTTACAAATTGAGGTTGAGCTGTCCCGTTCTGGAAATGGTAGTCATTTGTGGATTTTATTCTCAGAAAGTATTTCTGCCAAGACTGCTAGACAATTGGGTTCAACAATTCTTAATATTGCAATGTATCAAAATCCAGGTATGTCTTTTGATGCATTTGATCGCATGTTTCCCAACCAGGATTTTATTCCGCGTGGTGGTTTTGGCAATTTGATCTCGGCTCCATTACAAGGGAAGCGAGCTGCAGAAAATTGTTCTGTATTTCTAGATGACCAATTATTGCCCATTCAAAATCAATGGGAATATTTATCTAAAGTGAAACAGTATACTCTTGATGAGGTAAATGAATTTCAAGGAACGTTGAGCGCAAAGTGTCAATTGACAAAAAATATTGAGCAACAAGATTTGCGCGAGTCAGATGATGAAAAATATCCAGATTTACAAGTAAATAAGGATGCCGTATTACATATTCCAACTAAAAAGTTATCAGCATACCAGATTGCAGAACTGAAGCGTATGGCAACTTTCTCAAACCCAGAATTTTATAAATTACAAAATCAACGACGTTCAACCTATCGAGTTCCACGATATCTATCGACTTTTTCTCAGAATGAGAATGAATTATCATTTCCTCGTGGCCTCGAAGGTAGTTTAGTAGCTTTGACGAAGGCAAAGATTATTGATAAAACCAATTCGGGTCATATTTTACAGATGACATTTAAAGGTGTCTTAAAATCTGATCAACAACATGCTTTTAATGCTTTGAAAAATGAGACGACCGGGATAATCTCGGCACGAACTGGATTCGGCAAAACTATATTGGGAATTGCTTTAATATCTGATAGAAAAGTAAGTACGCTGATATTAGTGCATACGACACAACTAGCAGAACAATGGAAGGACTCACTTGAAAATTTTTTAGATTTGAAAAATGAACCATTCCAAGAATATACACCAAAAGGGCGAGTTAAGAAGAAACCCAAGATTGGTGAAATGTACGGTCAAAAGTTTATGCGAAGTGGTAATGTGGATGTTGCTACATTTCAGTCGTTGGTGAAGCGTCATGATTTAGAAGCAATTTTATCTGACTATGGAATGGTTATAATTGACGAAGTTCATCATGCTGCTGCCAAGACATATGAACATTTAATTGAAAGGATTCCAGCCAAATATATATACGGATTTTCGGCAACAGTAAAACGTAGTGACAAACTAGAAAAGATCACGTATATGCGCATTGGAGATATTAAGTATGAAACGGCAAAAATAGATGAAAAATATCTCAATAGTGTTAGTTACGTGCTCCACTCAAGATTTACTAGTATTAATGAATTGGGTAATGAAGCATTGAACAATACAATTAATGAGAATTATAAACTCATCGTTAACAGTAAAGATCGAAATGAACAGATAATTAACGACATTAAACAAAATTATCATGACAAAAGACATATTATTGTCTTAACTGAACGTTTAACTCATATTGATCGATTAATTGAGTTACTAAGACGCGAAAAGATATCTTATTATGAACTTTCTGGGCGTCAGAAGGATAAGCTTAATAGAACTATTATTGAGAATATAAAAAATGATACTGATACCTATATTATCCTTGCAACAGGAAAGTATGCTGGTGAAGGATTTGATGTTCCATCAATTGATACGTTAATATTAACAATGCCTATTTCTTGGTCAGGAAGATTGCAACAATATATCGGCAGAATGAACCGTGATTTGGATACTAAATCAGAATTACGTGTATACGATTATGTTGATTATGCTATTCCAATGTTTAACAAGATGTATCAAAAGCGATTAAAGTTATATGCAAAGTTAAATTATCGTTTGTTTGACGACGGGGAAAATAGATTTTCCTTGTTATATCAAGAGAATAATTTTTTGGTGCAATTAAAGGATGATATTAACGATGTTGATAAGCAAATTATCATTAGTTCTAGTGTCAAAGTAGTCAAATGGATTAAAAGTATGTCAAAAAATCACGATATGCGTTTAATAATCGCAAAATCTACACGGACAGAATACGTAATTATTGATAATATTGTTTGGTATGGCGATATTGGTAAAGCGTTTAACAATTATAATGCTATTTTATTGCGAATTGTCAATGCAGAACTTGCTCAACGTTTAATGGAGTTAGATTCAAGTAATGTACTCAATTAGTGCAATTTTTATCTATTCTAAATTATTTCTATAAAGGAGAGTATTGTGAGGAAAATTGAAGGTAGCTAGTAAAATGAACAATTATCATTGGATTTCGGTAATACAGTTGGTAAAATTACGCTAAATGTCGATAAAGTAAGAGTACAGTCTGGAACAGTTGCATTATACCATGTTGGTTTAGCTTTAATCGGCGTTCAGGTTGTTCCTAATGACAAGGGAGTAATATGGGCGGTTCAGATCAAAATGCCAGAGACGATGGAGCCTAAGTATTTTACGCACTTCATTGTGGAACAGGCCCGAGAGAACGGGTTAAAAATTAATGAATTAGATCCAGAAAAGTTGCGCGTAATCAATGGCGGATTCTGCAGAGCTATTGGTAGAATCACATACCAATCATGACAGCTTTAGGATTTAATATTGAGTTAGCTAAGAATCGTTCTGCTAAGGCACAACAGCGTTGAAATAAAGAGGGTGTTTAAATAGCATTTACGACTAACTACGCTGGCATCAGAGCAGCTGTTTATTGGTGTAAGCGCTGCAAAGCCGTGATCCTCGCAGGTGCAAAACTGAAATCATAACCAGAATTAAATGCTAATGCTGAGCTAGGCTTTTCGTCTCGTTTTGCAACACCGTTATGGCAAGAAAAGGCTGGTACTTTTACAATAACTAGCGAGGTAGTTGTGAAAAACATTAATGAAGCTGGATTGTTTTTGTATTTTGACAATATAAACAGTTAGTTACAATTAAAGAATGAGAATGACTGGACATTAGTTAAATAGTTGAACGGGTTAATATAAACAATTAGGGTGTTTGACCTTTTATAACTATAAAATGATAAAATATAAGAGAAAGTTTCACGTGAAACAATGACAAAGGGGCAAAAAAAATGAAAAAAGAAAAATCGATTCAATTGATTCAAGACTTATCCAATGCACGTGGTATATCCTCATTTGAAGATGAAGTGACGGCATTATTCAAAGATGAGGTTAAAGATGCGGGCACGGTTACTGAAGATCATATGCGGAATGTTTTCGTCAACCAACCATTCAACAGTGGTGATCGACCAGTTGTTGAGTTGGACGCCCATTCAGATGAAGTTGGTTTTATGATTAGAGCAATTAAGCCAAATGGTCAAATGATGTTCGTTAATGTTGGCGGCTGGGCCATGGTTACGGTTCCTGCACAAAAGGTTAAAGTTCGTAATCACGATGGTGAATGGCTATCTGGAATTGTAAGTAGTACACCACCGCATTTCATGACAGCTGAAGAGCGGACACGGTTACCTAAGCCGGATGAATTGAGTATCGATGTTGGTGCTTCAAGTGCTCAAGAAGTTCGTGACGTGTATGGAATTGAAATTGGTGCACCAGTCGTTCCTGATGTTACTTGTGAATACAATGAGAAGTCTGGGCTGTTCTTAGGAAAAGCATTTGATAATCGAATTGGGACGGCATTGTTGGCTGCGACAATGAATGATATTGCCACTGAACAATTGGATGTTGATGTTGTTGCTGGACTCTCTTCTCAAGAAGAAGTTGGCGATCGCGGTGCAGAAGTTGTCGTTCGTAAAATCAAACCAGATTTAGCAATCGTTTTTGAAGGTGCACCAGCTGATGATACTGTTATGCCGGATTATTTAATTCAATCTGGGTTACGTAAAGGCCCAATGCTACGTGATTTTGATTCAACTATTGTTACTAATCCACATTTTCAACGTTTTGCGTTAGATGTTGCTGCTGAAAACAATATTCCAGTTCAGCGATCAGTTAGAACTGGTGGCGGACAAGACGGTGCAATTATTAATCGTTATAATGGGGCACCTACCATCGTCATTAGTGTACCGGTAAGATATGCGCATACGCCGTATTGTTTTATTGCTTTGGAAGACTATCAAAATGCATTAGAGTTAGCAAAATTAATTATTAAAAAATTGAACGCCAATGTATTAAGCAACTTCTAGACAGTAACCAGAATATTAGTTAAGAAAAAGCAGGAAGGAACTTGGATAAAAATCCGGGTTCCTTCCTGCTTTTTTTATGCTACCATGAAATGAAAAACTGAATTTGAATTTTTAAACTATGGTGTTTTGTTAAAATAAAAAATCTAGTTAGTTTAAGATTGAAATGTTAATAAAATATTATCGCCTAAAATCATTGATGTTATCAGTATTTCTAACATGCCTCAATCTATATCTTTTGGCTTGAACTAAAAAGATTATTTCCCGGGAACAATGGCACATCTCGCACCCGTCCCGTGGTATCAACGTTTCTAGCACCACCGATTTTACGGTGGCACAGTTTTGACCCTTTTCAAATTATTTTGGCTCACTGGGCGCCTCCTCGGAGAAGATCCCGTTGAGCTTTTTTGCGACTTCAAAGTTACTGTTGGGGTAGAGATGACCATAAGTGCCAAGCGTCGTTTCGATGTCTTCATGTCCCAGACGTTCTTTGATCTGGAGCGGATTTTCACCGAGACTGATCAACAGCGACACATGCGAGTGGCGAAGCCCGTGCACGGTAATTCGCTGAACTTTAGCGAGTGTGCTGTACGCGTCCACAATATCAATGAATTGCTGGTCAGAGCACGGAATCCCATCACGTGAGAATACCCACTCGGAATTCACCATCGCCGCTTGTGCGGTCTGCCACGCGCCTAAGCACGCCACGGTATCATCATCAAGTGCCACGGTACGGCGACTAGCGGCGGTCTTTGGCGCTGGTGTTTCAAACCAGTTGCGGTTGTGATAGTCCATCGTCTTATTGACGTTCACGGTCTTAGCTTCGAGATCAACGTCTGCCCACTTCAACGCTCGTGCTTCACCGCTACGCAAGCCTGACATGAACATGAACCACAACATCGTGTAATCAAAGCGGCCCGTGTACGTGTCGGTATTTGTCTTGGCGAGCACCTTTTGGAAGTCGGCTTGCGTCCAGAACTGGATCTTCGCTTTCTTCTTTTTGATGAGGCCAACGACCCGGACTGGGTTCTCGGTGATGATACCTAGCGCCTTAGCCCGTCCTAGCACTTGACCTAACATAATGTTGATAGTACGCGCATAAGATTGCTTACAGCCTTTGAGTACGCTGACTTGCCAATGTTGCACATCAATCGGCCGAATTTGGTCAATGATGATGTCATTGAATCTAGTCAGATACTCACTGTTCATCAAGACTAGCCGTTGGCGGTAGGTACGTGGTTTCACTTGGGTTTTATACCAAGGTTTGAACACGTCTTCCATAAATTCGCCAAACTTAGTCTTCTTGATGTCCTCATCATCGGCGACCCCCGCCACCAACATTGCAACTCGTGCTTTTTTCGCCTCCGTTTTCGTTTTGAAGCCGCTGGCACGCTTTTGAATTCGCTTGCCAGTCCGTTTGTCAGTTCCTAAGCTTACGCGGAAGCTAAAAGTACCATCCGCTTGTTTTGTAATTGGGTCTTTCGTAGTCAAGATAGTTCCTCCTTAACTGCGGAAAGGCCACTTGGTGCACCCTCAAGTTGGCTTAGTTTCAAGCCTAATACTGCGTCTACTGCTTCCACTGGAACACGGTCTACGCCTTTCTTACCGTACCATCCGAGGCCTTGTTTGAGCAACAACTCTTTTGCCATTTTGATGATACGGCTTGCTTGCGATGGACTGTATCCCAGCTTGATAAGGTCAGCTCTTGTCATCGTCAGGAAGACTGGCTGTTCTGGTGCATTAATATTCAATCAAATCACTTCCTAAAGTTTGGTGGGAGTGAGATAATCAAACCAGATAGAACCCATAGTTTATCTGTGAAGGGTGACTACTTGCTTTGGTCGGCGTAGTCGCTCTTTTTTGATTTCTCACGTTGCTTTGAA
Source organism: Lapidilactobacillus bayanensis (assembly GCF_003946695.1). Classification (GTDB taxonomy): domain Bacteria; phylum Bacillota; class Bacilli; order Lactobacillales; family Lactobacillaceae; genus Lapidilactobacillus; species Lapidilactobacillus bayanensis. The sequence goes on along the minus strand of NZ_RHOX01000002.1, from coordinate 144,235 downwards.
TCTGTCATAATACCGTTGCGTTGATGCTGAAAATGGTGGATCACGTCCCAGTGGCGTTGCGTCAATTTACCACTGTCAATGATAGCCTTGAGTTCGTTCGTGTTGTTGTACTGGTCAATCACCTGCAACATCTTGAGCGAGGGTGCGACTTGCTTTCTTAACCATCGCGTAATGTGGTCATAGTTCAACGGCTCCGGATTAGTGGACAGGCGCAACTTATCCCGATTGTTACCGATGAATGCTGCCCAGCGGGGATCTAACGCCCACTCGCTTTTCGGTTTGTGGCTGGGGGTGAGAAAACGCAAATACTGATTGATGATGCCGAACACGACTTGCTCAGGATCACGTGTCGCTAATAGATGCTCAACCGCTGTGGCGGCACGCTCGCGGCGTAGGCGTACTTCAAAGCGGGTACGGATTGGTTGCTCTTCGATGGCGATTTCTGGGTGTTTCTGATGTTGCTCAAACGCCTTGTCGTAGATACAGAAATTGACTTCGCTTTGTGGTGAGCCGAGATACAACGTACGTCCAGAGGCGTGCCACTGTTTGGTGCGGTTATCCCTGAACCCGCGAAAGCGCGAGCTGAATTCATCACGGTCGCACTTCTCGATTAGTGTTGGCACATCTAGTAACCCGTTGCGGTCGTTGATGGCTAAGTCAAGTCGGGTGAAGTGACATTCAAGTTTGATACACGCTTCCAAGAAGTCATACCAAGTCCGGTTCTGTGATCGCAGATATGATTCGACATAGCGGCACCCTTGACCTTTAAGTTCAATCATTGTGCCACTGTCGTCTTTCGGATTGTAGTCTTCGGCATCCACGTCTTGGTAAGGCGATAACATAATATTGATTTCACCGCATATCAGGGTTGCTGAATAACCGTAGTGAGCGCCCTCGTGAAGATTGAAATGGATCGGGCTAATTTGGAACAGTTCGTTGATCAGTTCTTCGTAGTCGTGCGTCTTGAAGGTGATGCCGAGATAGTCGATACAGACGTCCAGATTATTCTGACCGGTCAACGCACGCAACGCCAATGATAGTTCTAATCGGGCTTTATCGTTGAGTGGCTTCTTGCGACCCAGCAGTTGATTCAGGTGTGACCGGCTGTAATTAGCCATGTCGGCGAGCTGGCCTTGTGTAATACCATTGTCGCGCATCTCGTCGTGGACTTGATCAAGCCAATCTTTGTTGGTCATACCGCCAATTAAGTTTAAGTCTTTGAGCATGTTAGCTCCTTTCTATGCGTCCTAACAGCAATTTGGCGTTCCGCCTGTGCGGCAAGGCCTTGCCACGGGCGTTTTATGCCTACCGTCGGATTTCTTGTTACTTGTATTTGCCCCCCTATTAGACACTGGGGGCTACAGCGGCCGGCTAACGCCGACCGCCGCCGCTCGCGCTAGCGGCTTTCGCGCTGCACGCCGCGCACGGCGGCGAGGGTTCCTCCTTTCATCACTAATCGTATTGACAAGCTATACGTTAACGCAATGATATCAAGACTTTCAACAGATTTCCTTAGCTTTTTCATAGCTACATAACTTTCAAATATAGTTGTGCAACTTGGTATAGGTATTGCTGTTTGGTAATCTGATAACGAGGTGATTAATATGACAAAAGTGCACTATTTTGGCCCAAATCTAAAACGGCTCCGTATTCAAAGCGGGTTATCCCAAGCAGAACTTGGAGCTGCTTTGGATACTCCGGTTAACGGACAAGCTATTTCTAACTGGGAACGTGAGAATAACCACCCAACCTACGAGAACTTGATCGGCATTGCTAAATTTTTCAATGTTATGCCTTCAGAACTTTTGAGAACAGAAAAAGAGACCGCAGTTGGAGAAACTACGGCCATTCTTGATCGAATTGACGAATATATGCCAAAGGTGACGGAAATACGTCGGGTTATGCATATGATGAAGGATTTCTCACCGCGACAATTAGATGGATTATCGGAACAGCTTGATCAAATCATGCAATACTTTCGCCCGTACACACCTGTTGATGAAGACGGTGAACCGGAAACGGATCAGAATGGTCGAAAAATCACGAAACAATCCAAGTATCGAGATATACCTATTAAGGAAATTCATCAAGTTTACCAGGAGCTTAAGGCCATACAATCATACCGGGATGATCAGCAGAAACGGGATTGACTGATAACAATAAGGGACTAGATACAATTCGATTTTTCCAAGCAAAGTAACAACTGGATTATCACCGCCGGCATCTAAAAAAGCCTGGCATACATGCCCACTGCAATCCACGGGTATGTATGCCAGGCCTTTATGCTTTCCAGAAACCCAACAGAATTCTATTGCCAATTTCTATTTTTTGTTTGAGATACTCTCTCGATATTCCAACGGAGTACAACCAAAAAGTCTTTTGAAAGTTGCGCAATAATAGCTGACCGACTGGAATCCAGAATTAGAACTAATTTCCTTTACTGACATATCTGTCTTTGCAAGTAACTTTAGACTGATGTCGAGGCGGTATCGTGTGAGATATTCGGTTGGGGTCTGTGCCAAATAATTACGAAAAATATTAAAACATCGAGTTCGAGAAACTTTGCCAGCATCGGCAATATTATCGATCTGAACTGTCTCAAAATAATGGCGATGTATATAGTCAACCATTTTCCAAATTTCCTGATTATTTACAGTATGTTCAGTATTTCGCGTTGAGTGACCCATAAATTTGATGCACCTACTCATGGCTTTCATACATTCTACCTGAACATCTATCATATTCGGCTTGGGGGTACTCATTAACCCATGAATTATCCGCGCAGCGGAAGCAAGCTCTTGTGCTGCCTCGCTTTTACAATCAAACAACAGGTAATCTTCTGATGACCGTCCAAATGAATTATCTATCTGCTTTTGAATAGAGCTACAGCTACTATCGAAAAGGCTTGGTTCGACAATCATGTCAATGAACGTGCACTCATCTTTGGTGTCGGAAAATCCGTAGTGCATTCTCTTACTGTTAACAAGGAGAATACTTTTTGGTAAGAGTGTAACAATTTGACCATTTATAAAAAAATCCATAGTTCCATCAAGAATAGAAACAATTTCGACCCCACTATGCCAGTGACACGCGCCCCAATATCCAAACTGGGAAAGTTTATTGATTCGCACATAGAGTGGAAAGTCGTTGATGTTATACTGCATTTCTTCAGAAAAATCTGAGAATACCTTTATTTCCATTTTGTCGCCTCTGTACGATTTTTATATTCATCCGCGCAATATTAACATTCTACCGCTAATTTCGCGCCTTATAATGGAACTATACTGATACTAGGAGTGAAGTTCAATGAGATCCGTAAAACTTATCGCTACAGATATGGACGAAACTTTATTAACATCAGACAAACACGTTCCAGAAGAATTTTATAAACTTGTAAGTCAGTTAGATCATGTCGGCGTTGTCACAGCGATTGCCAGTGGACGGCCACTGTACGGCCACTGTACACACTGAAAGCTCAATTTCCAGATTTGCCTTTGGCTTTCATTGCAGACAACGGTGGCGTTGTTGAATTTCACGGAGAATTGATTCATCAAGCAAGGTTAAAAACAGAAGATTATCAGAAGATGATCAGCTTTACACTTCAACAAACAGCTGGAATTCCAATTCTGTGCGGCCTGAACTCAGCGTATATTCCAAAGATTTTTGAAGCCTCACTTAATCACCTCGAGTATTTTTATTCCCTCGGTTTAAAATCGAAGTGCAACACCTGATAAAGCAGACCAATTTGCAAAGAAAGGAGGTCCAGTCTTATGAACTTGAATGTTGGTATTGATGTTTCAAAAGCTAAGCTTGATTTTTGTGGTATGGATAGTGATCAGAAGGTCATCTTTCAGGACTCTGTCTTGAATCGACCAGCTGGCACAAATGCCATCAAGCAATGCATCTTAGATGCCAATGAGAAGCACGACTATGAACGTACTATCATTGGCCTTGAAGCAACTTCTGTTTACAACGTTCTGCCTTCTCGTGCCTTAGAAGAGGACGATGAGCTTCAGGCTCTCGGTCTTGAAGTCGTTACCTTGAATCCCAAGATGACGCATCGCTTCAGCCAAGTGTACGATCAGGATAAAACGGATAAGGTTGATGCCCGTAACATCGCCGACTTTCTTCGAGTAGGCCGTTATCAAGTGCCAGTGCCTCGCGATGAGCGTCACATCGCGCTTCAACGGCTAACCCGTGAAAGGTTTCATCTGACCAAGGAAATGACTTGGTGTAAGAACCACTTCCTCAATAACTTGTACTTTAAGATGAACACGATCGACGCAGAGCTACCGACTTCAGTCTTTGGCGCCACCATGATGACCGTTTTGACCGATGAGCGGTACTCATTGGACGAGCTTGCGGAGATACCGCTAGAACAGCTCACCGATGATCTCAACAAACTTGGTCGTGGCCGCTTCGGCGATCCCGAAGCAGTCGCCCAGGCGCTCAAGCGTTCAGCACGTGACTCATACCGACTCGATAAGCAAGTGATGGATTCTGTGAATCTTGTCTTGGGCATGTATGCCAACGAGATCCGCATGTTTGCCAAACAGCTTAAAGAGCTGGATAAGAGCATCACCGCCTTATGCGACGCCACACCTGAAGCGAAGTGCCTCCGCAGTATTCCTGGCATTGGACCAGTATACGCGGCGGGTATTGTCGCCGAGGTGGCACAACCAGAGCGTTTCAAGAATGAAGCAAGTTTAGCCAAATACGCCGGCCTAGTCTGGCAAAGAAGTCAGTCAGGCAACACGGAGCGTCAAGCGACGCCACGTGTTCACAGCGGAGATCAGTACCTGCGTTATTACTTAGTTGAAGCTGCCAACAAAGTAAGAACGTACGATCCCACATTTGCCCGCTACTACGACAAGAAATATCGGGAGGTTCCAAAGTATCAACATCGTCGCGCCTGTCTATTGACCGCTCGCAAGCTTGTACGCTTAGTTCTCACTTTGATGAAGAACCATGAATTGTACCAACCTGCGAAAATGGTCTAGCGTGACTGGCGAAGTTTAACGGACGCTTCCCCGCAACCGAAAAATAAGAAAGTTGTGGGCTGGGGGAAGTGTACGCTCAACTTTCAAAAATAGATCTTAGAATCTTGCCTCAACTCCTTGACTCTTTACCACAAGACTATTTTTTAACGTTTAGACATTTAAACGTATAGGCCTTAAAAATGGTCGTCCAAAACGACTATTTTTTGCCTGCGACATCTGCCTCAAGCGCGGTGACCAGTTGTTTGAGTAGTCCGAGTGCGTCTGCCATGTTGGTGCGGTAGTAGCGCTCTGTTCCGACTTGGTTGACCGCTAATATTCCAGCATCACGCATCAACTTGAGATGATGCGAGACTGCTGGGCGTGACAGCGATAATCGATCTGTGATTTCACTGACGGTAAGTTGATCGGTTTGGCAAAGCATCAGCAAAATCCGCTGTCGGTTCTCATCGAGTAAGATAGATAATACCGGAGCGCTTTTTTGAAAAATCGCCAGCGTTTCCTCTGAATTATGTTTAGTCATCGATATCTCCCGTATAATAGTTCTAACGTTTAACATCTTAAACACTAAAACTTATTCTGTAGTCTTTGTCAAGTACAATTTAGAGGACATAAACATAGAGAATCAGCTTTTTTTCAAGAACCGTAACCCAGGCTCGATGTGTGCTTCGCTTGAAAATGACGGCACGGTTTGCTAAAATTTAAAAGATGTTATTAAAACTTAAATAGATCAATCGGTTGACGTAAGCTCAAGGTTTTCTCTTTCAGGGGTGTGAAAGAGGTACTTGGCTTACGTTTTTTGTATGAGGAGGTTTTGGTTTGGAATTTTTAGGCGCACTTGTCATCATTTTGATTGCTACCAGTTTAATCGGCCACTTGGCAGCGCGGATTGGTATTCCGGCAGTGATCGGTCAGTTGCTCGTTGGTATCGTGCTTGGCCCAGCATTGTTGAATTGGGTGCATCCCAATGAGTTTATCCATATTTTTTCAGAAATCGGGGTCATTATCTTGATGTTCATTGCCGGATTAGAGAGTGACCTTACGTTGTTGAAAAAATACTTACGTCCTAGTGTGATTGTTGCATTGTTGGGCGTCTTGGTCCCGATGGCGCTGATTTATCCAGTCGGGCTTTGGTTCGGACTGACCCAGTTTGAAAGCCTATTTTTAAGTGTCATCTTTGCCGCCACATCTGTTTCAATTTCGGTGGCCGTGATGAAGGAGTTGAACTTACTTGATAGCAAAAGTGGTTCGACGGTTCTTGGCGCGGCGGTGGTCGATGATGTGTTGGCGGTCGTTTTACTCAGCATTATGGTCAGTGTAATGGGTACGACGACGGGTTCGACCACGCAAATCCCACTGGCCCTGACTTTTTTGGAGCAGTTGATCTACTTTGTCGCGATTTATTTCGTCGTGCGCTTCATCGCCCCGATTCTCGCCAAGCTCGGGACCAAATTACTGATTCCAGTCGGACCGACGTTGATGGCTATGATCTTATGTTTTGGCATGGCGTATATCGCGGATCTGATCGGGCTGAGTGCAGTTATCGGGGCCTTCTTTGCCGGGATTGCGATTGCCCAGACGCATGTCGCTCATGAAGTCGATCAAAGTATTGAACCGATCGGCTACGCGATTTTCATTCCCGTGTTCTTCGTTTCGATTGGGCTGAACATGTCGTTAGCCGGAATCGAACACGACTTATTATTGATCGTCGTCTTGACCGTTGTCGCTACGCTGACTAAGCTTTTGGGTGCAGGTAGCGGCGCCAAATTTTCCGGGTTTGCTTTAGATGAATCATACTTAGTCGGTGCAGGTATGGTTTCACGCGGAGAAATGGCCTTGATTATTGCGCAGATCGGCTATCAAGCCAAGCTGATCAGCGGGGATTACTATTCAGCAATCATCACCGCAGTCATCTTAACAACGTTATTGGCACCGTTTCTGCTCAAACATGCTGCGCGTCGCATTAACGCCTAGATACAAAGATACGGTCAATCCTTAAATCACGGATTAGCGGTATTTGTTTGCCTACCCTTGCGGATCAGTCACGCGGTATTGTAGCCACAGCGTATCTTCGTCTAATACCGTGGCGGTTTGTAACCTGAAACCGATTTGACGCGTATGCTAATCGTGATTGCGCCAGAACTAAGCCATCGCAACGATCAGAGGCAACGTCGCATTGATCCGCTCCAATCCATTATGAGATCGCCAGCTGGGATTGGTGAGGAATTTACTGATTTCTATGTTCAATGACACGGCGGCCACCACAATACGTTGGCTCAGCACGGCTCATCCAGCAACTCGGCGATCATAAATTTCGCGCTTTCATTTGAGCGTATTCTTAGGAAAGACCTTAGTTTGGACCTATAATGCAAGGAAGAAGTGTTTGTAGCACTTAATCTCAACAAAAAGAGCCTACTGAAAATCAGTAGACTCTATACTTGAGATGGCACATTAGTGGCACATTCCAATAGCGTTTTAAATAATGTTGGGACAACAATACGCTCTAAAAAGCGTGTTATACTGCGATTATTAGATTTAAGCATTCGAGAATATTATTTCCCGGGAAATAATCTAAAACATTTCAACGAATTTTAGCGTATAAAAAAAGGAGACAATACTTGTCTCCCTTTGAATATTCTAGAAATTAAAGTTCACTTTTTTGACGACGAGCAATTGCAGGTAAGATTAAGCCTAAACTAATTAGGAAGATAGGCATTGCAATATTTAATGCTAATTGGAACCACCACTCTGAAGGGCTTGAAGCATAGGTGATTTTTGGAACCATACCTAAGATACAAGCAAAAGCTGTGAAGATGAAACACCATAAACCAATACCAAAACCAAGTTTGGAATTCTTAATAAACATATAATCTGAATGGAATTTGTCCAAATGCTTGTTTAAAAGCATGAAGGCGAAGAATACCCAAAGATAACGAAGTGGCATCACAACTGAGTTTAAGTTGAGCAGCCAGTTATATAGTGTGTTTGTACCACCAATTCCTAATGCAGGAATGATAATGATAATACCAACTAAAACACCAGTTAATTTATAACCGTTAACTGGAACACCATCAGCGTTTTTTTTACGTAATGCTGATGGTACGAATTGAGGATCAGCATCGTCTAACAAGATACGTAATGGTGCATCAATTGAAACCGCAAAAGCGGCGATAGATGCCATGGCATTAGCAATAGCGTAGATATACATTAAAACATTACCAACATGATAGAATTTGCCAAGACGTTGAAAGGCAACATAGGCACCGTTAGCCATCAAATCAGAAGGAATGTGCTTAGCATCGAAAATCATACCCATTGCGAATGAACCAAGAATTGCTGAAACAGCAACCATAATAGCTAAGGCAATCATACCTTTAGGGAAGTTCTTCGAAGGATCTTTAGTCTTGTTAACATATGGTGAAATTTTTTCGGCACCACCAACAGCAAAGACTAACATTGAAATTGTTGTGAAGTATTTAAAGTCAAATTTTGGAATGTAGGTGCTGATATGGTTCATGTTTGCTGTCGCAATAGAAGAGCCAGTCATTGCAGGAGCAGATAAACCAAGAATAATGAAAAGAATTGACATAATAAACATTGACATGCCAGCAATACTACCAATGCGGTTCAATGTCGTAATACCACGAGATGCTAAATATAGGAAGATTAAGAAGATAATTAAACTTAATCCCTGAACAACCATAGAAGAAGTAATGTTAACAAAATTACCATTACCGCTAAAGAACCAACTAAGAGCAATCATGATTGCTTGAGGTTTTTGCGCTAAATAAGGGATATGAACGACCCAGTAAGTCCAAGCTGCAAAATAGGCCAATCGTTTAGTCGACACTTCCTTAATCCAACTTGAGACACCACCTTCAGCATCCTTGAAGGTCGCGCCCATTTGTCCTACCATCAAAGTATATGGGACAAAGTATAATATCATGATTAAGATCCAAGAAACGACAACGACTAAACCTTCTTGTGCGAAGTTGTTTACGACGTTACCCAATCCCCAGACGGCTACGAATGCGAGCAATGCAATATTATACCAAAATAATTGCTTCGAGTTCTGCTTTTCAGCCATAGTACTCCCCTTTCTGAGAGAAAAATAGTCTATGAAAGCATTATAAACCCATACGCGTACTTATTCATGAAAGGTTAATGAGATACAAGGTTTAATGAATCGCTCATAATGAATTTTATGAGTTACAAATGTTGATATGATAGCGATTAAATAATTAGAAATAATTGTTTATTTTATAGTTTTTCTAATTAAAATAATTAAAAAAATATATAAATTTTGAATTTTTATCTTGTTCAAAGTTTATATCGTAGATAAATCATCACAGGCTTACTAATTGCTAAATAAATATTGGTGAAATTATTAATAATAATGATATGATTAGAATATCTGTAAGAAATAATTAAGGAGAAATCAAATGACACAATTAGTTATTGCCTTTGCTGGATTTGGTAAAAGTGCCAATCGGTATCACTTGCCTTATTTAAAACAACGTTCTCAAATTAAGGTTAAAATGGTTTATGACCATCGTTTCAGACATTATCATAAACAGCAAGACGATTTGCGTGCTGATGGTGTTGAATTAACCACAGATTTTACCGCCGTGCTTGAAGATCCTGAAATTCAAATGGTTTCAATTACAACACCAGCCGCAACACACTATAATTTGGCTAAACAAGTACTATTACATGGCAAAAATGTTTTGGTTGAAAAACCATTTTGTGAGACGTCTGAACAAGCTGCAGAATTATTGAAGCTTGCTAAAGAAACCGGTTTGATTGCGATGCCATTTCAAAATCGACGATTTGATAGTGATTACTTAGCACTTAAACAGGTTCTAGAAGTTGGATATGTTGGCGAACCACTAACACTTGAATCACATATGGATCATTTTCGTCCTAGTGACCAATTTGTTAATAGTGAGCCAATTAATGGTCAATTTTATGGCTTGGGCATTCATACGATTGATCAAATTGTTGCATTATTTGGGCAACCAAAGCATGTTTTTTATGATGTTCGAGCACAGCAAAATCAAGGTACGCTGGATGATTATTATGAAACTCAGCTTTTCTATTCGAAATTAAAGGCGGTTGTCACATCCAGCCCACTTGTTGCGTATACTTATCCATCTTTTGTTTTAAACGGGACAAGGGGAAGTTTTATTAAATATGGAATTGATCAACAAGAAAATGATTTAAAGGCAGGCATTATGCCAGGTCAATCTAACTTTGGTATTGATACACCTAGTGCCTTTGGTCATTTAAAGTATTTAAATAGTAACGGAGATTGGATTGAAAAGGACTTACCAACGCCACAAGGTGACTACGGCCGAGTATATGACGCAATGTATGCGGCAATTATAGATAAACAATCTAAACTAGTAACTGACCAGCAATTATTGACAGATATTAAGATTCTTGAAGCAGGCGTATCTGAGTCTGGTCCACACGTTAGTTCATTTTGAATAATTTTTAAAAGGATGAAAGATAGGGGGCGGGTAAGTTAGTGCATCCGTCTCGTACCTTTATCTCATGATAAAATGAAACGAGTCTGTTCATTTGTCTTAGAGCTCAGTCCCAGTTTTTTATAAAATGAATAGAACTTGGGCGAAACATATTTCACTATAAAAAAGAACACATTTATATTGGTCGTGAATCAATATAAATGTGTTCTTTATTAGCCGCACCTTATTGAAGCGTGTTTTGGTTATTGTCGGGTTGATAATTTTCATCAATAGTTAAGATTGATTTAATTGATTTAATTGTTTTAACTATTCGTTAATCCTCATTAGTTTAAGTAATGTCGGCAAATTGATAGAGCTCTTATGCTTTATCAAAATTAAACTTACCTTAGTAATCAGCTTGAATTAAACGAGGAATTTTAATTTGTGTCATTGAATTGCCGATATTAACGCCAAGAATAGGACAATCACTGATGCGAAGATTATACTCAGTATTGAGATCAATACAACGAGTTATAACGGCGATATGCATAGATATCACCTTGTACTAAAGCTCTAATTGAATTTAAAAAACGATTATATACTTGGTCGTTTCACTATTATATTTATATTTTAATTATGAATTTGGTTATCTTAGTTATAAATATATTTTAATTGTAGCAACAAGGGATGTTGTACTTACGATTATAGCTGATTAAGAATAATTTTTGGATATTAAGAGAGTTCACCATTGACAGGCTTACTTTTACCAAGTATGATGGTTGAGAGAAAAGGGGTGGATAAGATGGTTAACACTTTAAGACTTGCAAAAACAAAGATGGGCCACTGTTGTTGTCCAAATAACAGTTTATTTGTGTGCACATGTCGGGAAACTCTCTTATCTGCAAATCGATGTTAGTCCGTAAATCGATGAGTAAGTAAATAAGCAGAGACTGTGCGCAATTAGGCACGGTCTCTTTTTAATTTTAGAAGAAGGATAGCGGGGGAATAAAGAATGAAAGTAAAACAGCAATTATTAATTAAGAAATTGGGTTACGGTCTTTTATTAGCACTAACGTTGGTTTTAACAGCATGTGGTGCGAAGAAGTCTAATCAATCAGGTACCAGTTCACAAACGCTAAAATTGGCTGCTGCAGCTCAATTAAACACAATTGATATCTCTACTTCATCAGGTTATGGCCAGACGGGTAATGTTTATGAAAGTTTTTATCGTTTAGGAAACAACGGTAAACCTGCGGCGGGTTTAGCCAAATCTGCTAAGGTAAGTGCCGATGGTCAAACTTACACTTTCACTTTACGTACTGCTAAGTGGAGTAATGGTGATCCAATTACTGCTCATGATTTTGTTTATTCTTGGCGGCGAACGATTGATCCAGCGACCAAGTCAGAATATGCTTATCTGTTTAATGGCATTAAGAATGCAGAAGCAATCAGTGAAGGCAAGCTAACACCAGATAAATTAGGAATTAGCGCACCGAATAAAAAGACGGTTGTTGTGAACTTAGATCGGCCAATTTCATATTTCAAAGTTCTGATGGCTTATCCGTTATTTGCACCGCAAAATCAAAAAGTTGTTGAGAAATATGGTAAAAAATATGCTACCAATTCAAAGTATATGGTTTATAGTGGTCCATTTAAAATTAGCGGTTGGAAGGGAACAAATAATTCTTGGAAGTTTGTTAAAAATAATCAGTATTGGGATGCTAAAAAAGTTAAGCTACAGACAATTAGTTATAAAGTCGTTAGCGATGCCCAAACTAGTTTAGATCTTTATCAAAATAATCAGCTTGATTTAAGTAAATTATCTCAAGAGCAAGTTGCTAATTATGAAAATGATAAAGAATACATTCAATATCCATATTCATATGTTAGTTTTCTAAGTTATAATTTTGCTAATACTGATGCAAATAAAAAGAAACTTTTGGCCAATCGTGATGCGCGCTTAGCAATTTCATTAGCGCTTGATCGTAAGCAACTGACTAAGAAAGTATTAGGTAATGGTTCACTTGTGCCAACAGGTTTTGTATCAACAGACTTAGCAAAGAATCCTAAAACAGGTCAAGATTTCTCTGTAGAGCAAAAAACAACTAATACAATGGATTACAATACTAAATTAGCCAAAGTGAAGTGGCAAGCTGCACAAAAAGCCACGGGTATTCACAAAATTACGTTAACAATTCTTGCTGGTAATGATAACGGCGATGATCCTTCAACCGGGATTGTTATCCAATATTTAAAGGGACAATTAGAAAAGGTTTTATCCGGTTTAACGATTAAGATCCGGGCCGTTCCAACACAAGTCGCTACTAGTGAACGCCGTGAAGGTAAATTCGATATTGCTTTAGCGGGTTGGGGTGCTGATTTTAATGATCCAATTTCATTCCTGACTATTCCTGAAACTGGTACTGATTATAATTATGGCAAGTACCATAATAGTGAGTATGATGCGTTGTTAGAAAAAGCCGCTAAAACAGATGCGAATAATGTTGAGCAACGTTGGGAAGATATGGTTCAAGCAAGTAAATTATTATCAAATGATCAAGGCATAACGCCGCTATACCAAAGCGTTTATTCATTTATGCAAAAGTCCGATGTTAAAGGTATTATTCATAATACTGCTGGGACACAATGGAATTACAAGTACGCATATATTAAATAAAATTAGAGCAAAAAAGACCACGACGAAATCTCATCGTGGTCTTTTTGCTTGGCGTGAATATTTAATTATTTATCAAAGCGTTGAATTAAATCAACAAATGTATCCATAGCGCTTTGTAAGAATTTAACTGTGCCATCATTAGAAATCTTTAATTGTTCATCAAGAATGTTGGTAACATTACTGATATAGACCTCGGGCTGTTGTACGATTGGCATATTCAAGAATGTCAATGACTGACGTAAATGATGGTTTGCGCCAAAACCGCCAATAGCACCAGGAGAAACACTTAAAATAATTGCAGGTTTTTTATCCCAAATGCTCTGTCCATATGGACGCGAGCCAATATCAAGGGCATTTTTTAAGACGGCTGGAACAGAACGATTATATTCTGGTGTTGCAAAAATTACAGCATCAACAGTTTTCATTTCATTACGAAATCTTTGCCACTCTTCAGGGACTTGATCTTCATCGTCAAAATCTTGATTGTACAGAGGTAAGTCACCGATTGAAATTTCCTTTACTGTATAATCACTAGGTAGCAGAGCCGCAGTTTGTTCGGCAATAGCGCGAGTAAATGATCCTTTACGTAAACTACCAATTAATAAACCAATTGTTTTTGTCATAATAATTTGTTCCTCCTTACTATTTATAAGTAAAATTTTACAAAATTATATTTAAAAAAGCAAATAATACGTTTTTAAGCTATTATCTAATATTAAAAACCAGGTAATAAACATTTCATTAACTATATTTGGTATTGTGTACTATAATATAGTTAACTAAATCTGAGAGGTACTATTATGACGATCAAAAAATTGTTCACATCACCAGCTCATCCAACACATCATGATCAATTGTTAAATGAAGTTTTTTCCGCAATCACTCACGGTGTGGGCTTCCTATTAGCGGTAGCCGCATTGGTTTTATTAGTTGTTAAAGCAAGTGCAACTCATGATGTACTGCGAATTGTCACCTTTACTATTTATGGCTCCTGTATGGCTTTGTTGTACCTGTTTTCAATGTTATATCATAGTTTGTTCTTTACCAAAGCACGACATGTTTTTCAAATCTTCGATCATAGTTCAATCTTTATTTTAATTGCCGGAACTTATACGCCTTACACATTAGTTGCGATTGGCGGTTGGCATGGTTGGACAATTTTCGGTATTATTTGGGCGTTAGCAATTGCTGGGATTTTGATGAAGATTCTTTTTACAAATGCACCACAATTTTATGAAACGATTTTGTATGTCTTAATGGGTTGGATGATTATTTTAGCATCGCAACCGTTAGCCAAGGCGATAGGTCAAACAGGTCTTTGGTTGTTAATCGCTGGTGGTATCGCCTATACCTTCGGTGCATTGCTTTACAGTATGCGCGGGATTAAGTATATTCATGTAATTTGGCATATTTTTGTGATGATCGGTTCTATTCTAATGTTCTTTTCAGTGTATTTATATGTTTAATCGTTTTTCAAATCGTTGTAATGGGTTACAATGGAGTTAATTTCTGAAGATTCTAAGGAGGAAAATATGGTTAAACGTTTGATTAGCGCTAATACGAGTGAAATCTTAACAATGAAAGCTGCTGAGCTAAAAGATAGTATTAAAGCAAGTGAGGGGCGTGTCATTCTCAGTGAAGATGTTGTGACGAGTCAACCATTAGGTGAAGATATTACCAATGCCGAAGTTGCAGCTGCTTTCGGCGCAGATTTAATTCTTCTGAATGATATGGATGTGATGAACCCAACTATTATGGGGTTATATGCTGGTGAAGAAACAATGGCAACAGCTAAACCACGTCATGATGGTCGAATTATTAAAGATTTGCAGCGTTTAGTCGGTCGACCAATCGGGGTTAATCTAGAACCAATTGATACGGATGCCGATATGTTAGAGGATCGTTTAGAAATTGCAAGGGGTAGAACAGCAACACCAGAAACTTTAGCCGAGTTAGAACGATTAGGATTTAATTTCGTCGTATTAACAGGTAATCCCGGTACAGGAGTGACTAATGAGCAAATCGTCAAAAATATTAAAGTTGCTAAAAAAGAATTCTCCGGCTTAGTTATTGCAGGTAAAATGCATGCTGCTGGCGTGAATGAACCATTAGTTAATCCAAAGATTGTTCAGCAATTTATTGCTGCAGGCGCTGATGTTATCTTAGTACCTGCAGTAGGAACAGTGCCAGGATTTACTGACAGTGAGTTAACTGAAATTGTTAAAATCGCTCATGATGCTGATGCTTTGGTTATGTCGACCATCGGAACTAGTCAAGAAAGTGGTTCAACGTCATATATTGAAAATATAGGTATTCGGAATAAAATTTGTGGTGTTGACATCCAGCATATCGGCGATGCAGGTTATGGCGGTATGGCACCAGTTGAAAACATCTTTACGTTAAGCAAGACGATTCGTGGTCAACGTCATGCTGTTAGTCGTATGGCCCGTTCGATCAACCGTTAAGTATTCTAAACCGATTAAATAAAAAGTCGTGAACAAAATATTAATTTTGTTCACGGCTTTTTTTGTGCTATTGAGTGTTATGGCAAATAAAAACAGAACTCACCAATATAATGAGTTCTGTTAAAAATATGAATTAGTTTTTCAAGTTCTTTTCGACCCAGTCACGAACTTGGGTATCTGTGTAATCTAGAAATGGTTTCATGGCTTCTTCGGTCTTGATTGTGTCGTGAGCATTTGCTTCCATGATGTGATTCCAAATTGCGTCACGTACAATGTTTTTATCATCGCTCCAATCGAACTCTGCATTCATTCGTAAATTCAAAATTTCTGGTTCAGTTTGAATATTTTTATCAGCCATAATAGTTACCTCCATTAATTATTTACAAGTTCATTATAAGGCCTCCAGAAAAAAGTAGCATTAAAAACGCCTTGGTAATTGTCACGGTAAGCTTTATCAATTAAATTGTAATCAATTAGGTGTTGTCAAGAAGTCGATAAATCAATTCGATTAATGAGATTTTAGTGTTTATCATTAAGAAGATTTAGGGAAATAGGCAACTAATCTCCAAAAGATAAGTAAACTTTCTACAGTAACGAATATTTTTTGATTTTCCGACATACCCTTATTAGTAAGTTGCATCAAAAAAATATTCGACATAATTTTTTAAAGATATTTCAGAAAGTTGATCTACGTCAAGTTATTCTATGTTGCTAGCAGGTACACTTAAATCATCAAGTCGAAAGGGAGTAGACATAGATGAAATTTCAATTATTTATTCAAAAGCACACAAATCAAATTACCGGAGCAACAGCAGCACTGATTGTTTTGGGTTACCTCAGTAAATATTTCCTGGGAAATAATTTGATTTATCAAGTAAGTTTGGCAGTAGCTTCAATAATCGCAGTTATACCAATTGCTATGCACGCGTATCAAGCTTTACGGGCTAAGACAATCAGTATTGAACTACTCGTAACGATTGCCGTAATTGGTGCCTTTATTATTGGAGAATATAATGAGTCAGCAGTTGTCACTTTCTTATTCTTATTTGGTAATTATCTAGAACAAAAGACATTATCAAAGACGAGGGCGTCAATTAAGTCCTTAACTGAAATGGCACCAACAACAGCAGAAGTAGTTCAAGCAGATGGTAGCATTGAAGAAGTTGATGTTGATGATGTTGACGTCAATGATGTTGTCTTAGTTAAAACCGGTGCAGCAATTCCAGTTGATGGCGTTGTCGTTGAAGGTAATGGTTATGCTGACGAAGCAGCAGTGACAGGCGAATCACGTGCAGTAAACAAAACATTGACAGATAAAGTGTATTCAGGGACCATTTTAAGTAATGGTTTTTTAAAGATCAAAGCGACAAAAGTTGGTGATGATACAACTTTTGCAAAAATTGTTGAACTTGTTGAAGATGCACAGGATACCAAATCTCATGCTGAAAAGTTTATTGATCGTTTTGCCCAATATTATACGCCAGCGGTTTTGATCATTGCATTATTAGTCTTTATTTTTTCTCGTGATTTCAAATTAGCAATTACGGTTCTCGTATTAGGATGCCCAGGTGCTTTAGTAATTGGTGCGCCTGTTTCTAACGTTGCAGGAATTGGTAATGGTGCAAAACGGGGTATTTTAATTAAAGGCGGCGAAGTTATGGATACTTTCGCTAGGATTGATACTTTCGTCTTTGATAAAACTGGAACGTTAACTAAGGGTACGACATCGGTTTCTGAAGTTAAAAGCTATAACGATACTTTAAACACAACATTATTGATGGCCGCTAAAGTGGAAAGTTTATCAGATCATCCCTTAGGTCGTGCGATTGAACAATACGCGACAGCACAACAGCTGCAGTATCATGATTTAAAAATTGATAATAGTGAAACGATTAAAGGGCAAGGTATCATTGCTCAGATTAATGGTCAGCGAATCGCAGTGGGCAATCTTAAGTTAATGACTGCCAGTGAGATCGTGTTGACTGCACAGCAACAAGTTGATTTAACCAAGTTACAGGAGCAAGGCAGTTCAGTGGTCATCGTTGCAATTGATCAAGCTGTGACAGCAATCTTCGGTATTTCTGATGAAGTTCGACCAGAAGCCGCAGCTGCTTTAGCCGCGTTAAAACAAGCAGGGGCTAAGCATCTCGTGATGTTAACTGGTGATAATCAAAAAACGGCAGATTATGTCGCCCAACAACTAGGAATCGATGAAGTTCGTGCTGAACTGATGCCAGATCAAAAGGTTAATTTCGTCAAAGAATTCCAAGCGGCCGGTCAAAAAGTGGCTTTTGTTGGCGATGGTATCAATGACAGTCCTTCATTAGCAACGGCAGACATTGGTATTGCCATGGGTAGTGGAACTGATGTAGCGATTGAAACCTCTGATGTTGTCTTAATGCAATCTAGTTTTAGTGCCTTAGTTCATGCGTATAAATTAGCCAAGAAGACGGTCTTAAATACACGAGAAAATATTGTGATTGCCATTTCCGTTGTCGCATTTTTACTACTTGGACTAATTGCAGGCTTCATTTATATGGCAAGTGGTATGTTTGTACATGAAGCTAGTATCTTGGTTGTTATCTTTAATGCCATGCGCTTAATCAGTTATGGTAAAAGTAAAGAGTTGTAACTAAAACTAGTATTAAAAATAAAAAGTAAGAAAAATAGTTTATTTTAACAAAACTTGATATTAATCAATTTTTTAAAACGGAAGATTAGTTATACTTTAAGTATCAAATGAAAAGAGGTTGTTCATGATGAATAAAAAAGTAATTTTACAATTAGATGCCCTAACTTGCCCATCATGTTTAACAAAGATCGAAACAGCAATTAAGGCTGAACCTGGTGTTGGCACAGTCAAAGTATTATTCAACGCAGGTAAAGTTAAAGCAGATATTGATGATAGTCAAACTAATGCTGAAAAATTAAGCGACATTGTTACTAAGTTAGGCTACGAAGTCGAAAAAGTTAAAGTTAAGGATTTATAAAACGATTAATTATTTGGGAGGACTTTCCATGGAAAATACAAAAGAAATCGAAGCAAAATATCAAGCAGAATTAAAGCAGGCCGACATTGATCATCATAAACCAACAGCTGGTGCAATGAGTGGTCACATTGTTGCTAATCTCTGGTATTTTGATGTTAAACTTCATCAAGCATTATGGTATTTAAAGGGTTCAGAGGCTATTTCATTACAAGGTTTCTATCAAGATTTAATTGCAGAAAATCGCAAACAATTAGACGAACTTGGTACAATTTTACTCGATGAGAATGAATTACCACCAGCAACTGTTGCAGAGTATACGCAATATACGAAGATCTCAGAAGAACCACGGTTAAAATATCAAACTGCAAGTGCCATTGTTAATGAAACAGCTCATGATTTTACCACGGCTAACATGTTTATTGATCGGGCTATTATCTTAGCGCAACGAGAGAATCGACCAGTTTTAGCAGACTTTTTGACAAAACTGCGTGGCTATAATAACCACCAAACTCGATTGTTACAAGCACAGCTAGGTAAAACGGCATGGGAAGATTTAGTTGAAGTCGATGATGACGACGAAGACGAAGATTAAATAGTTAAACCAGGTCTGCTGATTAGTCAAAACGTGCTGTTCGCTTAAGATTTTTGGTGAATGGCATTGCTAGTTACGACATTGATGCTTGGACCTTTAGTTCACAACAATAAAAATAACAGGAACAAGGACAGAAATCCTAGTTCCTGTTATTTTTTGTTTATAACGTCGCTATGCGGCACTTGTTAAAGGAAAAGTTAAATATGGCTAGCAACTAAATGTTTGTTAAGGGGACAATGAATGTTATATACGTCGTAAAAAGGGGTTGCTTTTATACTACTACTCGTGATAGGCTAGATTATAAGATTTCATGAGGGAGAGTGTAACAGGTTGCGACGAGATCCGATTAAGTTAAAATGGCTCTTTTTAGGTTCATTGATTACCAACACAGGTATTAGTTTTATTTGGCCATTGACAACAATTTATATGCATGAGTATTTACATGAAACATTAACAATTGCGGGGATTGTTTTGTTGATTAATTCAGTTTTTACAATTATCGGGAATTATTTGGGCGGTTGGTTGTTTGACAACTGGAAACCATACCCGACAATTCTAATTGGTATTTTTACTGCGACTGTCTCAGCTGGACTATTAATTTTTTGGCATGGCTGGCCAATCTATGCTGTTTTGTTAGTGCTATTGGGTCTGGGCAACGGCGTGGTAGCGACATGTATTAATTCCATTGCGACTTTAATTCGCAGTAAACAACCTAGTTATGTTTTTAATGTTCTCTATTTTACTAGTAACCTGGGATTGGTATTTGGTTCTTTAATTGTTGGTTATATTTTACCTTTGGGTATCGAATATATTTTTGCAATTGCTTTTAGCATGTTTGTCGCTTTTTTTATGATGG
Organism: Lapidilactobacillus bayanensis; assembly: GCF_003946695.1. Taxonomy (GTDB): domain Bacteria; phylum Bacillota; class Bacilli; order Lactobacillales; family Lactobacillaceae; genus Lapidilactobacillus; species Lapidilactobacillus bayanensis. The sequence goes on along the minus strand of NZ_RHOX01000002.1, from coordinate 124,190 downwards.
CCGCTATAACGTTTCATAACTTGGATGCTGCCAAGCAAAATATTAGTAAGAGTAAAGTTATTGCTGATGATCATCAAAAAACTCGCGATAAATTGCCAATTCTATTACTATTACTAACGTTATTTGTTGCATGGATTGCATATGAGCAGTGGCAAAGTAATATTTCTGCCTATATGCTGCACTTAGGGATGGATGTTAAACTTTACAGTCACCTGTGGACGATCAATGCGGTTTTAATTGTGTTATTGCAGCCGTTATTGACCCATTTCGATGATTATCTCTTGCAACATTTAAGAGGTCGTTTATATACAGGATTTGCCTTTTTCTGCAGTTCATTTCTAATTTTGATTTTTGCACATCAGTTTTCCTGGTTTGTTTTAGGCATGGCAGTATTGACAATTGGTGAAATTATTGCATTTCCCGCGGTTTCCACTTTTGTTAATGAACGGGCGTCTTTCAAAGAGAAGGGGCGTTATCAAGGCATGGTGACAATTGCTGCTTCTGCCGGTCGTGCAATCGGACCTTTAATTGGTGCATTGATCATTGAGTCGTTCTCGTATCCAATTTTGTTTATCTTCTGTGCGGTTTTAATTGCAGTATTCGCGCTAATTTTTGCGAGCTCTGATTCTAAAAAGGTAAAATTATAATTCTGACAATTTTGTCTAAAACATATTACCAATTACGGTTATTATGAGTTAATAGGTTCCACTTACATTATATGTTACAATGACAATTGATAGCGTTTAAAAATAATTGAAAATTAGTAAAAGTAAGAACTAATCGGTGATTTGAACGAAAGATTATTTTGTACGCAGATAAATAAGTGATTAAAAGGAGCGATACTTTTGGAAGCAATTGGGTTAAAAGCTGGTATGACGTTTATTAAGGATGGCAAGTTGATCAAGGTTTTGGAGAGTAATCATCATAAACCCGGCAAAGGCAATACCGTTATGCAAATGAAATTATACGATGTTCGGGCAGGTTCTACTGTACAAACAACGATGCGTCCGAGTGAAAAAATCGAATTAGCAATTATCGATTTGAAACAAGCGCAATATCTTTATACGCAGGATGAATTGGCTTATTTCATGGATCTAGAAACTTATGATCAATATGAAATTGCTACGAACAGTATTGAACAGGAATTGAAATTCTTGTTACCAAATACGAATGTTCAAATTCAATTCTATGGTGCAGAAGTAATCGGCGTTATGTTGCCAAGCATGGTTGAATTAACGGTAACTGAAACGCAGCCTTCAATTAAAGGTGGTTCAGTTACCGGTGGTGGTAAACCAGCTACTATGGAAACTGGCTTAATTGTTAGCGTTCCTGACTTTATTCAAGCTGGTGAGAAGTTAGTCATTAATACTTCAAATGGTGAATATAAAGGCCGTGCGGCTAATTAAAAGTAGCAAAAAAATGTGAAACAAAAATGGGATTACGTCCGATAATCAACAATACCAAAAAAGGAGCTGGGTTTTTGCCCGGCTCCTTTTTGTCTAGCTAATTTAATTAATTGGTGAAAATTTGAATTTTATTCAATGGCCAATAACGCAAACGCACAACGCCTTTAATTGCTGATTTCTTAATAAATCCAATGCGGCGACTGTCTTTAGAGATCGGTCGATTATCCCCCATGACGAAATAACTATTCGCAGGAACTTTATTGACGCCTAATTTTGACTTAAGAGAGAAGTCTTCAGTGAAGTTTTGACCAGTAGCGTATTTTGTCAAATAAGATTCGTTAACTTTCTGTCCATTCACGTATAAAGTGTCATTTTTGGCCTCTATAGTGTCACCTGGTAAGCCGATTACCCGTTTGATATACAATGTACCTGGTTCATCTGGTGCGTCTAAGACGACGACAGAACCGCGTTTAATCTTACCGAGCCGATAAGTAATGAGCCGATCACCATCATTGAAAGAAGTTTCCATCGATGGACCAGAGACAACGTCTTTTGCTAAGACAAAATAAAAAATCAATTGCACCCCAGTGAATAAAATGGCGGCGAGAATAATCATCTCAATGAGCCATTTACCGAAACTAGTCTCAGTTTGCTGTTTTGCTTGTTGTTTACCCATCATTCAACCTCGAAATTTAATCTTAATATGTTCAATTGTCTATTTTTGTATAAGAAAAAGCAATTATTAAGAATTATCTTTTCAAAATAGTAATAATTAGCAAAATAAGTTTGATTAATCGAGTAATTCGTTAAGAGAAGAGATTTTTTGTGGTCAGCGCTGGCGCTTTCAACTATAATAAGAGTAACAACAACGATTTAAGTAAATTAAATAGATAAAACTTTTGGAGGAACAAATGGCAACTAGATGTAATAATAGTCATCCAATGAAATTAATCGCGTTAAATGGTAATTTTGATTTGGCAAAATCGGTCGCTGAGCATGTAAATGTGCCGCTCTTAACAACATCAGTTAAACATTTCGCAGACGGTGAAATTCAAATTAATATTGATGAAACTGTTCGTGGTGATGATATCTTCGTTATCCAATCAATTAATGATCCGGTTAACGAGAATTTTATGGAACTGATGATCATGTTAGATGCCTTACGACGTGCAAGTGCGCACACAATTAACGTTGTTCTACCTTACTTTGCCTATTCGCGGGCTGATCGCAAGACACGTTCACGGGAACCAATCACAGCTAAGTTAGTTTCTAACCTGATTGAAATCGGTGGTGCTGATCGCGTGGTGGCGCTTGATTTACATGCTGATCAAATTCAAGGTTTCTTTGATATCCCGGTTGATCACTTACAAGCTTTACCCATTTTAGCGCAGTATTTCTTGGATAAAAAGCTAGGAACTGCTGACGAGATTGTGGTTGTTGCACCTGATCATAGTTCAACGAAACGTGCTCGCGCATTAGCAGAATATTTTAATTGTCCAATTGCTATCGTCGATAAACGTGATAGCAACCCTAGTGTTGATCCACTTGATATTATCGGCGATGTTGACGGTAAGATTTGTATTATTGCTGATGATTTAATCGATACAGCAAGTCGGATGGTCTGGTCTGCTAATTCCTTACATGAAGCCGGTGCTAAAGCAATTTACGGTTGTGCAACTCATGCCATCTTCTCTAAGGGTGCAGCTGAGAAGCTACAAGATTCTGTACTGAAAGAAGTTATTGTGACAGATTCAATTCGAATTCCTGAAGAAAAGCAATTTCCTAAACTTATTCGTTTATCTGTCAGCAGCTTATTAGCTAACGCAATTAAACGAATCTATAACAACGAGTCAATTCACTCGCTCTTCACTTCAGGGAACCAGGAAGACTAAACAAAAACAGTTTTAGATAGTAAATGAGGTGGCACTGAGATGAAAATTTCAGCGCTACCTCTTTTTGTAATGGCTTAGCCAATCGTTGTAATAATCGCGCCGGTCACAATGACGATTAATCCTAGGATGGTTGCAGATAGCTCACGTTTTGTTTTATGCTCTTTTAACAGAATCATACTACCAATTGTTGAAAGGACAACCGAGAGCTGACCAACAACAAAAGCAGTGTTAACACCATTATCTCGAACGGAGAAAATATAAGTAATAGCAGCGATCGAGAAGATTAAGCCAGAAATAACGTTTAACCAACTCTTTTTCTCAGTAACAATTCTAAGACTTTTTGTGCTGAGCAAATAGCTCAAAACGGCTAAGACCATCCCAATGGACTCAGGGAAGAAGATTGCTAGTCCGGAGGCTGACATCGCCTTGGGAAGTGTATTGTAAATCAAATAACCAATCGTTGTCGATATTAAAACGAGGTAAGTTTGGCGCGAGTTTTTCTGGTTGGCATTATTTTTATTTTCAGTATAGGCGGTTAAAAAGACACCCGCAACTAAGAGTGCAATACCAATGAAGCCAAGAATTCTAGCAGCTATCGTTGACCATTCGCCAAAAATAAGTACACCGATTAATGACGTTCCGATTAATTGAAGACCGGTTGAGACGGGCATAGTTTTTGATACACCGATATTTTGATACGCCGTATATTGGCCGATTTGCCCACCAATCCAAAAGGCACCAGCTAGCATGGCGAGTATAAAATTGTGTGCTGAAATATTAAAACCATTAAAGGCTAAGACGAAAAAGCTAGTAATTAATGTTCCGATAGCAGTCCCAAAAATTTGATTCTTTGCATTACCACCAATGTAGGCAATTGCTAGTGGCAGAATACCCCAAGCGAGTGCTGGTACGAAAAGCCAAACGATTGTCATAAAAATCCTCCGATAATTTTAAACTAAATACTAGAATAACGTATTTTATCAGAAAATATTGGTTTAGGCCACTGTGGGTTAAATTTTTAAAAACTTTTTGATGAATTGTTCAGATGGGTTGGTACTGAAATGAATAAGATAGAGCGACTTTAAATAGTGAGTCGTTATAGCGCTTCGAGCACAGTGTGTGATAAGAACAAGCAAGTACATTAATAGTTAGTCATAACGTCGATATGAGAATTGCTATCTAATGATTAAAAAACAACAAAAAAGCATACGAGCTATTTATCTCGTATGCTTCGAAACTAGATTGAAATTTATAAGATGACTATATCTTAGTACCAGCCATGAGCATTCCAGAATGCCAATGCTTTAGTCCATGAACCGTAACGTGAAGTAACGTATTGTTGAGCGACACGTTCTTGATTAGCTGCTGAATAGTCTCCATGTAAGTAACTTGAAGTTAATTGGTACTTGCCAATGTATTGACCATTGCGAGCAGTGTAGCTACCGCCAGATTCGCGTGCAGCGATAACTGCGCGTGCACTTGCTTCAGAGCCAGATACGGATGAAGATGAAGTAGTACTACGAGTAGAAGTAGTTGTTTTAGCAGCAGCGGTTGAGCGTGTTGTAGTGGTACGTGCCGTAGTAGTAGTACGAGCTGAACTTGTAGAAGTTGTTTTAGCAACGGTAGCTGTCTTAGCAGGAACTGCTGTAGTAGCTGATTTAGAGATGTTCAGTACTTGACCAACATAGATCACATGACCAACAATGTTGTTTAAAGTTTCAATGTTAGCAATAGTTGTGCCATATTGTGCAGCTAATCCGCTGACAGTATCGCCAGCTTTAACAGTGACTTGTGAAGCTGAATTAGTTGTACCATTGATAGATAATGATTGACCAACATAGATCATATGGTTAGAGCTAATTTTGTTGTCTTTTTCGATTTTTGAAATAGTTGACTTGTATGTTGATGCCAATGCAGAAACTGTGTCGCCAGCTTTAACAGTAATAGTTGCGGCGTGAGTTTGTGCTGGATTCAAGAATGCAATACTAGCTGCAAGAACTGCTGCGCCTAAACCTAATGCAAAGTTTCTCTTGAGTGTACTAGTGAATTTCATAGATTGAAGAACCTGCCTTTTATTTTTTTAATTGATTGCTGCGCGCTTATCAATTTATCGATGTTTATAGATTAACATACGACTATGCTTATCCGGTTTCAGTTAAGTTACAAAATTAGAGACCGTTGTAAGAAAAGACATGATTCTGTAATGATAGAAATCGAAATCATTACTAAACTGCATAAAATGGCGTATTTTTTTGGAATATTCATTATTAAAGCGCATACAGACTTTTTATTCAACTATTTTCGTAAAATAATTTTATTGTTTCGAGACCTTTTCTTGAAGAAATAACATTATATTTACATTTTTTTAGAAAAAAAGACTTAAAACTTAGCTTTTTTAAAAAATAGCTTGTCATATTACCGGAAATATTTGCTTCAATGTCAAAAAAATAACCTAAATTAGTTTGACCACATATTGAAACCTGCGTTTAAACTAATTTAAGCTATTAACGAGTTGTCATTTAATTATTTTTGATGGTTGGAATGGTAATCCGAGTTTGATGATTGACGATAATCATCTTTTTAACTGCTTCAGCAACATTTTGGTTACGTAATATTGGACCATGAGAATAACTACCAATAGTGTTCTTGTAATGAACACCTTCTTGTTTATCTTCAGGATTGTTACCGTAACCTTCAATTACTTGACCAAGTGGTTGTAAATCAGAGTCTTTATCGAAATAAGTACGGCCACTATGATTCTCGAAAGCTGTCATTTCGCCCCAGGGCGTTTTGATTTTAGTGTTACCAATCATTCGACTATCCGCTTTAAAGATGGTGTGTAGGGGTAGAATGCTTAATCCTTTGATCGTGCCGCCATCACTGGTCATGTAATAATCGCCAAGTAATTGATAACCGCCACAAATAGCTAGCATCGGTTTGCCAGCCTCGATATAATCACGCAAGGTTGCTTGATGACGTTGTAAATCTTTAGCAACAATCGTTTGTTCGAAATCTTGACCACCACCAAAGAAAATAAAGTCATAATCATTACTGTCAAATTCATCACCGAGACTCACATTGTCAACTTGAACTTGATAGCCGTCGGTTTCAAGTAGGTAACGTAGAATCTTAACGTCACCACTGTCGCCGTAAGTATTCATAAGATCTTCATATAGATAAGCAATTTTAACTGGTTCTGACATGATTAACTCCTTAGTTATTGTTCCGTCAATTACGCTAGTCTATTAATACTACTTTGTTTAAAGTTATTCAAAGATATCTGCTTAATCCGTGATGAATTCACTGGAAATTCTTGCATGAAGTCGGTTAAGTTAGCTAAGCCAAAGTTGTAAAGATTGCGACCGTGGATATTCTTGATATAACCAATAAATTCATCGCGTAGGGTTCGACTAGTTGCTAGGTAATGGGTTTCTTTAAAATTAAAAGGAAAAACAGTGTAAGCATTGCGATCTCGGCAAGTGGAAAGATCGCGATTAATGAAGATGACATCTTTTGAATGATGATGTTTACGGGCAAAATCGTGATTATAACTAATATAAAATTCGTGGGGTTTCAAGGAACCACGGAAATCAGCATCTTCACCAATAATGGCAATGCTTCGATAAGTGGAAAGATCAGTTTCTCCTATATATAACGTGTTGGCAAATTGGTTGGGTGTAACTTGGTGGACCCAACGTGGTAAGCGAGGGTGGCTTTTGGCGAACTTGTAAATACGTTTGATCACCTCTGGATCAACCCAGCGAAAATCAATTCGTGTCAAGTTACGTTTTAATAATTCGTTTAGATTAATTTCTTTCGTAAAGTCAATGCAAATCATTTCGTAGTGGTACTTTTCAACATATTCATGATAGGCTTCAAAAGCATCAGGGTAAAGATGAGTTGCATCAACGAAAATTGTTTCGCCCCGTTGCATCTTATTGTCAATTAAACTATAGAGTAGCTTAAAAGTTTGTTCATTATACTTCTGGGGAATAACCTGTCGCATCTTCTCCTGTTTTTCATCGTAAATGTACTTCAGATTTCCGTAAAGTAAACGGAGATTGTCAGTTGAGATTGTGTAAGGTTCCAAATGGTAGTGACGTATAAAAGTTGACTTACCGCAACCGGGAACGCCACGCAACACGTATATTTTCTTCAAAATTAGAACTCCTAAATAAAAGTTGTGCAACCTAGATTAAAAACATGATTTAATCGGTGCAAAAGGTGTCGGCAATTAAATAAACTCATTACTATTTTACACAAATTAGTAGTCAGAATATATAGTAAGTCAGGAAAAGTCGTTAAATGGTTGTTGTTAATCCGCCAAAGGACTGGGTAGCGGTTATCAATTACAACTATTTTTCAGGAGAACAACGTTATTGTGTTTGCCCGTGTGGACATGATCCAAAGTATTTATCCGTGTAAATAAGCGCAATTTAAAAATCAGAACTAAAGATTCAGTAAGTAGTTAGCAATCAAGCAACTGTTCTAAAAAGAACCGTTCAATTAGCACATGGAAGTGTGCATTACTAATTGAACGGTCCTTTTTTATAATTGTTTTAATTTCGCATATCTAGTTCAGTGTAGCCGCGTTTATCATAGCGATTGCGACTGCGTGAATATTCAAAGGGACGACCATTTTTGAGATAGGCAACTTGCTCAACTTCTAGAACAGGATCCGTTGGTTGGCAATCTAAATATTTAATATCAAAGTCGTCTGCACGCGATGCTTGAATATTTCGATAAGCACCCGCAATTTGTAGACCTAAATCAACTTGAATATACCGATAAATTGATTTTTTTAAAATACTGTCAGTTAAATTAGGAATCAAGTCAACCGGCATAATAGTGCGTTCAAGAATAAAGGGTTCGTCATCAACAATTCTTAACCGCGCGATTTGATAAACGGGTTGTTGAGCCGTTAATATTAGTCGCTTTTGCATATCTGAATCTGGAAAGGCAACGGTAAAAGAAATGACTTGGCTAGTAATTTTGCGTTGCTGTTGGCCCATTTGAAATGAGAGGCCGCGGTATTCATTGACAGGTGAGACGTCTTTGTTCCAAAGTGGGTGATTTAAAATTTTAGTTCCAAAACCACGTTGAGAAGAAACGAAGCCTTCCATTGTTAAAATGTTAATCGCTTTGTTAATCGTCATGCGACTAACGCCAAATTCGGTCGCTAAATCAGTTTGATTAGGAAGTAGTGTTCCAGTTTTGTAGATGTTATCTTGAATACGTTGCTTGAGTACTCCAGCGATTGATTCATATTTTGTCATCATTATTTCCTTAATCTAATCTTTATATTTACCTGATTTATTATACCTCTTATTTGACAGTCGATTCTACTTTGATATTTGATAAGGAAGAAACTGGCTATTCTGCACTCATCAACGCTTGTTTATCTAATGACTTCATGAATGGGAACCATAGTAGACCAACAATGACCACATCGACCAATTGTAAAACGCCACCCCAAATTGAATTGGTTGCTAAAATACCGCTGGCAAATACGGGAACGGTCCAAGGAACAGAGACACCAGTTGGAGCAGGTACAAGTCCTATAGCCATTACAGCGTAGTTTAATGAAGTGACAATGAGTGGTGTAATAATCCAAGGAATAAAGATTGAAGCATTCAAAACGATTGGGAGTCCGAAGATAACGGGTTCGTTAACGTTGAAGATTCCCGGTGCCAATGCTAATCGACCAATGTCACGATATTGTTTACTCTTTAGTAAGAAAACCATGATCAATACAACAGCAAGGGTCATACCAGAGCCACCTAAACCAACAGTGAATGTTTCCATAAATGGTTTGGTAATAATATGAGGTAGATGCTTACCAGCCTTATAAGCATCCAAATTATCTAACATCAGTGTATTCCAAATTGGATCCATAACTGAGTTGACGATAATTTGACCATGTAGACCAAAAAACCAAAGTAATTGCACGAAGAAGAGTGCAATTAACGTTGCAGGTAAGCTTGCGCCCAAACCCGTTAATGGTTTTTGAATAACATCATAAATGACATCGTTTAAATTAGTATTGAAGATACCAGTCATAATAGCATTAATAATTAAGAAAACTGATAATGTAATAATTGCAGGAATCATCGCCGCAAATGATTTCGCAACTGCTGGTGGAACGCCATCTGGCATTTTAATCTGCCAACCCTTTTTTGTGATACGGCAATAAATTTCGGCGGCAACGAAGGCAGCCAACATACCAACGAACATTCCCTTAGCGCCAAGACGATCTAAACTTAACACGCCAGAAATTTTGGCACCTTTGTCAGTTGTCGCAGTAAAAGGTGTTAATAGTAAGAAACTAGCAAAAGAAATAGCACCACCGAAAATAGCTTCAACATCGTAAGATTTTGACAAGTAGTAGCCAATACCGAACGTAACGAAAACGGTCATGATACTCATAGTGGCATTTTGCCCGTTACCAAGTAACTGGTTTAATGTTGCCTGAGTATCTTTACTAAAGAAGGGCAAGTTGTTGATGACGACAATAATTGATCCAAACATCGTCAGCGGAAATGAGAGCATAAAAGCATCACGCAACACTGTTAAGTAACGATTGCTACCGAGTTTACTAGCAATCGGCATGATTTTTTCATTTAAAAAATCAATGAATTTATTCAAGAATGTTCAACACCTTTCAGATTTTTGTAACCGGTTAACAAATTAAATAGTAGCATTGCAAATTTCAAAAGTCTATACTTTTATTTATTAAAGACTGATTTTCTTTTTGAAGCCAATCGGTTATAATACAACTAACAATTACTTTCGGAGGTTTCGTATGACAACGAAAACGTTACGTAAAAATTTTTTGTGGGGTAATTCCGTTTCTAGTATGCAAACAGAAGGTGCATACAATGAAGGCGGTAAAGGCCCATCTGTTTATGATTTAATCGAGTCTGGTAAGCATCGTTCAGATTGGAAAGTAGCAACCGACGATTATCATCGTTATCAAGAAGATTTTGATTTGATGAAAGATTTGGGAATGAACTGCTATCGTTTTCAAATTTCTTGGAGTCGGGTTCAACCTGATGGTGAGGGTGAATTTAACGAAGAAGGTATTCAATTCTATAGCGACTTCATTGATGCGTTAATTGCGCGTGGGATTGAACCGATGATTTGTTTGTACCACTTTGATATGCCGCTGAATCTGGCTAGGAAGTATCATGGTTTCATGAGCCGAGAAGTTGTTGCGGACTTTGTTCGTTATGGTCAGGAAATGGTTGACCGTTTTGGAGATCGGGTTAAATACTGGTTGACATTTAATGAACAGAATCTTTACTCAACACCAAGTGCACCGACTTATGCTGGTGCATTGGCTACACCGGCTACTTTGGAAAACATTTTGACAATTACTCACCATGTGATGTTGGCTCATGCGCAAGTAGCGAAATATTTACACGAGCAGACAACTAACGAAATTGGGGGAATGTTAGCCTATACCGAACTCTATTCAGCAACCTCTAAACCTAAAGATAATTTTTATACAGAACAAATTAATCAGTTTTATAATTATAATTTGTTGGATGCTTTTACCGGCAGAGGTTACGTACCAGCATTTACTAATTTAATCGAACAGAAGCAATTTACGATGATTCAACCGGGTGATTTAGCAATTATTCGCGATCAATCAAGTGACTTTTTGCCATTTAGTTATTATCGCTCAACGACGATTAACGCGGATAAAGTTCAAGATGTTGCGGACTTATTAACGAATACAGATGATTATTTCCAAGATAATCCTAATTTGAGAACGACAGAATGGAATTGGCAAATTGATCCCTTAGGTTTTCGTAATATTATCGTTAAAATGTGGAATCGGTATCGAAAGCCAATTTTCCCAATCGAAAATGGGATTGGTGTGATTGAAGAATGGGACGGCAAAGACGAGATTCAAGATGATTATCGAATTGCTTATCACCGTGACCATATTCAAGCGCTGAAAGATGCTGTTGAGATTGATGGTGTTGATGTCGTGGGCTATCTTGGTTGGGGATTGATCGATATTTTGAGCTCGCAAGGCGATATGCGTAAGCGTTATGGCGTTGTATATGTTAATCGAACGAATCATGACTTACGCGATCTGAAGAGAATTCCCAAGAAGAGCTATCATTGGTTGAAAAAAGTAATTAAAAGCAATGGTCAGATATTATAAAATTAATCAGTGATTGCAATCACTAAAAGAGTGAAGTTTCTATGTACAATCGTGAATATTGCGGTTACAATAGCGGTAGCGATTTCTTAGAAGGGGAGTTTATTTAGTGGAACCATTATTTTTAAATCCATATTTTCAAGAAAAAATTTGGGGTGGCCGCAAATTAGCCACTGACTGGGGTTATCAACTACCAGACGGCAAAATCGGTGAATGTTGGGCAATTTCTGCTCATCCTCATGGCCCAAGCACTGTTAAAAATGGCCCATATAAAGGTTTAAATGTTGCAGAACTATGGGAACAACATCGCGACTTGTTTGGCGATGCTAAGGGTGATGTTTTTCCATTATTGACAAAAATTCTGGATGCAGAGGATAGTCTTTCTGTTCAAGTTCATCCTGATGATGCTTATGCTGAAGAGCACGAACATGAATTAGGCAAAACTGAGTGCTGGTACGTTTTAAGTGCTGAACCAGATTCTTATTTAATTTATGGTCATCATGCACAAACTCGTGCAGAATTGAAAGAAATGATTGATAATGGGGATTGGAAAGATTTATTGCGTCACTATCCTGTTAAAAAAGGTGATTTTGTCTACGTGCCAAGTGGAACTATTCATGCTTTGAATAAAGGAATTGTTGTCTTAGAAACACAACAAAGTAGCGATACGACTTATCGCCTTTACGATTACGATCGTGTTGATGCTAAAACCGGCCAGAAACGTGACTTACATTTGCAACAGTCAATTGATGTAACCACAGTTCCTCATGTTGATCCAAAATTAACTATTACTGAAAAAGACTACGGTGCTTCTTACGTTAAGACGTTTGTTAAGGCACCACTATCACCATTCTTTAGTGTTTATGAATGGCGTGTTAAGGGTGAACTTGATTTACAAAGAGAAGCTGCACCATATACGCTGGTTTCAGTTGTTGATGGTAAAGGTTCAATTACTTGCGATGGCAAGACTTTTGATATTGCTAAAGGCGATCATTTCATCTTGCCGTTTCCAATTAAGTCATGGCAGTTAAAAGGTGATCTTCAAATTATTGCCAGTGAGGCTGGCTTAACTGAATAAAAAAGTCAACGAAAAGACTCAGTTCATTTAATGAACTGAGTCTTTTTTAGTCCGATGCAATAAATTAAAAACCGCCAAAATAAAAATGGATAGTTAATATGCACATATTAACGTTTCGATGTTTGTTGATTTTGTAAAGAATATTGTTTTGGCGAAATTTTTGATGTATTTAATCCCTTAATATTGAGTTTGTACGAAGGAGAAACCGATCTCAAAACAGCACGCGTACATCATGATGAGCAAATTATTCGTCATTTACAAAGATTGGTTGGACGGCCCATCGGCGTTAACCTAGAACCGGTTGATCCACTCGCACATATGAATGAAACGCGGACGGTTGTTCCTGAAGGTCGAACGGCTAGTATCAAAACGTTACGAGAAGTTGAGCGGTTGGGATTTAATTTTGTATGTTTGACAGGTAACCCTGGTAGTGGTGTGACCAATGAGCAAATTTCAGAGAACGTTAAATTGGCTAAATCATTATTTTCTGGCCTAGTAATCGCCGGAAAGATGCATGGTTCTGGAGTCAATGAGTCTGTTGTCAGTCTAGAATCTGTTGAATCATTTCTCGATGCAGGCGCAGATGTGATTTTAGTTCCAGCAGTTGGAACGGTACCGGGATTTAGGGATGAACAATTATGTGAAATTGTTGACTTTGCACATAAAAAGCATGCCCTTGTAATGAGTACAATCGGTACAAGTCAGGAAGGATCTGGAGCACACTTTATAGAAAATATTGCTATTCGTAATAAAATATGTGGCGTCGATATTCAACATATGGGTGATGCAGCCTGGGGTATTGAAACGCCATTGGAAAATATTTTTGCACTCAGCAAAGCTTTGCGAGGAATTAGTCATACGATTGAAAGGATGGCTCGTTCAATAAATAGATAAAGTTTAAACTTGATGAAAGTAAGTTAATCAATACCGAATTTTTACAGTTAACCTCCCCAAAATAAATCGAAGTAAGATAAAAGTTGATTTAATAATTCGCATTAAAACGAAAAGAGACTAAATCCAGCATATTGGATTTGGTCTCTTTTTAAGATATGGTGTAAATGAGAATGCTATTTAGCAAATTGTTCAATACTATCATGAAGGATCTGGGTTGCGCCACTTCCAGCGCGTTGATCGTAATAATCAATAAAGCGTTGATCAGCCAGATACATTTCTGCTAAACCACGGTGCGCTGCCGTAGAATATTTTGGCCAAGTGAAGCTCAACCAGCGGCGATGTAATTGATAAATCTCTTGGCCCTGTTCAGCCGTTGTCTTGTGATTGGCTAAGGCAGTTTGTAGTAGCTCAATTAATTGCGTTTCGGTTGTCTGCATCTCGGTGAATTTCTCAGCAGTCAAATTCGCATATTGTTGGTTAGCTTGTTGAATTGTTGTTTCACCATATTTCTGACGAATCTCTTTACCAAACGCAGTCTCATTAGCAGTAATTTTTTGTTGTTTAAAAATTGCAAATTGTTCTTCATCTGTCATTTTGCTTACTCCTTGGTTAATTAGAATCTGTTGTTGCACTGCTTGAATAGTTGAATTTAGCTTATTCTGTTCTTGTCGCAATTTAAGTAATTGTTGTTGCAAGTCAGCTTGACGTTGACTGGGTTTCTTGTATAGCAATTGTTGGATCTGTTCAAGACTAAAGTTTAGCGCGCGATAAGTCATAATTTCACGCAATCGTTGAACTTGCGGCGTTTCATAAAGTCGATAATTTGCAGTACTAGTTTTGGCGGGCTTTAATAAATTAATTTGATCGTAATAACGTAAGGCCCGTGGACTAATGCCAACTAAGTCCGCAAGTTCTTTAATGGTATAGGACATCATGTCACCTCCATAATGACAGCATACACATTGACGCAACGAAAAGGTCAAGCAAAAATCGCATTATTCATTATTATTTTTTGTGGTTTTTTGCCATTAATAAAATCAAACCAATTTAACTGACCATTAATAAAAAGACATTGATGGCTGCAATGGCAGTTGCTCAATGTCTTTTATTTAACGCTTTTTTGAATTAATTACCAGTTTAAATGGGCACGGATTTTAGCCAGGGTAACATCAGCCGTACTTGGGAAGTTAATCTTAGCTTCGTGAAGCAACGCTTTATCGCCGATACCCACTGAAATTTCGCCGGCTGCATTAATACTGGTAATTCCGGCAGCTGAATCTTCAAGACCAACAACTGTTGCTGGATCAAGGTCGAGAATCTTAGCAGCTTCAGCGAAAATATCTGGCGCTGGCTTTCCTTCCTTAACCTTACTTGGGTCAACAACGCCAACGAAGTAGTCAGAAATTTGCAGTTTATCTAAGATAAAAGGTGCATTTTTGGAAGCTGAAGCAATACTCATCTTCAAATTATTGGCTTTCAATTCATCTAGGAATTTGTGCATACCTGGTAAAACATCATCAGGTGTTAATGTACCAATTAATTCCTTGTAATGGTCGTTTTTACGCGTTGCTAGCGCTTCTTTTTGTTCCTCAGTGTAATTGCCTGCAACATCTGCGGAATTCAAAATAAGCATTAAACTGCTCATTCTATCGATACCCTTAATTCCGGATTCTAATTCTGGCGTCCAAGTAATATTTAATTCTTCGGCAATTTGTCGCCAAGCTTGAGAATGGAATTTGGCAGTATCTGCCAAAACGCCATCTAAATCGAATGCAAAACCTTTTACATCATCAAAGTGTGCCATTTTATTTATTCCTCTTTTCCAACTTAATTGTTTCGGGTAAATTTTGGTGTAACGTTACAACCTTACCCTGAACTTTAATTACAATATCTTGATCTGCTTTAATCATAACTTGTTGCTGCGTAAAATTAAAGTTTAAAAGCACGCCTCTAAAGCGTTGGGTAAAGCTTAAATTTTCCCAAGTTTGTGGAAGTAGCGGATCAACAGTGACTTGCTCACCACGTAAATCAACACCTGCGAAGCCATTTTGAATAACAGCCAAGGTTTCACCCATAACGCCGATATGAATTCCTTCAGCAGTAGTGCCACCTTGAATGTCATCATAATCCGACTTAATCGCTGTTTCAAGAAATTCAGACGCACGTTGAGTTTCGCCCAAGGCAACATCAATTCCGGCAAAAACTGGCCGTGAAGTTGTTGAGCCGTGAACTGTTCGGGCCAAATAATAATCACGATTTAAACGCAGCCAGTTTTCTGGTAGGGAATAACCGAGCTGCTTAATTAAATCAGCGGTTACTTGTGCACCAAAGTTATAAATCAACATTAAAAAGTCGGCTTGTTTGTTAGCCTGATAATCGTTTGAATCTTTACCCTCGGCTTTAAGAAGCCGATCGATCCGATGGATATCACCATACTTCTTAGTATAGTCAGCAAAGTTCAGTTCCTTCAAGTCGAAATAACCGGCATATTGTTCAATAACACCTTGTTTACTCAAGTGGAGTGCCAAACTGTGGGCAACATTCTGAGCTTTTTGCAATAATTTTTCATCGAAATTATGGGTGGTTGCGATTTTAGCGAAATCAATTTGATCATTATTTTGTAAAGCTAAGAGCCAATTCAAGGACCAGGTTAACATGATATTAGTGTAGGCATTATCACGAATACCGGCTTCGGTGGCATCAGGATAAGATTCATGGAATTCATCAGGTCCCATTACACCGGACAAATGATATTTTTCACTACTGTGGTTAACTTTATTAAGCCAGAATTTAGATGTTTCTAGGAGGACTGCTAAGCCGCCATTATTCATGAGACGATAATCATTCGTTAAGTGAGTATAAATCCAAAGATCATAAACGACGGCTAAGGAAACATGACGTTGCAGTCGAGAATTATCAGGAATCCAAGAATTATCAACAGGATTTAAGTGAATAATCTGAGCCTGCTCATCGCCATACATCGCTGATTGCCAAGGATACATTGCACCAGCTTCGTTTTCAGAAGCAGCATTTTTCTTAGCGGCTTCAAGCCGTTTAAGTCGATACTGCAAAATATCGTAAGCTGTTTCTGGTTCGTTGGCTGCGTAGTATGGGACAACAAACAATTCATCCCAGAAAATATGACCGCGGTAACCTTCACCGGTTAATGCACGTGAACCAACAGAAGCGTCTAGGTCTTGGTTAGCATTATGTTGCGCGGCTTGATGGAGGTGGAAAATGTTCAAACGAATTAACATTTGTAAATCTTTAGTTGGGCTTGTTAACTTAACGTCGTTGGCTGCCCAAACTTCATGCCAATAATTCTGAGAGGCATGAAGAATTTTATCATAAGTTGCGCTGTTTAAAGCTTGCATAACTGTTGCAATGGGATTCTTATCTTCATAACTGGTGGCGACGGCCATAACGCGTTCAAAAGTTATCGGTTCACCAATTTTAAGCTTGGTTGTAATATGCTCAATAACTTTTTGGTCGAAGTAATCAGTTTTGGTTGATGCAACGGTTGATTTAAAAGTACCACCGATAATCATATCGATTTTCGATGCTAATGTTTGTGCATGAAGATAATGATTCTGAGTCGCGCTGACCTTAAACTCTTGAGAATTGAAATCGCGATAACGTTTAACGTTTTGATTAGTAACCGTACCATCAATAATGGCTGAGGCTTTAATATCAGTGTCGAAATCGGCGACAACTTCTATTTGTTCAGCGAATTGATGATAGCAAATGGGATCCACTGTTTTGGTAACCGTTACTTGAATATTACCTTGAACTAATTGGAAGACATAACGTTCAACTAAAGTACCATCTTTCATATTCAAGGTTGATTCGCGGATAATTGGATTGAAGTCGAGTTTGTTACCGGCAACTTCTAATTCAAATAATTGAGGATTAGGAAGGTTAACCATATCCTCATTAATAACATCTTTACCAGCTACGGGTGTTGATGTTTGATTGAAGACACCAGCGACATATAGACCAGGATAGTGATCCTCACTGTAGGTCGTCATAATCGGTGCGCCGCGCCAACCGAGATAGCCGTTGCTCAGTGTTAGTAATGACTCCTGACCGTATGATTCGGCTGCTGAAGGGTGGATATTTTTATAATCAATTTGCCAATCGCTAGCCATTATTTTCCTCCTATTGATTGTTTGCTTGTAAATTAAACGCAATTCAAGCATAAGTAGGAAAATCTGAATGATTGATAGTACATCATTCAGATTTTCTAAATTATACGTAAGAAGAGCTTGAGTTGATAAATCTAATCATTAGCCATTAACGGCATCTTTGAAAACATTCTTCTTTTCTGCTGCTTTAGCTTTGTCAACGTCAGCATCTGAAAAGCCCCAAAGGTAAACACAGGCGAAGGAAACAATCAAAGTAATCGCACTGGCAATGACAAAGGCCCAAATATTATTAGGGTTAGTCTTGGAGAAGAATGATGGGAAACCGATTAATGAACCGGTGAAACCAAACATGTCAATCTTCATTAGACCAGCGACTAAACCACCAATAGCACCACCGATGTTGGCCATCCAGAAGACGCGACCATATTTCAAGTTAATACCATACATTGCTGGTTCAGTAACACCAGCGAAACCTGAAAGAGCACCAGCTAATGCTAAGCCTTTAATATTGGCACGTTTTGATTTAGCCCAAACAGCTAATGCGCCGGCACCTTGAGCAATCATTGTAAAGTTAACCAAAGCGTTTAATACTGAGTGACCGGTTGAAGCAATATCGTTGGAGATTAGCGGAACAACCATCCAGTGTAAACCGAAGATAACTAAACATTGATAGAAGCCACCAATAATAAATCCGGCAACCGCTTCGTTAGTTGTGACTAAGAAGTTAATTACGGCGGCTAATCCTGCAGAAACTAGGGAAATAAGTGGCCCGAAGACGACTAAGACAGCTGCAGAAACGATGAAGACAGTAAATAGTGGTTGAAAAATAGAACGTAAACTTAATGGCAATACTTTCTTGAACCAATTACCAACAGGACGTGCTAGCCAGGCTGCAAAAATAATTGGGAAGATTGAATAAGTGTATTGAGGAATGTGAACGGGAATACCGAAGAAATTAGCATTAATTGGTAAACCTAATAGTGTTTGCATACCCTTTGTTGAAGCGGATTGTAAAGTAACAATACTTGGGTGAATTAAAACACCGGCAATTGCCGCAACGATGATTGGATCCGACTTCAATTGTTTAGCGGCCGTATAACCAACTAAAATTGGTAAGAAGTAGAACGCTGAATCGCCCATCGCATTGATGATAATGTAAGTCGTTGATTTAGCGTCAATCCAATTCAAATTAAATGTAAATAATGTCAAGAAACCTTTTAAGATACCAGAAGCTGCTAACAAACCGATAATTGGAATCATTGAACCAGTAATTGTTCCGATTAATAATTGGAACCCACGAGTAATCCAACCCCATAAGTTTTTAGGCTTCTCGGGTTCGGCAGCGGCCTCTGTTGCGGCAACGGCTTCAGCAGTTGCTTTTTGATCAACAACACCAGCACCTAGCTGTTGCACAACCGCATCATAAACGTCAGGAACAGCTGGTCCAATCACGACCTGATATTGACCTAAGCCGGCGTTATATAACGCACCAGCCACACCATCTAATTCCTGAATTTTATCTGTTTGTGCTTTAGTTTCGTCTTTTAGGTAGAAACGTAAACGTGAAATACAATGGATAACTTTATCAACATTATCCTTACCGCCAACATATTTAATAATCTGTGTTGCCAGTTGTGTGTAATCTTTTTGTGCCATAATATTTATCCTCCAGTTTTAAAGACTATTTTGCTACGGCCTTACCCAATACTGTGCCAGATTGGCAAGGGCCATAGTTAATATCTATGCTTGCCAAAGCATCTTTAGTATTGGTAATTAGAACTAAAACCACGTTATCCAATTTAGCGGTTTTAATTTGTTCCCAATCAACTGTGACCAATGGATCGCCGCCCTTGACAACTTTACCGGGCTTAACTTTAAGTTCAAATGGTGCACCCTTAAGTGAGACAGTATCAATTCCTAAATGAATTAATACCTCTAATCCGTCGTAACGTTTAATACCAACGGCATGACCTTGCGCTAATGTAATTTCACCAGCAACTGGTGCAACGATTGTTGCCTCAGAAGTATCTGGTTTTACACCAAAACCGTCACCTATCATCTTTTGTGCAAAGACGGGATCAGAGACAGTTTCAAGATTAACAACCTCACCTGTAGTAGGTGCATAAAGTTGGTTATCTTCGGCAGGTTTTTTTCCAAAACCAAACATATCATCATTCCTTTCATTCGTGGCGACGGGCAAATTCAACGCTACTGAATTTATCTGCCCGATGACGCGATTCTGTATAAGATATAATACGGTTGTCCGAAAGACGAGTTTCACTGCGTACAACGACAATTGGGACATGACGATCGATCTCTAAGTAATGTAAATCGTCGTAGTCTGCGGGTTCAACGGTAATGTGCTTGATGGCATAATTAATCTTGAGTCCCAAGTCATGCTCAAAATAATAGAATAATGAATTTAGGGCTGCTTGCTTAGGAACATTGGCTACGACTGCTTCGTTAATATAATCATAGTCAATTACCATTGGAATATCGTTAACGATCCGTTTACGAACGACTAATTGCGTCGTCATACTAGGAGCACCGAATAACAAGTTCTGAGGTACGTCAACATGTTCTTGCATTGAGATAACTTTGTTTTCTGAATGAAGATGACTAGTCGTAACGAGTTCCTTGTAGCTTTCTATTCTAGAAAAGGGGAACATAATGCGATCAGAATTTAGAATGATGCTACCTTTGCCACGAATCGTTTGAATATAACCTTCATCGAAGAGCAACTTAATTGCACGCCGAACTGTTTCTCTGGACACGTCATATTTCATGACTAATTTGGTATCGCTAGGTAAGAGATCTCCTTCCTTAAACTTCTTGGTTTGAATGTTCGTTAATAAATCATGATAGATTTGCAAATACTTTTTCATACGATGCTCCCTAAAAGTTATACTAGCACATTATGGTAAGGCTTACATGGATAAGGCTCTTGTTCTTGACGAAAAACATAGACAAGTTGACAGGAAATGCGCTAATACTAAGAAACTAAACTAGACAAGTTTTTTAATTTATTAGACGAAAAAAGCGTAGGATAAAAGTCGAGTTGCTAACGAACATTAAGAGAATCAGCGTCTAAATTTATTTTTGTGGATTTAGACCCGAGTTCTCTTAAGTAGCTTCAACAGACTTTTTGTCTTACGCTTTTCTTGTTGTAAATTAGTACTGGGATCGATAACTAATTTGAATTCTATGATGTGACGTGAAATTTATCCAAAAAAGTGCTGATAAATTTCTGTAATCGGCTTCTCGTTATTAGTGGCACTAAGAATTAGGTTCGCAGTAGCTTTAACTTCCGCAATGCCATTTTGGACACTAATGCCCATTCCGGCAGCCTTAAGCATACTTAAGTCGTTACTATTATCACCAATTGCGATGATTTCTTCTGGTTTGATTTGTAATTGATTGGCTAACTCTAACGTAGCACGCCCTTTATTAACTTCGGCAGGATTGAATTCAACGTAGCGATTTGATGAGTAAGCAACAGTTAATGGCTTGGCTATTTCTGATAAGGCCTGAGCTTTAAAGTCGGCCAATTGTTGGTGATCGGTGTTTTCCATAATAATTTTAACAATCGGCGTATTTTTAAAGACCGCTAAATCAGGTTCATTAAAATCGTGATATTGCACGCGCCGTGTCTGTAGATAGGCCAGTTCACTTGCGGAAGGATTATAAATATAAACGTCATTTAATGTGTAAACGTGAATTCCTAAATTGGAGCGTTGATGTGCCAATACGTAAAGACAATTTGCAATTGACCAGTCCAAGAAATGGCTAACTAAAATTTGATTTTGATAATTATTAACGATGACACCACCGTTATATGAAATCACATATTGACCATCTTGATCGACAGTACCGATCTTCTTTAACAGATTACGAATTGACGCAAAACCGCGGCCGCTATTGGGAACAAATTTAACGCCTTTAGCTGTTAAATCTTTAATGCATTGTAAATCCTGTTCAGCAACAGTGCCATCGTCGCGTAATAATGTTTCATCTAAATCACTTACAATTAATTTGTACATTGAATTTACCCCAGTTGAATTTACTTAGTATAACGATAATGTGCTAAAAGCGAAAGTTTGAGTTTGCGTATTGAAAAGCCAATCAATTACCTTTTGACCAACGATTGGTGTCCTCTCAATCATAAATTGAGCCACGACTGAATTGTTGTATTGCTCAACGAACCAAGATGGTTGGATAACATTAAGAATAGCAATTGTCAGGAAAATAACCAAGTAAGCCACGACAATTGCAATTAAAGCGCCACCCAAGCCATTAGCCTGCTTGATGACAGGTAACCAGGTAATTGCTTGTGATAGCCGGGCAATCCAGCTAATCACGATTCGTCCAGCAAGCACAATAATGGCAAAAGCAATTGTTTGCGCGACAAAATGAGCGAAGGGGTCAGTGGGATCGCCTTGCTTAGAAATTGTCAGTAGCCAATCACCTAAATTTGAATCATAGTAAAGACCAAGTAAGAAGACGAAAAACGTTCCGACGGTAAAGAGAATTTCTTTAACCAAACCGCGGCGGTAACCGCGAATAAATGCCCATAAAAGTAAAAGTGCAATAACTATTGAAAGTATCATAAAATTTCACTGTCCTTATTTGATAATATTAGTTTAGCAATAACAATGTGGTTTGTAATCAAGCTAGAGACTTATTTTTTGCAATTATTTAATTTAATTCAAATCGAATTTAACAGATTATTTTTAAAAGTGACTGAAAAGTCATTGACCGATTAGTCACTTAGGACTATAATCCATTTGTTCTAGAATTTATTGCAGCATTAACGTTGATATGATTGAATTTTACTAAATTAAGGAGCGAGTTAAAAATGGCCGCTAAAATTGTTTTAGATGTGCAGCATGTACAAAAGAAGTTTGGCAAGTTTCAAGCATTAACAGATATTACATTTCAAGTTCATCAAGGTGAAGTCGTCGGTTTCATCGGACCTAACGGGGCAGGTAAATCAACAACAATTCGAACAATATTGGGAATGTTAAAAGCGGATGGCGGCACAGTTAAAGTTTTCGGCGAAGATGCATGGTCAAAATCAGTGACGATTCATCAACGGTTAACATATGTACCGGGTGATGTCTATTTATGGCCTAATTTTACTGGTGGGCAAACAATTGATTTACTGTTAAAAATGAGCGGGCAAAAGCACAATGCTAAAACTGATGAATTAATTAAAGAGTTTGAGTTAGATCCGACTAAGAAGAATCAAACTTACTCCAAAGGTAATCGTCAAAAGATTGCCTTGATTGCAGCATTGTCTTGTGATGTCGATTTTTATATTTTTGATGAACCAACTTCTGGCCTTGATCCACTAAACGAAGTGATTTTTCAAAAGGAAATTGAACGTTTAAAGCAGGAAGGTAAAGCAATTCTATTATCTAGTCATATTTTGTCTGAGGTAGAGAAAATGGGCGATACTATTGTTATTATTCGTCAAGGTAACATTGTTGAAGCAGGTTCGTTGGCAGAAATGCGTCACTTAACACGAACCAACATTACTGTAACTGCTGCACAAAGTTTGGCAGCAATCAAAACTTTGAAGGGTGTTCATCAATTTAAATTTACTGATGATTCTGAAAAGATTGCGGAGTTTTCCGTTGATTCAGATGCACTGCAAGCCGTAATGCAGGCATTAACTAACGAAACAATTCTTAATATTCAAGTAGCTCAACCTACGTTGGAAGATTTATTTATGCGTTATTACGGCGCTACAAATGCAGAAGAGGTGAGTGGTCGTGCTGAGTAATCTATTTGCACAATCTGGTCGTCTTTTAAAGATTAATTTAAAGCGTGATCGTTGGCGCTTGCTAGTTTGGTTTTTAGTTCTGGCTGGGTTAATGGTCGGTTATGCGAGCAAAATTGGTGTTATTTATACGAGTCAAAAATCAGTTGACGCATTAGTTGTGACGTTGCGCTCACCGGCAATGATTGCAGTGCTAGGTTATATTCCTAAGTCAATATCAATAACGGAAGCAACGTTGTTTTCTGGTGAAATGTTAGTCTTTATGGGTTTATTCTATGGTTTAGCCAGTTTATTGTTGGCAATTAATGTAACTCGTGGCGATGAAGATCAAGGATTAACTGAGTTAGTACGTGCTAAGTCAGTTGGTCGTCAGGCTTTGTTATTAGCTGCCTTTCTAGAATCAATCGTCTTTAATCTGTTCTTATTTTTAATTGTCGGTGGTGGCTTACAACTGGCCAATATGTCCGGTGCTAACACGAGTGGAAATTGGTTGTCGGCTGCTTTATTAGCTGGTGTGGGATTGTTATTCGGCGCAATTGGTATTTTAACAGCACAAGCTGCCAGTGAAGCACGTACAGCAACCACTGCGGCTATTACAGTTCTGGGCGCTGCCTATATTGTACGGATGTTAATTGATGTTAAGCAACCGAAATATAATTGGTGGTCACCATTAGGTTGGATTGAACAAGGCGGTGCTTATTATCGGAATAATTGGTTGCCAGCCGTGTATTTGTTATTAGCTACTTTCGTAATATTGCTGGTTGCGATGGCTATTAGTAGTCACCGTGATATCGGCGCAGGATTAATTGCTGTCCGCAATGGTAAAGCGAAGAGTTGGTTTTTACGTGGACCACTAACGGCTTTAATTAAAGTTGACGCTAAATCATTTTGGTCTTGGTTGTTCGGTGCAATTATTTTAGGCTTAATGTATGGTTCAATTTTTGATAGTATTACAGATGTGATTAAGTCAAATAAATTCATGGCAACGATGTTCTCAACGGCGATGAAACAAAAAGCCAGTGATGCGTTGCTACTACAATTTATGGCGACATTGGCAATTATTTTTGTGATTGTAGCGACGTTACGCGGTATCTTTCTAGTTAATCAGATTGATGGTGATGCCAAAAAAGGTTATTTGGAACAATTATTAGCTAAACCGATTAGTCGAATCCGAATTTTTGTAACTTATATTGGTTATGCAGTCGTTAATAGCTTATTGGTTTTTGCCGCTGGATTAGCTGGATTATATGCTGGGAATTTAGCCGTAATGAAACACCCACTAGCGCTTAAATACTTTATTCGCTTGTTTAATGGTTATAGCGTTGCTATTCTTTTGATGATTGCAATTGCAGCAATTCTAATAGCATTCATTCCGCGACTAAAGAATTTGACACTCTTGTATACTGGCTTTGGGTTTATTATGATGTATTTCCATAGTATCTTTAAATTGAAAGTTTGGATGGTAAAACTAGTACCGTACGGTTGGATGCGCAATTTGCCAATTAAAGCAATTAATTGGGCGAATTTTACAGGGCTATTAGTCGTTGCCTTAGTATTGTTGATAATTGCAGTGATTGGTTTCCAAAGACGCGATCAAATTACAAAATAGGATGAGTTTATGAGTACAACAAGTCGTTTAGCAAGAGATCCTGAAAAAGAAGCACGAATTTTAATGGCAGCACTGACTGAATTTTCTGAGCATGGTTATCGTAAAACTCATGTAGAGGAAATTGCCGACCAAGCTGAAGTTTCGAAAGGGCTCGTCTTTAAGTATTATCAAAGTAAAGAAAATCTATATTTAACGACATTAAAATCTGCAACGCAAAAATTTATGGCGATTGCCGATTATAACATTTGGCAGGATTCCGAGGATTTGGTGGCGATGGTGGTTAATGCTACTCGCTACAAAATTAGCTTGCAATTGAAATTTCCGCGCGAATTCAAGTTGCTACTAAATGCCTTTGTACAAGGGAGCCAGTTACCTAAAGCGATTGGTGATTACGTTAATACTACTTTTATCAGCAACACGGATTTGCAGAAGAAAATGTTAACACCTGTACTGCAGCGGTCGAAGTTAAAACCTGGGGTTAGCATTGATGATGTTTATGAAATGATTCGTTGGATTGAAAATGGTTATTACGGACGAATTCAGGAATATTTAGGAACCCATCCTGAAATTACTAGTATTGAAGATATGAATGAGATAATCGAACAATTGACTAAATATTTCGAAATTTTTGAACATGGTTTTATGGCGTCGAACTAAAAAAGAATTGAACATTAATTTAATCTGATCAGTAAAAAACGGGGCGTTAAATCTAAATTTTAGGTTTAGCACTCTATTTTTATAAATAAAATTGCTAGATTTTTGTCACATGTTAATTTGTATACCTTAACTGAAATTGACGATGCAGTGATTTATCCTTAGTTGCTTCTTGAGGTACTTGAAAAGTTAGGGCAGATTCTTAGCTATGATCAAGGATAAGTGCGGTAAGTACGCTTCTCTGCGTTACCAGTTGTAAATTTATTTGGCAAGTTAGGCTGTCTATGGTATTTTGTAAAAAAAGAGCATTCATTATTGTTTTGCTATGGAACGAAAACCTGAACGTAAATGTCTTAATGATGTTGTTCTGTCTGCCTCGATTTTGGATCGAGCAGAACGCCGTCATTAATCAACGGACGCAAATCGATCTTTGCACGATTACTTTTTATTTCACCATCAGAAAACTCAGGAAAGCTCGAGTAAGCTAAGGAAAAATTATGATAGAACGAACGACACGTTATGAAAATTGGCAGCGGCGTATAGGCCTGTTGCTCTCTAGCCAGACCGTTTCGATGTTTGGCTCGATGGTTAGTGGTTTTGCGGTGGTCTGGTATATTACGTTGCGCACAGGATCAGGGTTATGGGTAACCTATGCGACATTAGCAAATACTATCCCCTCAGTAATCATATCTTTATGGGCAGGTGTTTGGGCGGACCGATATAGCCGTAAATATTTGGCAATGCTAGCCGATTCAGGAATTGCTTTAGTCACATTGTTAATGGCAATTTTATTTGCCATGGGCATTCGCGATTTATGGTTATTGTTAATTCTTTTAGCAGCACGTTCGGCTGGTAATGGTATTCAGTCGCCGGCGGTTAATGCATTGGTGGCTGATATTGTGCCAGGAAGTCATTTAAGCCGAGTTAATGGTATTTATAATACCTTAAGTTCCTTCTCGCAGCTAATGGCGCCAGCAATGGGCGGTGTTATTTTAGCTAATTTTGATTTGCGTTTTGCCTTTGGTCTGGATGTGGTGACAGCAATCATCGGGATTTCAATGATGAGCCTAATTAAATTACAGCAGCGAGAACAGCAACGTCAACCGGCAGGAATTTTTACTGAAATGGCCGCCGGATTAAAATATATTAAGATGCGGCCGCTGATTTTAGGTCTAATGATTGCTTACTTTGCTTTTTTCATTCTGTTAGCACCAGCTAGTGTGTTATCGCCAGTTTTTGTTGAGCGGGCCTATGGTCATAATGTCATGTTCTTAACTTGGTCAGAGGTTGCTTGGTCACTTGGTTCAGTGATCGGCGGCGTTTTAGTCGCTATGAAAAAAGTCATTAAAGATAAAATTGGCGCAATTGCTTTAGTCATGGTAGTCTGTGGCGTTGTTTTTGGCGTGATTGGTTTTGCGCCAACGATTTGGTGGTATTGCGTGATTATGGCATTAGGTGGTTTGATCTTTCCATTATTACCAACGGCCGATACCACTTTAATTCAAGAAAATGTCGAGCATCATTATATGGGCCGTATTTTTTCGGTATTTGGAATTTTTGTTGGTGCGACAACGCCGATTGGGACATTACTTTTTGGTCCATTAGCCGATGTGCTTGATATTAAATGGATTTTCTTGGGTACAGGTATTTTAAATATTATTGTTGGCTTCGTTTTTCTAACCACGATGGCGAAATATCGTCAACAGGAATTAAAGAGGTATCATCAATAGCATCAAAATAAAATTTGTCCATAAATTTGAAAAGATTGTCGTCTTCGAGTGCTTCACAAATGTAAAACATTCACAGATGTGCTATAATATTTTTTGGTAGGAGGTTACATGTGATGAAAATAGATGTCAAAACCTATCTAAGAATGAATGGGTTGACAATTTATGAAGTTGCCAAACGCAGCGGTTATGGTTATACCACGTTGCACAAGTCATTCAATAAAGCTCAAACAAGTGCAACACCGATTAATATTCGTGACTTGGATGCGTTAGCGCAAGCACAGCATCAAGCAATGTGGGAAGTACTGAAAGACTTAGAGACCCATTACATGAATTAAATCTCTTGACTAAAATTTCAAGTAGTTATCAAGTATACGGGGGGTATTCTTATGGCTAGTTCATTTTATTCAAATTCAAACGATCCATTCGATCGCGATATGGATGATGTTTTTAATCAACTGATGGGCAGATTAAACGGTCTTAATTCAGAGTCGCATTATTTAGTTAATGGACGTGAAATGACACCGGAAGAATTTGCGCAATATCGAGCAACAGGTAAATTACCTGCTGGGGAGCAAAATCAAGTTCCTATTACAACAGCAAAAAATAACAAGCAGCAAAAAGACGGTATTCTTGAAAAATTAGGCCGTAATTTAACTGCAGAAGCACGCGCAGGTCAATTAGATCCGGTTATTGGTCGGAACAAAGAGATTCAAGAGACGGCTGAAATTCTCAGCCGGCGGACTAAGAACAATCCGATTCTAGTTGGTGATGCCGGTGTTGGTAAGACGGCTGTTGTTGAAGGTTTGGCTCAAGCAATTATCAGTGGCGATGTACCAGCAGCTATCAAAGATAAGGAAATAATCTCTATTGATATTTCTGGGCTTGAGGCTGGGACACAATATCGTGGTTCGTTTGAAGAAAATATTCAAAACTTAATCAAAGAAGTTAAAGAACGAGGCAACGTGATCTTGTTCTTTGATGAGATTCATCAGATTTTAGGTGCTGGTTCTGCTGGTGATGGCGAGGGTAGTAAAGGCCTTGCTGATATTATTAAACCAGCGTTAAGTCGTGGTGAATTAACGGTTATTGGCGCAACAACTCAAGATGAGTATCGTAACACCATTATGAAGAATGCCGCTTTAGCACGGCGTTTTAATGATGTAACGGTGAACGCACCAAGTCCTGAAGATACGTTGGCAATTTTGCAGGGTATTCGGAGTTTGTATGAGCAACATCACCATGTTGAATTACCTGATGATGTTTTGAAGGCTTGCGTTGACTATTCAATTCAGTATATTCCGCAACGTTCATTACCAGATAAGGCAATTGACTTGTTGGATATGACTGCTGCGCATTTAGCTGCTAAACATCCTGTCACGGATAAGGTTCAATTAGAGCAACAATTGCATGCAGCAGATGTTAAGAAGCAAAAAGCAGCCGACGATGAAGATTTCGAAGCCGCAGCCAAGGCTAAGGCAGAAATTGAAAAGATTCAAAATAAATTAAATGATCAAGATGGTGCTGAAGAAGTTATCGCTAAACCAAACGATGTTGCTGCAGCGGTCGAAAGATTAACTGGTATTCCAGTTTCTAAAATGGGTGCCAGTGATATTGAACGGTTGAAGAGCATCAACGAACGACTAAAGGGTAAGGTTATTGGCCAAGATGAAGCTGTTGATATGGTTGCCAAAGCGATTCGGCGTAATCGGGCTGGTTTTGACGAAGGTAATCGCCCAATTGGTAGTTTCTTATTCGTCGGGCCAACGGGTGTTGGTAAGACTGAATTGGCTAAGCAATTAGCTTTGGATATGTTTGGTAGTAAAGAAGCGATTATCCGTTTGGATATGAGTGAGTATGCTGATCAAACCGCCGTTTCCAAGTTGATTGGTACCACAGCTGGTTATATTGGTTATGATGATAACGCCAATACGTTAACTGAAAAAGTTCGTCGTAATCCCTACTCAATTGTTTTGTTAGACGAAATTGAAAAAGCCAATCCTCAAGTTTTGACTTTATTGTTGCAAGTGATGGATGATGGTCGTTTAACGGATGGTCAGGGTAATATGGTTGACTTCAAGAATACGATTATCATCGCGACTTCTAATGCTGGCTTTGGTAACGAAAGTTTAACAGCTGACAAAGCTAAGGACGAGGACTTAATGACTCGGCTCGCACCATACTTCCGTCCAGAATTCTTGAACAGATTTAATGGCATCGTTGAATTCAGTCATCTTAATAAAGAAGACTTGCACCAGATCGTCGATTTAATGATTGGCGATGTTAACACAACTTTGGCCAAGAAAAATATCACGTTAACTGTCAGTGACGCAGCCAAAGATTGGTTAGTTGAAAAGGGCTATGATGAAGCAATGGGTGCACGGCCATTACGTCGGGTAATTGAACAACAAATTCGTGATAAGGTGACTGATTTCTATCTCGATCATTTGGATGTTAAAGCATTACAAGCCGATGTTAAAGACGATGCAATTGTGATCAGTGCCGCTACGACCGGTCAGGCAACTACTGCCTCAGCAGGAAAATAAGGCGAACGAAAAAGTATGATTAAATTCAGATAAGCAAATAAAAACCACTTGGTACATAACCAGGTGGTTTTTATTTACGACGAATTGAGTTTACCTGGCGTAAATCGAGCTTGTAGTAGCTCACTAACATATTTCTCGTACGCACGAATTATTGATTGGGGCCGAACTTTAGTTGTTTTTAATTGTCATTGTCGAACCGAACTTCGTTTAATTGCTTTTTTAAAACTGTGATTAGAAAAATAAGTAATAAATACCGCTAAGGCCGATAAAACCATAAATCCACGGTTTAATCGTGGTTAAATCCCAACGTGTTGATAACCTAGTCGCAATAACTGTACCGATTGTTGCGGCGACCATGCCGGCAAGAATATACGGAATGTCTGGTGTAGCTAAAATACCATTAGCAATACGCACGCTAGTAATATAAACAGCATCAATTAAGAAGAAACCCTGAATATTTCCAATATAATCGGGCATGGAACTAGACAGAGATAAGAAATATAAGGCCATTAATGGTCCACCAATCCCAAAGAGGCCATTGAAAAAGCCAGAGATGATCATGAAACAACCGGCGATGTACCAGGGGTATTTTTGACTACCCGCACTTTTTGAAAAAATAAAATACAAACTGAGTGCAACCAATAAGCCGCCTAACATTAACCGCAAAAGGTGCGTGTCCAAAACGCTGCCTAGGTGCACAGACCAGGTTGCAACGGTCGCATAAACTAAAAAGGGAACTAGGACTCGTTTAGGTTTGAATTCGTGACGATAACGAATAGTCAAGGCTAATACACTAGTTAACATAATAACGCCACCAATGCCGGCAGCTTTGTCCATCGGCAAAATTGATGGGAAAAAGATCATCATAATAATTACCGCACCAAAACCAGTTAGTCCCTGAACCAGTCCAGCAATTAAAGCTGGAACAACAATTAATAACCAAATCATTACACAAACCGCCTTTTAAGTTAACGCTACTATTTAGTGTGGATATTATTTGCTAATGTGTCAATAAGTTTTATTGGCAGTTAAGTATGGGGTGAATTGAAAGAAACCAGCTGCGTATTATTGCTGAATTCGTGTAAAATATAAATAAGGGCACTCAAGAATGTCAGCGAAGAGGTAGATTAGCGATGGTCAAAGAATATCGTGTTTATCAGGTTGATGCGTTCACTCAAACAAAGTTTACGGGTAATCCTGCTGGTGTAGTAATTAATGCAGACGGTTTAACAACCGTGCAGATGCAACAAATTGCTCGTGAACTAAATAATTCAGAAACGGCGTTTGTCTTTCATGATCGTCGTACTGATTATGATTTACGGGTTCGATTTTTTACACCAACAGTCGAAGTGCCAACTTGTGGTCATGCAACAATTGCGACGCATTACGTTAATGCTCAAGAACAAGGATTACAAGGTGTGACGCAACTATTGCAAAAGACGCAAGTTGGTATTTTGCCAGTGACAACAATACAAACTGCCGACGATTATCGCGTCGTTATGACGCAAGGCTCGATTGAAGTTGGTCCGGTGTTAAGTGCAGATTTTCAAAATGAGATTTTAGCCGCACTAGGACTAAAGGTTTCCGATTTGCGATCCGATTGTCCGTTGCAAATCGTTTCAACTGGCAATGGTAAGGTGCTAATTGGCTTGAATGATTTAGTGCAATTAAATAATCTACAACCTGATTTGACTAAGTTAGCAGCGATCAGTCAACAAATAAAATGTAATGGTTATTATGCCTTTGTTTTGACACCGGGTCAGGAAAATCTAGTTCATGGCCGCATGTTTGCACCGGCTAGCGGTATTGTCGAAGATCCAGTTACCGGCAACCAACGGACCATTAGGCGCATATTTGGTTATGCATCATTTAGTGGCAGTACAAGGTGATCAATTTTCTTTTACAGCAATTCAAGGCGAGGCACTTGGCCGGCCTGGTAGAATTGAGGTTCTAGTTGAGGTGAAATCCGGTAAACCTGTTCTTGTAAAGATTGCCGGTCAGGCTGTTATTGCCTTTCAAACAACGCTAATTTTATAATGCGTTAATTTTATGGTGAAGGAGTTCATTAACCAATGGCGTTACTACCAATCAAACATTTAACTCGTGAGCAATGGTCACACTATGTTAGTCACCGCGCTGATGATAGCGCCTGGGGTATTTATCAGCAAGCCCAATTAATCGCAGTTGTTGAAACAATCCCAGATGGAGCAACCAATACATTACAAATTGTCGCCTTCGAAGTTACCACTGATGATAGTGGTCAGGCTCTTATTGATTTAGTTCTGGAACAAGCAGCATTAGAAAATCGGCAACGAATTATTTTAATCGATCCAGTAAATCGTGACTTGTTTTTAAAAAATAATTTTCAAGCGATTGGTGCGAATCTAGTGTGGCAACGGCCGCAACCGTTAAAATTGACGACATTGAAAATTCGTCAAGAAACAGAAAAAGATTTTGCTGAAGTTGAGTCAATGATTAATCAGGCCTTTTGGAATAAGTTTCAACCAGGAAGTCAGGATGCCTATTTAGTGCACGAGTTGCGGCAATCGCCTATTTATTTGCCGGAGTTGAGTCGTATCGCCGTTGTGAACGGTGAGATTGTTGGCGGTATTTTTTACTCAAAAGCAATTATCCAGCAAGTTGATCGAGAAGTACCAATTCTAACTTTTGGACCATTAGGTGTCGCACCTCATTGGCAGGGCTCTGGAATTGGGACCAAGCTATTAAAAGAAACTTTGGTGTTAGCAACGCAAGCTAATTATCGTGGTATCGTCATGACTGGTGTACCTAGCTTTTATTTACGCCAAGGTTTTCAAACTACAGACCATTTCGGAATCACATTGGCTGATGGCACAACACCGAACTTCTTAATGGGTTATGAATTGCAACCACAAGGACTAAGCTCAATCCCTGGTGTTTATGCAGAGAATGATTTTTTTGAAAGTTTATCGATTGAACAGGCCGATTATTTTAATGAACGGTTCACCAAGCGACCACAACAATGGTTTCCCCAACAATTGTAAATAAAAAAGCATGTCCGATATTTTTTACTAGCGATGAACTGCTGGTAAAATAATAAGGATGTGCTTTTTAGAATTAATAATCTGTTATATCGATTGCAATCGTCTGTTTCAAATTAGATCGATTGTGTCGAAATATTTTAAAAAGATTCAAATCGTGCTTGCCAATTAATCACGCCGCTTTGAAAAGTATCAGTCTCTAATAACTGATCTAGCGTAACCTTTTGCAACGCTTGAGTAAACGCTGCAGCACCTTGATCGAGGGTTTGGCTAATGAGTTGTTCACTTTGTTGTACATGTTGTAAATGCGGGAATAAAGTTGTTGCTAAAGTGGACGATTCGTAATCAAATAATTGCTCATCTTCAACTGCCAACAAGACGTTGGCTAGTGTGATCTTAGTAATAGGCTTTTTTAGCGTAAAGCCGCCATCACGTTTAGCATCAGAGGAGATCAAATCTGCCACGACGAGTTTGCGCAATGTTTTTTTCAATGATGAATCAGAAACTTGTAATAAATTACTAAGTTGGGTACTTTTCAGCGGTAGATGTTGCTTTTGTGTCGCTAAGATTAGTAACACGAAAACACTTGTTTCAAAATTCTTAGGTAAGTGCATAATTACGCCTCTAATAATTGATTGAGTAGTTGCTAGACAACGGACGTTACTGTTACCGGTTTTAATTTCCGACTAAAAATACCAAAGAATTTAAGCAGAGGAACCATCTTTGCCATCGAATCAGAACGACCAGCGCCATAAACTAACGTCGGTTCAACATAGGCCAAAGGGATCGTTGATTGTTTGAGCTGCCGAATTAATTTAGCTTTGATTGTAACGAATGACTTGGGTCCGAGAATACCACCAATTATTCCCATTGATTTGACTTGTTTTTGTTCAGCAATCTTTTGCATTACGTCTGCAGGCTTTTGGTTAATATTGATTAATTGTTGCGGGTCCTTGGCGGGCGCACCGATTAAATCGACGATATAATCAACCTGATCGGGAAGCAATGCGTTAACAGCGTTGAAGTCAGTAACATCAGCCTTTAAGTTATAGACTTGCGAGTTTTGGAATTGATTGTTACCAGAGCGCGAAACAATATAGAGCGCCGCTTGCGGATTGCGGGCTAACCATTGTTTACTGAGTTCACGGCCGAGATAACCATTGCCGCCTAAAAGTACAATATTTGTCATAAGATAGCTTCTTTCGTGGAATTATTATTTCTATGGAAATTATAATTCCACGAGTTTTATTTGTCAATGCATTTAATCGCACAGAAGTTAAGGTGTGACTAATCAAATCACGCTGTTAAAAATTATGGCCGGATAAAATAAAAAGTTTTGGTTCGGTAAACGATACTGGATTCAGCTAGTAAAGTATTAAAATAAGTTCCAGCCAGCTGACATAACTGACAGCGTGCAGGTAAATAAGTATTAAAGTTGGTATCATTTTGATATCGCTGCCATGCATAATACGTTACAATAAGAGCGGGTAGATACGAATGTTGCAACATCATGTTTGCTGACAAGTTGCTTTAATCGCGGTGTCCTTAATTCGCAGGCTACTAGTTATAAAATTTAATCTTTTTGGAGGCATTTTTAATGGCACAATTAGTTAATAATGATTTTGCAGATGTGATGCTTAACCGTCACTCTGTTCGTAAATTTGATCCTAGTGTCAAAATTTCACGAGATGAATTGCAAGAAATGATTGCTCAAGCAACAACGGCTCCATCAGCTTGTAATTTACAATCATGGCACTTCGTTGTAATTGATACGCCTGAGGGCAAGGAACAGTTGAAAAAATCAGCGATGAAATTCAACTATCCCCAAATCGACACAAGTTCAGCAATTATCTTCGTTGCCGGCGATACTCAATCACATAAAGTTTATCGGGATGTTTGGACGAAAGTATATGAAGCGGGTAAAATTGATAAAGCCAAACTTGACTCAATTTTTAATACCTTCTTACCATTATATGAGAATGCATCACCAGAATTTTTGACATTGGACGCCACAATTGATGGTTCAATGGTGGGTATGCAACTGTTATTAGCGGCTCGCGCTCACGGTTACGAGGCTAACGCTTGGTCCGGCTATGATTTCAAAACAATTATTTCAACATTGGGCTTGGATGAGAAACGCTTTGTGCCAGTAATGGCGATTGCAATTGGTAAACCTGCAACTGGCGAGAAGATTCTGAAGACTGATCGTTATGACGCTAAGACGTTAACCGAATTTTTGTAAAAATTAACGTACAATTGAATAAGTAAAAAAGTCGTCTAACTTCAATATTATTTAAGTTAGACGACTTTTATTTTGCACTGGGAATTCAGTGATCATTTACTTTACGAAGAAGTAAAAAACGATCGATATAACGACGATATGGTACTTAATGTGCTAATTTTAACCAGGCTAATAGTAGAATGACGGCAGGAATTAAGATTGCTGCAGTTCCTAAATAAGGAATTGTTACAGCGATTAAAGCAGAGCCAATCGTAAAGGCAATAAAGATTAATAAGGTCGTGCTTAAGCGATGCCTGGCCGCGGATTCGTGATAAACAACAGTGTCCCAAGTTGTTTCGGCAAGTGTTCGTAAATTTCCGGTCATCATCAGTGGTGTAAAGGGCACACCGTCTAGTTGATGAAATGCTTGTAACTCTCCTGCCGCAGCAATAGACAAAATAATTGTCGCACCAAAGTTAGAAATATGAGTTCCTAGAATTGCGACTAGAATTAATAATGAAGCTTGATATAGCAGGATAATTTGACGTCCTTTAGTCCCGTGAGTTTTGAACAGCTTGTTGCGCTGAAAAATTCGTACAATTAACGTACCGGTAAAAAATGCCAGCAAAGAAATAGCATAACGCCAGCATAGATTAAATTGCCGCTCACCCAAACGAATACCTAACAGGATTAGATTTCCCGTTTGCATACCAGCAAAAACTTTTCCGTGAAGTAAATATGAATAAGCATCCATTGCCCCGGCGGTCATGGTCAATAAGGCGCCGAATACAGGTTGTTCGTAAGCGTGAATTGCTTTTTTCATGGTCAGTTGTTCCTCGTGTTACTTTCAGTGAATTTAATATCTATTATCGTATCATGAATTATCCTTAAATTTTAGAAGTTTAATATTTTTTTGCGGGAATGATTGTATCCGTTCGCTTATAAAACAGCGTTATTATAAGCTGCATCTTGATTGCTTTTTGAAATTTTTTTCAGTATGATATTGTTTATCATAAGATATATAGGCGATGAAACAATAACTTTCTTATTATATATTGGTGCCTATTCAAGGAGCTGTTGTTATGTCGAAAATACTTGCAATCAACGCGGGAAGTTCATCTTTAAAATGGCGATTATTTGAAATGCCCGCTGAACAGGTTATTGCCAAGGGATCTGCTGAACGAATTGGTCAAAAACTTGGTGAGATTAAAGTTATTGCGAATGGTCAAAAATGGGAACAAGAATTATGCGTTTCTTCTCATCAAGTTGCTGTGGAAATGTTACTTAAGGCGCTAACTGAAAACCAGATTATCACAGATTTTTCCGAAATTGTTGGCGTCGGTCACCGAGTAGTGGCCGGTGGCGAAATCTTCCACCAATCAATATTGATCGATGAACAGGTTTTAGAACAAATTGAATCATTAGCAGAATATGCGCCATTGCATAATCCAGCTGAAGCAGCTGGCATTCGTGCTTTTATGACAGCCTTACCGAACGTTCCAGAAGTGGCCGTTTTTGACACATCGTTTCATCAAACATTACCAGCAGTTAACTATTTGTACAGTATTCCTTATGAATACTACGAAGAATACGGCGCGCGTAAGTATGGTGCTCATGGGACAAGTTATCGTTATGTTTCTCAACGAACTGCCGAGTTATTGCAGCAACCGCTAACTAATTTAAAAATGGTCATTGCTCATTTAGGTAATGGGGTTTCGCTTGATGCAATCAAAGATGGTCAATCATTTAACACGAGTATGGGCTTCACACCGTTAGCAGGCGCCACCATGGGCACGCGTTCTGGTGATATCGATGCTTCATTAGTCGCTTTTTTGGAAGAAAAACTTGATTTATCTGCTGAACAGACCATCGATTTGTTAAATACTAAATCTGGTCTGCCAGGATTATCAGGTGTCTCTTCAGATATGCGTGATTTATTGGCCAGTGAGGCAACTAATCCTCGAGCTAAAGTTGCAGTAGCAATTTTTATTGATCGAATTGTCCAATATATTGGTGCCTATACCGCCCAAATGAATGGGTTAGATACATTAGTTTTTACAGCAGGAATTGGTGAAAATGAGGCGGAAATTCGCAGTCGGATCGCACACGCACTAAGTTATTTAGGTATCGAAATTGATGAAAAAGTTAATGCAACAACTCATGGTGTCGAACAAATGATCAGTACATCAAGTTCAAAAGTAAAAGTTTTAGTTGTACCAACAAATGAAGAATTGATGATTGCTCGCGATGTTGTGACTTTGGGTGGAATTAAGTAATTACAATTCTAATAAAGCGTTTAATTGTACTTCATGTCGCCGTTCATCTATCATTAATTGGGTAAGATAAATTAGAGGAGGCCACAAAATGAAGTACACAAAAACTAAAGCGGTTTTGAATCAGCTCGTTGCTGATTTGAGTCAAATGTCGATGGTGATTCATCAAACTCATTGGTATATGCGTGGTAACGGCTTTTTAACCTTGCATCCCATGATGGATAAATTTATGGATGATATCAATGATCAATTAGACGTCGTTTCAGAACGATTAATTACTTTAGATGGTGCCCCATTTTCAACATTACAAGAAATGGCTGACCATACTGAGATTACCGATGAAACGGGCACTTGGGATCACACGATGACAGAGCGTTTAGCAACCTTAGTTAAGGATTACCGCTATTTGGCCGACCTTTATCAAAAAGGAATTGAGATTTCTGGTGCTGAAGGCGACGATTCAACACAAGATATCTTTATCGAATTTAAGACGGCGACAGAAAAACGGATTTGGATGATTCAAGCGCATTTAGGCAAAGCGCCGGAAATTGATGCGTGAACTATCAACGCGCCTAGTTTTCTGTTACATTTGAGAAAAATATAAAGTTTTAAACGGTTTGATATTTGGGAAAGTTTTCTCAGATCAAATCGTTTTTTATTGATTAGAATTAGGACCAGATTAATTTAATTATTTTTCCTGTGGTTAGCGCTTATTCTGTGGGATAATTAACAGGTGGTGTTAAGAAAGGAACGGCAACTATGAAAGAGATTGTTGCAGGGATTGTGGCGCACGTTGATGCTGGTAAAACGACGCTATCTGAGGCGATGCTGTACCAAACAGGTGCGTTGCGTAAATTGGGTCGAGTCGATAATGGTGACGCCTTTTTAGATCCTGATGCTCTAGAGAAGAAACGAGGCATTACGATTTTTTCTCATCAAGCAAGTGTTCAATTTAATGATTTAAAATTAACCTTGCTAGATACGCCCGGACATGTGGATTTTGCGGCCCAAACTGAACAGGTTCTAAGTGTTTTAGATTACGCGATTTTGGTAATTTCGGCCACGGATGGTATTCAAGGCTACACACGGACCTTGTGGGATTTGTTAGCCCATTATCAAGTGCCAACGTTTATTTTTGTGAACAAAATGGACGCTGCTGGAGCTGATCAGCAGCAAGTTTTGACACAAGTGCAAAAGGAATTGACAGCTAATTGTGTCGCCTTCAACGCTTATTCGGGAAACGATGACTTAACGACTGAAATTTCTGCGGCTAATTATGAAGAGATTGGTTTATGTGATGAAGCAGCGTTAGATGAATTAATGAGGACTGGTGCAATCTCTGATGAAACAGTACAAATTTTAATTCGCCAGCGCAAATTGTTCCCGGTTTATTTCGGCTCGGCTTTAAAGCTGCACGGCGTTGAAACTTTATTAGCTGGTCTAGAGCGTTGGAGTAAAGCAGCAACGCCAACGACTGATTTTGCCGCGCGGGTGTTCAAAATTTCGCACACGGATAAAGATGAGCGTTTAACTTGGGTTCGAGTTCTTGGTGGTGTTATGCACACTAAAGATGTTCTGCTGGCCGAACAAAAGGTCAACGCAATTCGCATTTACAATGGTGCAAAGTTCACCACTGCGTCAGAAATTCAAGCTGGTGGCGTTGCAGCGGTGACGGGACTAACAACCTCCTATCCAGGACAAGGATTAGGTGCAGCAACTAATAATACCCCACCAATGATCCAACCAGTTTTGAATTATGCACTGGATCCACAAGGTGAAGAAATTCAGGCTTGTTTAGCAGCATTACGACAATTAGAAGATGAAGATCCGCAACTTCATGTCACTTGGTTGAAAAATATACAAGAGCTACATGTACAGATCATGGGGCAAGTTCAATTGGAAATCTTGCAGCAACTTTTGGCCGATCGCTATCATTTAATGGTCGGTTTTGGTAAAGGACATGTACTTTATAAAGAAACAATCACAGCCGCAGTTGAAGGTGTTGGTCATTTTGAACCGTTGCGGCATTATTCTGAAGTGCATTTGTTAATGACACCGGCACCGGCGAATAGTGGTTTAACGTTTGCTAGCGATTGTTCACTAGAAATGTTGGGCCGTAATTGGCAGCACCAAATTTTGACCAGTTTACAAGCTAAAGAACATTTAGGCGTTTTGATCGGTGCGCCAATCACCGATATGAAAGTGACGTTAATTTCCGGTCGCGCCAGCATTGTGCACACAGTTGGTGGTGATTTTCGCGAGGCAACGTGGCGTGCGGTGCGTCAGGGTCTAATGATGTTAAAAGCAACTAATCATTGCCAATTATTGGAACCGTGGTATCGTTTCCGTTTAACGGTTGATCAAAACCAGGTTGGTCGGGCGATGAACGATATTCAACGCATGCATGGTGAATTAGATATGTCGACTAGTGAAACGACGAATACCACACCAACAGCGTTAATGACGACTTTAACTGGTACAGCTCCGGTTGAACAAATGCAAGCTTATGCTCAAGATGTCCAAGCTTACACTCATGGATTAGGACAACTAGAATGTGTCGTGGCCGGTTATCGTCCCTGTCACAACGCTGCAGCAATTGTTGCGGCAACGCAATACGATCCGGTGACGGATTTAGATAATGTTCCCGGTTCAGTTTTTTGCGCGCAT
Organism: Lapidilactobacillus bayanensis; assembly: GCF_003946695.1. Classification (GTDB taxonomy): domain Bacteria; phylum Bacillota; class Bacilli; order Lactobacillales; family Lactobacillaceae; genus Lapidilactobacillus; species Lapidilactobacillus bayanensis. The sequence continues at coordinate 84,103 of NZ_RHOX01000002.1, read as the reverse complement.
GGTGCTGGTTATCTGGTGCAATGGGATCAAGTACCACAAACTGCGCATGTTCCATATACGTATTCTCATAAATAGTGAATTAAACTAACAGAAAAGTCGTTTAAACAAATTATTATTGCCGTTAATAGCAACGTTTTCGATAAAGTTGTATAATAATTTTATTCTAATAAAAGTAGAGGTAAGAGTATGGCTGAATTTACGCATTTCTATGAACTTTTCCAACCATCGCATTATAATCTTTATATCGATATTAATCGCGAGACAAAAACAATTAGTGGTCAAAGTATCATTACTGGTGAAGCAAAGGATACCGCAATTGCAATTCATCAAAAGTATTTGACCATTAACTCGGTGAAAGTTGCGGATCAGGCTGTTCCTTTCGCAGTTGATAATGATCAAGATGCGATTAATGTTACGCTGCCAAATGCTGGTAAAGTGACGGTAGTAATCGATTATACGGCGCCATTAACAGATACGATGATGGGTATTTATCCATCATATTACGAGTTAGATGGTGTCAAAAAGCAATTAATTGGGACTCAATTTGAAACCAACGCTGCTCGTCAAGCTTTTCCATGTGTGGACGAACCGGAAGCTAAGGCAACTTTTGATGTGGCTATTAAATTCGATGAGCATGAGGGCGAGACTGTTTTAGGCAATATGCCTGAGATTAAGACAGAAAACGGCGTTCATTATTTCGATACGACTGTTCGGATGTCAACTTACTTGATTGCGTTTGCTTTTGGCGACATGCGCGCTAAGGAAACCACAACTAAGAGCGGCGTTAAAATTGGGGTCTTTGCGACTAAAGCTCATAAGGCTAATGAATTAGACTTTGCCTTGGATATTGCGAAGCGCTCAATTGAATTCTATGAAGACTTCTATCAAACACCATATCCCTTACCGCATTCATGGCAATTGGCCTTGCCAGATTTCTCCGCAGGTGCTATGGAGAACTGGGGCTTAGTCACTTATCGTGAAGCTTGTTTATTGATTGATCCTGATAATACATCACTGGGCGTGAAACAGTATGTTGCAACTGTCATCGCCCACGAACTAGCTCACCAATGGTTTGGTGATTTAGTGACGATGAAGTGGTGGGATGATCTTTGGTTAAACGAAAGTTTTGCTAACATGATGGAATATGTGGCAATTGATGCTTTAGAACCAGACTGGCACATTTGGGAAGTCTTCCAAACTTCTGAAGCACCTGCTGCATTACAACGTGATGCAACTGACGGTGTGCAATCAGTTCATGTGCAAGTAGAAGATCCTGCAGAAATTGATTCACTCTTTGATGGTGCAATCGTTTATGCTAAAGGTGCACGCTTACTAGTGATGGTGCGTGCTTTAATTGGTGATGACGCCTTACGTGCTGGTTTGAAAAACTATTTCACTAAGCATCAGTATGGAAATGCAACGGGTGCTGATTTATGGTCAGCGTTAGGTGCAGCTGCTAATCTTGATGTTGGATCCATTATGAGTTCATGGTTGGAACAACCAGGTTATCCAGTCGTTACGGCGGCAGTTGTTGATAGTCAATTAACATTGAATCAGAAACAATTCTTCGTTGGTGCCGGTCAAGATGTTGGTCGTCAATGGCAAGTACCATTGAATAGCAATTATGCCGTTGCACCAAAGATTTTCTCTGACGAAACAATCGTACTAGGTGATTATCAGCAATTACGTAAAGAAAACGGCGTACCATTCCGAGTTAACGTAGGCAATGATTCACACTTCATCGTGAAATATGACGATGTTTTAATGCATGATATTTTAAACGATGTGACGAATTTATCTGCGATTGATCAATTGCAGATTTTGCAAGATCAACGTTTATTAGCAGAAGGTCGCCAAATTAGCTATGCTAGTGTGGTACCGTTGCTATTACAATTCGCAGATAGTCAGTCTAACATTGTTAATACGGCGTTATATCGGGTAGCTAATGACCTGAAGAAGTTTGTCGCGCCTGATTCCGTTGAAGAAGAATCATTAAAAACGTTATTCAATCAGCTAAGTGCGGCACAAGTTACTCGTTTAGGCTGGCTGCCTAAAGCTGGTGAGTCAAATGACGATCAATTAACACGACCTTACGTTTTAGTAGCAGCGTTATATGCTGAAAACCCTGATTCTATTGCTGCAGCACATGATTTGTTTGTTGCTCATCAAAATGAATTGAGCAGTTTACCAGCTGATATTCGACCTTATGTTTTGCGTAATGAGGTTCAACATTTTGGTAACGCTAAATTATTTGACCAGTTGTTAACAGCTTACCAGACCACTTCTGACAGCAGTTACCAATCTGGGTTAAGTGCAGCGATTACTAGCACGAGTGATGCAGCCTTGATTGCTCAATTAATTGAAAAATTTGAAGACGCTGATACAATCAAACCGCAAGATTTACGGGGCTGGTTCTACCGCCTCTTAGCAAATAAAGATGGTCAACAAGCTGCTTGGGACTGGATTCGCAATCGATGGGGTTGGCTTCAAGAGACTGTCGGTGGTGATATGGAGTTCACAACTTATATCACAGTAATCGCCAATGTCTTCCACACACCACAACGCCTAGCCGAGTTTAAAGAATTCTTTGAACCAAAGCTTAACACGCCGGGCTTAACTCGAGAAATCACGATGGATACTAAGGTGATTGAAACACGAGTTGACTTAGTTGAAAGTGAAAAAGATGACGTTAATGCAGCAATTGCACAACTAACAATCTAGTGAGAATAGTAAAGAGCTGGGACATATATTCCAGTTCTTTTATTTTACGGTCGTAAAATAAAATTTTTAGTTCAGGTAGCTTAACTACGGCGCTTTATGCGATTAAAGCGCGCTAAATAGGACAGTTATGATTGATTAGGAGGCGCAACTTGACTTTTACTCGATTTTCTATGGCAGTTTGCTTTGTCCTTGGCTGATACCATGAACGATGTAAATAGCGAAGTGACGGTGAAAACATTATAATAAAAATGAACGACACATAACAGGAGGTAACTCATGACAGAAGCAACCCATTTTTACGAATTATTTAAGCCAGAACATTATGACTTGATGATTAAGATCGACCGGCAAAAGAAATTAATTACTGGTACATCAACAATTACCGGCGCAGCGATTCAATCAAAAATTGCCATTCACCAAAAGTTCTTGACGATTGAATCAGTTAAGATTGGTAACCGAGATGTGCCATTCGCGCTTGATGATACCAGTGATGCAATTCGGATCGAATTGCCCCAAAGTGGTGCCGTCACAATGACAATTGCTTATTCAGCACCATTAACAGATACGATGATGGGTATTTATCCATCGTACTATGAATTAGACGGTGTTAAACAAGAGCTTATTGGCACACAATTCGAAGCGGCGTCCGCACGACAAGCCTTTCCCTGTATTGATGAACCAGAAGCTAAGGCAACTTTTGATCTGGCCATTAAATATGATGAGCAACCTGGTGAAACAATTCTAGCTAACATGCCAGAAAATCGTGTTGAAAATGGGATTCATTATTTCGACACGACGATGCGAATGTCAACGTACTTGCTGGCCTTTGCATTTGGTGATTTACAAAGCAAACAAACTGAAACAAAGAGCGGTGTTAAAATTGGTGTCTTCACTACTAAAGCACACGCGCTAAATGAATTAGATTTCCCATTAGATATTGCCAAACGAGCAATTGAGTTTTTCGAGGACTTCTATCAAACACCATATCCATTACCACATTCATGGCAGTTAGCATTACCAGATTTTTCTGCTGGCGCTATGGAGAATTGGGGCTTGGTTACTTATCGGGAATCATATTTACTCTTTGATCCAGACAATGCCTCGATGGCAACTAAGCAACATGTTGCCACAACTGTTACACATGAATTGGCCCATCAATGGTTTGGCGATCTAGTGACGATGAAGTGGTGGGACGATCTTTGGCTAAATGAAAGTTTTGCTAACATGATGGAATACGTGGCAGTTGATGCCTTAGAACCGACGTGGCAAGCTTGGGAAACATTCCAAACACTTGAAGTACCGCGAGCATTGCAACGTGATGCAACCGACGGTGTTCAATCTGTTCATGTTCAGGTGGAAAATCCGGCAGAAATTGCGGCTATTTTTGATAGTGCGATTGTTTACGCCAAAGGGTCACGAATGTTAGTCATGGTTCGTTCGTTAATTGGCAACGAGGCTTTACGTGAAGGGTTGAAAAATTATTTTGCTGCTCATCATTATGGTAATGCAACAGGTGCTGATTTGTGGCAAGCACTAGAAGATGCCTCTGGACAAAAGATTGGTTCAATGATGGATTCATGGTTGGAACAACCAGGGTATCCTGTTGTTACGGCAGCTGTTGTTGACGGACAATTAACATTAAGCCAAAAGCAATTCTTCATTGGCGCGGGGAAGGATGAGGGCCGTTTGTGGCAGATTCCTTTGAATGGTAATTATGAAGAAGCACCAACAATTATGCGTGACGTAACAGTACAATTAGGCGATTATCACACTTTACGCCAGAATAATGGTCAAGCGTTCCGCTTAAATGTCGGTAACAACTCACACTTTATCGTGAAGTATGATGACACTTTAATGGCTGATATCATGGCTGAGGTTGATTCATATGATGCCATTGCACAATTGCAGATTATTCAAGATATGCGTTTGTTAGCGGAGGGACGCCAAATTTCCTTTGCTGCTGCTTTACCGTTATTACGCCGTTTTGCTAATAGCCAATCAGCAATCGTGATTACTGGCCTGTATCGTTTAGCCAACGATTTACAACAATTTGTCACAGTGGATAGTGCTGAAGAAAAAAACTTGCAAACTTTCTTTGGCGAATTAAGTGCTAAACAAGTTGAACGTCTCGGTTGCGTAAATCGTGCTGAAGATAGCGCAGACGATTTGGTTATTCGTCCAGCAATTTTGAAAGCAGCGTTATATGCTAAGAACCAAGTGGCATTGGCTGGTACTCATGACTTATTTATGACCAACCAAGATAACTTAGCCGCTTTACCAGCAGAGGTTCGGGCACTAGTCATGACTAACGAAGTGAGAAATTATGGTAATGCTGACTTGTTTGCTCAACTATTGACCACTTATGCGAAATCTAGTGATGCCAGTTTCAAGACCGATCTTCAAGTTGCCTTAACCAGTACTACGGATGCGCAATTCATCGAGCAGCTTATTGTTGCTTTAGAGAACCCCGCTATGATTAAACCTCAGGATTTACGTGCGTGGGTCCCAGCACTGCTTAATAATGATGCCGCACAACAAGCTACGTGGGATTGGCTGCAAAGTGATTGGCGTTGGCTTGAAAAGACAGTCGGTGGTGGTATGGGCTTTACCACTTACGTTAATGCTGTTGGTCAGGCCTTCAAGACACAGGCGCGTTTGGTTGAATATCAACAATTCTTCGGGCCAAAGATTAATACGCCAGGCTTAACTCGAGAAATTCTAATGGATAAGAAAGTTATTGAAGCGCGAGTTGATTTGATTAAAAGTGAAAAAGCGATTGTGAATGCGGCTATTGCCCAGGAAATAACACCTAAATAAAGTTATTTATAAAGTACTGCAACAGTTCACAGTAAAGGGGCTAAATCCATTTTTTGGATTTAGCCCCTTTATTTTTGGTTCTTTGTATTTTAGCAGATTGTTATTTGAGAATTTCGCTCTGATTTAAAAGATACCGAACATCGTCGGTCGATTTTGCATCCATTAATTGCGCCCGCAAATCAGCTGAATGAGGAATTCGTTTCACATAGATCTTAAAGAAACGTTTCAACGATGGGAACCTTGGTGAATCATAGCGTGTAGCGAAGTCATCGAATAAATCTAATTGTAATCGTAATAGATCAATCAACTCGGCAGTAGTATGTTGATGAGGATGTTCTTCAAAAGCAAATGGATTATTGAAAATACCGCGGCCAATCATAACGCCGTCAACACCAGGATGTTCAGCGGCTAACTGATTAGCGGCGTCACGATCACTGACATCGCCATTAATTGCCAGCAATGTATTAGGAGCAAACTCATCGCGCATTTTTACTAATTCATCAATCAATTCATAATGTGCGGGGACCTTGCTCATTTCTTGTCGGGTTCGAACATGAACAGTAAGTACTTGAATTTCTTGGTGTAGCAAAAAAGGAATCCAGTCTGCAAATTCACTTGTTTCACTATAACCAAGACGAGTTTTAACACTAACAGGTAAGCCGGCCTCTTTAGTGGCGGCGATGACTGCAGCAGCATCGTCCGGATGACGAATTAAATCACTACCACCATGGTTTTTGATGACCGTAGCGTCTGGACAGCCCATATTAATGTCAATGGCCTGGTAACCGCGTTCCTTAACAGCAAAGGCTGCCTTGCGAAAGGCTTCAGCTTGATTACCCCAAAGTTGAATCACTGGTTTCAATTTTTCTTGATCAGAAATGTAGAGCCGACCTTGTGCAGAGAATTTAGCCAGTGGGTGGGTTACGCTTAACGCGTTAACGAATTCAGTATTAATAACGTCGGGTGCAGCTGCAGCTTCAACGACCTGACGAAAAACAGCGTTAGTGACAGCTTCCATAGGGGCTAGACTTAAGAATGATCGCTGTTCTTGATGAGTTTTGTCTGCAATTTGCTGCCAGTATGGGGACAGTTCCAAGATGTAAGACTCCTTGCTAAATTAAAAATTATTAATTAATTTTACCACGAAATTGAATGGCAGCAAGCTTAGTGGTCTGAAGTTCGTGCGATACAACAATTATTTCTTAGCATTATTATTGTAGCCAGTAATTTGTTCAACAACAGTTCGAATGCTGCTCATTAAAGGACTATCAGGGTTAATGCCGGTTTCAGCAAACTTATCTGCCCACCATTGTTCACGAATATGACGTAGTTGTGGGATGAGACTGCGGCCCAAATCAGTCAGATTAATCGTAACGGACTTGCCTTTGCCACTACCTTTGCTTAAATAGTTTAATTTTTGTATTCGATCGATCTCGCGGGCAGTTAAGCTTTTATCGATCACGAGACGTTCGGAAATTTCCTGTTGGTTAATATTAGGATGATCATTAACTGTTAATAAAATGCAGGTAGCAGTTGGATTTAAACTTAATTCTTTAAACAAGCTCCCTGTGTCTTTATAATATTGGCGATGTAAGATTGAAATATCCTGAGCAAGATTGCCTAGACTGTCCATATAAATGCCTCCAAAAAGTAGTGCCAGTTTATTTTGCGATTCCACGAATTAACTATAGAATAGCGTAACGTATCTTAGTTGACAATTCAACATACTCGCGATATTCTATTTTAGTTGACAATTCAACATGATAATGCAACATACAAAAACTAACTAACCTGTTTTTTGATTTGGGGGATTTTTTTATGACTAAAAGTAAAATGAACGGTGCTAAGGCCATTACACAATCACTAATCAATCACGATGTTAAATACGTGTTTGGCATTCCTGGGGCTAAAGTTGATCAATTATTTGATGATCTTCAATATAGTGATGATCCAAAAGCACCACGGTTAATCATTGTTCGGCACGAACAAAATGCCGCTTTTATGGCCAGTGGTATTGGTCGCTTAACTGGCAAACCAGGAATTGTCGCCGTAACTTCTGGCCCCGGCGTAACGAATTTAACGACTGGCCTAGTTACTGCCACAGCAGAAAACGATCCCATTGTTGCCATTGGTGGTCAGGTTAAGCGTGATGATTTAGCACGGTTAACTCATCAGAGTATTGCTAATACAGCTTTAATGGCACCCACAACTAAATTTACCGCTGAAATTCAAGATGCAAATAATTTATCTGAAGCTTTTTCCAACGCTTATCAAATTTCGATGCAAGCAAAAAAAGGCGCTACTTTCCTTTCGGTACCGCAAAACGTCTTGAGTGATTCTGTTACTCGACCAGTCATGAAAGCACCCAAACCAGTTCATCAAGGTGTGCCTGACCCAACTGATTTGAAGCAACTAGCAGATGCCATTCGTTCAGCTAAATTGCCAGTAATTTTGGCGGGAATGCGGGCTTCTGATGATGAAACAGCTGCTGGAATTCGTCACTTTTTGAAGAAAATTCCGTTACCAGTTGTTGAAACATATCAAAGTGCCGGAATTATTGCACACGATTTGGAAGATTCCTATTTCGGTCGAGTTGGCTTATTCCGCAATCAACCAGGCGATTTACTTTTGAAGCAGAGTGATTTAGTGATTGCGATTGGTTATGATCCGATTGAATATGAAGCTCGTAATTGGAATCATGATCGTCAAGGACAAGTGATTAACTTGGACAGTGTTTTACCAGAGTTAACTGCCGATTATCAACCTGATTTAATTTTACAAGGTAATATTGCGACTTCTTTAGAGGCTGTTAGCAATGCGTTTGCTTTGGGCTTCACGTTATCTCCAGAGACGAATCAATATTTAAACGGCTTACGTCATAAGCTAGAGAAGCGTGACGTACCACCTGCTACAGAAAATCCAGATTTAGTTCATCCACTAAGTATTGTTCAAGAATTGCAACAACGTGTTGATGATTCGATGACGGTAACTGTTGATGTTGGTAGTCATTACATTTGGATGGCGTGTCATTTTCGTAGTTATGAACCACGTCATTTGTTATTTAGCAATGGGATGCAAACATTAGGGGTTGCTTTACCTTGGGCGATTTCGGCAGCTTTAGTTCGTCCTAATACACAAATCGTCTCTGTTTCTGGCGATGGTGGTTTTCTTTTCTCTGGTCAAGAATTAGAGACGGCTGTTCGGGAACATTTAAATATTGTGCAATTAATTTGGAATGATGGTTATTATGACATGGTTCGTTTCCAAGAGCGGACCAAGTATGGTCGTGAATCTGGCGTGAAATTTGGGCCAGTTGATTTTGCCAAGTATGCGGAGAGTTTCGGTGCTACTGGGCTGCGTGTTGATCGTGATCATTCATTAGGCGCTGTCTTGGATCAAGCGTTTGCCACGGAAGGCCCGGTTGTTGTCGATATTCCGGTTGATTACGCGGATAATGCTGTATTAGCGAAGGAAATGTTACCCGATAAATTTAACTAGGGTTAAGTTAAGGAGCGACAATTTTGATCGATAAAAAAACGTTATATCAGCACAGTACCTTAGCAACTTTAGTTCCCGGACTATTAAAAGGAACGTTGAAGATGAGTGAACTGCTGCAACATGGTGATACTGGTATTGGCACTGGCGAAGGGTTAGATGGTGAATTAATTATTCTTGATGGACAACCTTATCAGGTGCGAAGTACTGGCGAAGTTAAGGCTGTATCTGCAAACTTTACAGTACCATTTGCTAATGCACATTTTGCGGACTTCAAGTCTTTATTTGCCGTGAATCATTTAGCTGGCAAGCAACTGGAAACACAAATTTTGGCGGCAACACATTATCAAAATATTTTTTTTGCTGTTAAAGTGAGTGGCCGTTTTAAAAAGATACAAACGCGAGCAGTTGCTAAGTCAGAATCACCCTATCCAACTTTATTAGCAACTGCTAAAGCACAAAAGATTTTTAATGCTGAAGATATTGAAGGTACATTAATTAGTTATTATGCGCCGCAACTATTTAATGGTGTGGCAGTCGGCGGTTATCATAGCCATTTTTTAGCCGCTGGTTACGGTTTTGGTGGGCATGTGTTAGATTATACGATTAATGACGCAGAAGTGCAGGTGCAGGCTTTTACGACCTTAGAACAGCATTTCCCACTTGATGACCCAGAATTTATGGCACATGATTTTGCGGCCGATAACATTGCTAACGATATTGAACAAGCGGAGAAATAACGATTAGATTTTTGAATGATGTCATTGTTTTGTGGCGCTGTTTTTTGCTAACGCGATCTTGAGATAGTGATAATTAGAACTGTTAGGTTGTGGTTCTTCGCGCTTGCGCAAAGGTTGCTTATGGAATGTGGTGAGTACCGTGGCGGCAAATAAATACTTGTCGCTGGAACGTAGTGGGCATCGATTTGAGCCGATTGAAAGGCAAATCGTCTCAAATACGAGCCTTAATGTAAGCAATAAATTGCTAACATTAATGTCACTACTGAGCGGTATTTATTTGCCGCCATTAGACAAGCAAGATGACAACCTTTGCGTAAGCGCTGAATTGACGTGTGGTTGGACTGCTTCTGATTTTGAGAAGTACAAACTTGAAGTTAAATCACACCACTATATCTTTTTAGTCAGTGCCGGAGGGAAATCGCGGTCAGCCGCGGAATTCTTGTTAATGGTTTACCATTTACAAGAAAGCTTGAGTTTGAGACGAATTGGGCTTAATTCGGCTCAAACCAAGCTCGCAGCGTTCCACCAGCGCATTTCCCGCAGGCACGAAGAATCGCGACATAGCAATTTTAGGACTTAGTACTTATAGCAAAGTCCACAATTAAGACGAATTAAATTTTATTTGGCTCAAACCAAGCTCGCAGCGTTCCACCAGCGCATTTCCCGCAGGCATGAAGAACCGCGACATAGCAATTTTCGGATTTGATCAGATTAATAAGGACCGTATTGAAAACCAATCAGTTTTATCATCAAAGAAATGTTAATCGATTTATTTAGTGACCACAGTAAAAATATTTTACTGTGGTCTTTTTTATCCGCACAAATGCGATTTTTTTTGTTACACTTTGAGTTAGAATATTATTGCCAGCTCAGTGACTAGAAGGTTGTTGAATTGGTGCTAGGTGAAACGGGGGTTATGCGGTGAGAGATGCGCAAACGATTGTAGCAGAAATGGCGTCGGAGCGGATTCAGTTAGTGATTGACACGTGCTTGTTAGCTGGACGAATTATGATTGAGAGCGGTTCGGAAATGTATCGGGTTGAAGATACAATTACGCGCATCGCTCATAACGCGGGTGTTGAAAATAGTGTGATTTACACAACACCGACAGGACTATTCTTTAGTGTTAAAGGTTCAGCCGTTTCTGAATTGCGGCAGATCAATTCGCGTACCATTAACTTAGAAAAAGTGCAGCGAGTGAATACATTATCAAGAAAGTTCGCTGAAAAACAAATTTCACTACGCGAGTTACACGATGCTTTGGAAGATGTTGATCAGAATACGCCGCTTTTTCCGTTATGGTTACAATTTTTGGCCTCGGTTGTGGTCAGCTCGACAATGATGATTTTGTTTTCGGGTGTTTATGATTGGAACGATCTGATTATTAGCGGTGTAATTGGTGGCCTTGGGTTTCTAGCTAACTATTACATCAATATTTGGACGCGAGTTAAATTCTTGAGCGAATTAGTAGCAGCATTTTTGGTCGGTTTTATTGCGTACTTGGCGGTACAATTGCACCTTGGGCAAAATATTAATAATGTTTTAATAGGTGCCATTATGCCGCTAGTTCCCGGGGTTCCGCTTACGAATGCGTTGCGAGATATGTTTGCCGGGCATCTAATGACTGGAACATTGCGTGCGCTTGAGGCGGGAATGACAGCGTGTGCGATTGGTGCAGGTATTGGCTTAGCGTTTAGAATTTTCTTTTAGGTGAAACTATGACAATTTGGATGGAACTGATTGTGCAAACAACGTTCAGTTATGTAGGAACGATTGCCTTTGCTATTATGATTAATATTCCACGTCGAGCGCTGAATGCGTGCGGCTGGTGCGGGCTAGCGGGTTGGCTGACCTTTTGGAGCCTGTATAGAATTGGCAGTGGCCGCATGGTCGCCAATGTCATGGGTTCGTTGGTGTTAGGTTTAATGGGCCTTTATTTTGCACGTAAGAAAAAAATGCCCGCAATCCTATTTAATATTCCTGGAATTGTGCCCTTAGTTCCAGGCGCGACTGCTTATCAAGCTGTTTATGAAATGGTACTAGGCAGTGTTAGTAAGGCGGCCATTTATACCTTTAGGGTGTTGTTGGTTGCAGGTGCAATTGCCGTTGGGTTTATGTTGACGTCGTTATTCAGTGAAATCACGACCAAAATTCGACAATATCGAACCTCTATTAAACCGTGAATAGATGTGTTATAATAACTTCATGCGATGAGTCGTATACCTCGTTTTACGAGATGAGTGGGATATCTACTGCTTTTAGCAGCTCACCGGATTTGTGAGTCGATATGTTTAGGGAATGTTGTGGAGCAGAACCTAAATGCTTAATCTTAGATTAAGTATCACGCGAAAAGGTTGGAACATTTTGTTCCAACCTTTTTTGTATGCAATCGTAAAAAAATAACTACTCCGAGAAAGCTATTGGTACTAGCGTTCTTTAGAGTGGTTATTTTATTTCTGATGACGTCATTGTCGTGATATTTTTTATGATTTGCAAGTGCTATGTCAAACAAATTCAAACGGTGTTAAAAGTGAGCGATATTTTCTCAGTTAGACGCAAATAGCCGCTGTTTTAGAATAGTTTGTTTAAATTATGCCACTAGGCTTTTGCCGAGATTTTTTTACAGCTGGTGAATCAATTTTGTAAAGAATGCCATTCTATTTGTGACCAGTTGTTTACAGCTCGTTTCAAAATCAGAGGCACTTAAGAAAGCTTACATCTTCATGCCCATTTTATCATAAGAGTCCATTCCGGCCATCCATAAATCCTTGACGTCGATGCCACGTTCTTTAGCAAAGGCGTTGGCTAATGTATCCATGTCCATTAACTTGTAGGTTTGCGGATGATCTGGATCAAAGGCCTCGATTTGGGCCATCATGCCACCATCTTCGTGTTCAATAATGTGGCAGTGATACATATAAACACCAGGAAGAGTGAACCAGACTTTAATGCGAACAGTTTCGCCAGGGTTAATGCCAACGGTATCTTTGAAACCATGTTCGTTCGGATAAGGTTCATGTCCATTCCGTGCCAAAACTAAAAATTGACAGCCGTGCATGTGGAATGGATGAACCATCCCGCCTTCCATATCATTCGTGTTGTGAATTTCCCAAATCGCGACATCGCCGATTTTTTGTGTGGCGTCGATTCGTTGCATGTCGAACTTCTTACCATCCAACATCACTTCTTCATCCATACCAGACATAATCACTTTTTTAATGGGTAGATTAGTTGTTGGTTCAGGATTAGGAATATCAACTAAATGAGCGGGAATAACGGTGTTGTCGGGTTCATAGTCGCCAATTCTAAAGTGTACAATTGGAACATCATCGGAGTATAACGTCACCACATCGCCGTTATGATAATTGCCAAAATCAACAATAATTTCCGCGCGTTCCGCACAAGTTAGCATCAATTTTGTCATCTTAACGGGTGCTGGTAGAATACCGCCGTCGGAACCAATTTGAGTGAAAGCTAAATCATCACTGAAGTGCAAGCGCCATTCACGCCGATTAGCGCCGTCTAAAATTCGCAGGCGAACCTTTTGCGTGGTGACATCAAAGTAAGGGTTAACGGTACCATCAATCAAAGCAGTGGGTCCTTGAACGCCATCAGGATCATAATCAGCACGATAATCCCATTGATTATGTTCGTGGAAGCGCCGATCCTGTAAGACTAGCGGAATGTCATCGACGCCGTAATGACGTGGGAAGGGTAACTTAGCCTCAACATCATCCTGAACAATTGTCATGGCCGCTAAACCATGCCAAACTTGTTCAGCGGTTGATGGACATGGATGAGCGTGCAACCAAGTTGTTGCTGCGGGTTGATCCAAAGTGAAGTCAATGTGTTTTGTTTCGCCAGGATAAACAGGGGCGTGACAACCGCCATCAGTAATTGGGCCAGAAACATTTAAGCCATGCCAGTGGAATGTCGTTAATTCTGGTAACTCGTTTTTTAGCGTAATGTGAATGTGTTTGCCCTTTTTAAAGACGGGTGTTTTTCCTAGTAGACTAGTATTATAACCCCAAGTTTTAGTTGGTTCACCTGGTAAAAGTTGTGTTTCACCAGCCTGAGCAATTAACGTATAATAAGTATCCGTTTCAGTTTCTTGATCGGGTTGTAATAGTGGGGGTACCTTTAAACGTTGTTCGGGAACTTTCATCCGTTCCAACGGGACGTAGCCGCCATCGTGCGTGTTATATGCGGGCTCATCAAAGAAATAATCTGTATAAACTTTATCGGTTTCTTCAGACATTGCCATTCCTCCTCATTGATAATTATTAGAATGATTCTAATTATCAAGTTTAACTTAATTATACCGCAAGTCGACTTTGATGTATGGTGGAATGATTAGAAAATTCGGGCTTTTAGTTTACTGATAGAGTTTGTCATGATTCTTATGTTACTATTCTTCGTGCCTACGGGAAATACGCTGGTGGAACGCTGCTAGCATTGGTTTGAGCCGAATGAAACCCAATTCGTCTCAAACGCAAGCTTTGTTGTAAGTGGTAAACCACCAACAACAATGCCGCGGCTGACCGCGATTTCCCTCCGGCACTGACAAATGAGCCGAAGTGTAATTTAACTTCAAGTTCGCACTTCTCAAATTCAAAGATGGTTTGACCACTTGGCTGCCCACTTAGACGCAAAGTTGCCATCGGTTGTGAAATTGTTGACAGAAAATAAAATGATGGTTAAAAAAGTAAAAAGACGTCAACTATGACGTCTTTTATTATCTAAAATCTAAACTATTCTTATATTTCTAGTTTATTTATTATTAAAAAAATCTTGATGCCTATTATTCTTTTTGCCTAAAAGTTTGTTAGTAGCTTTTTTTGAAATATCTACTTTTCTATTTCACAATTGATGACTGCATGTATATAAACTCTCATCTTGCGGTTTTTCCCACCAACAACCGCTTAAAGTTCGACAACGTCTGTTAGCTGGCTTCTTGTTTTGTCTGTAAGTGTATGGGTGATCATAATAACTGTTCTATCTTTATCTGCAAGTAATGTGTCTTCAATTTGTTGTGCACTCTCAGCATCAATTCCAGCCGTTACTTCATCAATGATCAAGATTGGCTTATCAAAAGTCAAGGCGCGAGCCAAAGCTAATTTTTGCCGTTGACCGCCAGAAAGATTCTGTCCATGCTCTGACAAGAGCGTCTCGGTTGTTGTAAACTTGTCTATTCCAAGAAATGATACTGCTGAGTTTAGTAGGCTTTTAGCCTTTTGAACACCTAATGTAATATTTTCTTCAACTGATTCGTTAAATATATATGACTTCTGCTCTACTAATTCAATTTTTGAATTCAAACTTGGCGTGGAGAGCGACTGAAGTTCTTGATCATCGATCTTGATACTCCCACCATAATCATTAATTCGACCACTGATCAAGTTAATCAATGTCGACTTGCCCACGCCACTTTTGCCAACAATCGCATATTTACCACCTTTTTCAAAACGATAAGAGAGGTCTTTAATCACAGACTTATCAGTGGTATATCCATAGCTAAGGTGATCAAGTGTTAATGCTGTATCAAAGTCTCCTACTTGTGGTGTTGTTGTATCAATGCTTCGGTCTGGTTTGATATCCTTTTTAAGAATTGCAGATACTGATTGTATCTTGAAAATATCACTGATTACTTTACTTAAGTTACTAAAAACAATACCAGAAATCTGACCACTGGAAGAGATAACCCCAATGGAGAAATATCCGCCTAATACAAGAAAACTAGTCAATGCTGTTGTTGCCATTTGTGCAAAAACGCTGAGAAGACCCATCAGCAACTCGATTAACCCTGTACGTCGCGTATAAGTAACTTGCTGAGCACCTTGTTCATCTGATGCCATTGCAATTCTTTTCGTCAATGCACTACCAATATTATGAGAGAAAAATACGGAAAATCCAGCAATCGTATCTTCTATTTGTGCAAGAAGTCGACTATTTGCTTTTGAAATTCGGGTGGTTTCACGCTCCATAAACTTGCCAAACAAATTAGGTACGACCATTGTGACTGCAGCCAGTAAAATAGTTACCAACGCCAGCGAATAATGATAGAAGAACAATGCACCAGCCGATAGGATCAATACGGCACTGCTTCCAATCAAATCAAACATTGTTTGTAGCCCATTAGTCTCGATTAAGTTCACATCGTTGGTCAACCAAGAGACGTACTCGTTATGATCAACTTTCTGATAATCTGGAATAGAAATTCCATTAAGACCTTCCGCAATTTTCATTCGTAATTCGTTGGCGACTTTCCGAACAATTTGTGCTTGCAGCAGCGAATTGACATAATTCAGGCTTAGTGTGATCACCCAAAACATAATTGTAAGCAGTAACCAATGAATTAAAGCGTTCACGTCATGCGTTACTAAAGAATCGGTAAGTGGAGCTAATGTAAGAGAACTAGCGACACTACTAATTGCCATAGCAATGATGAACATAAAAGATAATGCTGTTAATCCTTTGTGATTTGTAAGTAGTTTAAATGTTGATTTCATAATAATTATCTCCTCTTTTGATATTCGTTAACAAAAGTATATGTGCTATAATATCGAAAACGAAATTAGTTTCGAATAAGAAAAAGAGGATCAAGATATGAAAAATATAGGAAAAACAATTCGAGATCTTCGAGAAAGTAAAGGGATTAGTCAAACTCAGCTAAGCAACGGTATTCTGTCAAAGGCGCAGATGTCCAAATTTGAAAACGGTCTAACAACGGTTAGTGCCGATAAACTAATTGCAATGCTTGAACAACTTCACATTACACTTGCAGAATTTGGACACATCTTAAATAATCAAAATCAACAATATGAACGTGAAATATTAGCTGATATTACCAAAGCAATTATTAACGAAAATAACGGCCAAGCTAATTTGGTCCGAGAACGTGCAGAACAACATCTTTTAAAGCAACCAGGCTTATACAACCATTTAATGCTGATAATGGTAAATGCCATGATTTGCTCCATGAATGATCAGGAGCTAAATAAAAAAGATATCGCATTTCTTTCTGATTACCTTTTCAGAGTAGAAGAGTGGACGCGTTATGAATTAATTCTCTTTGGAAATACAATGTCTGTTTTACCATTAACTACTGTTAACGCTTTAACTCGTGAGTTAGCTATTAAAACAGAAGACGCACGTGAATTGGAATCAAATTTAACCTTAATTGTTAATTTACTTTACAACGCTGTAGAACTTGATTTAATTGCTGAAGACGAAAAATCAGCTAACACATTTTTACGAATTATGAAAAATATTAATGTGGGTGAAGAGTTAATATCTGAACGATATCTCATTGCGTATGCACAAGCACTTTATAACTATCGTGTTGATCCGAGCACAGACCACGAATCTAAGATTGATCGGCTCTTAGAAGTGCAGAAATTGATAAATTCTAATGATTTTTATCTTTTTTATAAAGGTCAGGCTGATATTTTCAAAAAGGAAACAAAAAAGCCATGATATACTTCACCTGCTAATATTGTCTTCGTAAAGTTCATATGTTTTGTACCATCCTAATTTATTGGGTTAGCCAATATAGATAGGGGGAGAGGACGATTTCTAAAAAGATAAATGCTAGTCCACAATATCTATGGCTACTATTATTGATATCAAGATTTAAACATATAGAAAAAGAAAAGAGGAGATAGGACATCATATGTAGCGATCTGATAGTCTATAGACAATTCGCTATCATGTCATGATAATATGTACTACAAAGATGTTGTAACCATGAAATTTATAAATTGACTCCTTAATTTTTCAAAAATGGCAATTCTTCTACGCGTATAGAAGAATTGCCATTTTATTATCCTGAGCTAATGATAATCAACGGGTAATTTGTTGTCTCACTCGCTTCACGATCTAAAGATACTAAAGAGGTGGCTCTCAACGTATTTCAATGCTGAGAGTTTTTGATAGAAAAAATTTCACTTAGTAATGAAGTTATTTTTAGTAATATATCTTACAGCAAGGTCTGACTTGAAGACAATTTGCTTTAATTAGCTTCAAGAAGGCCCGTCACATGCCAGCGTCAAATCGCAACGACAACGCACGATATCTATTACGAAGCAGCACAAACTCATCTTGCAAAAACATCAATCAATTGTTGCTGCGTTGGTGTTAGTAAAGTTGAGTTGCGATAAACTAAGGAAATAACAAACTTTGGTAAATGTTCGTCAGTTAAATCAAGGGCGCATAAATCGTCGCTAGGCGCGATGGCTGTTTCCGTTAGTAGGCTAATTCCCATTCCCTGGGCTACTAAACGTTTTAGCAGTTCAACATCGTTGACTTGGTAAACAATCATCGGTGAAATATGTTGTGTAGCCGTTAATTGATCAAAAACTTGGCGATGTACAAATCCGTCGCCTAAAACTAGAAAAGGTTCGTTTTGTAGCGATGCAAAAGCGATCTTTTTTTGTTGGGCTAATGGGGAGTTCTTGGCAACGATAATCTTGAAATCATCTTGGGCTAAAACTTGTGATTGTAATTGAGCCGTCCGAATTGGTGCCAGCGAGCCTAATAGTGATAGATCTAACTCACCTTTTTTTAACCGGGCCAATAAATCGTTGGAGCCGGCCTCAATGGTTCTTAATCCAGTTAATAATTGTTCACTCAATAATTGATCAACAAATTTTAAGAAATAATAGTTAGCAATAATTGGTGGTAACCCAAACTTGGTCACTTTTTCCCGAGCACTAACTAGATCTAATTGGGCGATATTTAATTCATTAATGACGACTTTAATGTGGCGATCGAATTGTAAACCATTAGGTGTGATGATAATTTGCTGATGAACGTTGCGATCGACTAGAGAAACGGCGAATTCTTCTTCTAATCGCTTAATGGCATAGGAAATTGTTGGTTGACTGACTTGGAAATGTTCAGCGACTTTACTGTAACTCTTTAGTTCGACTAATTTGTCGAAGTAAATCATATCTTGAAGTTTCATTTTAATCCCCCCAGAAAATTAGCCTAAATTTTTAAAAAATACAAAAAAATTTTCAAAGAATATTTTATTGAAAAAAACTGATCATTAATAAACGTGCTAAAAATACTATTATAGCGCAGTTTGCACTCTCGTTATAAACAAAATTTATAGTCACTACAGCTTTTGACTATAAATTTAGTGACGCTCTACAATGACGTTGCAAAACAAAATTAGTACGATTTAGCCAAATAAAAATTGAGGAGATTATCAAAATGAAACAATCAGCTCAAGAAATTATGAATAATCCATTTTTAAATAAAGGAACAGCCTTCACGCAGGCAGAACGCGACAACTTCGGGTTGGCTGGCTTAGTTCCTAGCCAGATTCAAACTATTGATGAACAATCAGAACAAGCCTATGCCCAGTATCAGACTAAAACTTCTATGTTAGAAAAGCGAATTTTTTTGATGTCAATCTTCAATGAAAATCGTGTTTTATTCTATCACTTGTTTAGCCAGCATATCGCTGAATTCATGCCCGTCGTTTACGATCCAACAATTGCCGATACAATTGAGAATTACAGTGCGCTTTTTGTTCAACCACAAAATGCAGCTTTCCTCTCAATTGATCAACCAGATAAAATTGAATCAATTTTAAAGAACGCTGCTAGCGATCGTAAAATTCGTTTAATTGTTGTGACCGATGGTGAAGGTATTCTTGGGATTGGTGACTGGGGTGTACAAGGTGTCGACATTTCTGTTGGTAAATTGATGGTTTACACCGCCGCTGCCGGGATTGATCCTAGTGAAGTTTTGCCCGTTTCTCTTGATGTGGGCACCAATCGGCAGAGTTTGTTAGCAGATCCTTTGTATTTAGGTAACCGTCATGAACGTGTTCGCGGTCAACGTTACGAAGCATTTGTTGATCAGTTCGTGCGTGCCGCAGAGAAGTTATTCCCCAATGTTTATTTGCATTTTGAAGATTTCGGTCGTAGTACTGCTGCTAAAATTCTCAAGAAGTATCAACAAGATAACGTCGTCTTTAACGATGATATTCAAGGTACAGGTATTATTGTGTTGGCTTCAGTTTTAGGCGCTTTAAACATTTCTAAGCAAAAGATTACGGATCAAGTTTACCTATGCTTTGGTGCTGGCACTGCTGGTGCTGGGATAACGTCACGGGTGATGGCAGAAATGATTCAGGCTGGGCTTTCTGAAGAAGAAGCACGTGCACATTTCTACATGGTTGACAAACAAGGTTTATTGTTTGATGACATGACTGACTTAACACCTGAGCAAAAGCCGTTTGCTAGAAAACGTCAGGAATTTGCTAATGCTGCTGAATTAACCAACTTAGCTGCTGTTGTTAAGGCAATTCACCCCACAATCTTAGTCGGTACCTCAACACAACCCGGCACATTCGATGAAGAAGTTGTTAAAGAAATGGCTGCCCATACTCAACGACCAATTATCTTACCATTATCTAATCCAACGAAGTTAGCTGAGGCTAAAGCCGCTGATTTAATTAAGTGGACTGATGGTCGGGCCCTTGTTGCAACAGGGATTCCAACAGATCCAATTGATTATAACGGCGTTACGTATGAAATCGGTCAGGCTAACAACGCTTTGGTTTATCCTGGACTAGGATTAGGTGTGATTGCTTCAACCGCTAAAGTTTTAAACGACCGGACGATTAGTAAAGCTGCTCATTCACTCGGCGGGATTGTTGATCCTGAACAAGCTGGTGCTGCAATTTTACCTCCCGTTTCAAAGCTAGATGCTTTCTCACAAACTGTTGCGCAAGCCGTTGCCGAGGATGTTTTGGCACAAGGCTTGAATCGTGAACCAATTGCTGATGCAAAATTCGCCGTTGCTAACGAAAAATGGGTGCCAGAGTACGCAAATTTAGACTAAAAGGCTCGTTTAAAAAATAGATTGTAAATAAAGGGGTATCTACACTATGACTGCATTTTTAACTTCATTATCAAGTGTTGGCGAGATTGTCGTCGTCATTGCATTAGGCTACTGGCTCCGTTCTTCTGGGAAATTGGATGCAAAATTTAAGGGTAGCATTTCATATTTAATTATGAATATCGCGCTGCCAGCTTCAATTTTCGGTTCTGTTCTTGAGAACTTAACACGAGATAAATTATTTAGTTTGGCTTCAGGTTTGGAATATACGCTAGCCAGTTTCTTGTTGGGTTATATCGTGGCGATCATTGCCACTAAACTTTTAAAGGTCCGTCCTGGCCGCCGTGGTACATTTATTAACATGTTCGTTAATGCCAATACTATTTTTATTGGCTTGCCTTTAAACATGGCGATGTTTGGTAAAGTCAGCATGCCTTACTTTTTGATTTATTATGTGATGAATACTGTTTCGACTTGGGCTGTTGGGGTTTTCTTTATCTCTAATGATGATCCAACCGTTACTAAAGGTGATCAGAAAGTCAAGAAAGACTTTAATTGGAAAAAATTATTGCCCGCACCTTTGGTTGGCTTTTTAGTGGCGTTAGTTTGGTTATTGTTTGATTTACCATTCCCGACTTTCTTCCAAAGCACGTTCTCAATGGTTGGTAGTATTGTCACACCAATGTCATTGATCTATATCGGAATTGTGTTAGCCGATGCTGGATTGAAATCAATCCACTTTGATAAAGATACGATTGGCGCATTGGCCGGCCGTTTTGTAATCGCACCACTGATTATGATCGCCGTTTTGTTAACATTTAAAGGCATGGGTCAATCGATTCCTACTTTGGAACAAAATACGTTGATTATTCAATCAGCAGCACCAGGATTAGCAGTTCTGCCAATTTTGGTTGGTCAATCGCATGGTGATGTTGAATATGCGACGAATGTTGTCACCACTAGTACCGTTCTATTCGTCATTGTTATGCCAATCTTAATGCAGATCATTCAATTTATTTAATGTATTAACGCTAAAGTATCAATGACAATTTCACATTCAAGTATTTTAATCAAAAGGACCAACTAATCACTCGCCCAGTTCAATGACGAATGATAGTTGGTCCTTTGTTTTAAGACTTGGTTTTGTCACCAGGTAATAATTCATGCGTGGGAATATTGCGGAAGGGATCACGATGGCGATAGCGAGGAATGATGTGAATGTGGCAATGCATAATTGCTTGGCCGCCTGCTGGATTAACATTAACGTCAAGGTTATAACCATCTGGCTGGTATTTCCCGTCGATTAATTTCTTAGCTTCAATAATTAAGGCGTACATGTCATTAACCACATTTTTGGGAACATCGAAGAAAGTTGGGTAGTGCTCTTTACAGATGATTAAAGCATGACCTTTAGAAACTGGATGTGTGTCAAAAAGTAGGCCGGCGTTTTGATTTTCAATAACATAATGACGATTTTCGGGTTGGCAAAATGTGCAGTTTTGATCCAGCAAATTCTTCACCTCGGTGTTTCGTTTATAAAGCTAGTGTAAATAATTGTATGACCAGCAATAAATTGCTTGAGCCATCTGGCAGCTATGTTTATAATTTACGAGCAAACCTGTATAATTGACTTGTAAAGAGAAATGAATGCGAATTGGGGGAGGTAGCTATGAAAAAAGACGACAAGTTAGTGATACAAGCCGGTTTCACTGCCGATGGTCAATTATGGATCGACCGCAACCCTGATGCCGATTTAGACGTGTTAGCGAATATTGCGCGAGCACTTGTCCATACGATTGCGCCAGATTTAACCAAGGAACAAGCAGAGGATTTATTTAACAGCCTGTTATTAGAGTTAGCATTACCAATGAATGGTGTTGAAAGTGACCATGACGAATTAATGAACGAGTTGCTACAACCCGATACTGAAAGTACACCAATTAAGGATAATGTTATTCAATTTAAGCGCCCAAGTAAATAGGAGAACGATCGAAATAGGAAGTGGGATAACAACTCGTTTGGATTTGCTGATAACGCGCAGCAAATGGAATCGGGAGTTTTATCTCACTTCTTTTTTTGTGCCTATTATTTGGTACTTAGTGATGATGATTGTCGAATGGTCCAGCATCAGAATTGTGCGGTGACTGTTCCTTCGCTTGCTGTAATTGCTGACGTCGGCGTGGATCACCGCCGTTTTTGTATTGGTGCATCATTTGTTCATAGCGATGAAACCAGCCCGAAAGAACCTCTTCGGAAATATTGAATTCCTTGGTCGCTTGTTTAGCGAAGTCTTGCCAGGCAGCATTACGACCAGCTTGATCATCATCCGGTAAGCGGCGAAGTTTGTTCATGTAATTGCGTACCAGGCGACCGTAACGCATCTTATCGTGATCGGACATACCAATAAATCTTTTTTGACCGTCAGCAGACATTTGCCCGATATCATTTAATTCTTCACGCTCTTGAGAGTTGGACAAGAAAGAACGAATTGGAATCGTAATATAGCCGACCATTGCTAACCGCGGTGCGAAGTAACCAAGAATAATTAAGGCAATAATAATTACATAAATTAGTCGGCCATTTCGAGTGCCATAAATATTATTATAAACACGATGTAAATCCTCGTGAGATTGATATTTATTTTTAATAACGCCACTTGCTAGCCGATGAAAGACAATGGTAATCAATAGGTATAAGCCGCCATAAAGCATGACAGTTGAACGAATTGGATCCGTGCTCATCAAGCGGGTGAAGGTTGGCATTAAAGACAATAACATGAGAAAGAGCAGGTCCATTACCACATCACGGTTCGTAACCTTATCGACTTCTTCAAAGGTGATGGCGTGTTGATACCACAAATTAGCGACGAAACAAAAGCTGACGATATAAATACCGACAGAACGGAATAATTGAACGTAATCAACGGTACCATTAACAACGTGAATCGGTAATTCTAAGACGATGATCGTAATAATGATGGCAATAATCGCATCACTAAATGCATCCAATCGTTTCTTTAACTTCTGCATAAAAAAATCCCCCGCGCAATAATTAACAGAATAATCATAGCAGAAAACGGGGGAGAATGAACATATTAGCATTAATTTTAATCATTTGAACACATCAGGCTAATTAAAGCGATTGATTAAGTAACCCAGTGCATAAATCAACGCAATTAAAACCCACCAATAACGAGATAAAAACTCCCAGCCGTTCATTGGTCTAGAACCCTTGTCGTGTTGATCAACGTTGTGTGGAGTGGTTGAAGAGGCGGTTTCTTTGCCAAGAACGAGTGTATCCAAACTAACGTTAAGAACAGTTGCTAATGCGACTAATTTATCTAAATCTGGTGTACCGTCACCATTTTCCCATTTCGAAACAGCTTGGCGTGAGATAAATAATTTATCCGCTAATTCTTCCTGTGACCAATGTTGCTGTTCACGGTATTTTTTAACTTGAGTGGCAAATTCCATGATTTTCAACTCCTTCTTTTGCTTTCCCTTGCCTAAGTTTAGTTTCCCGTGAATCGTCGGAAAAGTCTAGTAGTAATGCTTTGAATAACGCATTTTATTCATAAACAAGCGCAACTTAGCATAGCAAACGCCGCAACTAAGGCTAAATTTTTGTACAAAAACAGGTTGCGCCGTTATAGCGGTGTGACAAGGCATTCGGGGCAAAAATTCTAGCCCCGAGTGTTTTGCGTTGTTATAAGGTAAAAATTCGAATTCAAATGCCGTAGCAGCAACGATTTGTTCAAATAAAAGGCAAGTCAGATAGCGCAACTAGGTCAACCAGCGAACACAATCTGACTTCCTTTATAGTTAGATTAGCAACTTGTACGGAAATTAACAGCTTTATTTCTCCACACCTTCAAAAAATACATTGATAGAACGCGACAAGCCTTAATTGAGGTCAAATCAAATGTAATTCGTTTGATCTTTTATAATTTAGTGGGATTGTGGCCTAAAATTTCGTCAAAAAAGGGTTTGGTTTTTGAAAAAGATGTCGCTGTTGCAAATTAATGGAGAAAACTCATCTATCTTGCTTGCAAAGGGGTGTGAATTCAACTAATCTAAAGATAATTAATTGTTGGAGGTATCATGATGAAAAAGCATTGGTGGCAAGAAGCAGTTGTCTATCAAGTCTACCCCCGGAGTTTTCAAGATACGAATCATGATGGGATTGGCGACTTGCAAGGCGTAATCAAACACTTGGATTATATTAAGACATTAGGTGCTGATGTGATTTGGTTGAATCCAATTTATCAGTCACCAAATGATGACAATGGCTATGATATTTCAGATTATCAAAAGATCATGAAAGATTTTGGCACCATGGCTGATTTTGAAGAATTGTTGGCTAGAGCACATCATCGTGGCCTCAAGATTATGATGGACTTAGTGGTTAACCACACTTCTGATGAACATCGTTGGTTTGCTGAGAGCCGTTCAAGTCGTGAAAACAAATATCGTGACTATTATATTTGGCATGATCCTGTTGACGGACATGAACCTAATGATTGGCAGTCTTCATTCAGTGGGCCAGCATGGCAATTTGACGAAAAGACCGGTCAATATTATTTACATTTATTCTCTAAGAAGCAACCTGATTTAAATTGGACTAATCCTGACGTTCGTCAATCGGTTTATCAAATGATGGCTTGGTGGTTAGATAAAGGTGTCGACGGTTTTCGGATGGATGTTATTAACTTGATCTCTAAGCCAATTGATATCAAAAAAGGCGGGTCAGTTGCTAATGGTCCTTACGTTCACCAATATCTGCAAGAAATGAACAAAGCGGTTTTGAACAATGATGATTTAATCACAGTTGGTGAAACCCCAGATGTTAAGCCGTATGATGCTATCAGTTATTCTGGATTTGATCGTCATGAATTAAATATGATTTTCCAATTCGAACATATGGGTGTTGACCAAGACGCAGAATTAGGTAAGTGGCGGCCAAAACCATATAAACTATCTGAATTGAAACAAATCATGAGTAAATGGCAGGTTGAATTACACGGTAAGGCCTGGAATTCACTTTATTGGAATAATCATGATCAACCACGGGTCGTTTCTCGTTTTGGTAACGATACAACTGAAGAATATCGAGTTCTTTCTGCTAAGATGTTGGCATTGACGCTACACTTCATGCAAGGGACGCCTTATATTTATCAGGGTGAAGAATTAGGCATGACGAATAATTATGACTTTAATTCGATTTCTGATTATCGCGATATTGAGGCAATTAATGCTTATCGTGATTTAGTTGAAGACCGTCATGTTCTGACCAATCAAGAATTTATTGAAGCTGCGCACAAGATGTCGCGCGATAATGCTCGGACACCAATGCAGTGGAATAATCAAATTAACGGCGGTTTTGCTGATGAAGGCGTTGATCCGTGGATTGCAGTTAACTCTAATTACACAACTGTTAATGCAGATAATGCGTTGATGGATCCTAATTCAATCTACTATTTCTATCAAAGAATTAATGGTTTACGGCACCAATTTCCGATTATTGTTTATGGTAATTATTCGTTGTTATTGCCAAATGATGAACGCCTATGGGTTTACAAGCGTAACGACAATAAACAGACATTGTTAGTTGTCAGTAATTTTACGGACGAAACGGTTACTTGTGACTTACCAGAGTTGAGTGCAATTAAAGATGTGCTTATTTCTAACTATTCTGACAATCAAGGCCAAACAATTCGACCATACGAATCAAAGGCTTATTTATATCCTAATCGTCAAGTTGATCAACAACGGACTGTCTTTGATTTCTAATCAAGCCAGAGTGCGAAAAACGACGGGTTGGCGATATAATTTTAAACGGGAAGATCGATGCGCGTTAGCACAGTGAGATTTACGCTTAAATTATTTACAGCTAGCTTTCTAACATATTTGAACAAACAAAAACCCACCAGCGGGCAACTGGTGGGCTTTTTTATATGGGGTTTTGTAGAGGAGGTCTCTACTTGTCATTCTTGTCTTTGGAGGAGTAAGAATGAAATGAAAAAGTTGGGTCATTACTATGGGCTAGCTTCAAAGGAAGGGGTAATCCTTATCAGCTATGAATATAATATAACGGTTAAATGTGAAGATTTTGTGACGAAAACCTTAAGCAAATTAAAATCAGACTAGCGACCGATACAGCGTTACGACTATTGCCAGATGGGTATTTGTGCACTGGAACTAAAACTGTTATGACTGTGTTTCTTCGTTCTGGGGGAAGTGCTAAGTTTCAGAACTGTCAGATTGATATTCTTCGCGCCTGCGGGAAATACGCTGGTGAAAAAACGCTGTGGGCTCGACTTTAAGCCAATCTACGATTGTCTTAAAGCTCGGCCTTGTCGTAAATGGTAAACCAGTAACGACAATTTCACAGCTGACCGCGATTTCCCTCCGGCACTGACGAAAGAGATGTGGTGTGATTTAACCGCAAATTTGTGCTTCTAAAAATTAGAAGTAGTCCAACCACACGTCAATTCAGCGCTTGCGCAAAGGTTGCCCTCTTGTTTGTTTAGTGGCGGCGAAGAAATACCGCTCAGTGGTGACATTAATGTTGGCAATTTATTGCCTACATTAAGGCTCGCATTTGAGACGATTGGCATTTTAATCGGCTCAAATCGACGCCCACTACGTTCCAGCGAAAGTATTTCTTCGCCGCCACGGTACCTCGCACGTTTGCTATGCAACCTTTGCGCAAGCGCGAAGAAGTACAAAAAAACAGTTCTAGTTTTCACTGCTACGATAATGTGCCTGTTCTAATTGCAGTAAGCGATTTAATAAGATATCATGATGATAATAAATAGGCTAGAGGAATAGGGGGGGTCACTATGCTATCTTTGCAACACTTGTCAAAGTCATTTGGCACAATGAAGGCCGTTGATGATGTAGATTTCGAATTGCATCATGGTGAAATTCTGGGTTTGATTGGGCAAAATGGTGCTGGCAAAACGACAACATTTCGGATGATTCTTAACTTTATTGAACCAGATCAGGGAACAATTAGCTGGAATGATGCGCCTTTTACACAGAGTAAATATGATCAACTTGGTTATTTACCGGAAGAACGGGGACTTTTTCCAAAAATGACCGTGGAAAATCAGATCATTTATTTTGCGGAATTACGGGGAATGAAACGCGCAGAAATTCGTCAAGAAATTCCTAAGTGGTTAAGTCGCTTTGAAGTTAAGGCTAAAGCAACAGATAAAATTAAAGATCTATCAAAGGGCAATGCGCAAAAAGTTCAGCTAATTGCTACGTTAATTCATCATCCTAAGCTGGTTATTTTAGACGAACCGTTCAGTGGACTTGATCCGGTTAACGTTAGTTTATTACGCGATGGTATTATGGATTTGAAGAAGCAAGGGGCAGCTATTATTTATTCAGACCATAATATGGATAATGTTGAACAAGTCAGTGATCAATTGGTCATGCTGCGTTCTGGCAAAATGGTTTTACACGGACCAGTTGCAGAAGTGCGGCAAAGTTTTGGCCGGATTAAACTGTACTTAGAGTCGGCGCTGACTAAAGAACAGTTGTTGGCTGTTCCCGGTGTTATAGCCGTGGCACAACAACAGCGACATTTTGAAATAACACTCGCTGATGAGGCAGTTGGTCGTCGGATCTTTGATTTAGCCACGGCCAACGGTTATATTCCAGAATTCAATCAGCAACCACCGACTTTAGAAGAAATTTTCAAATTGAAAGCGGGTGAACCTAATGCATAAATTTCGAACGGTTTTTCGCCAGGTTTATTTAAAAAATTTACGCAGTGGCGCTTTTATTTGGATGGTGTTAGCGCCGATTGTGATTGCTGTTGTTGGTGGGCTTGTCGGATATTTCATCTTCAAAAGCCAAGAGAATACTAAAATGGCCATCGTGACATCACAAACTGAATTGCGTGCCACTTTAAAACAAGTTAAAGTTTCAGATTTAACGATAAAAAAAGCAATCACGACGACAACGGCAGCTCAAAAGGCCTTGAGTCAAGAAAAAATTGACGGTTATGCTGAAGTTACAATTGTTAAAAATAATCTTCATGTGAATTACGTATCGCGAACAGATGGACAAAGTTTGCCTGTAACCGAGCTCAATGCACAGTTCACACAACTCAATCTACAATTTCAAGCACAGCGGTTAAAAATGAGCGCGACACAGCTAGCGACGTTATTGCAGCCTGTCCAAACAAAGCAGAAATCTGTTTCGTTTAAGGATGGTAAACAAGTTTCTCGCAATGATAATCAACGCGCAGTTAACGTCATGTTGGCTACTGCGACTGCGGTTATTATGATGATGTTCATCATGAGTTATGCCGGCATGATTGCTAGTGAAGTTGCTTCTGAAAAAGGTACGCGGATTATGGAAATTATTTTGTCCAGTGTTGATGTCAAAACACAATTTCTTGGTAAGATTTGCGGAATTTTTGCCTTGATTATCACTCAGTTACTGATTTATGGCGTGTTGTTTATCGGCGGACGTTCACTGGTTAATCAAATTATTGCCAAACAATATCCACAAATTAAAGCGTTGTTGGGCTCGTTGCAATTACCAAGTATTTGGTCGACCCAGATTTTAATGACGGTAGCTTTTTTCATCGTTGGTATTTTAACGTATACAATCCTGGCAGCGATGCTTGGTTCGTTGGTATCGGCGGTTGAGCAAGTTCAACAGGTGATTATGCCAATTACGCTGTTTGCGTTGCTTGCTTATTTCATTGGCTTAATGGCAGCTAATGGAACAGATAGTGTGTTAGTCAAGACAAGCGCTTATATTCCTCTGATAGCGCCAGTCGTGATGCCGGTCCGTTTGGCAACAGAAGCGGCTGGAACAAGTGAAGCCGTTATTTCACTGTTGATTTCGGCAGGGTTAATGGTACTTTTGTATTTTGCCGCGTTGGCGTTATATCGCGCGAATGTATTAGTTTATTCTGATGGCAATGTTTGGCAATCAATGCGCCATTCATTTAATATCTTAACGAATCGGAAACGTAAAAATTAGTAGGTGTTAATTTTGAAACGATCAGTAAATTCGAACATTACTTTGACGACTTATATTGCCGTGTTGCTCTGGAGTGTTGGTGGTTACTTAGTGATAAAAGATTATTTACAAACTGGTATTTTAAATGGACCAATGGTGATTTTGTTAATTATTGGGATTATATTAACGGTACTGACGATTTTTCGATCGCGTAAAAAATAGTAGAATTGGTGGGGTTGCAAGTGACAGATATCAGAACTGAATTAAATCACGTTCAATTTGAGACTCGTGCTTGTGGGATTTTACAGATTGATGACAGGATCTTGGTGTCCAATAAGGCTGATGGTTCAATGACATTAATTGGCGGTGCGGTCAAGATTGGTGAAACCACTGAGCAAGCGGTGGTTAGAGAATTCTTAGAAGAGACAGGTTTAATCATAACAAGAACTGAATTGGTAGCAATTATTGAAAATTTCTTTGCTTTAAACAGCCAAAATTACCAACAAATCGTTTTTGTCTATGGCGTCTCACTTGCTGAAAAGAGTGAGCAACTAGGCCATTGTAAAGAAGGTGCAGATATTCGATGGCGGGATGTTGCTGATATCAAAAGTATAAAACCGGAGATCATAAACAGACTCATTAAAACGAAAAAGCATGAATTGCAGCATTATATTAGCTTCCAATAGTCAAATTGGTCATTTGAACCGACAAAAACGTAGGAACTGGGATAAAGTCCCGACTTCTACGTTTTTTTTACATACTTATCAGTTAAACAATTTTAGATATTCGCCATAACCCGTTGCTTCCAGTTCTGCCACGGGAATAAATCTAAGCGCGGCGGAATTAATGCAATATCGCAAGCCACCTTGAGCCTGGGGACCATCAGTAAAGACGTGGCCTAGATGTGAGTTGGCCGCTTTACTTCTGACTTCAGTGCGCTCCATTCCGAAGTTGGTATCTCGATGTTCAGCCAGTTTAGCAATCGGTTTGGTGAAAGAAGGCCAGCCGCAACCAGCATCATATTTATCTTGAGATGAAAATAATGGTTCACCACTAACGACATCAACGTAAATTCCCGATTGATAAAAATTGTCATATTGACCAGAGAAGGGGCGTTCTGTTTGTGCTTGTTGGGTTACAGCGCGTTGCAAGGGTGTTAATTCAGCTTTTTGCTTGTCAAAATTTTTATGTTCATTCATCAAATTGCCGCCTTTCAAAAATGTTTTGTAACATCTAGCTAAACATACAATACCAGAATTTTAACAAATCGCAGTTGAAACTGCTTTGCCGACTGAATTTTTCATGGTAATAAACACATATGAGAATAAATAATAAAATCAGGTTTCTCTAATGCACATGGCGATTAGGATTAAAAAGAAAATTTTTATTTAAATTATTTTCTCGGCCATGTATGCTTGTCTAACAACGGTTGTCGCAGTATTTGACAAAAATAAGAAAAATAAATAATATTATTTTATTGACATTAAACTCTAATAATTATATTATTTTATCAACTCATGAAACGAAGGTAGATTGTTTTGTAGTGTGTCGGTGAAATCAACGGGAGGTTTTTAAAATTATGAAATGGAAGCAAAAGGGTTTATTAACCGCTGCGTTAGTTGGGGTTGCTTTGCTGGCTACAGCCTGCGGCAACAATTCCAAATCAACTACTAGCAGTTCAAGTTCAGCAACAAGTCAATATAATTACGTTTATAGCACGGATCCGGATAACTTCGATTACACGGTAACGTCGCGGGCAACTAATAGCGGCCACTTGGTAAACTTTGTTAATGGTTTATTAGAGAATGACAAGTATGGTCAATTAGTCGGCGCTATGGCAAAGTCATGGGATGTTAGTAAAGATGGTTTGACTTATACTTATCATTTACGAAAAGGAATTAATTGGGTTGATAGCGAAGGTAATGTTTACGGCAAGGTTACTGCGCAAGACTTTGTAACTGGTCTTAAGCATGCAGTCGCTGCTAAGTCTGAAACATTATACGTTGTGCAAGACAGTATTAAAGGTTTAAGCGATTACGCTGCCGGTAAAACGACTGACTTCTCTAAGGTCGGGGTTAAGGCACTTAACGACACCACAGTTCAATATACATTGAATAGACCTGAAAGTTATTGGAACTCTAAATTAACTTACGGGGTAATGTATCCAGTTAATGCTAAGTTCTTGAAGTCACAAGGCAAAGATTTTGGTAAAGCTGCTGCCGATAGTATTTTATACAACGGCCCATATATCTTAGCTAACTTTACTTCGAAGTCAGTGATTGAATATAAAGAGAACACTAACTATTGGGATAAGAAAGACGTTCATATCAAAGACGTTAAGTTAACTTATAACGATGGTAGTAATCCAGATGGCTTGTACAAATCGTACATGAAGGGTGATTTCACCCAAGCACGTGTTTACCCAACATCTGCTGATTACAAGAACGTTTTGAAAAAGAGCAAGAAGGATATTGTTTGGTCTGATCCAGATTCAACGGTTTATAACTTCACGTTTAACTTGAACCGTCAAAGCTACAATGCAACTTCTAAGAAGACGACCAAGGCTAAGGAAGATACGAAAAAAGCAGTTTTAAATCGTAATTTCCGGTTAGCAGTTCAATTTGCTTTTGACAAAGCAGCTTATAATGCTCAGTCAACTGGTAGTGCTGGTGCTGAAAAGTCATTACGTAATACAATGACACCACCAAACTTTGTGCAAATTAATGGCCAGCCTTATGGTGATTCAGTCAAGAAAGATCTTGATAAATTAGACAATGCCGCCTTTAGTAGTGTTGATCTAACTGATGGTCAAGATGGCACTTACGATCCAGCTAAAGCAAAAGAATATTTCGCAAAGGCGAAGAAGGAATTACAAGCTCAAGGCGTATCATTCCCAATTCACTTAGATTTACCAGCTGATCAAAAAGCAGCTTTAACATTGAATCAATCTAAGTCATTCAAGAGCACTGTTGAAAAGAGTCTGGGCCAAGATAACTTGGTTATTGATATCCAATTATTATCAGAAGACAAATATTTAGCAGCAACTTATCAAGCAACGACTGCTGCAGCTAGTGATTTTGATATTAGTAACGCTTCTGGTTGGAGCGCTGACTACGATGATCCTTCATCATATTTGGAAATCTACAACCCTAACTCAGGCGCAAGTTTAACTACTATCGGCTTGAATTTAGGTAAAGGTAATGCTAGTGACACGGCAGCCAAGAAGGCTCTTAACATGGATGAATACGTTAAGTTGTTAGCTAAAGCAGAAGCAATCACAACTGATAACAATGCTCGTTACAAAGCATTTGCTGAAGCAGAGGCTTGGTTATTAAACAGCGGTATTCAGATTCCAGTTAAATCATTAGGTGGCACACCAAGTGTTACTAAGGTTGTTCCATATACTGGCCCGTACGCACAATCAGGATTATTCTCTCCAAGTTCAACAAGTATGGCCTTTAAAGGCGTTAAGCTTCAGACTAAACCTGTTACTACCGCACAAAGTAATAAAGCACGTAAAGCTTGGCAAGCCAAACGTGCAGAAATTGCCAAAAAAGAAGCAGCAAAATAATTTAACAAGTATTTGATGATGAGTGGATGATGAAGAGGGATGGGGAAATGTTCCCCATCCCTCTTTCATTCAAGCAGGTCATTAGGTACAAGGTGTGATCATCATTGCCTGATCATGCTGATATTAGAATTATTGCTACCCACCGCTGGAAAACTTGCCGATGCCCTCACACTTTTATTTTAGCTCCTTGTGTGATCGGCCATAATTTTCCACAGGTGCCAACAAAGGAGATGTTAGCAAAAAACATAATTTAAGCTAGTCAAGCACAGTTTAGTTCAGTCATACACCAAGAAGATATCGTTCAGTGACGAAATTACTGTTGGCACTCCAATCCCAACGGTAAAATTAGTCGCAAAGATATTTTCAATTAGTTTTAAGATCTACTCACTGCGTTGTATCGAACGTTTTCTGAGATTACAAAGAAATACGCTAAGTTAAATAGCACTTCCTATATTCTATTAAAACAATTCCTAAAGTAATCAAACAGTACGATTGCCAAGCACTATCCACTATATTCTAAAGTCAATTAATTGATTAAAATAATGAGAATTATCGTTGCTCATGGATTTCTAATAAAAGAAACTTGAAGCTGAATATTAGCAATGATAATTCATCGTTTCTTCATAGAAAAGAAATCAAATAGTATTTTTAAGATTATGATGTTATACTTTGGTATATCAGTGCTAATCGTGGCTTTTATACGGCAAGTACCGAAAAAATTCGGTACCCGCTATTGACATCAAACTCTAATAATTGTATTATTTTACCAATTTCCAAAACGATTAGGTGCATCATTCTGAACGGAAATTTAGGAACTTTAGAATATAGGTTGGAGGCTTTTTAATGAAGTGGCAAAAGAAGGGCTTACTCACGACAATGTTAGTGGGTATTGCTTTAATGGGCGTGGCTTGTGGTAATAAGTCGAACTCAAGTAGTAATAATAGTAATAAGACAAGCGAGTATGATTATGTGTACGCAACAGATCCCGATAATTTTGATTACACAGTAACCTCTCGCGCAACCAATAGTACTCACTTAGTTAACTTTGTTAATGGTTTGTTAGAAAACGACAAGTATGGTCGCCTAGTTGGCGCAATGGCTAAGTCTTGGGATGTTAGTAAAGATGGTAAGACATATACTTATCATTTACGGAACAACATTAATTGGGTTGATAGTGAAGGTAATCCTTACGCTAAAGTTACCGCTCAAGATTTTGTTACTGGTTTGAAACATGCCGTTGATGCTAAGTCAGAAACTTTATATGTTGTTCAAAATAGTATTGTTGGATTGAGCGACTATGCAAGTGGTAAGACGAAAGACTTTTCTAAAGTTGGTGTCAAGGCTTTAAATTCTAAAACTGTTCAATATACCTTACTCAAGCCTGAAAGTTATTGGAATTCTAAGATGACTTATGGTGTTATGTACCCAGTTAATGCCAAATTCTTGAAGTCACAAGGTAAGAACTTTGGTAATGCTACGACAAACGGCATTCTTTATAATGGACCGTTTATCTTGTCAAACTTTACTTCTAAATCCGTTATTGAGTACAAGAAGAATGAGAATTATTGGGATAAGAAGCACGTTTATCTTAATGATGTTAAGTTGACTTATAACGACGGAAGTAATCCTGATGGCTTGTATAAATCATTCATTAAGGGTGATTACACTCAAGCGCGTGTTTACCCAACATCTGCTGATTACAAGAATGTTGTTAAGCAAAGCAAGAATAACATCACTTGGTCAGATCAAGATTCATCAAATTATGGTTTCGTCTTTAATTTGAACCGTCAGAGTTATACTGCGACTTCAAAGAAGACAACTAAAGCTAAAGAAGATACGAAGAAAGCAATTCTAAATCGTGATTTCCGTTTAGCAATTCGCTTTGGCTTTAACAAGTCGGCATATAATGCACAGTCTACTGGTGATGCCGGTGCGGCTAGATCACTACGTAATGAATTAACGCCACCTAGCTTCGTTCAAGTTGATGGCAAAGATTACGGTGATGCTGTTGCCCAAGATTTAGCTCAATCTGATCCTGCAGCATTTAGTGGGGTTAACCTTGCTGATGCTCAAGATGGTACCTTTGATGCTGCTAAGGCCAAGCAATATATGGCTAAAGCTAAAAAAGCATTACAAGCACAAGGCGTTTCATTCCCAATTCATTTAGATTTACCAGCAGATCAAAAAGCTGCTTTAACATTAAATAAAGCTAAGTCATTCAAGAGTACTGTTGAGAAAAACTTAGGCAAAGATAACGTGATTATTGATATTCAATTGTTATCAGAGGATAAATATCTCGCAGCAACTTACCAAGCAACAACTGCTGCAGCTAGTGATTATGATTTGAGTAATGCTTCGGGGTGGAGCCCAGACTTTGATGATCCGTCATCATATCTAGAAATTTACAACCCTAATAGCGGCTCGAATTTAATGAACCTTGGTTTAGATGTTGGCACTTCAAAGACAGCAGGTGATGCTGCAGCCAAGAAGTCGATCAACATGTCTGAATATGGTGAATTGCTAGCTAAGGCTGATGCCATTACCAATGATAATAATGCTCGTTATGCTGCTTATGCAAAGGCAGAAGCATGGTTATTAAATAGTGGTATTCAAATCACTGTGAACTCATTAGGCGGCACCCCTTCTGTTTCACGCGTTGTGCCATATTCTGGTCCATATGCACAATCTGGCTTATTTACATCTGGTGATTCACGACAAGGAAGTACATCCTTCAAAGGTGTTAAGATCCAGGCTAAGCCAGTAACAATTGCTCAACAGAACAAAGCACGTAAAGCATGGTTGGCTAAACGTGCAGAAATTGCTAAACAAGAAGAATCTTCTAATAATTAAGCACTGT
Source organism: Lapidilactobacillus bayanensis (assembly GCF_003946695.1). Classification (GTDB taxonomy): domain Bacteria; phylum Bacillota; class Bacilli; order Lactobacillales; family Lactobacillaceae; genus Lapidilactobacillus; species Lapidilactobacillus bayanensis. The sequence goes on along the minus strand of NZ_RHOX01000002.1, from coordinate 48,061 downwards.
TAGAGGGGAAAGGCTAGCAGATTCACTAGCCTTTTTTCCGTAAATACGATAAGGAGGAGACAATTGGTATGAGAAAATATTTGTTTTTTCGAATTCTTCGATCAATTGTCAGTATCTTTTTAGTGACAACTTTGACCTACATCATCATTTACTCGTTAGTACCACGGCGGGATGTGTTCAAGAATGATGCAATGGTCAGCAAGCTAAAATCAGATCCTGATAAGTTGACGGACTACATGGATAATGCTTATAGCAAGATGAACTATCTCGAATATCTAGATACAAAGTCATTGATTGCTAAAGCAAGTACGAAGGACAACGAGGTTACCGCAGCACACACTGCCGAGAACAAAAAGGCAATTGACGCGTGGGCTAAGAAAAACGGCTTTAAGGTTCATCGTTACGAGGTAAGTAAGGATTACTACGCTACCCGCGATTTACCGTTGTTGGAACGATTAGGCCGCTTCTACGGCAATCTAATTGAAGTCGACAACCCTTGGGCAGTTCATGATCCTAAAAACCCGAATATGAAACGTTATTTGCGTTTTGAAAATGACAAACTTGCCGGTTTTGCTTTGGTTGGTTCTGGTACGAAATATAAATATCAACTTTATTTCAACAGCTCCTTCCCATTTATCCATCAAAATATTATTCATATCAATTTAGGAACCTCTTATCCAACTTACGCTGGTTTACCCGTGTCTAGCGTCTTAGGCCAACGTCAAGGTCAGGCTGTTTCTAAGACTTACACCTTCACCAATGGTCAGAAGTTAAACAGTTCTGATAATGTTTACTCACGTCAATATCAAACGTCGGCAACGCAAGATGATATGGCCAAGGAACGTTACGGCGATCATTATACGAAGACGAATCAGACTTACTCTGATCCTTCAATGATCGGTACTTCTTTCAAATCTGGTTTTATTGCTTTAATCCTCACGTATTTAATTTCTATCCCAATGGCGATTTTAATGGCGCGCTTTAAAGGACGTCTCTTTGATAAAGTCGGGACAGGTATTGTTACTGTCTTGATTTCTGTACCAAGTTTGGCCTTTATTTACGCGTTCCGTTATGTAGGTAGTGCGCTATTTGGCTTCCCAGATTCTTTCCCAACTCTGGGTGCAGAGAATATTAATTCATGGGTACTGCCAACCTTTATCTTGGGCTTCTTGTCTGTTTCAAGTATGGTCATCTGGTTCAGACGTTATATGATTGACCAACAGTCATCAGATTACGTTAAGTTTGCTAAGGCCAAGGGTCTTGATGATGGCGAAATCTATCGTAAACATATCTTCAAGAATGCTTCGATTCCAATTGTTCAAGGTATTCCTGGTCAAATTATCGGCTTGATTACTGGTGCCACCATGACAGAAACAATCTTTGCAATGCCTGGTATGGGTAAAATGTTACCAGATTCAATCATGGCTCATAATAACCCATTAGTTATTTCACTTGTCTTCATCTTCACCACGATCGCCGTATTCTCTGTGCTATTAGGTGATATTTTGATGACAATTGTTGATCCACGAATCAAACTTGAGACGGGAGATGATTAACAGTGGCAGATACAACGAATAAGTTAAACCATGATGATGATTTCACGCTTGTTGAAGTCGACAATCGGATTACCGAGAAGATCGACACGCCTAAGTACTCTTATTGGGGTTCTGTCGCTAAACAATTTTTCTCTAAAAAGATGACAGTCGCAATGTTGATTTTAGTGGTCATTATCTTATTGATGTCCTTTATCCAACCATTGTTTAGTGGTTATAACTTAATGGATGTTTCCAAAGTCAATGACTTTAATGCGCGTTATAATTGGCCGAACGCCACTTATTGGTTCGGTACCGATGCAGATGGCAAATCATTATTTGATGCTATCTGGGCTGGTGCTCGTACTTCTATCTCAATCGGTGTGATTGCCACGTTAATTACAACAGTTATTGGTGTTGTGGTAGGTGCTATTTGGGGCAGTTCTAAGAGAATTGATCGCTTCATGTTGGAACTTTACAATGTTATTTCTAACGTGCCCTTACTTCTGATCATCATTGTCTTGTCATATACTTTTGGTAATGGTTTCTGGAATTTAATCTTTGCCATGACAGTGACAAGTTGGTTAGGAACGGCTTATTTCATTCGTGTGCAGGTTATGATCATGCGCGATCGTGAATATAACGTGGCTTCACGGACGTTAGGAACACCAACTGGTCGTTTGATTGCGCGTAATATTTTGCCTTATTTAACTTCGGTTATTGTGACGCAAGTTTCCCAGTTACTACCCTCGTTTATTAGTTACGAAGTATTCTTATCGTTCTTAGGGGTTGGTTTAAGCCCAGACGTTCCGTCATTAGGTCGTTTAATTTCTCAGTATGCACCATATATGACAAGCTACCCTTACTTGTTCTGGTTGCCAGTATTAGTCTTAGCGATGATTACGGTGTCATTGTATATCGTTGGTCAGAATTTGGCTGATGCTTCAGATCCAAGAACTCATATGTAGAAAGGAGAACATTTATGTCTGACGAAGCAAAAAGTATTTTAAGTGTTAAAGATTTATCAGTTGGCTTCCAAGTTCGTGGTCGTAAGTTAACGGCCATTCGTAATGTTTCTCTGGAGCTACATGATCAAGAGATATTAGCTATTGTTGGTGAGTCTGGTTCAGGCAAGTCAGTTCTAACTAAGACGTTTACAGGGATGTTGGAGTCAAACGGTAGCATTACACATGGTACGATTGATTATGACGGCAAACGCCTGAGTGACCTGAAGAAAGACAAGGAATGGATCGGCATTCGTGGTAAAGAAATTGCCACAATTTTCCAGGATCCTATGACAAGTCTTGACCCAATTAAGACGATTGGGTCGCAAATTTCTGAAGTCATTGTTAAACATCAAGGTAAAACTGCCAAGGAAGCCAAGAAGATGGCCATCGATTTGATGGCACGGACGGGGATTCCGAATGCAGCTGATCGTTACAGTGAATATCCTTTTGAATATTCTGGTGGTATGCGGCAACGGATGGTTATTGCCATTGCGTTGGCTTGCCGGCCTAAGGTCTTGATCTGTGATGAACCAACAACTGCCTTAGACGTGACGATTCAGGCACAAATTCTAGATTTGATTAAGGAATTACAGAAGGAATATAAGTTTACGACAATTTTTATTACCCATGACTTGGGTGTTGTCGCATCAATCGCCGATCGTATCGCCGTTATGTATTCCGGACAGATTATCGAATATGGTAAGGCTGACGAGATTTTTTACAATCCACGGCATCCATACACTTGGAGTTTGCTGTCTTCATTACCACAGTTAGCAGCACGTGGGGGCGAGTTGTTCTCGATTCCTGGTACGCCACCTTCACTTTATAAAGACATTAAAGGTGATGCATTTGCACCACGTAATCCTTATGCAATGAAGATTGATTTTGAAGAAGAACCACCAATGTTCAAGGTTACTGAAACACATTATGCCAAGACTTGGTTACTTGATCCACGAGCACCAAAAGTTGAAAAGCCTAGTTTGATTCAGAATCTACACCAACGTTTTATGGATATGCAGGCTTCAGATGCTGCTGTAAAACTAGAAATGGGAGGTGGTTCGGATGACGATGAGTAAAGACAAAGATGTGTTATTATCAGCCAAGGATTTGGAAATTTCTTTCGGTTCTGGTAAGAATAAGTTCGTTGCTGTAAAAAATGCTAATTTCGATATTTATCGTGGCGAAACATTTGCCCTAGTTGGCGAATCTGGATCAGGTAAAACAACGATTGGCCGTTCAATTTTAGGCATTACACCAACAAGTAATGGTGACATTATTTTCAACGGTAAAAAAATCAATAAGCCTAAATTGAGCAATGAAGAAAGACATAACCTAACCCGTAAAATTCAGATGATTTTCCAGGATCCTCAAGCATCTCTGAACGAACGGGCAACGATTGATTATATTATTTCTGAAGGTTTGTACAACTTCCACTTGTATAAAGATGAGAAGGATCGTCTTGATAAAGTGACGAATATGATTGAATCAGTCGGGTTATTGCCAGAACATTTGTACCGCTATCCTCATGAATTCTCAGGTGGTCAGCGGCAGCGGATTGGGATTGCACGGGCTTTAATTATGGAGCCAGAATTGATCGTTGCTGACGAGCCGATTTCTGCCTTGGACGTTTCAATTCGGGCGCAAGTTTTGAACTTGTTGAAGAAATTCCAACGTGAAGATAACTTGACTTATTTATTTATCGCCCATGATTTATCTGTTGTTCGTTTTATTTCTGATCGAATTGCCGTTATTCACTTAGGACAGATCGTTGAGTTGGCTGAGACAGAAGAATTATTTACTAATCCAATTCATCCGTATACACGGGCCTTACTTTCAGCTGTGCCGGTTCCTGATCCTGCGATTGCTAAGCAGAAGAAGTTAACGGTTTATGACATGAGTGTTCACCATTACGAGACTGATAAGCCTAAGTTCGTTGAGGTTAGACCAGGTCACTTTGTTTGGGCTAATGAACAAGAAGAGAGCTTATACCGTAAGCGTCTTGCTAAGGCATATCCGACAGAAAGTTAATCATCTTCTAAGAATATATTCGATTATTATTGATGAACGAAGGAACTGGGATGTACTTCCTAAATTAAGATTGCAAGAACTTACTATAGTAGGTTCTTGTGATCTTTTTTTATGATTGAATCGAGATACGAGTCGTGTCGATTTAGAGTAATAAGTTGATAAATTACGAATATACAAAAACTGTCGAACTTCAGTTTGGATAATAATACACCCGCTTGGAGCCCAGCAGTTTATTTTATTTATCTGTAGATTACTATTTTGACTATTTCAAATCGTAGTAAATATGTCTAATGAGGACTCAAACGTTAAATTTAGGTAACTCTCTTAATATCATTTGGAGATATTTGTAAACATTTAGATCGTGTCCTTTGTTATTTTATACTGTGCTAATCAACTAATCAGTTCTGGCATCATAGAAGTTAATTTCCGCTTATTTAGTTTTGGAAATTAAAGGTTAAGTTGAGCATATTGGTGTATCTAGTTTCTTTCTAGTATTCATTGTGGGGTAGGATTGTTCATTATTAGATATATTATAAGTGCATAATAATAAAATAGATATATTTATGAGAGAAAATAAGAGGGCCAAGCGTCGCATAGACACTGTACCAATACCACCGTATTGCACTTCTTAATCTCAAATTATTGAAGCAATTTCCATTCAATAATTCGGTTGGTGAGAATATTATTGAAAAAAATAAAAAAATCATTTACTTATCAATGTAATTATTCTATAATATAAATATATTAATAAAAGGAGACGACAATATGTCAAAGAACAAAGCAGAAATTGCTAAACAACTTGAACTCAACGAAGGTAGTCCTATTAATCTTTTAAGCAATGCAAACATTCTTAATGGATCTATTCGAGAAAACAAGAAAACGACAAGTTCATGTCAAATGTTATTTTAATTAGATAAGTAAAAAACAGTGGCTAATTAGGCCACTGTTTTTTGTAGGTGTTAGGGATTATAAAAATGAAAGTATCAGATTTCTTTCTTGAAAGAAAGCCGCTCTTTTCTACTAACAATAAGATTAGAGAGAGAAGTTTAGCTAATTCATCGGTAAATAAATTAGATTTTATTTTAGAAATGAAATCTAATTCTGAATTTATAGAGGCGCTATTCGTCTCAAGCCATAGTTTGTACGATGCTATTAATCAGTTATCAATTAATTCGTCTCAGAAACAGATTGAGAAAATATATTATTCAATGATCTCTTATTTAAATAGAATGTCTTTTCGACCCATTCCGTTTGGATACAGCGCTTCTGTCGCTATTAGAAAAGACAAAAAGAGACATCCTACTTTTCAAAAAATAAAAAAAGTTAATGCGACCTTAGATTGGTTATTCGGAGTAGCTCAAAAAATTGAGAATGATGAATTAAATTTAGAATTTTTAAAATATACATTTAATAATAATTATTTTATTCGTGGGGATATAATCTACTATTTCTTTGATAATAATAAAAGAATATCATTAAAGATCACTCCAGAAATTAGATATTTATTGAAGCAACTTAGCGGTAGGTATGTTACATATGGCGAAATCTTAAATGAATGGCCATTTAATAAAGAACAACTTACAGCGTGGATAGCGACACTAATATCTTATGGTGTTGTTAAAAGTAGTCTCACGGATTTGAGCAACTCGTATAATCAGCTTAAAGAATTGATAACTCAACTTTCAAATTGTGAGGATGCTAAAAAGCACTTTGCTGATATAATTCACGAACTCGATATAATTGATTCTCTAATTTTTGATTACGGTCGACAATGTGTGGGTGATGGGCTCTCTTTACTAAAGGCTATCGAAACAAAGATGTCCAATTTGTTTCAATCAAATAATTATTTAGCGATTGCATTTCAAAACTTGACGGAATGTGAGATAAGTAATGTAGAACAGGCGGATGCACTTGCTTGTGGGGAGTATTTAGTTAGTCTTGCAAAAAGTTTGTCTTTTTCGGATCCATTAGATGAGTACACTAATAAGTTTATTGAGAAATATGGCTTGGAACGAAGTGTTCCTATTTTGGAACTATTATCAGAAAAGGATGGAATCGGAGTTCCAAATTCGTATATGCAGTCTGAGGACGTTATTACAACCCAATCGACTAGTCTATTCTATCGGAATAAGATTCTGGGTAGAAAATTGAGTGATGATGGTTACGTTCATTTATCCGATGACGATATTGCAATTAAGAATAGATTAACATCTGATCAACGATTTAGTTACGATATTGGCTTTGATTTTATAGATCATTTTATTGTTTTTGCTCCTTCAACGGTAACGAGTTGTTCCGGCTCAGCATATGGCCGTTTTTCGCGTCTATTTGATTTATCCCATGATTTTTGGAATGGGGATCCTCAAATGGATAACCTTTTTAATCTATTTGAAGCAGAAGACTCAGGAGAAGTTTTGGAACTTCAAAATAATTTTTCAATGGTAAAACATAGTTTGTCCGATGTGAGCCATAGAAGACAAAATAGATTAGCAATGAATGATATTTTTATTACTTATGATTTAAAAAAACATTGTTTGATCTCGGTCGATAAGTATAATAATCCAACATATGCGATTCAAACTAATTTATTAATTCCACAGAGACACAGTTTTGCTTCAAGATTATTGATGGATATTTCTCCATATATCAATAATGATTTGATGAAGCTATCTAAAATTTTTTCAAACAAAACTCAAGAACACCAACCTGGAATTAAATATCATAATGTAATAATTATGCCAGAACGTTGGAATTTTGTCTTAGATCATGTATCAATCGACAAAATTGATAAATTAGTTGATGTTGTTGGCAAAGATAAAACAGTAAAAGTGTATTTTGGAGATAGTTTTATTGTTTGTAATACGAGTAATAAAGATTTTCTGTTTTATTTAATACAGAGCTCTATTGGAAAAGATCGCGTTGTTACTGTTGAATTAGTAGACTGGAATCCAAGTGAAGTTCAGAAAATAACTCAGGGAATTTGGAGTATTAGAGGAAAAGATACCTTTAAACAAGAAGTTCAAGGCAACACTAACGTTATAGGAAATTATATCTCTGATGAAAGTAGCATACTGGAGCTACCGCTCAAGTCTAATTGGATCTATATCAAGCTACATACGAGTATGAATGAGGAAAATGAGGTTATTAAACGCGTATTTTCTTTCTCAAGCAAACTAAACAATAATGTTTTTTTGTTCGTTATTTTCAGAACAATTCTGAAATTAGAATTAGAGCAAAATTCAACTCTGATATGGATAAAATATGTGCTGTTGGATCAATTCTAGATATCGCGAATGAACTTATTCATTCTGGATTAATATCTACGTATGAACTTCTTCCATATAGACCAGAGATTGAAAGATATGGTGGAGCTGAAGCAACAAAGCAAATTGAAAAACTATTCATTTGTGAGTCGCAAATAGCGTTTGAGCATATGAATGAATCGAGCATAGCACAGCTGGTTTATGTATGTCAGTTGGGTTTTGTCCAATACCAAGTATTTTCACAGAGCATAAAATCCATTTCCTATCAAAACGTTTTCAAAAATATTAATGCTAGTGGATTTAAACGTGTTGACTATGAGCCGATATTTAATCAAGTTATTGATAGTTTAGGAGAGCAAAGTTGCATAGCGGAAATGCCCTTATATAATACAGTATTAGGGCAATTTTGGCAGACACTGATTTTAAGTGATGACACTGAGATAAAGTTGTTAGATATATTTTATAGTGTTTTTCATATGGCTTGTAATAGGTTCTCAGGGAATCAAACTTTCGAAAATTTGGCTAGATATTTATTGAAAAGAGTTGTTGCAACGTATGAACATACACGATAAAGACAATTATTTATTAAGTCAAACTCTTGGAATATTAAAGAAATGCATTGTTATTGACTTCAAGAACGGAATTAGTGTACAGAACTTATTATTCCATTATCTTAGCTATTTGATAATAAATGATTATTCATCGTTAAGATTGAAAGTGATTGATATCAAGTGGTTTCAAGAACTGTTTCTTGGATTAGAGGATCTAGTTTTAAATAATTTTTCCTTGATAATGAAATATCTGATAGATAATCCTAAAGGAGTTAATTTATTAACACCAACTGAAAGAGATAAGTATTACTTTGAACTGACAGAGATTTATTGTAACAAGGTGAAGAACTTAGTAATGAATTATTCTGGAATAAATGATCTAGGAATAATGGGTGGGGTTTCCGGCTATCTTCAGATTTTGCAAAGAATTGATCCAAATTTGAAAAATACAAGTATTTCATCTAACGTGAATAAGTTTGATGAAATACTAGACGATATTAACGGTGCGGATCATTATAAGCATGACATATCATTTGCTCATGGCCTACCTAGTCTCTTACTGGTCCTCAGCAAAGATGGCTCTTATGGAGTTCGAGAAAACTTAAAGATAGCATCTATAAATTTCATTAATTATTTACTTGATGATAAACTGGTCAGTTCCTCATTGCCATACTGGAGAAATGCGTCTCCTAAAGCAGAAGCAATGCGTTTTACATGGTGCCATGGAAGTTACCCTATAATTTGCTCTGCTATAGGGTTATGTCAAGAACTGAAATTAGAGCAAAGTGATCATTCGCTAAATAGATATTGGCACGAAGGTAATATGTTCGACTCAACTCAGGCTCTAGCTGTGAATGATGGTTTGTGCCATGGATACGGTAGTAGTTTGCTATTTTTACGCTTATATCCGAAATGTATTAGAGAAAGATACTCTCAAACAATTGTAGAGCAGTCTATTCGGTTTATATTTCAGAAGATTAGCATTGAACAGATAAGAGCAGAAAAATTGAGTGAAGATACAATTCTAAACGGTATTGAAGGTATTATCTATGTATTGTTATGTATGTTTTATCATAGCAATTCTTCTGATTCTTATTTTTGTTTAGATTTGATGCAAAATAATTAAAGGAGTTCGATCATGTATCAACTACTAATAAAACATCAAAGAAGACTATTTGGCATTTTCTTCTTCATATTACTTTCTCACGCTGCAATTACGACATTATATGCTTCGGTTGTCCAATTTTTAACGAATTATGCTATGGGAAAAATTCAAGTTAAGCTTTATTGGCTTGCTTTATTTTGCTCGTTCTTTGCGATTATTGCCGCGATAGTTAATGTGTTGGGTGGCTATTTAAAAGGATGTGTTTCTAATGATGCGATGTTATGGTTACGACGATCGATGTTTCAACGTCTGACTAATCGTTCAGTTGAACAATTTCAGCAAGATACCGTTGGTGCAAAGGTTGCTTATTTTACGAACAAACTGGATCTTGTTCAGCAAAATTATGTTAATAGCTTCTTAGATGGCTTATCACTATTGTTTCAATTTGTGTTCGCGATTACTTTTGGGTTGATGTTAGATGTTCGCTTAACTACATTAATTTTATTGTTGGAAATTCCGTCCTTTTTATTACCAATCTGGGCACGCCATTATTTACAGAACGTCAAAGAACCTATTTTAATCTCTTTAGAAAGTTATACAAGTAAGCTAACAAACTGGTTATCTGGATTTTCAACAATCAAGAATTTTGGGCGTGATTTAGTTTTTTCAAAAATGCATCAAGAAGCTGCAGTTGAAGTACGTGATGCTGAAAACCGGGATATCTTAATACGTAAGATTGTTAGTGGATTATCGCAATTCTTTGGTGATTTAGTTTATTTCGGAACTTGGGTAATTGGGGCTTACTTTATTCGACAACAACGAATTGATATGGCATCATTTTTAGCCTTTACACAATTGGCAGTTTCAATCTCATTTCCAATCGAGTCATCTGCAGATGTACTGGCTGACTTTTTTGGCGGTCAAAAAATTTATCGAGAGTTTCAGAATTTACTGAAAGACCAAGATGCTTTGAAGAAAGATTCTGTGACAGCAGAATCGAATCGCCCAAGTAAGTTCATTAATTATCGTCATGTCGATATTGGTCCTGTAAGCAAACCGATTTTAAAAGATGTAAATTTGAATATTGATCAGACTGAAAAAGTGGTTTTGATTGGTGAAAGTGGATCTGGTAAATCGACACTGGTCAATACGATGTTTGGTTACCATGAGATCAGTCGAGGCGAGCTTATGATTGCTGGACGTGATATTAAAACAATGGCTTCGACTTATGTACCATCATTAATTGGTTTTCAAAATCAAAATACTTTTATATTCAACGGTACAGTTTGGGATAATATCACGATGTTTGAGTCTAACTATAGTCTCGTGGATGTGATTGCTGCATTAAAGCGGGTTGATCTTGATATACCCGAACATAATGTTAAACAGTGGTTACAACAACGGATTGAAACTCACGGCAGTGTTTTTTCTGGTGGAGAGCGTCAGCGGCTAGGACTAGCGCGCAATTTACTAGCACACAAACAATTTATGATATTTGATGAATTATCTAGTGGTTTAGATCATGAGACGGCAACCAGACTAGAGGACGATTTATTTTCAATTACTGATGTTGGTTTTATTTATATTACGCATAATTATGATCGGGACTTATTAAATAAGGCTGATCGAATATTGATGGTTAAAAATGGGCAAATAATCGAAGAAAATAGTTTGGTAATTAAAAAAAGCCAGATCTCGTAATTAGATCTGCCTTAATAATTAGGAAATTATAATAACTGACAATTGATCAATTGAACATTGTAGATTTTTTTCGATTGTTTGAATGATATGCTGATTGTTACGAAACTTTGCAATTTGAGCTGCTTCATAGAAGAAGTTTAAGTACTTAGGGTCATTTGACTTCATTGCATTGTAGGCACGTTCATACAATAGTTGTTCTAGTAGTTCTGTCGAGTTATGAATTTGATTAAGTTCAATTCCTTGATTACAAAGAGTTAACGCATATTGATAATTTGTTTTAGAGGAAAAAAACTTGGCGGCATTGTAATAAATTTTGTTGTAGTCCAACAGCTCTTTATTTTCGTTATTAACAGTATCAATTAGTGATTCAAAGTAACTCTGGGCAAAGTTAGTTTCGCCTTTTTCGGTATAAATAATTGCAATTCCCAACTTTGAAAGTAGTGCGTAAAGATCGTCTTTGTTGGTGTTAGCGAGAACCTGGTTATAGTAAAAGAATGCAGAATCAGGATTTTGCTCAACTAAGAAGGTTAAACCAGCTTTATAGTACAGATACTTAGTTCGAGTTTCTGAATCGGTAATGGCATTCATGTCAATCTGGTTGAGAAGGTGAATAGCTTCAGAATTCTGGTTAAGTTTACACAATTGTTCAATCTGATCAAGTTTTGCTTTGATGTTGCTGTCTTCAGAAATGATTAAAACATCTTGTAGTGGGATATTAAGTCTTTGGCAAATAAGTGTTAAAATTTTAGCACTGAAACAGTAATTTTTGTTCTCAATATTGCTAATTGTTGCCTGCTTACAGATATCTTGCGCTAATTGCTTTTGTGTCAGTCCCAAAGTTTTGCGCTTTTCTTTGATCAATTCACCATGAACCTCAGACAATATTCATTCCCCATTCGTTTCGAATATAATTAAATTAATATTTATAGTTTAATATTATAAGCTACTGACGTCAATTCCTAAAATTGGCTATCTAGGTGCGTTCATAGTACAATTGTAAGAATATGTAGATATTTGAGGAGGTGATTATATGAATCCTTATCCAATTCCAAGTCCTCAAGGGGACGGTGACTGGACTATTTAATGTATTAAAGAATTTCGTGGTATCGTATCTGATAGTATATGTGATTTTATTCGTATTACTGTGTAGACACTTATTAATTTTTTTATATTTGTACTGGAAACTCGTTACTTTTTACACTTTAATTATCGTTGGATGAAAGTCTGAGTTTGAATATATTAATTGTACCGTTTTGTTCAATCAAAAAATTGATCAAACTGAATGACTAAGCAATTCATTGAACCCGTCGCAGGTTTCATCCCACTTTTTAATAATTAATGGGTATTTTATGAGAAAAAATCTATTTTTTAATAAAAACACTTGACAGTTAATTCAACCTCGGGTAAAGTTAAGCCATTATAAAAATTCATTTCATAAACAAATTGAACGAGTAAGTAAATCGATTAAGACTGTACAGAAAACTTGTAGTTGATGAGAGCAAGGTAGTTACGATCGTTTGAAAATGGCTCGGTGATTGGCATCGTTGAACGTTTAGCAAGGCGATGATGGATTGGCACTCATTATCGTGCACGCGTATTGAAGTATTCCGGAATGCTTCTGTGCGTTGCTGAGGAGTTCAACTGTAAGGTTAACTCAAATTAGAATGGTAATCACGACAGAGTTCGTTTCTATTAATTTAGAAACGAGCTCTTTTTGTTTACAGAAATAATTTTTATGTGTCAACTAATTAATAACCGAATTGATGGGGGAAATAAAAATGAAACAGACAGTAAAAAGATTATTAGCAGGTGCAACAATTTTATTAGCAGGATTAATTGTTGCGGGATGTGGGAATAAAAAGGCAGCCAACAGCACGACGACAGTCAAAATTGGTATTATGAGTTCAGATGAAGATATTTGGAAGCCAATCGTTAAGAAATTAAAGAAACAAGACATTAACTTGGAATTAAAAGAATTTTCTGATTACAATACGCCTAATAAAGCTTTAACGGATCATCAGATCGACTTGAATTCTTTCCAACACTATAATTTCTTAGACAGTTGGAATAAGGCTCATAAGACTAATATTGTTGCAATTGGCGAAACATATATTGCACCTTTGGATTTGTACTCAACGAAGATTAAGAGCCTTAAAGAGATTAAAAAAGGTGACGAAATCACGATTCCTAATGACGCTACTAACGAGGGACGCGCATTAAACGTTTTGGAAGAAGCAGGGTTGATTACCTTAAAGAAGAATGTCACTTTACCAACAGTTAAAGATATCGTGAAAAATCCTAAAGATTTAAAAGTCACTGAATTAGAGAATGATCAAACGGCTCGTTCGTTATCAGATGCCACTGCAGCAATTGTGACTAATGATATTTCTGCCAATGCGGGTTTGAAGTTAAGCCAAGCAATTTATAGAGAAACCGTTAACCACCGTTCAAAACAATGGATTAATGTCATTGCTGCTAATAAGAAAGATAAGAATAACAAGGTCTACAAGAAAGTCGTTAAAGCTTATCGGACTGCAGCAACAGCTAAGGCCATTGCTAAAGTTTACAAAGGAACTGCAGAACCAATCTGGACGAAATAAACAAGGATTAGGGACTGCTAGGACTGCTGTTAATGTTCTTCGTGCCTCAATTGACTTCAAGCAGTGCCCATTATGTTCCAGCATTAAGTGCTTTTTCGCCGCCACGACAACGCGCCACGTTTGATACGCGACTGTTGCAAGTGCCCAACGGAAAGTAATTCGATTTAAGCATTAAATTATTATTAGCAATCGGTCACCTGAAAGGATGAATGACTTTTGAGTTATCAACCAATTATTGAATTAAAAAATATTGATGTGGTCTTTAAAGAACCTGAACGCGAAGTGCATGCTGTTGATAACGTACAATTATCAATTAATAAAGGTGATATTTTTGGCATTGTTGGTTATTCCGGTGCTGGCAAATCAACTTTAGTGCGGGTGATTAACCTTCTGCAACGACCGACTAATCAGGATGCTGTTGTCAGAGTTAGTGGCTCAGATATGCTGCAATTAAAGGCCAAAGAGTTACAAGCTAAGCGGCGTAACATCGGAATGATCTTTCAACATTTTAATTTAATGACATCGCTGACGATTGCTGATAATGTTGATTTTGCCCTGAAAAAATCGGGGTTAAATAAAGACGATCGACGCAAACGAGTTACTGAGTTGCTAGAATTAGTTGGTTTGGTTGATAAGAGTCATGATTATCCGAATCAGTTATCTGGTGGTCAAAAACAGCGAGTGGGGATTGCGCGCGCGCTGGCCAATCGTCCTGATATTTTGATTTCTGATGAGGCGACGAGTGCATTAGATCCTAAGACAACTGAATCAATTCTAGATTTGTTAGCAGATTTAAATCGTAAACTTGGATTAACAATTGTTCTGATCACACATGAAATGGATGCAGTCAAACAAATATGTAATCGCGTGGCAGTAATGGATGCTGGTAAACTGATCGAAGAGGGCGATCTGTTACAAGTCTTTAGTCAACCAAGAGCCGAATTAACCAAGGATTTCATTGATACGACGACGCATATTCAATCATCGCTGGAAGTTGTTGAGAAACAAGCCATTGTTCAGAACTTGAAGCCGGGTGAAGTCTTAGTACAATTAGGATATGTCGGTGAGTCCACTGATCAACCGTTAATTACCACATTGTATAAACAGTTCAATGTTAGTGCGAATATTTTATTTGGTAATTTGGAAATTTTGCAAGATACGCCAGTTGGTAATTTATTAGTTGTTCTTTCAGGGACACCCAAGGAGACACAGAAAGCCCTAGTCTTCATGCAAGAGAGTGATGTGCAAGTAACGATACTAAAGTCAGGGGATAAGGAGGTACGACCAAATGCTTAATTTCTTAAATAATATTATGCCTAATGTCGTTACGAATTGGACTGGCGACACGGGCATGGTGACAGGTATTTGGCAAACCCTTTATATGACTTTTTGGACGACTTTAATCGGTGGCATAATCGGTTTAGCCTTGGGTGTGGCGTTGGTTGTTTTTGACGAACATGGAATTTTAGCAAACAAAATTCTTTATAATGTTTTAGATAAGTTCGTTAATATCTTCCGTTCAATTCCATTTATTATTTTACTATCAGTTGTCTTCCCAATTACTCAGTTCATTGTTGGGACCACAATCGGCCCTAAAGGCGCGTTAGTCCCATTGATTATCGGAACGGCACCCTTTTACGCACGTCAAGTTCAAAACACTTTAGTGCAAATTGATTCTGGTGTCATCGAATCAGCCGAGGCGTTGGGATATGGTCCGTGGACGATTATTACACAAGTTTATCTACGTGAAGAATTACCAGACTTAATTCGAACATCCGTGTTAACGATTATTTCCATAATTGGTTTGACAGCTATGGCTGGTGCAGTTGGTGCCGGTGGTTTAGGTTATATCGCAGTCAGTAAAGGATATCAACGTTATCAAAATGATATCACGATTGTCGCAACGTTATTGATTTTGGTCATTGTTTTTGTCATTCAGGGTCTTGGTGACTTTTGGGCTAGACGAATCGATCATCGATAAGAACGTTTGATGCTAATTAATTAGTATTTAATTGTCATCAAGCTAATGCAGTGAAAACTAAAACTGTTAGGTTGTGGTTCTCCGCACTTGCGCAAAGGTTGCATATGGAACGTGCGGGGTATCGTGGCGGCAAATAAATACTTGACGCTGGAACGTAGTGGGCGTCGATTTGAGCCGATTGAAATACAAATCGTCTCAAATGCGAGCCTTAATGTAGGCAATAAATTGCCAACATTAATGTCACTACTGAGCGGTATTTATTTGCCGCAACTAAACAAACAAGAGGGCAACCTTTGCACAAGCGTTGAATTGAAGAGTGGTTAAACTACCTTCCAATTTTTAGAAGTATAAATTAGAAGTTTAGTTGTACTAACGCACTTTAGTCAGTGCCGGAGAGAAATCGCGGTCAGCCGCGGAATTGTTGTTAGTGGTTTACCACTTACAACAAAGCTTGAGTTTGAGACGAATTGGTTTTGATTCGGCTCAAACCAATGCTCGCAGCGTTTCCACCAGCGCATTTCCCGTAGGCACGGAGAACAGCAACATAACAGTTCTAGGGTTTGCCGCTCTCAATAAAGCTCACGTTCAAAACGAATTGGATTTGATTCAGCTCAAACCAAGCTCGCAGCGTTCCACTAGCGGATTTTCCAAAAGTACGAAGAACCAAAATACAGTAGCTTATAATTGAAAATAAAAAAACAGTATCCCAGAAGTTATCGTTTTGAAGTGCTTCATAATCATTAGACAAACAGTCTAATGATTGTGAGGTACTTTTGCTCCTTGGGACACTGTTTTTATTTAGGTAAGATTTATTTGACTTGATAACGTTGTTTCTGGAATTCAACAATTCGGGTAATTAATTCTCGCGGTAATGGCTGATCGTATGGCAGTTGAATGGCACCTTTACTGGTTTTATACGGTTTTAGTTCTTTTTCAAAGGCAACAATTGGCTGTGGTGTCGGATAAAATCCCAAATGATTGTTTGCAGCGGCGAAATAAACGAGTGTGTGACCGCGCCAAAAGCTGGGCATGTCGTAAGAAATTCGTTCAGTTGCCTTGGGTAACAGCTCTTTTAGCAGCTCGTACATTTCCGTGGTATAAGAAAGATGCTCTTCAGGTACCGTTGCTAAATAATCCGTAATAACAGTCATGATCATTCTCCTCTTCTTGGTCCAAGTTGTAGTTGATAAGGGGTGAGAAAATTGTTCTGCCAATCTTGTTCGGTTTTAAAAGTCTGACCAGTCAGAACGATACAAGCATGTAATTCTTGAAGACTGCGCAGTGTGAATAGGGTCAAATCAGGCATGACTAATTCTTGCGCGGCATCATAAGTCTTAGGCAAAACAATGCCAAGGTGGTCAAATAAGCGACGCGCATAAACATCAACGATAAAAGTCTCCTTGCTTAGTACGTAAAGTAAGATTACGTCAGCCGTTTCATGACCGATTCCAGATAAGGCTAGTAGTTCTTGACGTAATTCAGCGGCTGGTTTCATTCGTAACTGAGCTAGATTATCGTGATAAGTTGCAAAATAGTCACACAGATTTTTAATCGTTTGTGCTTTGCGAACATAAAAACCAGCACTGCGAATAATTTGTTCTAGCTCTTGATTGGACAGTCGGCGAAGATTAGCTGGCAGGAAGTCTGTTGCTTGTTTCAGATTTGCCAAAGCATAATCAACGTTTTTCCAATTGGTATTTTGAATTAAGACAGCGCCCCAAACAATCTGCCAATCAGTCCGTGCTGGCCACCAACCGTTACTATTTAAATGATCATATAAAAGCTCATAAAGTTCTGCGAGGGTAATTTTCTTTCTGGTCATGACTTTATTCTAAGCGCTTGTTTCAATAAAAGCCATCAATGACTGCTGAGAAAAAGGATCGCAATTATGAGATAATCGCTCATCGTTGAGTGCGCGCGGAACAGATCGGTTAAACAGATTAAATGATTAATCTATTCTTAATTAAAAAATCAAAATTTAAGCAGTTCTGAATTTTAATAATGAGGTGAGAATTTATGGTCCAACAAGGACAAGAAATCCGGACGCATTTTGGTGTCTATGGCGTTCTGACAAAGGGACAGCAACTATTGTGTATTAAGAAGAATGCTGGGCCGTATCAAAATCGCTTTGATTTACCAGGTGGTGGGCAACAAATTGGCGAAGGACTTGTTGAGACGATTCAACGAGAATTTCGCGAAGAAACAGGCTTTTCTTTGAAAAAAATTGACGATAATCGTGTTTATGATGTGTTTGTTGCCGAGCAAGGAAAAACATATATGGTTCACCATATTTTTGCAGTTTATTCTGTTGAAATTTCTGAAGGGGTGACTGATATTCCATTAGTCGTTGCTGACGGTAAGAATGATTCTGACGGTGTTCAGTGGGTAGCGCTTGATCAGCTAACCAGCGAAAATTCATCACCGTTAGTGCTTAGAATTGTACAGGAAATTTTGGGAAACGAGAAGTCACTTCAAGCGCCTGTTTATTCTAATTGGCAAAGATTGAGTAGTTTTAATAATTGAAAATAAGACTGGCAGCAAGTTTTCAAGTAATTCGTCTGGGGGACGATTTTACAAAAAATTGACTTCAAGTGAACGCACTACGTTTTAGTGCTAAGTATGTTCGTTTTCACAAAAACGCTGCGTACTTTATTTAGTAGGAAACAATAATTGATCTAATTGTTTGGACATGCCATCCATATTGGTGCGCGAACTAGTCACGTTGGCTAGTAAAACCAGCGCTGTTTGACCGTCAGGACTAATATGAACACGCGACTCAAAACCGCTGCCAGCGCCATTAACACTTTTATAAATTGGGTAACTGTAATAACCACCACCGTAATGACTAGTACTGCCGTCTACGAAAAGTTGTTGATGCAGTTTTGACAATTTACCGTTAAGCATGCTTTTCTCAACTTGATATAAATCGTGAATGCTCATATAAACTTGACCAGTGCCTAATTCTGAATGTTGTTGGGCGGCGGTAGTTAACGCGGGCTTTAAATAAGGTGTGGCTGGATCTGTTCCTTTTTTAAAATAATAACCTGTTGCGCGTTGATAATTTTCTGGCAAAGCATAGGCAAAAGCGGTGTGCTTTAAATGGAGTTTGTCGATAATTTGTTTTTGGAACAGTTGTGAATAAGTTTGATGACTGACTTTTTCAATAATTCCTGCAATCAAGATGAAATTAATTGCTTGGTAGTGCCACTTATGATGCATTTGTGGATTATAAATTGTTTTGGCGATGTCGTTTTTAATAAGCTGCTGGTCAGTAACGATTTGCGGATTGGTAAATCCGTGGGGCGTTGACAAACCCGAGGTCATGTTGAGCAATTCGCGTAATGTAATTTGATCAGCACCGGGCACAGTTGGATAGTAGCGGCTAAGCTGATCGGTTAAAGCAACGCGGCCTAATGCAACTTGTTGCATTAATAATGTGCCAGTCATTCCCTTTTGTAAGGAATTGATCTCGAAACCAGTATTTAACGTGTTAGCCTGCTGCTGGGCAAAATTAGCGTAGCCGTCCACCCAGGTTGCGACCACTTGATTATGATAAACAATCTCGGCCGTGCCTAAATAATGATTTTTTTGCGCAATCGCATTTAATTGGGCTTGGAAAAAATTAGCTAATGATAAATTCTTAGTTTTTTGCGTTGTAATTTGGGCTTGCCGGCGCTGCTTTTTCAATTGCTGTTGATAGAATTGTTGATCAAGTGTTTTAGCACGATGCTGCCCGTAAAAGTAGCCTGCTAATCCAACACAACTGGCGCTGACTACGATTAAGACAGCGATTAAAACAAATTGTCTATTAAAATATCGACGTCGTTTTAGGCGTCGATGATTTGTTTTAGGCGTATAATTCGGGGTCATCATGAATGACCACCTTCTTTGCTAAATAGTGTTTGTTGCCATTTCTTGGTATAGAAGTAATTATTCAGATGATAGTTAGGTTGAGCCTGGGGTTGAGTTAAGAAAGGTTTGACCACTTCGTCCATCTTTAACCAGCCAAGCCAGCCCAAGTGAATGGTATCTTCCATCATATATTTCTGGTGCGAATTGCTGGTCATATCTAGCACGTGATTGAATCCTTGACTATTCAGTTGGTAGGCCAACTTGTCGGCGGTTTGGCGTAGCATCGGCAAAGATAAGCCAGTGTAGTGCGACCACTTCTGATTAATCGGTGGAATAATAAACAGAACATTGGTGTGCATCTGCTTAAACTCGCTCAGTAGTAATTCTAGATCACTATATTCAGGAGAGCAACGATAGTCAAAATGTTTTTGACTGCCGCGTAATGCGTTGATCCGCGACCCTCGTAAACGTTGCGCGTAGAAGTGATTATCAATACCAAGATTATTATTGTTGGTGTGCTTTTGGGCGAGGTGAATTGCTGTTGTGGTTAACAGTTGATTAGAATCTTCAGCAGGTAATAGGCGTTCTACCTTTTGAACATGTTGCCAGCGACGATCAAGCTTTATTTTAGAAAATAGTGCGTCCTCGTTACGCAACATTTGCCGGCGATATTCTAGAAATAATCGTTCAGAATGAGAAATCTTTTCGCCAGCAGCAATTTTTTGCAACGCGTGGGCCAACACAGTACTGGATTCTCCAGAAGGCATGCTTAACAGGCGTTTAGCAGCATAACGAGTTGAGGTGGTATCTTTGGCTGTCAGGAGCCAATCAATCGCTTGGAGCGGCGAATAGAAGTAACTAAAGGCATCTGGTGCTTGACCATGCTTAGTAAACCATTGTGGCGAAATAATGAAGACGATTTTTTTACCACGTAGTTGGCGATGGACACCTTGTAACGCGAAGAAATGATTTAACGACTGACTACCTGCACTACCTAAAAGAAACGGTTGATAAGGGCGATGATACTTCGCTGCTAAAACAGATGGATGCAGCGGATCCATTCGCAATAGTTCTGATGAGCCTAAGAAGGGAACATAATCCTTTGCAAAGGCAGCTTGTTTGAGCATGGTCCCGTGATAAACATTGGTTGAAAGTGAAACAGCACTATGATTGAGTTCGGTATTGGTAACGCGACGATGATTAAGCGGTAATAAAAGAATCCCCCAAACCAGCGCAGCAGCAATAACCACCGGGCCAAAAATCAGCCCAAGTTTTTTTGCACTTTTCATTTTAATGTTTGAACCTTGGCGATAATTTTATTAGGTGTTGCCCATTCTGAACGTTCGAATTCTGAAACGGGTACGTCAACATTAAGCTCAGTTTGAATCTCCAATAATAATTGCACAGTGGCCATGGAATCCAATAAACCTGTTTCGAATAAGTTAGTATCACCCTTGTCGCTAAAGTCTTCGTCAGTTAAGTCTTTCAAAATCTGATAAATTTTTTCTGTATCTGTCATCATAAATCGTCCTCTCAAAATTAAATGTTGTGTTTAAAACCAAAGCTTATCCAAAAAGCCCGAGAAAATTAAAAAGCTGAAACAAACAATGTTAAAGGTTAAAAAGATTGCCAAATATTCGGTGAAACGATTATGGGGGATTTTATCTTGATGCTGCTTTTTGAAGCGGAGCCAATAATCGTTAATAATAATCGCCGTGGCATGAAATAGGCCGTAAACAATGTAATACCAAGTAACGCCATGCCAGAAGCCCATGATCAAAAAATTAACTAAGTACGCGAGCTGTGAAATGCGAACGTGATTTTTTAACCAGCGATGTTTCATAATCCAGAAGGTAAAACGCATGAAGATAAAATCGCGGAACCAAAAGGATAGGGTCATGTGCCAACGGTTCCAGAAATCTTTAATGTTATGAGCAATGAAGGGCTTATTGAAGTTGGGTGGTGTTTGAATGCCCATGAAATAACTGATTGAGATTGCAAACAAGCTGTAACCAGCAAAGTCAAAAAACAAATAGAGACTGTAGACATACATATAGGCTAGTAAGTACCAAGAAATGCCCGTGCCACCAAAGGCCAAACGTTGTCCTAATGCTAAATGCGTAACAACGGGTAATAAACGAGTGCCAAAGTAGTAACCGAGAATATATTTGTAAAGAAAACCTTGAAACAGATAAAACACCGCTTTGTTGATTGATTGTAAATAATCTTTGCGAGCGGGCGGGTTTTCATAATCCCTTAAGAAACGACGGTAACGATCAATTGGCCCGGAAGAAATCGTCGGGAAAAATAGTAAGAAGTGTAAATACTGACTAGCTGAAATTTCTTTAATTGTGCCGTCACGTAATTCCATTAACACTTGAACGGTCTTAAAGGTTAAATAACTAATACCTAAAAATCCTAAGTTAAAGCCATGATGATTAGGAAATAGCGGGGTTAATTTAACGATCACTAACGGCAGAATACTGAGAATTATCAACGCGATGAAAACGTTGGTCTGGTTCTTCTTTTGGTGGCGATAGTGGGCGTAACTCATCGTTAAGATGACTTGAAAGATAGTATAGCCAATTAATGCCATGCCTTGTTGCCAATGATCACCACCGAATGTTAAGACTAAGAAGACGATTGAGATCAATGATTCGTAAATCCGCAAGCGTTTGCCATAGTAAAGACCAATCATTACTGGTAATAAACCAGTTAAGATAATCGCGAAGTAAGTGGGATTGTTATACGGTTGTAAGTTGATCACTGTGAATTGACCTCCTGGATCAAAGCCTTAATGTCAACTTTATCATTGGCTGATAGCGGTAGTTCAGGACGATAAACAAAACGTTGCGGCATCATGTAGGGCATGATGTTGTCCATTAGTTCCGCTTTAATTGAGCGCGTTAACTCTTTTTCAGTGCTACTTGGCTGCTTGTTTAGCACGATAACTGCGATTAATTGAACGACGCGATGATCGGCGTTATAACGGGGAACAACGACCCCTTGTTTGATTAAAGAACTTTGCCGTAAGTAAAAATTAATCTCTTCGAGTTCAATTCGATAACCGTTAAACTTAATTTGAAAATCCATTCGGCCTCGATAAAATAGTAAATTGTCAGGACCAAAGAATCCTAAGTCACCACTGCGATAAGTGGGAAAATCTGTCTCTTCTGCAAAGGCAGCTACGGTTTTTGCGGGTAAGTTAAGATAGCCTTTAGAAACGCTAGGACCGCTTATCAGAATTTCACCGATCTCTGTGTGATCGATTGGCTTGATCGAGATTTTAGTGTCCTCTTTAACGTAACCAATCGGTAAACGATCATACTTTTCTAAAATTGTTGGTGTGATTTCGACGCCGGTAACAGCTACGGTAGCTTCGGTAGGTCCGTAAGTATTGTAGATATGAGCGTCAGGGAAGCGAGTTAATAAAGTTGCCGCAGTTTTGTGACTTAATTCTTCACCACAGAAAAGAAAGTGGGTCAAGGTTGGATAGTGCTCGGCGTTAAAATCTTTGAGCAATAAGCAAATTTCTACTAAAGATGGTGTTGAAATCCAAACGTTAAGTTGCAGTTGGGGTAGTAAGGCAAACAGTTGTTTAAAATCTTCAGTAATTGCTCGCGGTAATGCTTGCAATGTGCCGCCAGTGACTAGTGTCGGATATAGTCCCATCACTGAGAGATCGAAAGAAAATGGCGCTTGTGCTAAAACATTAGGTTGGTGTGGCCAGCGAAAATCTGCTAGCAACCAATTAACAAAGCTTAATAAATTATCGTGAGAAATTTGCACACCCTTTGGTTTACCCGTGGTTCCAGATGTAAAGATAATATAAAAAGTATCCGCGCCAGCGACTGGATGATTACCCGTTAAATACGTCATCGGTGTGAGCGCCTTGATCTCGTCGAATGTGATGATGTTAGTTTTTGGTAAAGTTATTGGTAACGGTTCGATTGCAATCACTAATGGCGCGTGGGCAGTGTCTTGAATCATCAATAATCTATCCTTGGCCGAGTGACTGTCTACGGGAATGTAGGCATGACCGGTTTTGACTGCGGCTAGAAAAGCGACCAGCATTTCAAATTGCTGACCACCATAAACAATAAGTGGCGCCTGTTCCGGTAAATTGTGCCTCAGCAAAACTTGAGCGAGTGCGTTAGATCGTTCGGTTAATTCGCGATAAGAATAGGTCGTGCCCAAATAATTGTAAGCCGCTTGTTCTGGCATTGTTCGATAAATATTATTAATTGCAGTGATAATATTAGTAACCATGTTCGTTCATTCCCCCTACCTAAAATTCGTTGTAAATAAAGTGGCCTCCGTTGATGCCAACATAACTGTATAGGTAGACCAACATAAAAATAATGACGAAATAAAATAGTGTCTTTAAAATAAAAGTACGAACCTCATGTTGTCGCGGTGTTTTATTCTTATCTGCCATTTTGAAGCCCCCTAACTTTTTGATATTAAGTCTAGCTTAATCGTCTACAAAGGATTTTTCGTGGGAATGGTCTAACGATTCCTTCCGTTCATCTAACAATCTTGTAAGGTAGCCGTTTTCTAGAAAAATTTACTGGCACCAACGCGTTCACAATTTGTTTGATCATAAAAAAAGTTGACTTAGAAAGTTGCTTTTCGTGGAAGATCTGTCATAATCTATTTAGATATATTTCTAAATAGATTATGGAAGTGAATAGATGGGACTTTCTGAATCAATGAAAGTGTTGGCTGATCCAGTTCGTCGGCAGATTATTGAGAAGTTAAAAACAGGTCCACAAACGGCTGGTGAAATTGCCAACTCATTTGAATTAACGAATGCGACTGTTTCTTATCATTTGAAATTGTTGAAGCAAGCTGGTTTTATTTCAGAAATGAAAGATAAGAATTTCATTTATTATTCTTTGAATAGTACAGTTTTTGAAGATATTTTAACTTGGATTTATCAAGTTGGAGGTAAGAAAAATGGTCAAGCTGACTAAGAAACCACTTAATTTAAAGCGCGTCATATTTTTGACGTCGTTGATTATTTTATTGCCCATTTTTTACGGTGTGGCTGTGTATGCTGAATTACCAATGCGAATTGCGATTCATTGGGGTGTGAATAATCAACCGAATGGCTGGACCAATCGTCCCTTAGCGGTTTTCGGCATTCCAGTACTAATGATGTTGATTCAATGGTTCATGATTGGTATGTATGCGTTGAACACGCGAATAAAGAGTCGTGCCCAGCGAATGGAACTCGTGACGTTTTCAATCGTGCCAATTTTGAACTTGGTTTTGTATATCATTACTTTGAATATTGCGATGGGTGAAAAAATCAATACTGGAAAAGTTGCGTTGCTTTTAATTGGTGTCATGTTTATTGCATTAGGCAATTACATGCCAACTGTCACCTATGAGCAACAAGTTGGATCGCGTCATTATCCCAAGCCCCGTAACCCACGCAACTGGGCCTTTGTTAGTCGAAGGCTAGGCTATACCATGGTGTTTGGTGGCATTTTAGTGTTGATCAGTCTATTCTTTCCGTGGTGGGTTTCAGTGGTTATCGTAAATGTTGTGATTATTTTACTCGGTGTTTTTTCACTTTATGGTGCGTTAAAAGAATAGATCGGGTTAAAATCGATTTGCCGTGCGAGCTCTGTTGTCAGTACAAACCTTAGAACTGTTATGTTGCTGTTCTCCGTGCCTGCGGGAAATGCGCTGGTGGAACGCTGCGGGCTCGACTTTAAGCCAATCACAGATTGTCTTAAAGCTCGGCTTTCTTGTAAGTGGTAAACCACTAACAAGAATTTCGCGGCTGACCGCGATTTCCCTCCGGCACTAACTAAAGTGCGTTAGTTCGACTAAACTTCAAGTTTGTACTTCTCAAAGTTTTAAAGGGGCAATTCAACTACTCGTCAACTCAGCGCTTGCGCAAAGGTTGCCCTCTTGTTTGTTAAGTGGCGGCGAAAGAATACCGCTCAGTAGTGATATTATTGTTGCAGCCTTGGCTGTTACAATAAGGCTTGTCTTGGAGACAATTTTGCAAAAATTGGCTTCAAGCAATGCCCACTACGTTCCAGCGCTAAGTATTCTTTTGCCGCCACGGCAACGCGCACGTTCTGTATGCAACCTTTGCGCAAGCGCGAAGAACCACAACAAAACCGTTTTAGTTTCTACGATCACAGGTTAACAACGTAAGCAGATTTTGCGTCAACGTGATGAACACAATCCAACAGTTTTAGGACGACATCGAGTTCAACAAGTGATTTCTTAACAAAATGGCCTAGTTATACATTTTCATGTAGAATAGGGTGGAAATGTGACGATCACTTGGGAGGCAATTATGTTAGCAGTAGGATTAATGTCAGGAACGTCGTTAGATGGCATCGATGCGGCGTTAGTAGAAATTACCGGCGTTAATGAAACAACGCGGTTAGAATTATTGAAATTTAATAGTTATCCGTTTACTGAAGCTGTCAAGGAACGAATTAAAGCAGCCTTATCTGTGGCTACTTCAAATGTGGAAGAAATTTGTAGCCTTAATTTTGAACTGGGACGATATTTTGGCGAAGCAGTTGTGAAAATTTGTCAGGAAGATGGCATTAACAGTGAAGAGCTGGGTTTTGTTGCGTCTCACGGACAAACAATTTATCATTTGCCACGACCTAACAATCCTGAACTAGTGCCATCAACTTTACAAATTGGCGAGTCGGCCATGATTAGTGAAATTGCTAAAACTGATGTTGTCTCTGACTTTCGCTATCGTGATATGGCCGTTGGTGGGCAAGGTGCGCCTATTGTCCCATACTCTGAATATATTCTGTATCGCAGCCAAAAGAGTACCCGAATTTTGCAAAATATTGGTGGTATTGGTAATGCCACGGTGATTCCGCGCAATGGTCAATTGGAACAGCTAACGGCATTTGACACAGGGCCTGGAAATATGATCATTGATGAGTTGTGTCGTCGTTTTTATGGTCAAGAATATGATCGTGACGGTGCGCACGGCGCTAATGGTCAAGTCGACCAAAAAGTTTTGGCAAAGTTATTACAGCATTCCTATTTCGCCAAGCCTTTTCCTAAAACAACTGGTCGTGAAGAATTCGGTACCGAATATGTCACAAAAATTCTCAGCAAATATCAATTGGCGCCGGACGACTGGATTGCGACGGCTACAGCATTAACGGCCGAAACTATTGCTCAAGCTGTGCGACAATTTGCTGATGGTCAAACCGAATTAATTGTTGGTGGCGGTGGTAGTTACAATCCAACGCTCGTTAAAATGATCAAAATGGCATTGCCTAATATCAACGTCATGATTCAAGAGGACTTAGGCTATTCCTCTGATGCTAAAGAGGCGATTGCTATGACGATCTTAGGGAACCAAACGTTGCAGCGACAACCGAGCAACGTGCCTAGTGCTACTGGTGCCAGTAAGCCAGTCATTTTGGGCAAGGTTACTTATTATTAAAACAATTAGCACTGATAAACTGTCAATCTGGAAATTCAAGATTGACAGTTTTCTTTTTAGAATAGATAATACGCGTAGTATCTTTACAAGAAAAAATTTGGAGAAAAGTCATGACAGAAGTTAGATTTAATAGTGTATTTGATATTATTGGGCCAGTCATGATTGGCCCGAGCTCTTCTCACACTGCTGGTGCCGCCCGAATTGGCCGAGTAGCGCGTAATATTTTTGGTGAGCAGCCAGAAAAAGTGACGATTTATCTTTATGGTTCTTTTGCCAAAACCTATCACGGTCATGGCACAGATATGGCTTTAGTCGGTGGCATTCTAGGAATGAATCCTGATGATGCAGATTTACGAAATTCATTGAAAATTGCTTATGAAAAAGGGATTAAAGTTGGCTTTGTCCCTAAAAATGATCCGACTGAGCATCCTAACACAACAAAAATTGTTATGAAAAACGACAATCATCAATTAACAATTGTTGGTGAATCAATTGGTGGTGGCAATATTCGGGTTGTTGAAATTGATGGTTTCAAAGTTTCATTATCAATGAGTCGGCCCACTTATGTCATTATTCAACGTGATGTTCCTGGCGTGGTTGCTTCAGTAACTGACTTACTTAATCGCGAACATATTAATATCAGTACCATGACGGTGCGCCGCAATGGGAAGGGTTCACAGGCGATGATGATCATTGAAGTGGATGAAATTCGTCACAGCATTGAATCTGAGTTAAAGGAATTACCCAATATATTGAGTGCAAGATATTTCGAATAGGAGGGGATTCGATGTTTTATTCAATTAAAGAGTTAATCGAACAAAGTAAGGCCTACCCTTCTATTGCAGATTTAATGATTGCGACAGAAATCGATAATACTGGACGCAATAAGCAAGAAATTCGCAGGCTAATGGAACGCAATCTTGACGCGATGGAAGAGTCTATTAGTAAGGGTGTAGCCGGAGTTAAGTCATTAACAGGATTGACTGGTGGTGAAGCCAAAAAAATGGCTGATTATTTGCGGGCTGGTCGTTTTTTGTCTGGCGATTTGGTGATGACTGCTGTTCGTAACGCCATCGCGGTTAATGAAGTTAATGCTGGTATGGGACTGATTTGTGCAACGCCAACAGCAGGCTCTGCTGGTGTTTTGGCCGGTGTTCTATTCGCTATTCGTGATCGTTTAAATTTAAGTCACGACCAACAGGTTGACTTTCTCTTCACTGCCGGTGCTTTCGGCTTAGTTATTGGTAACAATGCCGGAATCGCTGGAGCAGAAGGCGGCTGTCAAGAAGAGGTCGGTTCTGCTAGCGCAATGGCTGCAGCCGCGGCTGTTTTAGCTAGTGGCGGCAACGTCGAGCAGGCAAGCTATGCGGTTGCGATCACATTGCAAAACCTAATGGGATTAATTTGTGATCCAGTTGCCGGTCTGGTAGAAATTCCCTGTGTGAAACGCAATGCGATGGGTGCCAGTCAAGCAATGGTGTCAGCAGATATGGCCCTTGCCGGATTAACCTCGGTTATTCCAACAGACGAAGTAATTGAAGCCGTTCGTCGCGTCGGTGAACAAATGCCGAGCGCCTTCAAAGAAACAGCAGAAGGCGGTATGGCTACCACCCCAACAGCCTTACGATTGAAAGAGGAAATTTGGGGTAATAAGGATAAATAATCATTAAAAAATCTGTCGATATAGGATAACGTTGTTTTCCTAGGAGATCGACAGGTGGGTGCAAGACTGCTAGAATAAAGATTGTAGAATTTGAAACAATTTTTATTCTATTTTTTTAGTTTTTTAAGTTAGATTGACAGATTTAGCCGTAAAGAGTCCGTAATCATGCGTAAAATTACATGTAGGGGTTTTTATCTAAAGAGTATTGAATGTAAATTTATGGCTTCTACACCGACGCAGATGTCTTGGTTGTCGTTTTTATCTAAAGAGTATTGAATGTAAATTCGTTCCAGCGGCGTTATTACTCATTCAAGTTGTCGGGTTTTTATCTAAAGAATATCGAATGTAAAAGCAATGACTACATTCGTTTTAATAACGCTGACAGCGCGATGAAATATTTAATTAATCAAACAAAAACCGACCCTCTAAAAACTGGATTATCAGTTCTTGAAGGGTCGGTTTTCGTACTCTAATATAATATTATTCATAGTGATTGCGACAAGAAATAATATAAATCACATCATTTTCTACTTTGTAAATAAGTCGGTGCTCATCTGTTATACGGCGTGACCATGCACCGGAGAATTCATATTTTAAAGGCTCCGGTTTACCTAAGCTCTCAAACGGTGTGCTCTCAATATTATTAATCAGCTTATTAATCCGTTTAATTGCAACTTTATCGTTTTGATTATGCCAATATTCATAATCAGTCCACCCTCTGTCAGTGAACGCCTTAATCATCGCTGTAATCCGTTAACAGCTCGTGCACTTGTGTTTTATGCTCATCAATCTGTTTTAGTCCCTGTCTGATTTTGCTAACCAATGACGGGTTATTCATGATATACATGGTCTCTTTCATAGCATCATAGTCGCGTTTACTCATCAACACTGCTTGTTCATCGGGGTCACTATTACTCGTGATGACTAACGTATCCGCGTCATCATTAACTTGTTTAATGTATTTCTTCAAATTATTGCGAAAATTAGTATAACCTACTGCTTCCATCAACAACACCCTTTCTATCTTTTAATCTCATAGCGTTATCGTACAGTATCCTGTACGTTAATTCAAGCGATACATCTCAGCAACCGTCAATTATCCGTGTCACGTGATTTTTAAGGGGAACAAAAAAACGTGTTCTTTATGGACGCAGTGAATTTACTCTATCGATCGCCAGATTATCATACAAGACGAGTTACCTTTTAAAGTCACAACTAAAATTCAAGGTGGGCGTTATCAGTCGAAAGATTTTGAAGGAGTTCTAGATTTGCTCTTAAATGGTGCTGATTTACCGAAGAGAATGAACGACCATCTGCTCTCCATGACTATATCAGCAATACCGTCATACATGAGCTTTTCACCAAGCCTGATTGGTTACTTGTTTACTATTATTTCGATGATGAGTTTTTATCTAAAGAATATCGAATGCAACTATTTCGGATAAGCCAATTTGCGCGGCTAGCCAGATTTTTTTCAAACTGCTGAACAACTGTTTCTTCTCCTAATCGTATTTCTTTTGTGAAAAATGTGAGCGTGTTAAACTTTGGTTAGTGTAATGTATTGCCATTACAAGTTTGCGCCATCATCTGAATCGTTACCAATAGGAGGAAATTGCTTATGACAAAAGCAGGCAGAGAATTATTAGCACAACTCACAGTAGCAACCGGACCTTTTGTAACAATGAT
This sequence comes from Lapidilactobacillus bayanensis, assembly GCF_003946695.1. GTDB lineage: Bacteria > Bacillota > Bacilli > Lactobacillales > Lactobacillaceae > Lapidilactobacillus > Lapidilactobacillus bayanensis. The sequence goes on along the minus strand of NZ_RHOX01000002.1, from coordinate 17,642 downwards.
GCTTAACACTCCCGCGGACCATCAGGGTGTGGAAAAAGCACAACTTAAATTGAAAAATTTTGCTAGAGAGGCGAAGCGGCGTTTCCTGAAGAAATATCCAGATCGCCAATGGGATGGTTACCAAGCTAAGATTGATGCATTGTTGGCGGACCAATTATTCTGGCGCAATGACGCGGCTAGTGTCGCAATCTTTTTAACAGAGGATCAAACGTTGGTTCATTATTTAAGTATCCATACTGACGATCAATATTATGTTGGTGACACGCCATATTTATTAGCGGCGATTCGTAATTCACAATTTAATTACACCTACTACTTGTTAGCTCTAAACCGTAACTCAATGAAATTGTATTTCGTGGACAATGAGCAAATTAGTGCGGTTGATTTGCCAGCGGATGCACCAATTGATGTGCCAACAGCTTTAGGTGAAGAAAAGCGGAGCGGTGATATTAGTTATACGTCACAGGGTAGACGCAATGGCACTAAAGAAGGCGTCACTTATCATGGTGTTAACACTAAAGATGAAGAAGTAACAATCGATTGGAAGAACTATTATCAGGCAGTTGGGACTTTCTTACGTGAAGACTTAAATAATGATGCTGGTTATCCGTTGTATTTATTTGCCTTACCAGAAAATCAGGCGATGTTCGAAAAATATGCTAAGGTCGATTTTTTCAGTACAGATGCAGCAATTGATATTTCACCGTCAACTTTGACCGATAGTGAAATTGGCAGTCGGGTCATTCCAGAAATTGCCCAACAGTTATCTGAAAAAGAAGCAGCAGCTTACCAAAACGCATTGGATAGAAAATTTATCGACCAACTTGGTGACATCGTTCCTGCTTCTGAGGAAGGTAAAGTGGCTAATTTATTTATTGCCACTTCGAACTTAGTTGATGGTTATGGAGAAGATCCTGACGCCGAATATGATCGGCGTCAAATATTAAACACAATGGCGATTAATGCTTTGCAAAATAAAGGTGAGGCGCACATTTTAGAGCAGAAATTTGTGCCTGGTTCAAGAAGTCTATTGGCAATTTTGCGCTATTAGAAATTTGTTGGTTAATCAATGAAATACTAAAAGATTGCCAAAAATGAGCTAAGTAACAAAACTTAACAACGATGATTAAAAAACTAGCGGCTAAATCCATCTGTGGGTTTAGCCGCTAGTTTTGGTAATGTACAATATCAATTTAAACTTTGTTCGATTTTTACAGTTTATTGGTTCCTATTTTTTTCGTCGATTGTCATGGGGAAGTTTCAAGTTCGGATGGGGCCGTTTCTCATTGATTACAAGTTTAGCTTCGCCAATGATTGAATTTAATAGTTTGTTAGTAACGAAGCGCCATTGTTGTTTCGTTTCGTGTTTGGAATTAAGAACTTCTGGGGCTAATAGTTTAATTAGTGTGGTCCAATTCTGATGAACGTCGTTAATTTGATCGGCATCGATATTTTTCAAAATTGTGTATAGAGAATCCAGAAATTCTTGCTTCGTATCATCATCAAGGCTTGTTAACCAATTGGCAACAGTATGTTGCGTAAATTGGGATAACTCGTTGGGTGTAGCAATCAATTGGAAGTGCTGCCCTTTTATTTGCCATGTATAGGGGTCATGTTGCTTAATGCCGGTACCGCTGCTTTTCACAACTTGATAATTATCTTCTGGTTCCAATAACAAACCGATAATTGATGCTTCAGGAATATATTTATGAATTTTTGCTTTAATGTTTAGGGGGAGTGGTGTTTTTAAACCGGGTCCGTCAATGCTATAAGCACCTTTTAGAACTTGTTGTGCCATTCCTTGACTATGAATTGCGGTGTAAGTTGCTAAGTTACCACCCTTAGAATGACCACCAACGTAGAAACGACCAGGATGTAAATGAGTCATGCGCTGGTAATAGTGTAGGGCCGCTTTTTGCGAGGGAATTGTCTCGAGGAAAGTCATGTTGAAGTCTTCTTTCCAATCGACGAGCGTTGAAGTGGTACCGCGAAAGGCAACAAAATATTGCTTCGGCGCAAACTCAAGCGTTACAGCACTAAATTGCTCCTCAGCTTTGACATTGGTTTTGGTTTCCCAATTATGCCATTTCAAATTTTGGTAACGCCGACTTTTTTGCAGTGTTTGAATTAGTTGAAAATTAGCGTTGGGATTCCACGTTTCGGCGCAGGCTTGATTAAGGAGTGCTTGGCTCGTGATTCGTACAAATTTAAAGCTGGGTTGCTGCTCAAGAATTGTGTAATCAAAATAAGCCAACTGGGCTAAAATAGTACCGTCCAATTCATTGAACGGCAATTCTGCAAAAGTTTGCTGGCCATATTTCTCAACGTAATTAATAATATTTTTCAAATAAAGCACCTCTAATCGGCAAGGCTAATTTACATTTAGTATAGCTGAATTAAGGGGTAAAACGAAGAAAATAGTTAATAGTTAGTGAGAGAAGCTGGTGTTATTAGAATGAAGCCATTTGCGGACTGTTGGCTGATGCGTCAAAAGGATGGGAACCAGTAAAATTAAAGCGAGGATACCGCAAGCTGGGAACCCCCAAAGGCCTGTGGCAACATCCATAATGCCACCGACGTATAGGCTGCCGATGGGGGTGGTTCCTTGATTGAGCAAAACATAAACGCTCATAACGCGACCACGCAATTCATTGGGAATATCAAATTGGAACGACGCATTGGATTGGTTAAGGAAAATCATGTTACAAAAACCCACGGCCACCATCACAATCATCGCCAGACCGTAACTATGAACGAAAATCATCAAGGCTTGCAGAATGGCCGTACTAATACCAACCATTAAGTAAATATTCCGTTGTAATCCGAACCGGGCTAAATAACTCATTAGAAACGCAGCGATTAACGAACCAATTCCGGTGGCGGAGAGTAGGTTAGCGTAAACTTGGGCGCCGGAATGGAGAACAGTTTTGGCATAAATAGGGATAATCACGTTGTTGTTGTAATTTAAGGTACAGATGACAATCATTAATTCCGCGCTTAAGCGAATTTCTGCATGCGACCAAACATAAGATAAACCGTCTTTGACATCGTTCCAAATTCGTCTATGAGAGTGACTTGCCACAGCATGTTCCTGCTTAATCAAGAACAGACCAAGTAAAACGGCGAGATAACTAATGGCATCAACTAAGAAACAAAAACCAACGCTGAATTTAACCATCAACAAACCAGCTAAGGAAGGTCCGGCGATTTTTGCTAGATTAAAAACGGTGGAGTTTAAGGAGATGCCATTCATTAAATCCTTATGGCCAACCAATTCGACAACAAAAGATTGTCGAGTGGGGGTATCGAAGCTCTGGAGAATACCGTAGCCAACAGCGATTAATAAAACTTGCCAGTACTGGACAATTTTCAAATAAACAAGTGCGGTCATAATGACACCTAGGATTAAGAAACCAGCTTGGGTAATCATTAAAATACGGCGCTTGGGATAGCGGTCAATTAATGAACCAGCGACTAAGGTGAACATTAGAATTGGTGCAAATTGACAAGCAGACAATAGGCCGACTAGAAAAGCTGACTTCGTCATTTCGTAAACGAGCCAGGTCTGGGCGGTTCGCTGAACCCAAGTACCCATGACCGAGACACATTGACCAATCCAGAAGTATCTGAAATTTTTAGAACGAAGCGATGAAAAAGTACTGCGTAAAACGTCCATAATGATCCCTACCTTGAGATCTGGGGAAAATCGATCAATGAGTCTACCTTCATGTTAATCGTCGTGTACGGCATTGATAATGGCGAAATAAGCGTGAAAAACGATGCTGCCGATAATCGAAAAGACCTGAATTTTTATACTTGATATAAGAATAATTTTAGACCTTGTGTAAGTGATGTCAATTATTTTGCTGAGAAATAGTATGAGTTAATTGCAGTGGCAGAATGACTAGTTATGCGTTCTGATGCTAGTAGTAAATCCTAGAACTATTATGCTAGCGTTTCTTCGTGCCTACGGAAAATACGCTGGTGGAACGCTGTGGGCTCGACTTTAAGCCAAATAAATTTGTCTTAAAGCTCGGCCTTCTCGTAAGCGATAAATCGCCAACGAGAATTTCACAGCTGACCGCGATTTCCCTCCGGCACTGAGTAAAGAGATGTGTTGGTGTGATTTAATAGTAAATTTGTGCTTCCAAAATTAGAAGGTAGTTTAACCACTCGTCAATTCAGCGCTTGCGCAAAGGTTGCCCTCTAGTTAGATTAGTGGCGGCGAAGAAATACCGCTCAGTAGTGAAATTATTGTTGGTGATTTATCACCTACAATAAGGCTTGTCTTGGAGACAATTTTGCAAAAATTGGCTTCAAGCAATGCCCACTACGTTCCAGCGTTACGTATTTCTTCGCCGCCACGACAACGCGTCACGTTCCGTAAACAACCTTTACACAAACGCGGAGAACCACAACGAAACAGTTTTAACTTCACGATGCTATTTAAAGAACACAAAGAAGGTATTAAAAAAGTGTGGCAACAAATTTAATTGCGGCCACACTGGTGATTAATAATTAATTAATTAATCGTGTAATTGATATTGTAAATTCATCTTTGGTTCGCCAAAAGCTAACATTTGACCTAATAAGGTGTTGGCATTTCGTTGATATAAGTCTGCCATCTTATTATTGATTTCGCCTAGGTAAGCTTGAATGTCATCATGCGCCTGATATTTTTGGTCAGCCTCAATCTGTAAGTGCCGGCAAGCAGCAACGGTGTTTTGTTCAAAGATATTTTCTTCATCTTCGTACAAGTCGAAGTCGCTGTCACCAATCAAAGCCATAATATTAGTTAACCAATAAATATTATTAGGATTTAATTCTGGCTTTGTGTTCTTATAATTTTCTGGTGTATCGGTCACGTTGGCATAGAATGGAACGACTGCGTTAAAAGTATTCGGACCAAAGGCCAGCCAGTGAATACCGGCAATTTCCGCAGGAACGTCGTTACGAATTTGTAAAATGTGTAATTCTTGGTTGCGATTAATTCCGATTGGCCGTAATAACTTCTTCTCAGCTTCAGTACCTAATGAACCATAGGCATCATAAATAGTATTTTGATAATGAGAACTTAAAACGAATTTAACATCTTCAACGCTGATTTTCTTATTAGTGCGGCAAATAAAGGGCAAATCTTGATCAAATGGTGTAGTTGTAAATTCAGGGTTGAAGTATTTCTGGCCGTACCATGCGCGAGGATTATTGTAGCGCGTATCTTTAATCGTGGCACTGCCAAAAATATGCCGTAAATTAACTTGATCGCGGTCAGGATTCAAATGATATTTCTCGATTAATTCTGGTAAGTCGGTAGAGCACATTGTGTCGTCAGAATTAAAATCAAATTCTGTAATGTTGAACCGATTTGGCGCGATAACGTAAGCGTCGTCAGGAACGCGAATTGCTGCCCAATGATGTCCGGCGATGGATTCAAAATACCAAACCTCATCTTGATCGGAGAAGCAAATTCCGTTAGTTTCATAAGTGCCGTATTTTTCTAACAATGAACCTAAACGTTGGACACCTTCGCGGGCCGAATTAATATACGGCAACGTTATCACGACGAAATCTTCTTCGCCAATACCGTCGTCGGTTAAAGGATCAACGCCAAGAATGCGTGAATTGGTGGTGATGGTCTCGGTCGCAGTCATGGCGACGTTATTGGCGTTAATACCAGCAGCAGCCCAAATACCGTTAGAACCATCGGCTTCAGGAGTTGAAGTATAACGTAAGGGATGATCAGGTAAGTCCATCTCTACTGGGCTTAAAACTGATTGATAGTGCTTAGGTTGGTCCTCGGGGTTAACGACGACGAATTTTTCTGGATCGAGTGGGCCGGGGCCGTCTTCATTCCGGGCGATCAATGTTGAACCGTCAATCGTGGCAGCTTTGCCGACCAAAATTGTAGTACAAGAACCTTTGAAACGTTTTGTCATAACTATCATTCCTTATAAAAGTGTTAGTGGGTTAATTGTATGCCAATCTTGATCAAAAATAAAGACGAACCGAGGCTAGTCGTTGAACTTGCAAAGAATGAATGGTATTTGATGATCAACTAGGACATTCTGTTTACTCAGATTTTTAGCTGCACAGAGTGGTCGTCGTTAAGATGTTTAAATTCGGACCGTTGGATCACAGTGACATTGGTGGAGCAAACGTTATTAAAAATTTAATTCCTAAGCAATACAGAAAACAGCGGATCGTGAATTAAAATGTTAATTCACCTGAGTTAGCAAAAAAGTAGGTTTACTCACGGCCTAATGCCAATAACAATTTCGTTGAAAAGATCGGGTGAAATTAACTTTTATCAAGGCTGAAACATGTTACAATATGGGCAGAGGAGTGATGCGGGTATGTTTCACAATATTGATCTGAAAAGTTTGAGCGAATTAGAACTTGATGTCTATAACTACATTATTAGTCATCCTAAAAAGATTCAACAATTGACGATTCGGCAATTAGCTAAAGAAGCACATGTTTCGACGACAACGATTAGTCGTTTTTGTCAAAAGATGAATTTAAGTGGCTACTCCGAATTGAAATATGTTATTCGCGATGAGTTGCAAACTGAGCAACGAACCTACTCGAGCTATGACATTAGCACGCCATTGACCGATTTCTTCACTAAGGTTTCTCGTGATGAATTTGATGAACAACTTTCGCGCTGGGTAGCGATGGCATTAGCTGCTAAAATTATTGTTTTCGTAGGTATCGGTAGTAGTGGTAATCTCGCCAGCTACGGCGCTCGTTTTTTGAATAATGCTGGCGGTTTTTCATTCGCGTTGACGGATCCTGTTCGTCCGGCGTTTATTCGTGAATATAATTTAGATGAAACGTTAGTCGTCGCATTATCCGTTTCCGGAAATACCGAAAACGTCTTAGCTAAGGTGGCTGATTTTAAACAGCGTCATGCAAAGATTATTGCGATTACTAATCATGAAAATTCGCCAATTACCAAGTTAGCTGATTTGACAATTTCTTATTATATGCCAGAACGAAGCACTAAAAATCACACCAACATGACAACTCAGGTCCCGGTGGTTTATTTGCTAGAAACTTTTGTTAATCAATTTGTTGAAGCAAGTGGTCAATCACCAGAACTTTAGTCACTAAGGTCACTATTGTTGGAACATGTTTTCCGTTTGAAACATGTTCTTTTTTAATAACTTGTTTCAATTTATGCGTTAACGTATTTTTTGCTTAGGAAATTCTTTATAATAAAATTGAACCGAAAATGAGATGTGGAGAGGTTAATAATGTCGAAATTACGAAAAGATTTTCTCTGGGGCGGCGCAGTGGCTGCTCATCAATTAGAGGGCGGTTGGCAAGCAGGCGGCAAAGGTGTCAGTGTTGCTGATATTATGACTGCTGGTGCTAATGGTGTGCCTCGTCGAATTACTGCTGGTGTTGTTGCTGGCGAGAATTATCCTAATCATGATGCCATTGACTTTTATGGCCATTATAAAGAAGACGTTAAATTATTTGCGGAAATGGGTTTTAAATGTTTCCGGACGTCAATTGCTTGGACTCGTATTTTCCCAAATGGTGACGATGCTGAACCTAACGAAGCAGGGTTGAAGTTCTATGATGATCTATTTGATGAAATGCACAAATATAACATTGAACCCGTGATTACTTTGTCTCATTTCGAAATTCCTTATCACTTAGTCACTGAATATGGTGGTTGGTCTAACCGTAAGTTGATTGGCTTCTTCGTTAAGTTTGCCGAAGTATGTTTCAAACGTTACAAAGGCAAAGTTAAGTATTGGATGACCTTCAACGAAATTAACAACCAAACGAATTATGACAGTGATTTTGCATTAATGACTAATTCTGGCTTGGCCGTTCATCCCGGTGAGGATATGGAACGGACAATGTATCAAGCAGCTCATTATGAATTAGTTGCCAGTGCCTTAGCAGTTCAAAAAGGCCATGAAGTTGACCCTAACAACCAAGTTGGCTGCATGATTGCCATGGTGCCAATTTATCCATTAACAGCTAAGCCAGCCGATATTATGATGGCTGAAAAAGCAATGCAGTCACGTTATTGGTTCGCTGATGTTCATTGCAATGGCCGTTACCCAAGCTGGTTGCCAGTATTCTTCGAACGTCATGGCTATAATCTTGATATTACTGAAGAAGATTTGGATGTTTTGGCAGCAGGAACAGTTGATTACATCGGCTTCAGTTACTATATGTCAAATGCAATTGAAGATCACGATAATGGACCAGAGTATCACTATGATGAAGAACATGGTCGCACTAAGAACCCATATGTAAAGGAATCTGAATGGGGTTGGGCAGTTGATCCAGAGGGCCTACGTTATGGCATGAACTGGTTTAATGATCGTTATCATTTACCACAGTTTATTGTCGAAAACGGATTTGGTGCCGTTGATCAAATGACTGAAGACGGCAAGGTCCATGATGACTATCGCATTGATTATTTACGTCGTCACATTGAACAAATGAAGTTAGCTGTTGAATACGATGGCATTGATCTAATGGGTTACACACCTTGGGGCTGTATTGATCTTGTTTCGGCCGGAACTGGTCAAATGTCCAAGCGTTATGGTTTCATTTATGTTGATAAAGACGACGAAGGCCACGGTACTTTAGCACGTTCACCAAAGGATTCATTCTATTGGTACAAGAATGTTATTGCTAGTAATGGTGATGAACTGTAAAAATCAGAGTGCGAAAGCCAACGGGTTGGGTGTTTGTATTTAAACGGGAAGATCATTGCGTGTTAACGCAAGGAGATTCACGCTTAAATACACGACACCCAGTTGGCATGAGCACGTTTCAAATCAGAGTGCGAAAAGCAACGGGTTGATTGCGTAGCCTTAAAGAGAAAGCACAGCTGGGTGCCAACCCAGATGGGATTTCTCTTTAAGCATAGCAATCAGTTGGCATGAGCACGTTTCAAAATCAGAGTGCGGAGAACAACGGATTGACTGCCTTAATTTAAACGAAAAGATCGATGTGTGTTAACACAGCGAGATTTACGATTAAATTATACGCAGTCAGTTGTTCACAGCACGTTTCAAAATCAGAGTGCAGAAAACAACGGATTGATGGCATTAATTTAAATGGAAAGATTGATGCGTGGCAACGCAGCAAGATTTACGCTTAAATTATTCGCCATCAGTTGCTTAAGCACGTTTCAAAAATACACGTCTCTGGGTAAGCATCCCTACATCAAAATAAAAACGGATTGAAATCTTTATTCAGTTTCATTCCACATGCCGAAAAGACCAGCAACGCTTTAAATCGTCGCTGGTCTTTTTTTGATAGTGTGCCTATTTGTTTTACAGCTAGAGAATCTTGAGATGTAGCTGATAATTCTACATCAATAATTCATAAGGAGAAATTTGTTTGGCTTTGCTAATGATATTTGCAATGGTTTCCGGTGACTCGATAGCACCCTTATGCAGCCACAGTGTGATGATGCCGATAATACTAGATAAAAGAATTTCTGTGGCATAATCTTCAGGCAGTCCTTGGCGTGCTAGCCGAAGTTTTTTAGAATTTTTAATTTGTTGTTCAATTAATTGTTCAAGCAAGGCCTTAAAACGAGTGATGAATTTAGGATCGTTGCCCATTAATAAGGCATTAAGTAAGTCGTAATTTACTTTAGCATAATATAGCGCGTTTAAAATAGCATGATAAGGAATAATTTGCCGGGGATTATTAACCGCTGCCTCGTTATCTGGTGCAAGCAGTAATACGGTGAACTGTTCAATCAACTCATCTTCAATTTGCGCCAGCAAATCATATTTATCAACATAATGCATGTAAAAAGTACCGCGATTGATTTGTGCATCGCGGGCAATATCACTAACACTCAATGCTTCCAAGCCTTTTGTCTGTAATAAATGGACAAAGGCTTTTTTGATATTTGTTTTTGAACTGGTTTGACGTTTTTGCAAGAAAAATCGTTCCTTTCTTCCTTAAATCAACAGTTTTGCTACGATTGTTTATTGTTATACTGATGAACTCATTTTATAATAACTACTATATTAAATCAACACGTTGTTTAAATAAGGAGAAAATAAAATGAGTTACATCGAAGTTAAGCATAATTATAAACGCTACCAAATGGGCGAAACGGAAATTTTAGCTAACAATGATGTTAGCTTCGAAATTGAAAAAGGTGAGTTAGCGGTTATCCTTGGTGCTTCTGGTGCTGGTAAATCAACGGTGTTAAATATTTTAGGTGGTATGGATACGAATAGTGAGGGCGATGTGATTATTGACGGCCAAAACATTGCCAATTATAACGCGAAACAATTAACCGAATATCGGCGCAAGGATATTGGTTTCGTATTTCAGTTCTACAACTTGGTTCCTAATTTGACGGCTAAAGAAAACGTTGAATTAGCTTCTGAAATTGTTGAGGGTGCTCAGGATTCTGCTCAAGCACTAAAAGATGTGGGCTTGGCTAACCGAATTGATAATTTTCCGGCCCAACTTTCTGGTGGGGAGCAACAGCGGGTAGCGATTGCGCGTGCTGTTGCCAAGAATCCTAAAATTTTATTATGTGACGAACCAACTGGTGCGCTGGATTATGAAACAGGTAAACAAGTGCTACAAATTGTTCAAGACATGTGTCGCAAGAAGGGGGCCACGGTTATTATTGTGACCCATAACGCCGCTATTGCGCCAATCGGTAATCGCGTTATCCATCTGCGCGATGCTCGTATCCAACGCGTTGAGATTAATGCTCATCCTGAAGAAATAGCCAATATTGAGTGGTAGGAGAAGTGCAATGAGTAAGAAAATATTATGGCGCGATATTTTGCAATCAATCCGTAAATCTAAAGGTCGGTTCTTATCAATCTTTGGCTTAATGTTATTAGGTTCGTTCGCGTTGGTGGGGCTGAAAGTTGCTGGCCCCGATATGCAGATCACCGAAGCTAATTATGCTAAACGATTAAACGCGGCGGATTTAACCGTGGTCAGTAATTATGGCTTAGATAAAAGTGATCGTGAAATCTTAAACGATACCAAGGGACTTAAAAAAGTTGAATATGGCTATTTAAAAGATGTGGTGGTTAAAAATACCAAGACAAGTTTCCGATTGTTTTCGGCACCGAAGTCAATTTCAACTTATGAAGTTAAAAAAGGACGTTTACCACAGCATAACGATGAAATTGCCCTTGATTATCAATACGCATCTGACTATAAAGTTGGCCAAACAATTCGCTTTAGTGAAAAGGCTGATGCAACGGGAAATAAAGTTCTGCGCCGCACCAACTTTAAAATTGTCGGTTTTGTGTATTCAGGTGAAATTTTATCAGATGTGAATTTAGGTCAAACAACGGCCGGGACTGGTGAATTAAAGGGGTATGCTGTTGTTTTGCCGGCTGTGTTTGATTCTGATGTTTATATGACCGCGCGGATGACGTTTACGAATTTGGCCAATGTTAATCCATATACGGACACTTATCAAGATCGACTACAAGCTCATAAGGATAAGCTGAATCAGGAATTAAAAAGCCAACCTACACAGCGTTTGGCGGCGATTAAAGCAACAGCTCAAAAGTTAGTTACAAAAAATCAGCGCAAGCTTGATGATGCGCAGCAAAAACTTGATGACGCTAAAACTAAATTAAGTGCAGCACGTAAACAATTAGATGCTGGTGCTGCAGAGATCAAAACTAAACAGCAAGAATTAGATACTAAAGTTGCCGCTGCCAACAAAAAACTGGCAGATGGTGCCGCTCAATTAAAACAGGCTCAAAGCCAATTAACAACCGCGCAACAACAACTTACTCAAGCCAAAGTGCAATTAGACGCTGGTCAAAAAACGTTAACGAGTAAGCAACAAGAATTAGCAGCAGCTAAGCAAAAACTACAGACTGCTAAAACACAATTGGACCAAGCACAACAGCAACTAACAAGTGCTAAGCAACAAATTGCCACAGGTCAAGCAACCTTAACTAGTAAACAAAGGGAATTAAATCAGAGCAAGCAACAATTAATAGCTGCAAATCAACAATACACAGCCGGGATTGCGCAACTTCAACAAGGGCTCGCCGCGATTACGCAACAATTACAAACGCCGAACTTGCCTGAAGCACAACAGGCGGCTTTAAAACAAAAACAAGCTGAATTACAAGCTCAACTACAACAAACTCAAGTAAAATATGCCGATTTTAAAAATACAACGTATAATCCTGGCCTGCAAAAAATTGCTGCTGGTCAAAAAGAATTAACGGCTAATCAACAAACGTTACAACAAAAACAGCATGAATTGCAGCAAGGACAAGCCACCTACAATACGAAGTTAGCAACCTATCAGCAAGGCCAGCAACAATATCAAAAAGGTGCTACTGAATTGGCTCAAGGTGAACAAACACTTGCGCAAAAGACGCAGCTTTATCAAGAAAATCTAGCTAAATATCAAGCTGGTCAAAAGTCATTTCAACAAAAGCAGGCTGAGCTAGCTCAAGGTAAAGCTGAATTAGCAACGCAAAAAGCAAATGGCGAACAACAATTAGCAACGGCGCGCACGACCTTAGCGCAAAAAGAGTCCGAATATCAACAACAAGAACAGAAATATCAGGACCAAGCACCAACAGCTCGACGCGAGATTGCCGCTGGACAGGCAACTTTAACCAATGCTAAGCGTAAGATTAAACAGTTAACAGCACCAGTTTATTCGTTAAATAGCCGCCGAGAAATGCCTGGTGGTGAAGGTTATAAGATTTATACTACGGTTTCAGAAATCGTTGCTGCTCTGGCTAACGTCTTTCCAATTTTCTTCTATTTTGTTGCTGCTTTGGTTACTTTCACAACTATGGGGCGCTTTGTAGATGAAGAACGGATTAATTCTGGCACTTTGCGAGCGTTAGGTTATGACAATCGCGATGTGATTCGTAAGTTTACGTTCTATAGTTTTATGTCGAGTATGCTGGGCACTTTGGCTGGGGTGATTCTCGGTCACACGTTGTTGCCGTTAATTATTCATAACGCCTATCATTCTGGCTTTACAATTCCTGAAATTGAATTGCATTTCCATTTAGGTATTACGTTAGTTGCATTTGCACTGGCCTTGCTGAGTGCCGTTTTGCCAGCTTATATTGCTGCTAAAAGTGAACTAAATGCTAGTGCGGCCGAATTGTTGTTACCTAAGCCACCAGCTGCTGGTTCAAAGATTTTATTGGAACGAATCACGCCAATTTGGCGGCGCATGAGTTTTACACATAAAGTTACAGCACGTAATATTTTTCGTTACAAGAAACGGATGTTGATGACAATTTTTGGTGTTGCCGGTGCAGTGGCGTTGCTTTTCACCGGTTACAGTGTGCGGAATTCTGTGGCCGGAATGAGTGAAACTCAGTTCGGTGATATTATTCATTACAATATGATTGTGGCGCAAAACGATCATTTGACGGCTGACCAGAAGACTGATTATCAGAATTTACTGCACGGTCAGGCTATTGCCCAACAAGCACCAGTTCATTATGAAGAATTGACGAAAGTTGCGGGTGCTAATCATGATAATCAAGAGATTAAGTTAATCGTTCCCCAAACAACGAAGCACTTCAATGATTATATTGATGTTCGCGCACGTAAGTCACACGATAAAATTACATTTAGTAACGATGGTGTGATTATTTCCGAGCGGCTTTCCACATTGCTTAATGTTAAAGTGGGAGATACAATTACCATTAAAGATGCGGATAATCAATCACGTAAGATTAAGATTAGTGGCATTACAGAAATGTACATGGGACATTTTATCTTAATGAATCAATCCGCTTATCAGAAATTCTTTAGTACAAAATATCAAACCAATGGTAATTTAATTATTCTCAAGAACGGTAGTCGAAATAATACGGAAACCCAAGCGGCCAAGTTTATGAAACTAAGTGCTACTGCCGGTGTGGTTCAAAATACAACCTTGACGAATCAAATTGCCACTATCGTTAAGTCACTGAGCAAGATTATGATGGTTTTGATCATCGTTGCCGCTTTATTAGCTATTGTCATTCTTTATAATTTAACCAACATTAATGTTTCCGAACGTATTCGCGAGTTGTCGACGGTTAAGGTGTTAGGATTCTTCGATAACGAAGTCACGATGTACATTTATCGCGAAACAATTTTATTAACACTGATTGGTATTTTAGCCGGTTTCGGAATTGGCGATGTTCTGTATCGCTATATTCTTGCGGTCGTGCCGCCAGATGACGTAATGTTTAACCCTGCGCTAGCCGGACTAAGCTTCCTGCGTCCAGTCGTTATGATTGGCTTAATCACCGCAATTCTAGGTTTAGTTGTTAATCGTAAACTGAGAAATATTGATATGTTAGAGGCATTGAAGTCAGTTGATTAATGGTTATGTATGAAGTGAATATGATGCAATATAAAAGGAACTGAGAGATAAAAAAATCTCAGTTCCTTTTACTTTGTGGTTTGAAATGTGCTCAAAGCAACTGGCGGTAGTGACTTTAAGTGTGAATCTCCTTGCGCTGTCACGCAATGATCTTCCCATTTAAATTCATATCGCCAACCCGTTGGCTTGAGCACTCTGATTTATTTAATGACGAACCAACCAAACAGGGTGAAAATAGTTAGTGTTAATAAGTTTAATGCGGTGAAGCGAACTAGGAATTTGCGGCTATCGATCGTTCCATAGCGGGTATATTGTTTAAACGCCAATAAATTGGCCATAGAGCCGACTAAAGTACCCAGGCCACCAATATTAGCACCATAGAGTAAAGCGGCGACATGGTGGGTAAATTTCGCAAATAAAACTGTTGTTGGGACGTTAGAAATAAATTGACTAACACCGATTGCACCAAAATAGACGGATGAAGGGGTCGTGACAAAATTGGCAATGGTTTGCTTAACGAAGGCGTTTTGACTAACATCGCTGACAATAATGAAAAAGCCTAGAAAGGTGAGAATAGTAGCATAGTCAACGTTAGTCATAATTTTTGGCTTTAAGGTCGTCGCGAGAACAGCGGTAACAATCGTACCGGTCCAGGCGGGAATGAATCCTAAAACACCAGCGAACACGATCAGTGCCGCAATAACAGCCAGCACCGTCGGACGAGTGGGAATATAAATCTTTTGCGTACTAATGTGATCAATTGGAGTAGGTTTCAGTAAAAAAGTATAGGCAGTTGCCATAATGATGCTGAAAATGGCGATGGGAATCGTCCAAGAGAAGAATTGCATGGCGTTAACGTGAAACTTGGCCAGAACAAAGATGTTATGAGCATTGCCGAACGGCGTTATAGCGCTACCGAGATTTGCGGCCATGGTAATCAGCGTTACTGGCAGAATTTCTGGTAACTTATATTGTTTGGCAACATAAAGATATAAGGGAACTAAAGTTAGAACAGCAACATCATTAGTCAAAAACATGGCACTTATAAATGCTAAGGCCAGGAATAACCAAACTAATTGTCGTGTATTATTTGCATATCCAGTTAAGCGATAGGCACAATAGTCGAGGATGTGTAGATAGTTAAAAATCTGAATCAAAATCATCATCGCAGTGAGTGACCACAAGGTGTCAAAGTTAATGTCCGCTAACCTTGGCCTTGCCATAATCAAACTCAATACTGCAAGAACGGCTGTAATTTGTAGGAGCCGATCTTTCAAGATCGATTTAATCATATTATCAGATGAAATCCTTTCAACGTGAGTCCAACATTACTATTTTGCGCCTTAAAACCGCTATCAGCAAGCCTTTTTTCTATTTCCGAACAATGACAGCGCTTTAATATCGTAATTTATCATGACGAAATCTGAGAATTCGACAAATGATATGGTACTATCGTTACTAAGAGTGGAATTGTGGGGAGTAAATGTAATGACAACAAGTGAGTTGCAAGTAAGCCGATTCTTAAAATGGTCACCAGCTAAAATTAGTGAGTTTCGTAAGGTATTATTGACTTGGTACGATCAAGAAGGCCGGCAATTACCTTGGCGAGTTGATCAGGATCCGTACCATATTATGATCAGCGAGTTAATGTTACAGCAAACGCAAGTGCAAACCGTCATGCCCTATTATCAAAACTTCCTGACTAGGTTTCCGACGGTAGCTGATTTAGCCAATACGTCTGAAACTGAGTTGCTAAATGTTTGGGCTGGATTGGGCTATTATTCACGCGCACGCAACTTGCAAAGGGCGGCCCGCCAAATCGTAATTGACTATCAAGAGGAATGGCCGCGAACTGCAGTAGAATTACAAAGCCTTGCTGGAATCGGGCCATATACAGCTAGTGCCATTGCTAGTATTTCCTTTAATGAACCAGTGGCAGCTATTGATGGCAATGCCTTCCGTGTTCTTGCCCGGCTTTTGAAAATCGATTTGGATATCACGAAGCCTAAAACGCGACCAGTCTTTCAAGCAATCGGCAATCAGTTGATCGATCCTCAACGGCCTGGGGAATTTAATCAAGCAATTATGGATTTAGGATCAAGTTATATGACGGCGAAGAATCCTGATAGTATACACTCACCAGTCCGTGAATTTAATGCCAGTTGGCAGGATGGTAGCGAATTGAACTATCCTGTGCGCACTAAAAAAGCCAAACCGGTGCTGATTAATTACTATGCTTTAGCAATTCATAGTCCAGCGGGTTGGCTTTTTGAGCAACGTCCGGAAAAGGGAATGTTAGCTCATTTATGGATGTTGCCCTTGATTAAAGCTGATGATCTTGATGATCAGGCGTCAACTTCGAGTTTACAACAATTAGCTACTATTTTTACTGAGCAGTCTGGTATTCAGTTGGTTCTTCATGATGCTAACTTAAAGCCGGTGCTGCATACTTTCACCCATCAAAAGTGGCAAATTACGATCGTAACAGCTGAATTAACAACGGCAGAAAATTTGGAATTCTTCCCGGGCCAGTGGGTTGCCCAAGCTGATCTAAAAAATCTACCCATGCCAACAGTTCAGGAGAAAATCAATCGTCGTTTATTTGAAAAGTAGGGCTAAAATGCTATGCTGCGGCGAGAAAACAGGAATATTTTGTGCTGGAACTAGTGGGCGTTGCTAATTAAGATAGTGGAAACTAAAACTATTGTATTGCCGCTCTTCGCGCTTACGCAAAGGTTGCATACGAAGTGTAGCGAGTATCGTGAGGAAAAATAAATACTTTCGCTGGAACGTGGTGGGCACTGCTGATTAAGGTAGTGGCAACTAAAACTGTTTTGTTGTGGTTCTTCGCGCTTACGCAAAGGTCGCTTATGAAATGTGCGGGGTAACGTGGCGGCAAATAAATACTAGTCGCTGGAACGTAGTGGGCGTCGATTTGAGCCGATTGAAGTACAAATCGTCTCAAATACGAGCCTTAATGTAAGCAATAAATTGCCAACATTAATGTCACTACTGAGCGGTATTTATTTTCCCTCACTAAACAAGCAAGATGGCAACCTTTGCGCAAGCGCTGAATTAACAAGTGGTTGGAGTGCTTCTAACTTTCAGGAGCACAAATTTGCTATTAAAACACGCCATATCATCTCGTTCGTCAGTGCCGGAGGGAAATCGCGGTCAGCCGCGGCATTCTTGTTAGTGGTTTACCACTTACAAGAAAGTTTGGTGCGCTCGGCATGATTGTTATCTAGGCGGTGAAAGTCCGCTATGAGCCGTAGTAGTCGGAATCATAAGTCGA
>NZ_RHOX01000019.1 GCF_003946695.1 Lapidilactobacillus bayanensis | reverse complement strand
GTTTCATGTCTATTTTTGTAGCAAAAAAGCCCTAACAGATCAGGGCTTAAGTGGAAATATTAACTTTCAACCTTTAGATAGTGTAAGCAGTTATCGCTGGCGAGCTTATAGCAAACAAATGGAGGTTATTTCATGGATAGTGTATGGGAATCAACTAAATTAGGTGTCGTTCTTGCAGGCGACCATTACGAGGACGGCATGAAGCAGCGCAATTTCAACACTGTGGTGGAGAATCCGACGGCTGAACAACTACAGAAGTTCAGCAATGCGATTGCTAAGTTGGGAGTTGCTGACACAGCTTTAGGCGCGCAACTCATCACTACGAAGTCAGTTACTTTTTAAGCAACGTCCGATTTCAATCAGCAACACACATAGCACATTTTAATGATCAGAACTTAAATAAATTAATGGAGGAACTCAGGATGAAAACATTGAAATTACGTTATCAAGGTACGAAGAAAAAGCACACACTGTCATTGAAAGATGTGAACGAAGCTCTGGATGGTGCGACCGTTCGTGAAGCGATGAATGACATTAAAGAAGCAGCTTTGATTCAGAAGGACAGTGAGATTTATTACGTTAAGCCACTGTCAGCCAACTACATTGAAACAATTGTCACACCAATCTTTGATGACACCGAAGAGGCAGTAACAGAGGAATAAGTTGTGGCAACCCAATTATTCTGATTTATCCGGAATTAATTAATGATCAGAATTGCTAGCGCGCGTTTTATCGATCGGCATCAATCAGAACCAATTGGGGAATTAGACAACATATAATAGAAGAAAAGCATTTCAGTAAGGATCATAATCGTGTTTTTTGCGGATTGACGGCCGGTGAATTTTGCCAGACGTCAAGACCTTTCTTGCAAAAACTTGATGTCTGGCAACACTGACTGATGATTTGACTAGGTTGATTTTTGTAACAAAAATAGCTGTGGCTGCTTCTTAGTCACGGCTATTTCGAAAAAAGTCGTTAAAAAACTCATTTGTAATCAAAATGTAACATTTTAAGACATTCTTAATAAATGGCGTTCTGATAAGGTTTTCAATTAAATTTTTAGTGTCATTTATTGATGTGACAAGCCTGTCACATAGTTGTTTAGGGAATGTCATAGTTTTGTAACATAAGAGTTGTACTATATCAGTCATAAGTCATAAACAGATTCAGACTATAGTTTCATTGAAAAAAGAGGGGTTTTACTTTATGGAGCAAAACAAAAAAGTGGCGTCATTAATGATCGGTGTGGGCGTTTTAGCAGCAGGTGCCATCGCAACTCAACAGACCAATGAAGCACAAGCCGCAACTACAACACGTAAAGTTTCTTATACTGAAGGTGCAACTACCGTTTGGACTAGTCCTATTGCTGGTCAAAAGGTTAAGAGTTATGTCTTACCAAACCAGCAAGTGCAGTTCGTTGCCTCTAAGCAAGTTTATAGCCAAACTTGGTTGCAAACGACTGATGGCGGTTGGGTCCCTGAAAAGTATGTCGCAACTTCTGACACTAAAACAGCTTCTACACCAGCAGCTGTTGGTACTGTCAAGGCGACTTACACAGAGGGCGCAACAACAATTTGGGCCGGAACAAGCTCATTAAGTGTTAAGGGTTACTTAACACAAGGCCAAAGTGTTAGTTATGTTGCTAAAAAAGTCGTTGGTTCAACTACTTGGTATCAATTACAAAATGGTGGCTGGGTTCCTAGTCAATATGTAGCTGATGCAAATGCAACAACAACTAGTGTAGCTTCGACAACTGTTACGACACCAGCAGCAAGTACTTCAACGACAAGTACTTCAACAAGTGCAACAACGTCGGTTGCTAACAACACAACTGCTTCAACAACTCAAAGTAGTTCAAGTACTGTTCAAAGCTCAAGCAGCGTTCAATCAAGCAGTTCTGCTAGTCAAGCTACTGTTACTGCACCAGCAACGAGTTCAAGTACCACAACTTCGAGCGCAAGTAGTTCAACAGCTGTTAATAATACGGTAAGTAGCAGTTCTTCATCAAGTTCTGTTGCTGCTTCAACACCAAGTACTTCGACTACTGCGCCAGCGACTTCAACAACCACTGACAAGACAGTTACAGCATCTAAGACAGTCGTTGGCCAAGTAACAGCTAATACTGGCAGTGTTGTCACAGTTTGGGATGATATTACTGGTTCAAGTGTTAAGGGCTACCTTAATCCTGGTCAAACAGTTAACCAAGTTGGAACTAAAGTTAACGGCGCCGTTACTTATTATGAATTACAAACTGGTGGTTATGTTGCCAGCACTTATGTTAGCGAAGGCTCACATGCTGCTAGCTCAACTGTATCATCAAATAGCAGTTCAAGTAGCAGCACTAGTACTGCAAATACCAACAACTCAAGTTCAACTGTTCAAAAGCCAAGTACCTCAACTCCTGTTAGTTCAGGTTCGACGTCAACTACTCGTCCATCAACTGGCACTAGCTCAAGTAGTTCAACTGGTTCATCATCAACCACAACTAGCAACTCGAGCAGCTCAGCAAATAGCTCAAGCACAGCGAACAATTCAAGTTCAACTACAAATAATTCGAACTCTTCTAGTGCTAACAATTCAAGTTCAACTAGCACGAGTGTTGTTAAACCAACAACACCAACTAAACCAACAACTCCTTCTACTGGTACAGTAAGTGCAGCATCAATTATTGCTTACGCTAGCCAATATAAGGGCACACCATATGTTTGGGGCGGTTCTTCTCCTGCAACTGGTTTTGACTGCTCAGGCTTTACACAGTATGTTTATGCGCACTTTGGTATTTCCTTAGGTGGTCATAATACCGTCTTACAGGAAAGCGCTGGTTCATACCGTACTGTAGCTCAAGCACAACCAGGCGACTTATTGTTCTGGGGCGCACGTGGTAACACTTATCATGTCGGCATTTACCTTGGCGGTGGTGTTTACCTTGCTGCTCCAAAACCAGGCGATGTTGTTAAGACTGGTTCAATCCAATACTTCATGCCAAGTTTCGCCGTTCATTTGAGTAGCGTTCGCTAGCATTATCATTTTAATTGATCATTCAAGAGGAACTGGGACAAAATCCTGGTTTCTCTTTTTGTGTGTTTTTATCTCAAACAGGTGGTCTTTGCCAAATAGTGTTGGTGGTGCTTGATGAAGTCATATCCAAATTAATGGGTATGGCTTTTTTATGACATCGTGATTCTAAAACCTGGGTTTGGCGGTTTCAATGGTGCTGTTCTGAGCGACCAAAAAATAGGTCGATCAAAACGGCTCGGCTTAATTAGCGAACTTGAATTGATCGTTGTAACCTTTATTTTAACGTTTATTTTCATGCTAAAATTTGTTCGCAAGATATGAATTAGGTCATAGAACAGTTGTCTGTTTTCACTTGAGTATCCGCTTACATTTCGTTAAGATAGGCCTGTAGTCATTAAATATGAGAGGATTGATTAAGTGAAACATATGACATTAGTAGAATTTAGACAATTGCTGGGGAGAGATCAAGTTATTACCACAAGAACGCTGTTACAAGCCTGTTTGCGGCGAGCCGTACCGCTTCATCATGAGCTTGAGTTTGTTGACGATTTTGATGTATTGATCAATTATCGATTAGTCAATCCGCAAGGGATTAAGACATTGGTGATCAGTACAGACACGGTTTACTTCTCCACTTACTCTACGAAAAGTTTACTGCAATATCGGATGGCAAACTCGATTCTTGATGTCTCGGTGATTCGCCGGTTAAAGCAACATCTTGAACTGCCACATAATCGCGAGTTATCACTTTGCTTTGGTAATTGGTGTGCAATGCATTTATCCGGCGTTTCCAGTTCCAAGTCAGCAGATTGGGTGGCCCTGCATCACGTCTATCATTTAACGAAAGTCGCTGGTAGAGAAGTAGAGTTTGATTTCACGGATGGGTTGCGCATTGTCTTGCCAGTTAGAGCCGATTTTCAACATCGTTTCGAGGATCTTTGCTTAATGAGTGTCCTTGAATTACGCGCTTTTGAATACTTGTGTCGCGAGATTGGCGTTGATCCGCAACAATTGACACTGTCAATGAATGTTTTGCGCCAACAAGACGATCTCTATCGGCAATGGCACCAACATGTCACTGTTTTCAGAATTGGTCAGTACCTGCAACTATTCCAACGCGGCGTCGTTCAGAGCATCTGCCATGATGAATCCTACGAACCGGTGACTCAGACCTTCGAAGATTCCGAGTCCTATTTCATCTGCAAGATGAAAAGATGGCGAAGTTTTAATTAAAAGTACGATTGAAAACAGTTCGATGTTATCAGCCGGCTTGGTCAGCATTGGTATTCAGGTGCACATTTGCAGTAGCCTAAACTAAATAGACTGGGGATTTTTTATCCTGAGTCCATTAATGGCGTTGGTCGTTGGTAAGGAGTTTTCAGTTGTACGGTAGTTTCACAAAGACAGCACGTTTCAAATCGTCACAAATCAAAACAACCGAGCAAAAATTCTGTCAATATTTTATCACGGAACAAATGACGCAACCTTAATCTGGCAATCCTCAAAAATAGTAGTTGCATCAAAAAGTAACTAAAACAGTGAACTGGTCAGCTTTTTTCTCCGAGGTGTGATTCCTTGTGGGGCTTGCTATGATGTAGTCACCACAGGCGCTTGTGGAATTCTGTTAAGGAGTTTCCACAATGAATAATACAAGAATGGATTCGCAGCAACGTAATTTGACAACTGGGTTACAGGCCGCGTTACAACAACCAAGATTAATTCGAGGTGCAGTCAAACGGGCTGGAATTTGGCGTGGTTCGCAAGACTATGACGATTTTTTGCAAGAGGCATATTTGGCTTTTGCGCAAGCTTATGTCAATTATGACGGTGATCCTGAGACCGACGACCGGTTTAAGGCTTACGCGTTTCGCCAGATTGTTTGGCACGTGATTGACTTGTTGCGGCGTGACCGTTATCGACAGGGCGATATCTTACCGGATTTCGATGTGATTGGTGACCTGGCAACTTATGATTCAGAAGTTGAAATCTTACTGCTACTGCAGCAATTGGCCTTTGCCGGTAATGAGTTGGATCAATTAATTATTCGTGATCATTTCCTAAAAGGTTATCCACTGGCAATGATTGCTTATCAGCAGCAAGTGACACCACGTGCATTGCGGCAACATCGCGCAAGTCTACGTGGACAATTAGCTGAAATTTTATACGATCAACTTTAAAAAATGGCATAGGAAAGGCGCTGGGATAAAAAATCCTAGCGCCTTTTTTTCGGCTTGATTTCTGGTGATTGCTGAAACGTGCTGCAAACAACTGGCGGAAGTGAATTTAAGCGTGAATCTTGCTGCGTTGGCACGCATCAATCTTCCCGTTTAAATTCATACCGCCAACCCGTTGCCTTTCGCGCTCTATTTTTTGAATAGTCGTGTTCCGAATATTTCTGCGATGCCCATGATGATTAGTAGCCAGCCGAAGATGGCGAAGAGGGCGGTTAGTGATTTGAAGGGGTTGAGGATCATGACTGCTGCGGCGATGATGATTAGGGCGCCGTAGATGTAATTCATAACGGGGCTAATGTTGACGTAGCGGCGGTTGTTTCGGATTTGCATGATGTAATTGATGCCGTGAATTAACAAGCTAATGCCAATAACGAATGGTAATAAGCTTAGCAGTGCTTTAGCGAATAACAGGACAAATAGGGCACCGACTAATTCGGTAATGCCGAGAATTGTTCCGCCATTTAAGGACTCGCCTTTTTGATGTGATTTTAAGCCGATCACTAAGTTATAAACACCCAGGACAGCTAGGTAGAGTGCGATTATTTGAATGCTCATGTTAATCATCATCGCGGGTTTAAATGCGATCAAAATACCAAAGATGATGAAAGCAGCGGCGCGTAGCCACATGTTACGTTTAATGTTTTTAACTAAATTATCCATATTCAGACCTCCATGTTTGACCTTATTCTCTCATCTTCATGATTGACACTCATCAATCTTGGGACTGATATTTCGCCGGCAATAGCATGAAATTGGCCCAAACAACGCATCATAGAAATCGTCATGCATCACTTGAGCCAATCTTAATCAAACTATTAGCGAGTACCGTATTTATTCCAACTACCACCTGGTGTGCGGATGGCGATTTTCTTAGTGAGTGTCTTGTACCAGTCATGCCAGGCGTTTTCGCTAGTTAAGTCAACAATCGTTGGTTCGTCAGCAACGATATTGTTGAAGAGATCGGTTAATTCAGTACCGCGCGCTTCAACTAATTCTTCAATCAATTGTTCATTGGTAACTTGTGGTGCTAATTGCAAGAAATGATTAATCTCAGCCATTTGTTCCTGCGCGTTAAAAGTGGCCAAAGCATCTAATTCGTTATTCCTAAATAAAGCTAAATAAAACTCGAGAAACGCATGTGCAACCCGATCGTTTTGATAATTTTTAATGTCAACTGCTTTTGCCATAAGGCTTAATCCCTCCATATTGTGAATCTCTACAATTTCATTATAGTCTTAACAAGTGGTTTTGGTAAGAAAAGTGCCGATAATCGTGATTATGGTCAGAAATGTGAAGCAATCAAGCAAGACAGTTACTTACCCGGGCCGTTTCTCCATTTTGGTCTAAGCGTGATTATGCTAAAATGAGATTAGAATATTGAGCGGAGGTCGTTACTTTGGAACAAGTTGCCAATGCATCGTTGGGGCGCCTAATTGGGGTTGTCGTCATTATTGGATTGATCATGTTAGTTTTTCTGGGTGTTTTTTTGTATAGCTGGTTGAAAGAACCACGGCGTTTAATTAATGGCATTTTATTTTCATTATTTTTTGGTGTCTTTTTGGTTTGGCTGGCGGTGCTGATTTTCAATACCGGAAATAATACCTTTATTACCTTCATGGGACTGTTGTTTATCGTCTTAGTTGGTATTATCGGGCTGGTGTTGTTGATGGGCTGGGCCTTGTTGCTCTGGAACGCCATGATTGTGTGGAAGCGCGAAAGTCATACATTGGCTAATATGCTGACATTATTTTTAGCGTTGCTGTTAATGGGCTATTGGGCGTTTAACTTGCTGAGTGCGAATCGCTTTTTACCAGAATGGTTGAATGCACTGCTGGGCGTGATTCCTGCCATCGGAACTTATATGGTTTTCTGCAGTTACAATTATTTGGTTAATGCGTTCTTGTATCAATTTGTGCCGCGTAACTATCGTCAAGATTATTTGATTGTTTTAGGCGCCGGTTTAATTGACGGTCATAAGGTTTCCCGCTTGTTAGGTAGTCGCATTGATCGCGCGCTGACTTATGCTAAGAAGCAAGAACAGAAAGGGCGGCCACTGCCTAAAATTGTTTTTTCCGGTGGGCAAGGTGCTGATGAACAATTGTCGGAAGCGCAAGCAATGGCCGATTACGCAGTCGCACACGGCTGGCCGCAAGAATTGGTCGTTTTAGAAGCTAAGTCGAAAAACACGTTGCAAAACATGCAATTCTCAAAAAGAGTGATTGCGACTGATTTTGCCACTAAAGATGTCATGCCGCGGGTTAAATTCTTCACGAATAACTATCACACGTTCCGCGCCGGTTTGTATGCTAGAATGGCTGGCTTAAAGGCTAACGGTGTTGGTTCAAAAGTACGTTTGTATTTCCTGCCTAATGCATTGATTCGCGAATTTGCGGCTATTTTTTTGCTGAACAAACGCCGTCACATGATTATTATCGTTGGCTTACTTGCCATAGCAATTTTTTCAGCGATTATCACAGCAATCAATCACTAATCGTTTTGTGGATTGCTCGCTGATTAGGCGCAACATTTCAGCCCAAACGTTTTTTAAAAGTGTCAAAAAAGCCCTCTAACTTAGCTGAGTTAGGGGGCTTTGTGCATGGTGAGACACGCTTGGGATATTTTACTATATCAGGTTGCTATTTAAAGGCAAGTTTCAGATTGTTGTGTTGAATTGATGATACTTTTGTGAGTGTAGGATTCTAACAGATGTTAGCCAGCCGATTAATACAGTCCAAATCATTAGAACCGCGATACCTTGTCCGGGACGCAAAAGAACGAATTCGCCTTGACCGTTAATAATATAAGAAAATTTGACAAAGTAAGAAGGTAAATATTTTGCTAGATTGCTTAAGTGCGGATTAGCGAAGAGACCTAACCGTTCAAAGAAGATAATTAAGGTTAAGCCACTGAAAATAACAATCGGACTTTTAAAGTGAGTTGCTAGTAGTTGAGCAACCACACCGAGAAATAATCGCCAGAGCAGAAGGAGCTGCTAAAGTGAGGTTTCTATAAGAAAAACTGTTCCAATTTCTAAGCCAAAAGCTAGTCTTAGTCAGAGAAACAAAGACACAAAAAATTCGATTTTAAAGCTTGAAAAATACAAAAACGGGGCATAGATTGATCGCTTTTATTGCGTAATCTAAGTAGTGTTATTAAATGACGCATTAATGTGATAGGAACAGGATTTAAATTTTATGTTCGAGGTTGCTCCCTCTTACAACATAACTGTGTTCATAGGCATTGAAGGTTGCATCTAAGTTGTAAAAACATGAATCTTAAAATCAAGATTCACATTTTTACGAACTTAGATTTCACCTTCAAACCATGCCTACTCACAACATAAATGTGTTCGTAGTACCTGAGATGGTATAAATAAAATGTCTGTCCCTAAAATCTTTAGCAAGATTTCAGTGCCAGCCACTTTATTTATCCATCTCAACCCGGTACTACTCACAACTTGTATTAAACGTGTTCGAGGTCGCAGAGGCTAGCTGCTAAGATAAAGCATGCCTAAATTCTAAAAGCAGAATTTTGTCATGCTTTATCTTAGCCGTACGCCTCTAGACGCTCCCTCTCACAACTTAACTGTGTTCGTAGGCATTGAAGGTTGCATCTAAGTTGTAAAAACATGAATCTTAAAATCAAGATTCACATTTTTACGAACTTAGATTTCACCTTCAAACCATGCCTACTCACAACTTGTATTTTTAGGAGGCTTTTTATGAATTTTTTTAAGCGTGCTTGGTTGAATTTAGTGGCCAAGAAGGGTCGGACGGTGCTTTTGATTTTGGTGACGTCGGCGATTATGTTGTTTGTACTGGCGGGGTTATTGATTCGTAATGCGGCGGATGCGGCGACGAGTAACGCTAAGAAGAGTATCGGCGCGACTTTGACTTTATCCGCCAATCGCGAAGCGGCCTTTAAAAAAATGCGTCAAGGAACGGCTTCTAGTACCAAGACGAAACCGTCGTTATCAATGACACCAGTTAAATTAGCTGATGTTAAAAAAATTGCTAAGTTAAATAATGTTGCGAGTTATAACTTAACGTCGACAACCTCAGTCAATGCTAAAAGTTTCGACGCGATTTCGACGTCGTCTACTTCAAGTCAAAGTGTGATGCAGGGTGGTGGCGATGCGCCAGGCGGCGACAAAATGACAAGTAGTCAAGGCGACATTGCTGTGTCTGGTGTCTCTGCCACGAGTTTGACGAGTAATTTTACCGACAACAACTATAAGATTACGAAAGGTCGTGGAATTAAGGCCTCAGATGCTAATACCAATAATATTATTATCGAAACTGAGTTGGCCAAGCAAGAGAGCCTTAAGGTTGGCGACACTGTCACGGTGAAAGCTACTTCCGGCAGTAAAACTTACAAGTTGACGATTGTCGGAATTTATAAAGCACCATCAACTAGCACCTCCTCGCAAATGGGGCCGGGTGCAACCGATCCATCAAATACGATCTATAGTTCCTACACACTTGCAAATACGATTAAAGGCACCAAATACGCCAATACAGCTGATTCGGTAACATTCACTGTTAGTGACCCTGCAAAGGTTAGCAGCGTCAAGAAGGCTGGTAAGAAGCTGATTAACACGTCTAAATATTCATTGTCAGCTAATGATGCCAGTTATCAAAGTGTCAAAGCTTCAATGAATAACGTCAAATCTTTTGCTGATAAAATTGTCTGGCTCGTTGCAATTGCCGGAACAATTATCTTAGCTTTGATCGTCATCTTAATGATTCGCGAACGCCGTTATGAAATTGGCGTACTCCTTTCCATGGGTGAATCCCGAATGAAGATTATTGGCCAGTTTTTCGTCGAAATGTTCATTGTGTTAGTCATCGCAGTTGGTGTTGCTGGTATCGGCGGCAAGTTCGTTGGAAACAAGTTAGGTGAACAATTAGTTGCTCAAGAGACGAGTTCGACTGCTTCTAATGTTAATTCGCAACGTCCTGGTAGTACTGGTGGTCAAGCTGGTCCTGGCGGCAGTGCACCAAGCGGTCAAGCTGGTCGTAGTGGCGGTGCTAGCTTCATGGGCAGTAGCAAGACCGATAAAACCGAACTTGATGTTCAAGTTACCCCAACTAATTTAGCAGAATTAGGCGGCTTCGGTTTAGCCATCATCTTTATTTCCATTACCTTGGCTTCCGGCGGGATTCTCCGTCTGTCGCCGCGCAAAGTTTTGATTGATTAAGGAGGTCATTCATTAATGTTAACAATTAAAAATCTCGGTTATTGGTATGACCGCCAAGAAAACAGCCTTTTCGAAAACGTCAATCTTGAATTTGAACAAGGTCAATCATACGCAATTGTTGGTCAAAGTGGCTCTGGCAAGACGACTTTCTTGTCGTTGATTGCTGGTTTAGATAAGCCTCGTGCTGGTGAAATTAGTTTTAACGGTAAAGGAATTAATAGTATTGGTCTCACTAAATATCGCCAATATAACGTCTCGATTGTGTTTCAATCGTATAATCTATTGACGTATATGTCGCCGTTGAACAATTTATTAACAGCGATGGCGGTCACCCAGTCTAGTCATAAAGGTGATAAGAAGTATGCGCAGGAAATGTTGCGCAAACTCGGATTGACCGATGAACAAATGACTAAGAATGTTCAACGTCTTTCCGGCGGCCAACAACAACGAGTTGCCATTGCCCGAACGATGTGTTGCGATGCTAAATTAGTCGTCGCCGACGAACCAACCGGTAACTTGGACGAAGAAAATACCCAAGATGTGATTCAACTCTTCCAAAAAATCGCCCACGAACAAAATCGTTGCGTGATCATCGTCACCCACGAACCAGACGTCGCCGCAGCCTGCGACCACTCCTACCGACTCGCCCATCATGTCTTCACAGCAGAAAAATAGAGTGCGGAAAAGCGCGGGTAGTTAGTGAGGATTAAGATCAAGCCAGTTAAAATCTTGGTTTTAAGATTTAAACTGGCTTAGCTTAACCGGAACTAACTGCGCTTTGCAGCACGTTTCAATTCAGAGTGTGGAGAAAATCGGGTTGACAATGAGCATTAAGAAAGCAATGAAAAAGTTCGTTCTTTGAACTTATTCATTGCTAGCTTAAGCGGAGTTGTCAGACTTTCGCAGCACGTTTCAAATAGTGTATAGAAAAGTACCATCAGAAAATCTTGCTCGAAAAAAATGGCCACAATCCTGAGAATTGGATTGTGGCCATTTTAAACTTATATTTTTGAGTAGTTCTTCTTCGTGCCTACGGGAAATACGCTGGTGGAACGCTGCGAGCTTGATTTGAGACAAATCAAAAACCGATTTGTCTCAAATACAAACTTTCTTGTAAATGGTAAACCATCAACAAGAATGCCGCGGCTGATCGCGATTTCCCTCCGGCACTGACAAACGAGATGTGGTGGTGTGATTTAACTTCAAGTTTGTACTTCCCAAAATTTTAGGGGGGAGCAATCCAAACACTCATCAATTCAGCGCTGGCGCTAGGTTGCCCTCTTGTTAATTTAGTGGCGGCGAAAGAATACCGCTCAGTAGTGACATTATTGTTGGTGATTTATCACCTACAATAAGGCTTGTCTTGGAGACAATTTTCCAAAAATTGGCTTCAAGCAACGCCCACTACGTTCCAGCGCTAAGTATTCTTTCGCCGCCACGGCAACGAGTCATGTTCCATATGCAACCTTTGCGTAAGCGCGAAGAAGCACAACATAACAGTTTTAATTGCCACTATTCAGTCAGAATGCCCACTACGTTCCAGCGCTAAGTATTCTTTCGCCGCCACGACAACGCGCCACACACCATACGCAACCTTTGCACAAGCGCGAAGAACCGCAACGATAGTAGTTTTAGTTTCCACTCTTTTGAAAAGTAAGACTCCAGCGCCAAGTATTCTTTCATTGCCAAGATAATGCACACATTCCATGAGCAATCTTGAATAAACGTGAAGAACGTCAAGCTAACAATTTCTATTGACTTAAACTCTGTTTTTCAAAATACGAGTTATTCTAAATCAGTCCGCTTTTTCTTAGGAATAAAGAAACCAATGATCAGCCAAACAAGTACCATGTACGGGAAGAGATTCATCGGCCATGCAGGAATTGGCCAGATATTACTGTAGATCGGAAAAATCAAAACGATGATCCCAATAATTGGTGCGACTAGATGCTTGAACCAATTGAATTTCACTTTGTCCGTGCGGAAGTAATTAATTGCACCAACGCTGACGAGAACGTAAACCAAAAGTAGGGCAATCATACCAACGGCACCGAAATAGTTGTAGTAATTTGGTGCATTGACTTTCAAAATCAGGCCAAAAATAACGTAGGCGATTAAACAAAGGACTGTAATTAAATCTAGGGCATGAGTTGGCGTTTGTTTGTCACCTTTCAAGTTGCCTAACCAAGGATGCAAATAACCGCTCTTCGATAAAGCCTCTAACATGAAAGCACCGGCGTTTAAGGCACCAAAGTAGCAAGCAAAGTAACTAGTCATTGCTGCAAAATCCATGAAGACGGCCATGCCGCCGCCCATATATTGAGTTGCTAAGAAATTCAAAGGTGCAGCAGAATGGGCCATTTTGCTAATGTTAGCAGTACCGTAACCGATGATTTCAGTATAACTAACGACGAAGTAGAAAATCGCCGCAAAAACGACAGAGCCAAAAATTGAAATTGTAATTGCACGAGCAGGATTTTTACCGCGGTGAGCAATGGTAGCGGCCCCTTCAAAGCCGGCAAAAGACATTAAGGCAAAAATCATCCCGGCACCAATTTGTGTTGGTTGACTTTTAGCGGGATTCAACGGTACTGCAGAAAGGCCAGCGTGACCACCGTGGACCAAAATAACGGTGGTTAAGACAACTAAAGCACCGACGGCGACGATTTCCAAAGCTAAGGCAAACCGGGTTGAGAATTCAATCCCCATGTGACTCAATGCACCACCAACAATTAACGTCAGAATGATATAAAGTTGTACGGGTAAATGAATGCCAAAATGTTGCAAGAAAACATCAACGAAATTTCCGACAATTGCAGAAGTACTCATGGTAAAGGTGATGTAAGTGAAAATTAACAGCCAACCGGAAATAAAGCCGCCTTTTTCGCCAAGGGCCTTGCGATTGTAAGCGTAGGCGGAACCTTCGCCGGGAATGTGACGTCCCAATTCAACGAAGGAAATGCCGACGAATAAAACGCCTAGACCACCTAATAAAAAGGCGATTGGTGCGTTGACGCCGGCCATAGTCACGGCGCCGGCAGTATTGAAGGACATCGCCCCAGTTGGTGCCAACATGGCCACAGAAAGGCCTAAAACTTCAATCAGTGATAATTTTTTTCTATTCATTAATTCTCCTCCAAGTAGATCTGCTCACTTGTTTCGTGGCAGATTTGCTGAATCCAGCGTTCTTTTTGAGCGGCTGGAACATCAGTTAAGTTTTCAAAGTGCGTGTTTAAAGCTTGCTTGAACAATCTGGCAGCGACGCCGTACATTTCTGGATAAGTGCTGGCATCGGATG
This sequence comes from Lapidilactobacillus bayanensis, assembly GCF_003946695.1. Classification (GTDB taxonomy): domain Bacteria; phylum Bacillota; class Bacilli; order Lactobacillales; family Lactobacillaceae; genus Lapidilactobacillus; species Lapidilactobacillus bayanensis. The sequence goes on along the minus strand of NZ_RHOX01000019.1, from coordinate 29,524 downwards.
CAAATAGGTAACGATTATAAGGCGCCAATTCCAAGGACTCATTTAAGACACGCGTCACAGAACTGGGACCAAGAGGATCGATCAGCGAGGTGTCGAAGTAGAGATTAGGGAAGACGCTAGCTAAATAACCGGCCTCACGGTGATAAGGGTAGCAATGCAACAAGACGACTTTTAATCCTTTAGCACAGAAGGCTTGCAAAAATGGTCGCATTAATAATGGATTGCCCTCGTACAAATCGGTATCGGCGTCACCATAGCCAACGTGAAATTGAAGTGGCATATTTTGTCCAGTGATAACTGGGGCGAGTTGCCACAACAAGTAGCTAATCAAAACAGGACTCGAAAGACGGGTAATGCCAGAGTCTTGCCAAGTTTGGTAAGCGGCCTGGGCATCGGCTAAGCTAACGTCTTGTAAACGTAAACCGAAGCGATAGGCAGCAATTGACTTGAAACCAACATAACCATTGGCACGGGCGTGGGCAACTTGGTCACTGAAACCAGACCACCAATCACTGAAGTTATCGGTTTTAACAAGCCATTCTTCTGCATGCGTTTCTAAACGGAAGATTGGTTTAATTGGGACGCCAGTAATTTGACTCGTTTCCTGCAAATCCAAAATTGGATCATCTGGAATAAAACCAGTGTCGATCAACATTTTTTCGAAATGGTAGTGACTGAAAATACGTTGGTTGTAAGTGGCATAGTCAGTCGCATTCATTGGTGCGAGTGGCTGGTCAGGATTAAGTGCGAACTCTTGAGCCTCGGCTTGAAACGCAAACCAAGCGAGGCGATTCTTCGTGTCATTCAGGGGATATTGACTGTCCGCTTCAGATGAGACGCGAGCCAAACGTTCAGCCCGATTCGAAACACTAGACTGAATTAAGAAATGACAATGATGGTCGAATAAAGGTACAGTAGCGATGAAGTTTTCTAAAGTCATTTAAGGTTCTCCTATCTCACAAATATGATAGTTTCTTAGTAAAACCCACTAAGAAACTTTTGATGTTCGTGTCGGTGTCCATTCTACTTTGGCGAAGTGCGCCAAGTAGAAACATGGCCCTATCTCACGCATATGATAGTTTCTTAGTAAAACCCACTAAGAAACTTTTGGTGTTCGTGTCAGTGTCCATTCTACTTTGGCGAGATGCGCCAAGTAGAAACATGGCCCTATCTCACATAGTTGAAATCTGGTCCTTTTTTTAAGTGCAGACTGTAAGTTAACTGGATTAAATTGTCAATTAATATAAATCACGATGAGTTTGGGCAATTTGATCAGGAGTTTGTCCAGCAAAGTAAGTGACATCGGCTTGCTTAACTTTAATGTAAGCTTCAATAGTACGAGAGCTGAAAATTTCTTTGTAGAAATCATCTTGGCCTAAAGCAGTCAAGGCTTCTTCAAGACTTGCTGGCAAACGTTGAACACCTAATTCAGTCCGTTGGTTATCTGTTAAGCTAGCGGGATCAACGTCAACTGGTAGATTAGGTTTGATTTTGTGCTGAATGCCATCTAAGCCAGCTGCTAGAATTCCAGTTAATGCCATATATGGATTCGCCGTGGCGTCACTCGCTTTTAATTCGATATTCATAGTTTTACCTTCTTCGCCCCAGAAAGTTGAAGGGACGCGAATGGCAGCTTCACGATTATCTTGACCGAATGTGGCAAAGGCAGAACTCCAAGCACCGGGTTGCAAACGTTGATAAGAATTAACCGTAGCGCAAGTTAAAGCAGTCAAAGCTTGGATGTGCTTCAACATGCCGCCAATAAAGTAATAACCTGTTTGACTAAGTTGCAAATCATCGTGAGCGTCGTAAAAAGCATTGCTGCCATCATCCTGCCATAATGAAAAGTGGACGTGGGCGCCGCTACCTTCAGTATTTAACAGTGGTTTTGGTGCAAAAGTAGCAGACATGTCGTGCTCTAAAGCAACATGTTTAATGATTCGCTTGAAACGAATTTCATTGTCGGCAGCAAGTAAGGCTTCAGCTGGCGCAACTGGTAGTTCATGTTGGCCACTACCAGCCTCCGGATAATATTCCACAGGCGTAATGCCCACAGCACGCAATTGATTTAACATTTCTGGTAAGAATGTGTAAGCAAAATCCATGGCATCAGTTGAGAAACAAACTTGAGGATTGACCGGTTTTTTGTCGGCGCCGGTACCACTAAATAACATGAATTCATGTTCGTAAGTCATTTTTGCGGTTAAACCTAATTCTTTTAACTTGGCGATGATGGTTTGCAAAGTATTGCGAGGATCAGCTGAAGCACGCGTGCCATCAGTGTTGTAATGGTCACACATCATCGTTGCGACTTGTGGCGCATACGGCAAAATCTGAAGTGAATCTAAATCTGGAACCAAACGTAATTCACCTACGGCTGTCATGTCAGCAACTTCGACAATGCCGTCGCGAGCGGTGGAAGCAAACATCGCCTTGGTGATGCCCATACCACTGGTAATGTGAGCGGCTAGGTCGTCGATTACCATTGTTTTGCCGCGAGTTAAACCAGTGTAATCATCGTATAAAAATTCAACGATTTGTACGCCTTTTTGGCGTAAATCGTCAATCAGTTCGTTAATATTTTTTTGAGTTGTCATTAATAATTCCTCCCATGATCGATTGTTTGGTGAATTCACAAGCGAAGAAATGGTGGTGAATTATTGGTGTGATGTGCTTGATTCATATGAACTTCCTAACTAATATGTAGCCGCGTAGATTTCAACCCCACGCGGATTCGAGGGTAATTGGTTGGTTATGGTATGTTGTGAGTATTTGTGGCCTTGTTTGAAAACGTGCTCAAAGCAACTGCTGGTACGAAATTTAAGTGAAAATCTTGCTGCATTGTCATGCATCAATCTTTTCATTTAAATTTGGACCAGCAACCCGTTGCTTTTCGCACTCTGATTTGAAACGTGCTCAAAGCAACTGATTGCTATGTCTAACTAAAAATCCCATCTGGGTTGGCACCCAGCTGTGCTTTCTAGTTAGAGCTACGCAATCAACCCGTTGCTTTTCGCACTCTAATCTGAAACGTGCTACGAACAACTGACTGCGCATAATTTAAGCGTGAATCTCTCTGCGTTAGCACGCAGCGATCTTCCCGTTTAAATTAAGACAGTCAACCCGTTGTTCTCCGCACTCTAAATTCTTGTTAGTAGATCTTTAAAAATATTCAACTGGACGGGATCTTTTTGCCAGAGGTTTTCTGGGTGCCATTGGACGCCGACGAATAAATTATTATCGGTTGATTCGAGGCCTTCGATGACGCCGTCTGGTGCGGTTGCGGTGACGCGTAGTCCTTTACCGGGTTTGCGGACGGCTTGGTGGTGGCGTGAATTGACGAGTAGTTTCATACCAACTAATTTAGCTAAGCGGCTATCGGCTTCGAGATTGATATGATGAGTTACAAAGTTGCCGATTGTTGCTTGTGTGTGTTGGATGGCGTAATCGGGATCTTGCGTCGCTAAATCTTGATATAAAGTACCACCCATTGCGACGTTCATAATTTGGATACCACGGCAAATACCGAGAATGGGTTTGTTGGCAGCTAATGTTGCTTTAATCAGCGCAATTTCAAATTCATCTTTTTGCGAGACGGTAATACCGATTTCAGGGATCGGTTCTTCGCCGAAATATTGCGGCGCAACGTCAGGACCGCCTGGCAGAATTAAAGCGTCATATAAATTAACCATCTCTTCTGCAGCAGCTTGTGCTTCAGCCATATTATCTGGAAATGGCAGGATCAAGGGCGTTGCACCGATCGCAAAGACCGCTTCTTTCACATCGTGGGGTGCATAAGCTGGATAATCGCTAGGCATGCGCGGATTAACTTCAACTAGCGCATCGCTAGGCATCGCAATAATTGGTTTCATGATTGTTTCGTCTCCTTATTAATAATCTTATTTATTATATACCGTAACGTTTCAACATGCAGGTTTAATCGGTATAAGACAGCGCTTTCGCCAAAAATAATTACTTTCACAGAATAATTCAGCAATCAATAATACTGTGGTTAATTTTCATAATTAACACTCATTTCTTGCAAAAATTCTATGCTATAATCAACGTAATATTAAGGAAATAGTTAAATAACTGTAGGTGAGCACAATGTGGACGGAAAAATTATATTGTTTGTTGATCGGCTATGGCTTTGGTAACTTCGTAACGGCCTATGTGGTCAGTTACTGGCGCACTCGTCAGAAGCCCACGGAAATAGGTTCCGGTAATCCAGGGACGGCCAATATTGGTGCGGTTCTTGGCAAGAAGTATGGTATTTTAACATTATGCGGCGATTTATTGAAAACTATTTTAGCCGTGTTAATTTGTCAGTTACTTTTTCCGGATTTAGGAAATTTAGCGATTTTGTATGCCGGCATTGGTACCACGTTAGGTCACAATTTCCCAGCTTGGCAAAACTTTCGTGGTGGCAAAGGCGTGGCTGTTTCAGTTATCTTGGTATTACTGTTTAATTTAAAATGGGGCGTGCTCAGTTTATTGATTGCTTTGGCGGTTATGCTAGTGACCCAAAATTTAACACTACCTGGGATTGTCATCTGGCTGAGTTATGCGGTGATTGGTTTTACGCAATATAACTTGGAAGTCGGCCTAGGCTTTACTTTTCTAATGTTATTATCGCTATTTAGTTTCCGTCATGATTTAGCCGACCTGATTCATGGTCGGGCGAAAAAAGTTGACTGGCTAAAGAAGTTTCGGCACTCAAGATCAGTTGATCCGACGACAACTGATTCTCAAAAGCGAAAGAATTAGGTGAGGATATTGCCACAAATTTACTTTTTATGTACCGGAAATTCTTGTCGTAGTCAAATGGCTGAAGGGTTTGCTCGGGAAATTTTGCCAGCGACTTGGCGAATTGCCAGTGCTGGTCTAGAGGTGCACGGTCTAAATCCCTGGGCGGTTAAAGTCATGGCAGAAAAAGGCGTGGATATTTCCAAACAGCAGTCACAATTGATTGATCCAGAATTCTTGCGGCGGTGTGACTATGTGGTGACATTATGCGGCGATGCGCGTGATCGTTGTCCAGTTGTTAGTCAGAATGTGAGCAAAATTCATTGGCCGCTAGTTGATCCAGCTCAGGCAACAGGGGATGAACAAGCACGATTGTTGGTTTTTCGCCAAGTTCGCGACGAGATTGAAAGCCGTGTGCGTTTATTTGCGGTACAACATTGGCAGGATCATGACAAGAAAGGTGCGAAATAATGGCCAAGCAAGAAGATGGCATACACGAATATGATCGCATCTTTGGTCAGGAAACTCATGATGATCAACTTTTATTTGAAATGTTAGTCATTGCTGTTTTTCAAGCTGGTCTAAGTTGGAAGGCAGCGGCTAGTAAGATTCCCGTTTTTCGGCAGGTGTTTGCCAACTTTGATTATCGCCAAGTTGCTGGATTTGACGAGCCGGAGTTAGAAGCATTGCTGACTAATCCCGAGATGATTCGCAATCCCCGTAAAATTCAGGCCATCGTGACTAATGCTCGCGCAATTGTCAAATTAGCACCTGAATTTACCAACTTTTCAGCATATTTGTGGCACTTTACAGATAATAACGTTTGGCAAGTGCAAGTCGAACCTGGCGCACCTTTGAATCAACAGTCTAGTTTAGGGACAGTTGTCGCCAAAGATATGAAAAAACGCGGTTTCACTTTTGTCGGACCGACGACCATTCAATTGCTTTTATTAGCGGCAGGAATTATTAAACGTACGTAAAGCGACTGATTGTATTGCGATGCTCTGGTTGAAACGTGCTGCGAACAACTGACTGCGCATAATTTAAGCGTGAATCTCCTTGCGTTAACACGCAGCGATCTTCCCGTTTAAAGTCATGCCGCCAACCCGTTGCTTTTCGCACTCTGATTTTGAAACGTGCTGCAAGCAACTGATTGCTATGTCTAACTAAAAATCCCATCTGGGTTAACACCCAGCTGTGCTTTCTAGTTAGAGCTACGCAATCAACCCGTTGCTTTTCGCACTCTCGATCTGAAACGTGCTCCAAGCAACTGCTGGTACAAAATTTAAGTGAAAACCTTGCTGCGTTGACACGCATCAATCTTTCCATTTAAATTTAAACCAGCAACCCATTGCTTTTCGCACTCTGCTTGAAAAATGTAAACAAAAGGCTGCTGTAACTTGTATTTTTTCTGAAAAACAAATACAATTGATACTGGTAAATTAATCATGAAATGAGGCTAATATTAATGGCAAAATTAGTATTGATCCGTCACGGACAAAGTCAATGGAACTTATCTAACCAATTCACTGGTTGGGTTGATGTTGATCTTAGTGAAGAAGGCGTTAAACAAGCACAGAATGCTGGTCGTTTAATCAAAGAAGCAGGTTTGGAATTCGATCAGGCTTATACTTCTGTTTTAACTCGTGCTATCAAGACTTTACACTATGCCCTTGAAGGTTCAGACCAACTTTGGATTCCTGAAACAAAGACATGGCGTTTAAACGAACGTCATTATGGCGCATTACAAGGCCAAAATAAGGCTGAAGCAGCTGAAAAGTGGGGCGACGAACAAGTTCATATTTGGCGTCGTTCATACGATGTTTTACCACCATTATTGAGTGCTGATGATGAAGGTTCAGCAGCTAATGATCGTCGTTATGCTAACCTTGACCCACGGATCATTCCTGGTGGCGAAAACCTTAAAGTAACTTTGGAACGGGTTATTCCTTTATGGGAAGATGAAATCGCACCTAAATTACTTGACGGCAAAAATATCATCATCGCTGCTCATGGTAACTCATTACGCGCTTTAAGCAAGTACATCGAAGGTATTTCTGACGAAGACATCATCAACTTGGAAATGGCAACTGGCGAACCAGTTGTTTACGACTTCAATGACAAACTTGAAGTACAAAGTAAGACTAAGTTAGACTAGAGTGCGCAAAACAACGGGTTGGCGATATGAATTTAAATGTGAAGATCATTGCGTGTAAACGCAAAGAGCTTCACACTTAAATTCACTGTCGCCAGTTGTTTGCAGTACGTTTCAAATCCAGAGTGCGAAAGCCAACGGGTTGGGTGTTTGTATTTAAACGGGAAGATTGCTGCGTGTTAGCGCAGTGAGATTCACGCTTAAATACACGACACCCAGTTGTTTGCAGCACGTTTCAACTCATAATTAGCAAGAACAAAAGAAGAATGGCAGTAATCCGTTGGTGGATTGCTGCCATTTTCGTTTAGTTAAAAATAAGGTGACTTCAACCAAAATCACTAAAATTGCTGCAATGAATGAACCGAATTTCAATTATCAAATCAAAAATTAATTCTAAGAACCGTTTACCTTAATCGACAGGTCGCTATGGCAGCATCAAAAAATTGGAATAACTTTTTCTCAGTTTCTGATTTAGAATTAACGTTTTGTGATTAGTTTTAAGATTGGCTAATGAGTTCGTGGTAAGCATCAGTGGCCTGGTTCTTAAATAATGTCTAAACTAGCGCTCTTTGTTACAATGAGTTAGAAAGGATCGTGATGTGAAATGGCTCGTCAGGTTATTTTATTTATTGCCCAAAGTTTAGATGGTTATATTGCAGATGTGAATGGCTCGGTTGAATTTTTAGAGTTAAATGCAACTCATGATGAGGTTGATGATGAATATCCCAAGTTAATGTCTCATGTGGATACAGTTGTGATGGGGCGGACAACTTATGATCAAGTTGTCAATGAATTATCGCCGGATCATTATCCCTATGATAATCAGGAGAGCTATATTTTAACGACACATCCTGATCAACCAGAGATTTTGCACCGCCATTTCATCACGATGGATGTGGTTAAATTAGTCCAACAATTGAAGACTGAACCTGGACGTGATATTTGGATTATTGGTGGTAGTAGTTTATTGGCGCCATTAATTAATGCGAATTTAATTGATGTTTATCAAATTTCCACGGTCTCAGTGATTTTGGGAGCAGGAATTCCGTTATTCACCGGAGAAATTAAGCAACAACTTTTACAATTGCGCACTGCTACCAAAATTAATAATTTTGCTTATCTGACCTATACGAAGATTGCATCAGAATAGGATTGGCGTTATTTTACGGCAGTGGACGAGCAAGTTAGTTTGGTCAGTATGTTGTTTTAGGTCCTACTTGAGCTAGTAAATTTCGTTTAACTACGGTAAAGTAACGTTAGCAGTTAAGAAAACGATGATGCAAAGAGGTTGAGTCCTTATGAAAAGAAGTCCTCGAGAGATTTTGGACCGTTCGTTGATGTCGCTAGTTGGTGTGTTGATTTTTGCATTGGGGGCGTCAGTCTTGTTGGCATCGGATTTAGGAATGGATCCCTACTCGGCCATGAATCTCGGCGTTTCCCAATTAATTGGTTGGCAACTGGGACCATATCAACTTTTATTGAACCTATTCATTTTAATATTGGTTTTTTTCGTTGATAAAAGATTGATTGGTGTCGGTACAATTTTTAATATGGCTCTGGTCGGGTTTGGTATTCAATTTTTCAGTGGCGTCTTGGGTGAAAACTTCGTTACTCCCGATTCCTTGCCATTTAAAATCGGCTTAGCACTCATCGGACTGTTAGTCTTTACCTTTGGTCTATCCATGTATATTGTGGCAGATGTGGGAATTTCTCCTTACGATGCGATTACGCCGATGATTTTAAAACTGACGCATAGTAGCAAATACCGATTTGTGCGAATCATTCAAGATGTAACCGCAATGGTAATCGCGGTTTTGGTGCATGGTCATTTTGGCTTAGTCACAGTTATTGTTGCCTTCGGTTCAGGCCCGTTCATTATTTTTTGGGAACAGCATGTTTTAACGCATATTATCAAAAGGATCAAGACCGTTGCCTAAGACGGTCTTTCTTTAGTGGTGGTGGGTTGTACTCTAGGTTTGAAACGTGTTTAAATTTATACCGCAACCCGTTGCTTTGCCGATCTGATTTTTGAAACGTGCTCCAAGCAACTGATTGCTATGTCTAACTAAAAATCCCATCTGGGTTAACATCCAGCTGTGCTTTCTAGTTAGAGCTACGCAATCAACCCGTTTGCTTTCGCGCTCTGATTTGAAACGTGCTCAAGTCAACTGCTGGTGCGAAATTTAAGTGAAAATCTTGCTGCATTAGCATGCATCAATCTTTCCATTTAAATTTAGACCAGCAACCCGTTGCTTTTCGCACTCTAAAAAACACATCCGGTGGGCAACTGAATGTGTTTTGGAAGGGTAGATATATAATTGGGGTCAATCAAAACGGGAATTTTGATTGAAAGGGCTAATAAACGTGGGCAACGTTTATTAGATGGTATTTCATTCTAAGGGGGGAGGAATAAAATGAAGAAAACTAGCAATTAATTCAGGTAGGTTGCCTGGGGACTCTCCGTTGCGCTAACATGAAAATCGGCGGCTGTGTTGGTCATGTGCATCACCTCTTAGTAACTTTCTATGTTGATAACTATACCGCCTGCGTTTGAAAGAAGTGTGCAGCAATTTTGCTAGTTGTCTGATCATTTCGTGATGAAACTATGAAGGTGTTTTTAATGACGGGCAATATGCCAATCTAACGCATTAGATATCGTGTTACTTAGGCAATGACACGAGCAAAGATTTCGTTTCATATGTTAAAATAGTAGACGTTAATTAAACAGCGGAAGTGATTCAGTATGAATATTAGTCGATTTCAGGCATTTAGCGATGGTATTTTCGCCATTCTAATTACGATTTTAGTTCTACAGTTTCAGATTCCTGATTACCAGGTGGGTCATTTAGGACAGGCGCTACTTAATCAGTGGCCAATTTTATTGTCTTACACTTTTTCTTATTTTTATGTGGGGACGCTCTGGTTATTTCACCATGATTTCTTCGGCCTCTTTAAAAAAATCGACCGCAATATGAACGTGATTAATTTAATCTTGCTATTCAGTGTGACTTTAATAGATTATCCGATGTCATTGGTTGCTGACACGTTGACCACCATGAATCGTGTCGATTTAAAAGTAGCCTTAATTGTTTACGATGTGGTTGCTTTAATTGCCTCGGCCATGTTCTTTGTTATTTATTGGTATTTACATCAACATCCGGAATTGCGCAACAAAAAAGTGAATGTTGATTTTTACGATCACATTCAATATGATCCTGTCCGTAGTGTTGCCATTTACTTTGCAGCGATTGTGATCACGCTATTTTCGAATCTGTTTGGCGCTATTCTATTAGGTTGTGGGATTATCTTTCATTTTTACGCCTATGTTCGTCTCAATGCCAAGATTAAAAAGTATCATGAAAAAGCTTTGATTGACAATGCCGCCGCTAATGTTTCGCGTAAGCAGCGTTAAGTGTAATAAAGAAGGAACTGGGATTTTGTCCCAGTTCCTTCTTTATTAGTGTTGCCAATTTAATTTAGTTAACTTGGTGAAATGCTCGATAATGTATTCGTCTAAAACTGGATTGTACATTCGCGGCACGGTGTGATCATATTTAAAGCCTTGTTTTTCTTGAGCACGTTTAGATTGCTGATTGCCATCTTTATATCCGCACCAAATCGTTTGTAGATGACAGCTTGTAAAGCCATAAGCGACAACCGCTTTAATTGCTTCCGGCATTAAACCCTGACCCCAAAATGGTTCGCCCAGCCAGTAACTAATTTCTGCTTCACCGGGGTTCATGAAGTCCTTGCCATTACCTTCATCAACTAATTCTAGTCCTACTAAGCCAATCACATGGTTGGGATCATCCTTAAGTGTTATCGCAAAGATATGGGGACTGATGAAGTATTCTGCAATATAGTGTCGCGAATCGGCAACGCTAGTATGAACCGGCCAGCCAGCAATTGGACCGATGTGGGGATTCTTAGCATATTGATAGACATCAACCGCGTCTGTTAATTGAAAATTTCGTAAAATCATTCGTTGTGTTTCTAATTGAGTCATTTGTTTTGCTCCTAGTTTTATTTTTTTGTCTCGGTTGAAGTGATTAATCTAAAAATAGGCGCAAAAAAACAGAAGGTGAACTAAATTCACGCTTCTGCTCATTGACACTAAGCAGAAGGGCAGCGGTCGAACTTCAAGTAACTAGCACAAGCCACACTAAAAAAGCATACCTTGCACCATATTTTAGATTAATCTAAAATTAGTTACTTAAAATCACGACCACCCTTCTACTAAAAGTCTTCTGCTTATTGCAGATATTCTAACACGTTATCAGGAAAGACGTCAAGCCGCGATTAATTAAGAATCCCCAGAGAGAAAAAGGATTACTAATCCTATTTATGGTAGTGAAGTAAAACCTTTTGGCTTCGAGAATATGAGTTTAATCACGGTGCTTAAACGATGAAGCACTAATTAACTACAACGTTTGATTTTATTCAGACCGTAAGGCAATTGCAGCGTCTTTCTTAGCAGCCATTCGTGCGGGGATATGACCACCGAGAATTGTTAAGACGGTACTTACTAGAACCAAGACAACTGCGTGCATTGGATTAAGCACGGCGACACCATTCAAGCCAGTGACGTTAGCCAAGACACTGTTAATTGGGAAAGTTGCTAGATAAGCGACGACAATTCCGAAGAGACCGGCGCCAAAACCAAGAATAAAGGTTTCTGCATCAAAGACGCGCGTGATATCTTTCTTACGAGCACCTAAGGCTTTCAGGACACCGATTTCTTTAGTCCGTTCAATAACAGAAGTGTACGTGATAATTGAAATCATAATCATACTTGTCACTAAGGAGATGGCAGCAAACGCAATGAGGACATAAGTAATGGCATCCATTAAACCACCAGTCATGTCAGAAACAGTGCCAGCAAGGTCAGTATAGATCACTTTGTTCTTCTTGCTCTTACCCTTGTTATATTTATCCAAGTAATTCAAAACATGATCTTTGTCTTTGAAAGTTGTTGGGTAAATTTGAATTGTTGTTGGTTTCTCAGAACCACCTAACATAGTTAAAAGACTCGTTGACGTTGACGCATCCATTGTTTGACCGGTCATAATGTTTTTAGTAGGATTGGTCTTTTGAGCAGTCACAATAGCTGATTTTTCGTTCATCTTGAGAACTTCTTTAGTTAATTGCGCGCTATAGGCAACGCCACTAGCTAATAAACCATCGCTGTTCTTGGACTTAACGCGAATAATACCAGCAACGCGTAATGTCGTCGTGTTAGACTTAGTCGCCATACTATCATAATCGCTACTAGGGACATAGTTACCAGTCGGCAATTTCGAATAGTAATCATCATTGGCGACGACTTTAACAGTTGTGCCAACTAACTTGTCAAAATCAAGTTTTTCATTTTCTTTAACGGAAATACCTAAATTCTTTAACGCATTAATATTGATACTGTTATCCTTATTGATAACTAAAACAATATCGTGGGCAGATTTTGGATAACTGCCGGCAATGACCTTATAATAAGTCTTCAAGAAAGTTTGCTTACCATCACTGTTGATGGGGTAAACAGAACCGCCGACACCGGTTGCGGCTGACATCATTGAGGCTGTGTCAATAGTTTGACTATCAGGATTGCTATTTGAGAAAGAGACAGATTTATATTTACCATCAACTTTGCGAATCAAATTCATGCCAGTTCCATAAGTGATGGCAATATTCTTGGTATATTTTGCAGGGATGTCTTTAACATAGTTAATATATTTATCGGTAATTTTATTAACATGTTGGGCCTTATCCGCATCACTTTTTTCAGCAGTGACGGTATTAGCTTTAGAGAATTTAGTCGTTCGTGTACCAGTCATCGCACTGGTATCAGAGCCGACTTGCGAGATCGTAATCGGCATCGACGACATGGCCTCCGATTGCGTCTTATCAATCTGCTTCTGGAAACCATTGGATAATGCTAGGACAATCGCGATACTGATAATGCCAATACTGGAAGCAAAGACGGTTAAGAAAGTTCGTCCTTTTTTAGTGCGAATATTGGTCCAAGAAAGTTTCAACGCTGTCCAATAGCTCATCTTAGTCCGCGTTAGCTTGAAGTTGTCGGCTTTACTGCCTTCAACGTGGGGATGAGAATCGTTTTGAATTTTACCATCAGCAAATTCAATGATGCGATCAGCGTATTGATGCGCCAATTCAGGGTTATGCGTTACCATGATGACTAAGCGCTCTTTACTCAAATCCTGAATCAGTTGCATGATTTCGTTACTAGTCTCAGAATCCAGCGCGCCGGTTGGTTCATCGGCTAAGAGAATCTCGGGATCACTGGCAATAGCTCGAGCGATGGCAACCCGCTGCATTTGACCACCGGAAAGTTGATTGATCTTCTTGTGCATATGTTGCTTTAAACCAACTCGGATTAAGGCGTCTTCAGCCTTTTGACGTCGCGTAGCAGCAGGGACACCACTTAAAGTCATTCCCATTTCGACGTTTTCAATAATTCCGAGGTGGCCGATTAAATTGTAAGATTGAAAGATGAAGCCCACGGAATTATTTCGGTAAGCATCCCAATCTGAATCTTTAAAGTCTTTAGTTGACTTGCCTTTGATTAAAAGGTCGCCAGAATCATAACGATCCAAACCACCGATGATATTTAACATGGTGGTTTTACCGGAGCCACTAGGGCCGAGGATGGCGACGAATTCTTTTTCACGGAAGGCAACAGAAACATCATCCTGTGCTTTGGTGACGGTATCGCCGACATGGTAGTACTTTTTAATGTGCTTGAGTTCTAACATTGCGGAATCTCCCTTGATGAAATAGTTGACATTTGTTAATTATCCACTATACTTAATAAATGTCAAATGTTTTCTTTTGTAAAACAAAATAGTTTTGAATAACCAGTCTTTAGACCGAATTTGAAATGAATATTGAAGCAGAAAGGTTCTATCATCATGATGAAAAAGTCTCAATCCAGTACACAATTATTTGGTAGTATATTTGTCACGATCGCACAGTTTATCTTACGAAGTTTAAATATTGATCATGTTGGTCTAACACCAATTCAATTTATGATTTGTATCATTGTTTATACGCATCCCAATGTCACCATGTCGGAGTTAGCACAAGCGTTGGGAATTTCCAGCGCGCAGTTAAGCCGGACGATGCGTGTTGTCGAAGATCGTGGATTAGTGAAGCGAGAACATAATAAGGATAATCGTCGGGTCGTTAATGTACATCGGACAAAAGACGGAGATCAATTCGTTGAGGCACAGATTGATCTTGTGAAACAAAGTATTGGAGAACGGTTCAGCACATTGACGACAGAACAGAGTAATGAATTAAGCGAGCATTTGGCAGCAAGTATTGGTATTTTAGAGCAAGCAGGAATTGTTCAAATGTCGCCAGAAGATTTTTTGGCGACACTGCCTAACCTGCCCTTAACACCATTACCGAAAGTGCTCGATGAATTGACCAATGATCAAGAATAATATCATCCGTAAGACCAAGGAACTGGTATCGTCTCAGCATCATAGTAGATAAAAGTCCTCTAACTTAATGTTAGAGGACTTTTATTGGTTGTCTTAGGGCTTTAATAATAATTTTCCGGTGATTTTACTTGCATCCAATAATTCATGAGCCTTTTGAACTTGGGTGAGTGGTAAAATATCGAAAATTTCGGGTTTAATTTCTTCACTAGCGATGAGTGAGAAGACTTGTTCTTGAATTTTGCGTAATCTTTGCGGATCATTATCGTAAATGTGTGATGAGAAAATACGAACAGCTTGTGCATTGATTGCATGATCTACCATGTGGGGGAAGAAATCCTCATTTGGACTTCCTTCTAGCCAGTTATAGACAACGACCATTCCGAAGTTAGCTAACATGTCAAACTCCTTATAGAAGTTTTTACCAACCCACTGATCAAATACCAAATCAACACCGCGCTGATCAGTTAGTTCCTTAACCTTATGATACTGATCAACTTTAGTGCTGTTAAAAACGTGTGTGGTGCCAATCGCTCTTAAATGCTCACATTTAGCGTCAGTATCTGCGCCTGATATTACTTCCCAACCATCATGTAGGGCGAGTTTAATCAGCGCCGTTCCAACACCACCTGCACCACCGAGAATATAAAGCGAATGACCATCGGTTCCTCTTCCAGCTTCATGTAATAATGCGTAGGCAACAAAATAGTTGCCAAGACCGACAGCTTTTTCAAAAGGAATATTTGCTGGCAACACCGTTGCAAATTTTTCGGCAACTGAAATGTATTCTGCATAGGCTCCGTAGCCCGGCATGTTGACCACCCAAACGGGATCGCCAACTTTAATATCTTTGACGTTTTTACCAACAGCTTCAACATATCCGGCACACTCATTACCAATTACTAATTCAGGTGGTTGTTTTTTCAAATATGGATAAATGCCGGCACGAACCATATAATCGGGCTTGCCGACACCGATAATTTCATTCTTGACAAGAACTTCATTGTCTTTTGGCACTGGCTTTTTGATATCGGTATAGATTAATTTATCGATACCGCCAAACTCGTTGATAATAACAGCTTTCATATCTGTTACTCCTTTTTACTTTGATTGATGGTTGTTCATCAGTGAACTTTACTTCACCTAGTATGAATATTATACTTAGTAAGAAAATTGAGAACAAGTACGCAGAATAAACGTACTTAGTATGAAAAAGAATACTGAGGTCAACAATGGAAAAAACTGAAACAGAATTTTTACAACGAATCATCGCATCACCTGCTGATGAAAAATGTCCAATTCGAAAGTCGTTAGATTTATTTAGCAGTAAGTGGCGGACCTGGGTCTTATTTGAATTATGCAAGCAACCAACTTATCGTTTTGGGGAGTTAAGAAAAGCGATTCCCCCAATAACCAATACGATGTTGACCAAAACTTTACGAGAATTAGAAGCAATCGGGATTATCCAAAGGAAACAATTCAATGAAATGCCATTACGAGTGGAATATTCATTAACTGAAAGCGGGCACGCTTTGACACCGGTCTTTTTTGAGATTGCCAAATGGGCCGATCAATATTTACCAACAGAAAATTAAACGCATATCTATTGATTAACGATGTGAAGTCATGACCGGATTCACGCGATCAAGCCTGATAACTTATTCTGAATCGTATCCCGATTTCAGATTCCGATAATAGCAAAAATACGAGAATGTTACTTATTGATGGTTAGCAATGCTATAATGAACCAAACTTAATTTGGTAAAGAAGAAGTGATTTAAAATGTATTTGGCCTATCATGAATTAAAATCAGCTAAGGCGCGTTATGGTCTGGTTGTGATCACGTTGTTTTTAGTGGCTTACCTAATTTATTTCCTGACGGGGTTAGCATATGGCTTAGCTAATAATAATCGTGTCGGCGTCGATCAGTGGCACGCACAACGGGTAACGATGAGTAAATATGCCGATCATAATTTGCAATCATCGACAATTATTGCTGGTCAATTTGATCGAAGTGACCTGTCAAAAAATGTCGCACCATTGGGACTACTAGCCGGTGAAGTCAATCAAAAGAGTGATAATACTGACTTAGATACTTATGTTTTTGGCATTAATTTCAGCAGTTTTATTAAGCCACAACTAACTTCTGGGCGTCAAGCACGTCACAATAACGAAGTGGTTGTGGATCAGCGTTTAGGTACTGGTCAGTTAAAGCTCGGTACCAAAATTAAAATTAACGGTTCGTCGACTTATTACAAGGTCGTTGGTTTGACCAAGAATAATTTATTTGGCACGTTGCCGATTACTTTTACAACGTTGGGCACCTATAATAAATTACGTTTTGGCAGTACCACCGTCAAAAATATGAGCGCCGTTGTTTATAAGAACGCTACTGATGTCGTCAAAAAATCCGGTTTAGAAACAACGACGGTTCAAACGATGGTTGAGAATATCCCCGGATACACGGCCCAAAACTCAACTTTCTCCTTGATGATTGGTGCGTTATTTATTATTGTACTTTTCGTTGTTGGAATTTTTATGTATATTTTAACGATCCAAAACGTCAGCGTTTACGGCGTCATGCGTGCTCAGGGAATTAGTAACGGAACATTAATCCGTTCAGTACTCGCACAATCACTATTGTTGGGAATAATTGGTGTCGGTCTAGGATTATTCGCCAATCAACTCACAGTTCTGATTTTACCAGCCGCGATGCCTTATACGAATAACACTTTATTGGTTGGTGGATTCACAGTGGGCTTGTTAGCGGTCGTTGTATTAGGTTCAGTATTTTCAATTAAACGAATTTTGAAGATCGATCCCTTAGATGCAATCGGAGGTGCGGCGTAATGACAACAGTTTTAGAACTAAAACAAATTACGAAAACTTTTGGTAAAGGTGCTGCAGCAACTCAAGCCGTTCAACCAACCGATTTAGCCATTGCACCGGGTGAGTTTATTACGTTAACTGGTCCTTCTGGTTCTGGCAAAACGACATTGCTAACAATGATGGGTGCTTTACAATCACCAACAAGTGGCGCGGTCCTCCTTAACGGCCAGGATTTAGCAAAGCTATCAGAGAAGCAACGCAGTAAAGTTCGTTTTGAAAAATATGGTTTTATTCTACAAGCTGCAAATTTGATTCCGTATTTGAATGTGCAAGAACAATTTAAGTTAGTGGACAAATTAAGTCATACTGACAATCGTGCCTATGCCGATCAGTTGTTAACATCATTAGGGCTAGAGGAGCAACGTGATAGTTTGCCTCAGATGTTATCAGGTGGTCAACGCCAACGCGTAGCCATTGCTCGAGCACTCTATCAGCAGCCACAAATTGTTTTTGCAGATGAACCGACTGCTTCACTGGATAGCAAACGTGCACATCAAGTTGTCCAAACATTGAACGAGACGGCCAAAGCTCATCAAACTGCTGTCGTGATGGTGACCCATGATGAAAGTTTGTTCGCCTATACTGATAAAGTTTATCAAGTACGTGATGGCCAAGTTTCGTTGTTGGCTACTAATCATTAAAAACTAGCTAAAAAATCCTTGAAATGAGTTTTCGACTCAGTTTCAAGGATTTTTTCGTAGAAATTAGTTGGTTGCTTTCTTACTATCTATTTTCGTTTTGATCAGTCCAATAATTGCTGGCATTAGTGTGACAACAATGATCGCTAAGATGATGACTGAGAAGTGCGCCTTGACGAAGGGAAAGTTACCAAAGAAATAGCCCGCGCCACAGCATAAGGCCACCCAAGCGACGCAAGCGCTCCAATTATATTTAATAAAGCGTCGATACTCAAAGCCGGATCCCGCGGCGACAAAAGGAACGAAAGTCCGGATGATTGGCATAAACCGCGCTAAAATAATTGCCACAGCGCCGTGTTTTTCGAAGAATTCGCGTCCTTTTTCCAAACTATCTTTGTCAAGGAAACGACTAAAAAGCTTACTGTGCTGTAATAACTTTTCCACGTGCCGGCCGAGGTAGAAGTTCAAGGAATCACCAGCAATGCAGGCGATTAAAAATAGTGCAACAAATAACCAAATGTGTAAGTGATAAGCCGGATTGGCTGCTAAAGCGGCGGCTGCAAAGAGTAAAGAATCACCAGGTAAGAATGGTAAGATCACCGCACCAGTTTCGATAAAGATAATTGCGAATAAGATTAAGTAAGTCCAATCGCCGAATTGATTAACAATCGTCACTAAGTGTGCATCAATATGTAAAATAAAATCAATCAGAAAATTCAATTGATAGTCCTCCTGTTAACTTGTGCCAATGACTAGATGCTCAACTGAGTATAGCAGAGCAGGAAGACACTTGCCTAGCTAGTTTAGAAAAAAATAACTTCTGTCCGGACAAAAGTCGCCTTCAAATAACGCTGAAAAAATTGCCAACATAGACCTAATGATGATTTAATCAGTATTTTAATGTGGGGCGTGCTAAACTAAGATTAACGCAACAGCAAATACAAAATGTTTATATGGGTGAAAAAGATGGCAACTATTTTTGATATTGCAGCGCTGGCCGACACGTCCAAATCAACAGTTTCTCGCGTCATCAGCGGGAATGGTTATGTTAAAGCGGCAACACGTCAACGTGTTTTGCAGGCAATTAAACAATTAAATTACGTTCCTAATCAGATTGCACGGGATTTGAAGTATCAGCGAACACAAAATATTGGCTTTTTAATGTCGACTTATTATTCAAATACGGGTGATTTAATTAATTGTTTTGCTAGTATTGCGCGTCAATATCATTATCAGACTAGTATTTATTTGGCGGATAATGAAGAGGATGAAATTAGCGCCTTGAATTTACTGGTAACGCATCAACTAGATGGTATTTTCCTGTTATCGGTGATGAATGACTGGGATAAAATTATGCCTTACACGCAATACGGCCCCATCGCAACTTGGCGGCGGATTGATTCGGAACATATTTATTCTTCGTATGTGGATCACTATCCGCTTTATTTACAAGCGCTGTACTATTTAAAAGAACATGGCGCACGTAAAATTGGCCATATTTTTAATAGCATCAGTAGTAGTAATACCGTAGCGCGAATTCATGCTTTAACCGATTTTGCTGATGCTAATCCAGAGATTGATCAAACTTGGCGGCGTTTCTATACCGTTTCTACAGAGGCCGGGATCGATGCAGGCCAATGCTGGATTGCCGACAAAAAAATAGGGCAGGCGCCGGATTCAATCATTTGCTATGCTGATGTTGTGTCGGCCGAGTTTATTCGAACAATTCGCAATGCTGGTTATCGCGTGCCGGAAGATTGCAAAGTCTTCGGTTTTGAAAATGATATTTTCAGTCGCTTATTTGATATCACGACGTTTGATCCACGAATTGATTTGCAGGCGGCCAATTCATTTTATTATTTATATCATCAAATTGAAAAACAGCAAGTCCATTATCAAAAGATTGTTCCGAAAATGATTATTCGAAAAACTTGTTAAAATATCTTGTAACAGTGGGTTATTAACATGTGAAGAAGATAATTATTTAAAATTTAAGTTATCTTATTGACATGGGAACATTCCCATAAATTAGAGTGTTCACGTAGCAAGAATTAGTCGTTGATATTTGCAGTCAATGAATTTTTGTTAACCCATGTTTACATGAAATACGCAAAAACCAATTCAGCCGTTGGTTTGATGCTCCCAAGTTAGCCCAGCAGAAATGCTGGGCTTTTTTTATGGGAGTAGTTCGAAAGTTGAGTCGAGTTTGGTGCTGAGATAGCCAGGGAAGGCGTCTGAGAATTAGACTTTTTTCTTGGCTATTTTAATGCTCATTGGTGATTGGGATCGTTGCATTCTGGTTTGAAACGCGCGAAAAGCAACTGGTGGTACGAAATTTAAGTGAAAATCTTGCTGCGTTGACACGCATCAATCTTTCCATTTAAAAGCATCTCACCAATTCGTTGTCTTTTGCACTCTGATTTTGAAACGTGTTCAAGCCAACTGGGTGTCGTGTATTTAAGCGTGAAGATTGCTGCATTGACATGCATCAATCTTCCCGTTTAAATACAAACACCCAACCCGTTGGCTTTCGCACTCTATATGATTTTGGAATATTTCTAATAAGCCTTGTTGTGGAATTTGTGCGGTTTATAATTTATTTATTGAGTACTCACTCAATAAATGGATAACTCTTTTTAAATATTATTGGTGGATGAGCGAGGTTTAGTATGAGCAATACTGAAACAATGATTGATGATGTTCAGCATGAGAAGGTTGTGGCGCCACTTTCTAAGAAGCAGCAGTCGGTTTTAAAGGCGAGTTTAGTGCTTTTTAGTAAGGTTGGTTACGATCGGACGAGTACTTATGAGATTGCTAAATTAGCTGGTGTTTCTGAGGGGACGGTTTTTTCGCAGTTCAAGACTAAGAATCAGCTGTTGCATGCGGTCCTGGAACCGTTTATTGGTGAAGTTTTGCCGTTGGTTGCCAGTGATTTCGTTAACCAACTGCAAACAGAATCTTTGCCACATTTCGTAGATTTTTTAAATTATATCGTTCATGACCGCATGAGTTTTGTGATGGGCCATCGCAGTGAATTTAAAATTTTCGTCCAAGAAATGGGGCGCAATCCGCAATTGCTGATTATGTTAACTTCGCGATTGAACACACTAATTAACCATCGACTTAGCGACATGTTACAGGATTATCAAAATAAAGGTGAGTTAATCGAGTGGGATCCGATGCGGATCAGTCGTTATATTGTCAGTGTTATTCTCGGCTATTTATTACCGAACACATTAATGAGTGATGAGCCATTGGATATCGAGCAGCAAACTCAAGAGTGCGTCGCGTTTTTGATGCGCGGTTTGTCTGCCTAATAAATAAGTTTTTAAGTGAACGATTTGTAATGTTGTAACAGTGCAAAAAGATACTGCTGCCACAATGATAGAGAATAGCAGATGTTCTCTAAAAAGTTGGCAGTTAATATTTCCGTAATTGCTTAGCATGGAGGAGTTCTTATATGTCTACAAATATGTTATTCGGCGGCATTGATGTTGGTTCGACAACAGTTAAATTAGTAATCATGGATGCGGATTACAATACGAAGTTTGCCCGCTATGAGCGGCATTTCTCCGATGTTAAAGCTGCTAGTCAAAAGATTTTGCAAGAAGCGATTGCTGAAGTTGGTGCAACGACACCGATTTCCTTTACGATTACTGGTTCGGGCGGTATGGGATTAGCTCATCTGTTGGAATTAAAGTTTGTACAAGAAGTGATTGCTTGCACGAAGACCGTTGAAACATTGATTCCTAAAACAGACGTTAGTATTGAATTGGGTGGCGAAGATGCTAAAATTACGTTTTTCGGTGCGTCTTTAGAGCAACGGATGAACGGTAGCTGTGCCGGTGGTACCGGTGCGTTTATCGACCAAATGGCTGTTTTGCTGAAGACGGACGCTGACGGCTTAAATGAAATGGCCAAGGATGCCAAGACAATTTATCCGATTGCCAGTCGTTGTGGTGTCTTTGCTAAAACCGATGTGCAGCCGCTAATTAATGATGGTGTTGCTAAGAGTGATATTTCCGCTAGTATTTTTCAAGCGGTTGTTAACCAAACGATCTCTGGTTTAGCAGCCGGTCATAAAATTAAAGGTAATGTCGCCTTCTTAGGTGGACCGTTATACTTCATGGATCAACTACGTTACCGCTTCATTGAGACGCTGCATTTGACGCCAGAACAAGTAATCTTTCCAGAGGATCCGCAGTTATTCGTTGCTAAAGGTGCTGCCTTATACGCGGTTGAAGAACCAGAGAGTAATTTAGCAGAAATTATGGATCGCTTGGAAAACGGCGATGATTCTGTGATGAAGCCGGCTCATTCGTTAGATCCATTATTTAAAGACGACGATGAATTGCAAGAATTCCGTAAACGTCACGCGCAGGCTAAAGTTGAAACGCGTGACTTAGCTAGTTATCAAGGTGTTGCTTTTCTGGGCATTGATGCTGGGTCAACCACGACCAAAGTGGCATTGATTAGTGATGACCATAAAATTCTCTACACCTATTATGATAGTAACGATGGTGATCCGCTGGAAAAAGCCAAAGAAATTATGCGCGACTTAACTAGTAAAATTCCTGAAGGTGTCACGATTGGTAAGGCTGCCGTTACGGGTTATGGTGAACATTTAATCAAAAATGCATTAATGGTTGATATCGGTGAAGTGGAAACCGTGGCTCATTATCAAGCCGCCCATTATTTCCAACCCGATGTTGATTTCATTTTAGACATTGGCGGCCAGGATATGAAGGCCATGACGATTAAGAACGATGCTTTGTCAACGATTAAATTGAATGAGGCTTGCTCATCTGGTTGTGGTTCGTTCTTGGAAACTTTTGCCAGCGGCTTGAATTATGATATTCGTGACTTTGCCCAAGCAGCTCTATTAGCCAAGCATCCATCTGATCTAGGCTCGCGTTGTACCGTCTTTATGAACTCAAAGGTTAAACAAGTTCAAAAGGAAGGTGCGACCGTTGGTGATATTGCCGCCGGTTTGTCTGTTTCAATTATTAAGAACGCCCTTTATAAAGTCATCAAAATGCGACGGCCAGAAGATATGGGTCAACATATTGTTTGTCAGGGCGGAACTTTTTATAACGAAGCTGTTCTTCGGGCTTTTGAAAAAATTGCTGGTTGTGAAGTCATTCGGCCGAACATCGCTGGTTTAATGGGTGCTTATGGCGCAGGATTGATTGCGCAAGCGAACTATCATGAAGGCGACGTTACAACGATGTTGAACGTTGCTGAAATGGACCAGTTAACTTTCACGAAGGAATATATGCACTGTGGTGGTTGTGAAAATAATTGTCCGCTAACAATCACGATTTTCAACGATGGTCGCCGATTCGTCACTGGTAACCGTTGTGAAAAGGGCGAAGCGCGAGGATTACGGCAACACTTACCTAAAGAAAACGGCAAGATTAATCTTGTCCAAGAGAAATACAAACTCTTATTTAGTTATCGGCCATTACGTAAGAAGTTGGCACCACGGGGTGTGATTGGAATGCCACGGGTTTTGAATATGTACGAGAATTATCCGTTGTGGCAAACCTTCTTCACTAAATTAGGAATTCGGGCAGAATTATCGCCTAAGGGTAGCCAGAAGCAATATGAGAAAGGCATGGAAACAATTCCGTCGGATACTGTTTGTTTCCCAGCTAAACAAGTTCATGGTCATATTCAAGCGTTAATTGATGAGGGTATTCCAACGATTTTTTACCCAGCGGTTGTTTATGAAGTTGCTGAAAGCAAAGATGCACAGAACCACTTCAATTGTCCAATCGTCCAATCTTATCCTGATGTCATTCGTAACAATGTTGATGAAATTAGTTCGGGACAGGTTGATTATCGTAATCCATATTTAAATTTAGCCGATCATCAATCTACAGCAGAGAATCTGTATCAATGTTTTAAGGATTTTGGTGTGACAAAGGCGGAAGTCGTTGAAGCATTGGAGTTAGGTTATAAAGAACTTGATAACTTCAAACTGAAAATCCGTAATCGCGGTGAGGATACGTTGCGTTTATTACGTGAACGTGGCGAACACGGAATTGTTTTAGCTGGACGCCCTTATCATTTGGATCCCGAAGTTAATCACGGCATTTCTCAATTGATGACAGCAGAAGGGTTCCATGTTTTAACTGAAGATTCTATTGCTCACTTGGGTAATGTTAAAGGGTTGCGCGTTGTTAATCAGTGGGTTTATCATTCTCGGTTGTACGCCGCAGCACGTGTGGCTGCTAAAACACCACAGTTAGAATTTGTTCAGTTGAATTCATTTGGTTGTGGCCTGGATGCAATCGATGCGGATCAAGTCGAAGAGATTATGAGTCAATATAACCGCCTTTACACGGCTTTGAAGATTGATGAGGGTACTAATATGGGTGCCGTCCGCATTCGTCTACGTTCGCTTAAAGCGGCCGTTATTGAACGGAATAAACGCCAGATCGAACCAGAAAAATTACATGATGATCCTAAGCCAGTGACTTTTACCAAAGATATGCAGGCTCAAGGTTACACTTTGTTATTACCAATGATGTCACCGATTCACCAGCATGGTTTAGTTGATGTTGCCTTACAAGCTTCTGGTTACAACGTTGTTAATCTACCAATGGAAGATCGTAAAGCTGTTGATGTTGGTCAACAATTCGTTAATAACGATGCTTGTTATCCAGCAATTATTTCAATTGGTCAAATGATTGAGGCGTTGCAATCAGGTAAGTATGATTTAACTAAGACAGCTGTCATGATGACACAAACGGGTGGTGGCTGTCGGGCTACCAACTATATTCCGTTAATTCGTAAGGCACTAAAAGACGCTGGCTTTGAGAACGTACCTGTTGTTTCCTTGTCGTTAGGCAATCAAGGTGTTGAAGATACACCTGGGTTTAATTTCACCTTGCCGTTGTTGAAGCGGGTGGCGATTGCGTTCTTATACGGTGATTTATTCGAACGTGTTGTTTATCGGACCCGACCTTATGAAGTTGAGGCCGGTCGAGTTGATCGAATGCATGAAGAATGGCTCAAAATTGTCCGGGCAAATGTTGAAAATGGCAGTTTCCGCGAGTTTAAAAAGAACGTCCCTCAAATTGTCAGAGATTTTGATACGGTACCGTTGCGTGACGTGGTTAAGCCACGAGTCGGTGTTGTTGGCGAAATCCTAGTCAAATATTCACCGATTGCTAACAATGATGTGGTACATTTACTTGAATCAGAAGGTGCAGAAGCAGTTGTACCTGATATTGTCGGTTTCATGAATTATTCTTTCTTCAACCAAATTTATAAACATGATGAGTTCGGTTCTTCAGTCAAAGGCAAATGGATTGCCGAACTGGGGATGCAAGTTATCAAATGGTGTGAGAAGCCAATGCAAAAAGCGTTGACGTCATCAAGTCGTTTTACGGGGATCGCAGCCATTGAAGATTTAGCTAATGACGCCAGCAAAGTCTTGTCATTAGGTAATCAAACTGGTGAAGGTTGGTTCTTGACTGGTGAAATGATTGAGTTACTGAAGACGGATGTCCCTAATATTATCTGTATGCAACCATTTGGCTGCTTACCGAACCATATTGTTGGTAAAGGAATGATCAAGGAATTACGCCGGCAATTTCCAGGCGCGAATATTTCACCGATCGATTATGATCCTGGCACTTCTGTGGTCAATCAATTGAATCGAATTCGTCTGATGTTAGCAACGGCGAATAAGAATTTGACTAAAACGGAGCAATTAGCAAAAGTTACAGCCATTGCTGAATAAAAATAAGCACCGAAGACAATGTGTCTTCGGTGCTTTTTGCATCACATGGAACGTAGGGGGAATCCACTAAAACTGTTTAATTTGTACTTCTTCGCGTTTGCGTAAAGGTTGCGTATGGAGTGTCGCGAATGCCGTGAGGGAAAATAAATACTTGCGCTGGAACGTGGTGGACACTGCTTGAAGCCAATTTTTGCAAAATTGTCTCCAAGACAGGTCTTGTTGTAAGTAATAAATTACTAACAACAATTTCACCACTGAGCGGTATTTATTTTCCCTCACTAAACAAACGAGAGGGCAACCTTTACACAAGCACTGAATTGATGAGTGGTTAAACTACCTTCTAATTTTGAAAAGTATAAATTAGAAGTTTAGTTGTACTGATGCACTTTAGTCAGTGCCAGAGGGAAATCGCGGTCAGCCGCGGAATTGTTGTTAGTGGTTTACCACTTACAACAAAGCTTGAGTTTGAGACGAATTGGTTTTTATTCGGCTCAAACCAATGCTCGCAGCGTTCCACCAGCGCATTTCCCGCAGGCACGAAGAAACGCAAAATAATAGTTCTAGGATTTATCATTTATAATTGGTTTTGGATTTTATTCGGTTCAAACCAATGCTCGCAGCGTTCCACCAGCGCATTTTCCGCAGGCACGGAGAACCACAATATAAATTGTTAATTAATCGCACTAACTTTTCTAGAGACGATTTTACGCGCAATATATTTGCGCAATTCTTCAATTAAGAAGAGTGGAATTGGAATGCAGGCTAAGAATAGCCAATCGTTAACGTTAAGCGGTGCGGTGTTGAACAAGCCTTGGAAGAATGGCGTGTAAACTAAGACAGCTAGTAGGCAGATTTCAAAAATAATCCCAACCCAAATAAGGTGATTAGAAAAGAGGCCATTCTTGAAGACGGACGCTTTTTGTGTCCGGCAGTTCATGACGGCAGCAATCTGCGTGAAGACAATCGCAGCTAAAGTCATCGTTGTGGCTTCACGGTAATTGTAGCCACTGCTGGCGAGAGCAATTTTGGGCCAACCGTTTTGCATATTGGTAAAGAAGTAAGCAAATGTGGAAATGGCTGAGGCCATCAAGCCGTACCAGGCGAAAGCTTTCCAAATAACACTCTTGTTAAGCAAATGTGCGTCGCGGCGCCGGGGGGGCTGATTCATGATTCCTGATTCAGCTTGTTCAGAGCCTAAGCCGATTGCTGGAATTAAATCGGTTCCTAAGTCGACGGTTAAAATTTGCATAACTGTTAGTGGCAAAGGAATTATACCGCGACTAAATAAGAAGAGTACTGATGGCATGGCTTCAGGAACATTAGAAGTTAAAATATAAATCAGGAATTTTTGAATGTTGCTGTAAACAGCACGACCCTCTTCGATAGCAGAGACGATTGAGGCAAAGTTATCGTCAGTTAAAATCATATCGGCAGCGTCTTTAGCAACATCAGTACCCATTTTACCCATAGCTACGCCGATGTCGGCTTTTTTCAAGGCGGGGGCGTCATTAACACCATCGCCGGTTGAAGCAACAATTTCGCCGCGAGCCTGTAGTGCAGAGACGATTTTATACTTCTGTTCAGGTGCGACCCGTGCGAAAATAATTTCGCCGGCAAGTGCTTCGCCTAATTCGGCGTCATTCATTTTATCTAATTCGGCGCCAGTGACGACACGTGCTTGATCGCTAACAATTCCGATTTGGGTTGCAATTGATTTTGCAGTCAAGGTACTATCACCAGTGACCATGATGATTTTGATATTGGCGGCATGACATTTCTTGACGGCATCAAAAACTTCTTCACGCGGAGGATCTGACATGGCCGTTAAGCCAACGAAAACTAATTCTTGTTCGGCTTGTTCAGTGGTTAAGTCTGTTAATTCAGTAGTAGACATTGGCTTGAGATCGCGATAGGCGATGGCCATTGAACGTAAACCTTTGGCAGCATAATTTTTGTTGACCTCACCGATCTTTTTGCGATCGGCAGGTGTGAGTGGACGAACTTTGCCATCATCTAAAATATAAGGACAGAGTTTTAAAGTATCGCTTAATGAACCCTTTAGGCACAAACGGGAGGTAGTTTCGTCAATGCTATCAATTGTGGACATCCGTTTACGATCAGAATCGAAGGGGAACTCTTTGAGCCGTGTGCTGTTTTTGACTAATGCGTCAGTGTCTAAACCGGCCTTCTTAGCGAGGATAATCAACGAAGCTTCAGTCGGCGTACCGAGAATTTTGGCTTTACCATCGACTTCTTGAACTTGAGTGTCATTGTCTAAGGCGGAAATATTAACTAATAAGTTAAGATCGGCTTCGTTTTTTAAATCAATATCTTGACCGTTGAATTGGATTTTACCGTTGTTGTAATAACCTTTGCCGGTAACTTCGTATTCTTTACTAGGAAGCCAAACATGATCAATGGTCATTTGATTTTGCGTCAACGTCCCAGTTTTATCAGAACAAATGACTGTCGTTTCACCTAACGTCTCGATACTGTTCAGATCTTTTACTAGGGCGTGTTTCTTAGCCATTCGCTGCACGCCGCGAGCCAAGGATAAGGTGACGGTTGGCAACAAACCTTCAGGAATAAAGGCAACAATCATACCTAGAGCAAAAATAAACGATTTGGCGACTGGGTAATGAACAAAGAAGATGGCAGCAATGAAAAAAGCAACGCCGATAGCGATGGCAATCAGCGAAATTTGTTTGGTCAAACGGTTGAGTTCTAGTTGCAAGGGACTAACGGATTTCTTTTGACTGTGCGTTAATTTGGCAATGCGACCAAATTCGGTATTCATTCCGGTAGCAATCGTAATCGCAGTAGCAGTACCATTGCCGACGTTGGTGCCGGCATAGATCATATTACTTTCAGCAAATTGACCTTCGCCTTTTTTATAAGCGGCACTTTTTGATTCGGGAACGGATTCACCAGTCAAAGCTGATTCATCGACTTGTAAGGAAGTCGCTTTTAAAATTCGCGCATCAGTTGGTACGGAATCACCAGCTTGCAATGTAAAAACATCGCCAGGGACCATTTGTGAAGTTTCAATTTGTTGTGACTTTTCATCACGATAAACTTTTGTGTAAGAAGGCAACATCTTTAATAGCGAATCGGTCGCCTTTTGCGCGGCGTGTTGTTGGTAAAAACTAAAGAGGCCGTTAATGATATTAACACACCAAATCGCAATTCCTAATTCGGTGGTGCCAGCAGCAATTGCTACAAAACCACTGACCCAAAGTAAAATTGCCATTAAACTGACAAAGTTTTTGATAAAAACTTTGAATTGCGATTCTCGTTGGGTCTTTTGAATCGTATTGGGACCAACTTTTTCTAATAATTTGGTTGCCTGTTGAGATGAGAGACCTGTTTGACTAGAATTTAGTTCCTGATAAACTTGCTTGAGATCCTCAGCCGCGTAGTCGCGGCCATTTTTTTGTTTGTCCATCATAATTTCTCCCTTTGAAAAAATTACTAAAAAATTGAATAACCCATTGTTTCACGGGACTTTGTTTTATTAAATATGAATCAAATATATGATAAGCTATTCTACAAAAAAGTAAAACAAATAAGGTTATTCTGTGGCTAAGATGATCTAAGAACTCACATTAATTTTAGCCCATGGCAGTAATGATAACACTTTAAAATTGGCATGACGCAATTTAATTGCGGAAAACATTCACGGCTTGGTAAATCGATTACGAAAGGTGAAGTGTGGGAACGAAAATTGTTATTTTGCTGCTCTTCGCGTTTGCGCAAAGGTTGCTTATGCAGTGTAGTGAGTACCGTGAGGGAAAATAAATACTTTCGCCGGAACGTGGTGGACACTGCTTGAAGCCAATTTTTGCAAAATTGTCTCCAAGACAGGTCTTGTAGTAACAGCTAAAGC
>NZ_RHOX01000018.1 GCF_003946695.1 Lapidilactobacillus bayanensis | reverse complement strand
ATGCGGAAGTAGTTCAGTGGTAGAACATCACCTTGCCATGGTGGGGGTCGCGAGTTCGAATCTCGTCTTCCGCTTTCATTATAAACGCCGGGGTGGCGGAATAGGCAGACGCACAGGACTTAAAATCCTGCGGTGAGTGATCACCGTACCGGTTCGATCCCGGTCCTCGGCATTATAATGAAGAATGCACCCATAGCGCAATTGGATAGAGTGTCTGACTACGAATCAGAAGGTTGTAGGTTCGACTCCTACTGGGTGCATAGAACGGGAAGTAGCTCAGCTTGGTAGAGCACCTGGTTTGGGACCAGGGGGTCGCAGGTTCGAATCCTGTCTTCCCGATTTCCATGATAATATTTTTTGGCGGTGTAGCTCAGCTGGCTAGAGCGTCCGGTTCATACCCGGGAGGTCGGGGGTTCGATCCCCTTCGCCGCTATATTACTTGGACCTTTAGCTCAGTTGGTTAGAGCAGACGGCTCATAACCGTCCGGTCGTAGGTTCGAGTCCTACAAGGTCCATCATTTTTGATGGATTTTGGAAAAGTATTTTAGTTTATTATTTTATCGCGGGATGGAGCAGTCTGGTAGCTCGTCGGGCTCATAACCCGAAGGTCGTAGGTTCAAACCCTACTCCCGCAATATGGTTCCATGGTCTAGTTGGTTAGGACGCCTGCCTGTCACGCAGGAGATCACGGGTTCGAGTCCCGTTGGGACCGTAGTTTGGCTCGGTAGCTCAGTTGGTAGAGCAATGGATTGAAGCTCCATGTGTCGGCAGTTCGATTCTGTCTCGCGCCATGAACTGAATAGGTAGTGCGGGTGTAGTTTAGTGGTAAAACGACAGCCTTCCAAGCTGTAGTCGCGAGTCCGATTCTCGTCACCCGCTTGTGGCAAATGGGCCTATAGCTCAGCTGGTTAGAGCGCACGCCTGATAAGCGTGAGGTCGATGGTTCAAGTCCATTTAGGCCCATTGGAGAAGTACTCAAGTGGCTGAAGAGGCGCCCCTGCTAAGGGTGTAGGTCGGGAAACTGGCGCGAGGGTTCAAATCCCTCCTTCTCCGTTAGCTTTAATTTTTAGTATGGCCCGTTGGTCAAGTGGTTAAGACACTGCCCTTTCACGGCGGTAACATGGGTTCAAATCCCGTACGGGTCATGGTATTATCAATTTAATACTCTTATATTTTCAGCTTTTGGAGGATTACCCAAGTCCGGCTGAAGGGAACGGTCTTGAAAACCGTCAGGCGGGTCAAACCGCGCGTGGGTTCGAATCCCACATCCTCCTTTTATACTTATCGCGGGATGGAGCAGTCTGGTAGCTCGTCGGGCTCATAACCCGAAGGTCGTAGGTTCAAACCCTACTCCCGCAATATGGTTCCATGGTCTAGTTGGTTAGGACGCCTGCCTGTCACGCAGGAGATCACGGGTTCGAGTCCCGTTGGGACCGTAGTTTGGCTCGGTAGCTCAGTTGGTAGAGCAATGGATTGAAGCTCCATGTGTCGGCAGTTCGATTCTGTCCCGCGCCATTTTTGGAGGAGTAGCGAAGAGGCTAAACGCGGCGGACTGTAAATCCGCTCCTTCGGGTTCGGTGGTTCGAATCCACTCTCCTCCATCAATAGGGATATAGTTCAATGGTAGAATAGCGGTCTCCAAAACCGTTGATGTGGGTTCAACTCCTACTATCCCTGTTTACAATTTATGGCGGTATTGGTGAAGTGGTTAACACACCGGTTTGTGGCACCGGCACACGTGGGTTCGATCCCCACATACCGCCCTTTTTATTGGGTTATAGCCAAGCGGTAAGGCAATGGACTTTGACTCCATCATGCGCTGGTTCGAATCCAGCTAACCCAATTAGTTAACATTGCGATTAACTATTTTTATATTTGTTGGTGGTATAGCCAAGTGGTAAGGCACGGGTCTGCAAAACCCTTATCGTCGGTTCAAATCCGATTACCACCTTTGGCCTGCTTGAGCCATTAATACTTTTTTGCCGGTGTGGCGGAATAGGCAGACGCGCTGGACTCAAAATCCAGTGCCCGTTGAGGGCGTATCGGTTCGACCCCGATCACCGGTATACATAGTGTTATTCAAGTAAAGTTGAGTAACGTAGAGTTGCGATAAACGTTGAGAAATCAACGTTTATTTTTTTGCCTAAAGTATAGTTAAGGGGAGTTCGGAGTAACAAAGTTAACCAAAGTTAACCAGAAGCGTATTTTTTGGTGCTTGGTTAACAAATCGGGTAACTCAATATCTACCAATCTTTTGTGTCGCAAGGGTTACAGCCTCCATATTGGTTACAAAACTTGAACAGCTTTTATTTCTTCTTCTTTTTTGAATCGATCTAATACGTGAGTGTAAATTTTAATTGTAATTCCAATATTTTCGTGACCAAGTCGAACAGATACATATTTCAAATCAACGCCTTTACTTAATAAATAGCTTCCGTGACTATGGCGTAGTCCATGAAAGGTAAACTTATCTTTCTCAATCTTCAAATGCTTCATGGCGCGTCTCATTTCCTTATTTGCATCATTGCTTGCTGGTGGTACGCCGTCTGGTCCTAAGAAGAGTAAATGATAGGGGTTATCTTTAACTTTGATTTTCTGGGCTAATATGAGCGTATGCAAGCTGTTGATTAAAGTAGGACTAACAGCAATAGTTCTAACAGAAGCAGCAGTTTTAGTTGGGCCAAATACTTTTTTGCGATTATCTGGCCACTTAACACGATTATCTTTGTCACGTTCCGGCTTAAATGTTGCATATTGATAAGTCTTATTGATTGTTATTGTGCTATTCTTCTCGTCAATATCATCCCACGTCATCCCACCAATCTCGCCAATACGAGCACCAGTATAAATTGCAAATTGAGTCATCATTAATCCAATTCTTGATGGATCAGCAAACTTATTAGCATAGTCACGAAGCTTCTCAAATTGGGCTTCGTCTAAGAACTTAGTCGAAGCCGGTTTACCATCTTGACCACCTAGCTGGGGCTTCAGTGCAACATCTTGAGTAATTAATCCTTCAATAGCTGCTTCCTGAATTGCTTGGTGTGCGTGAGAATGAAGCTTCTCAACAGACTGTTTAGAATGTTTATGGCCATAATCATCATCAATGTACCAGTTAATGAATTGCTGGTAGAGTGTACGTGTTAGTTCAACCATCTTAGTATTACCGAAATATTTGCGAATATTAACTCCAGAAGTTGCATACTTACTCATAGTATTAGCTGAGACTGATTTAGACTTGAAGGTTTTAACCCAGTCATCGTAATAATCGGCGACTGTAATAGATGGATCGATCTTTACAGCACCACCGCTGTCAACAATGAATTTTGCCTCTGCTTTTTTGGCTAGGGCTTTAGTAGCAAAAGATTCATTCTTTGTTTTTTCATTACCTTTTGAATCAATATATTTATATCGAAATACCCAGGGCTTTTCCTTTCTATCTTTACGTTTAAAAACTGTCATAGATAAATCCTCCTTAAAATGCTAAAATTAGGGTACACAAAAAGCGCGTACTTAAGTACACTTTTTGACGTTTAGCTATATCCCGACTCGCCAAAGTTAGGGGATATAGCTTTTTTTAAACCCGTCGATTTCGACTGGTTTAGATCCACCATTGGAATCGAACCAATGCTAGTCACCAGAGTGGAAGAATGGACTATAGATTTAGAATTTGTTTCTTTTTTGTATCGAATTCTTCTTGTGTCAATATTCCAGAATCAAGTAGATCCTTTATTTTCTTCAATTGATTTACTGCTTCATCAGAAATACTTTCGGAATGCTCGTCATTATCATCTTTGACTTCCGGTACTTTAATTTCACTGCGAATGCGGTCATAATCTTTTGTTCGTGCAGCTAAGACTAAAGTGATGTGTTCATCGTTGTCCAAGCGTCTTAATTCAAGCGTTAGTGGTGCACCGTCTTCTACTTGTTTTGTTGATGTTGAAACTTTCGCTGCATGTCCATCCGTAATTTTATCTTTTCCGGTATGTGAACCAACTACCGCTCCAGCGATAGTTCCAACACCCGGGGCAAGAACAGTGCCAATAACTGTCCCAGCAATACCATGATGTTTCTTTTTAACTGTTGTTTTAGTTGCTGGAGAGAGTTCTTTCTGAATAGTTTCTTCATGGTAGACTGGTCCAGCAAAACTCATACTTATTAACTCAAAAAGTATAGCGTGTGACAAAGAGAAAGTTACTGTTGAGTCATCTAACTGATAGATTTTTGGTGTTATTATTGTGGCCCCAACTAGTTTCTTTGAATAATTATTTTGAAAATAAACTGGTGCCTTGCCAATAACCCGTTCCTTATCAATATCTGGTAAAACATCCCGATCAACTTTTGCTGTTGCTTTCTTCAATCGAATCTCATCAACTTCGTTTTGTTGTCTAGCTGCCGCTTCATTGGCTTGTTCTTGTATTGCCTCTAATTTATTGCTTAATCGAGATGTTGATGATTGAGTAGTTTTATTAATTAATTCTGTCTGTGATTGAATTGATGATTTAACATTTTGTTGGCCTTCTTGAACTGACTCTTTTAGTGCTTGCTTTGCTTTGTCAAAGAATCCCATAGCTATTCCTCCAACATCAGACTTATTCTGATATAATATATTTGTGTTAATTATCATCAATGCCTCACTCGGCCCACGAGTGGGGTATTTTTTTATGCCATGATTTTACATAATTTACGCAATGCAATTTCTGATTGAAGATAATGTTTACTTGAAACAGAATATCTATCTAATAACGTATACGGTGCAATATCCTTATAGTCGACATCATTAAGATTGCTGTATTGTCTAGCTAATAAATATAGAGCACCAATATCAGCATTGTTTTCGACTTTACTATCAAAAGTAAAAGAGTCGTTAATCAGTGGACAAGCCTCATCATCTAATAAACAGTGCGTTAGTTCGTGGGCAAGTGGATAACTGGCTTCTGGTCTATCTGCATACCATTGATCAATAAATATAGCACGAACCGAGGGGACGGAAAAACCATCGATGTTATCAGTCATTGCGCCGTAATTAACTGAGATATCATAATGCTTAATCAGCTCTTCAACTGAAAATATGTTGGTTGATTCAATGTCCTTTAATGCCTCATCTAAACAAGAATAAATCACACAATCACTCTTCTTTACGAGAACCATCAGAATTGTAGTTACCATATTTGCGTAAACGATCCTGACCTTCTTTAGTTTCTAAATATCCTTTAACCATTGCGCTGATAGCGGCGCGATCCTCATCAGATAATGCATACTTTCGCGAAGTCAGTAACCCCATATTCTCAACAATCTCATCCACATTAATATGGGTGGGCTCGTTTTTTGAGCTATCTTCCTTATTGCCATTAAGCAGGTATTCCGGAGTAACACCTAAAACGCGTGCGACCGCTTCTAAGCTGCCTTTTCGAGGATTATCTGTTCTTTTCCAGGTATATAAATAATTTTCGCTAAGTTCTGCCTTACGTTCAACCTCAGCTAGGGAGAAACCTCGCTTTTTTGCAAGTTCTTTTGTGCGTTCAAACAGCGTCATAGTAGTATCCTTTCGCTCTTGAACAAAAATACTAGAAAATAATTTTAGATTTAATTTGACAAATCTATAAAATAGTTCTAGAATAATCTTTGTTAAGAAATATTGTTATTAACTAAAGCAAACAAAAATAGCTATTAATCAACTTGGAGGGCGATGAATAGTAACTTGTTGCTTATTTAACTATGCTTTCATTCTAGAACTTAATTATAGAAAAAACAAGTATTCTAGAAAAATTTTCTTAACAATATTTAACAAAAAATACAAAGGAGGCTAACAATGTTTATTCGAACAGAAACAAATGAACGTGCTAAAGCGATTCTTTCTTGGCTAGGTTCTCATAAAAAGCAAGAAACACAAACTACTTTGGCAAAACAATTTGGCAAATCTAGAACGTTTGTAAGTTTATCTTTGAATGCACAATCAGTTACCAATGCATCCGAATCATTAGTTAATGATATTTACGAGTATTTACAAAAGAAATACGGACTTTAGGAGGTGAGGGAATGGACGAATTAAAAACTATAGCAATTAATTTTTCAAAAGATTATCTTCAA
The DNA here is from genome assembly GCF_003946695.1 of Lapidilactobacillus bayanensis. GTDB lineage: Bacteria > Bacillota > Bacilli > Lactobacillales > Lactobacillaceae > Lapidilactobacillus > Lapidilactobacillus bayanensis. The sequence goes on along the minus strand of NZ_RHOX01000018.1, from coordinate 37,892 downwards.
TCCGATGATGAAAAAAGTCCTGAAATGATAATAGCCATTTCAGAACTTCTACGAGTATTAACTATTGCTTAATTCTACGAATAAAATTTGATCGCCGCGGACCGAAATTTTATTTGAACCTTCAAAGTTATATGTTGCTGCATCAAAAATTCTGAAAGAGTCAAATTGCTCAGAGCTCAGTTCATATCGTGAACCACTCATGGAATATACGACTTTTTCAAATTTTGAGACAGAAACAACTGTCTGATCTTTCAAATGAATATCTAACATGTAATCACCTCTTTTCGAGGTAATTATCTCAAATAGAAAGGAGTATCACAATGAGCGAACTACAAAATTTTGATTTCAAAGGAAATAGCGTCAGAACATTATCAATTAATAATGAGCCATATTTTGTTGGCAAGGATGTAGCCGATATTCTTGGGTATGAACGCTCTGACAATGCAATTAGAAATCACGTAGATGATGAAGATAAGCTAACGCACCATATCAGTGCATCAGGTCAAAAGCGCAACATGACAGTCATCAACGAATCCGGATTGTATAGTTTGATTCTTTCAAGCAAGCTACCAAGTGCTAAAGAATTTAAACGTTGGGTTACAAGCGAAGTGCTCCCGACTATTCGCAAGCACGGTGCATATCTAACCAATCAAAAAATTGAAGAGGTTCTTACTGATCCAGACACAATCATCAAGCTGGCCACTCAGCTTAAAGAAGAACGAACTGGCCGATTAATCGCAGAACAACAAGTTCAAGAAATGAAGCCTAAGGTAACATACTACGATCGTATTTTGTCTAATAAAGCATTAGTTGCTATTTCAGTAATTGCTAAGGATTACGGCATGAGTGGAACAGCAATGAATAACTTGCTGCACCGCTTAGGAGTTCAATACAAACAAGGTAAGACTTGGCTACTTTACTCCAAATATCAAACGACTGGCTGGACACAATCAGAAACGACGATGGTTAAACGTAAAGATGGTACTGAAAAGGCCGTTCTTAATACTAAGTGGACACAAAAAGGGCGGTTAGGCTTGTATGAGTTGTTAAAACTTCATAACTACCTGCCGCTCATTGAACAGGATTTAGATATTCAGGAGGCTGAGTAATGCTAACCGTTGTTTTGATATTAAATCTGATTGTTAACACATTGAACTTTTTATTGTTGATCAAAATGGACCACAAATGATTTCAGAGGAGATTAGTAAATGAAATTAACAATTGAAGGTACGCCAGCAGAAATCAAAAATGCGCTCCAAGCTATTTGCGGTAGCAAGGAACGCGGGGTTAATGTGGCTGAGATTACAAATAAAATCGAAACTTTTTTGAAACAAAAGCAAACACTTGATTCTAAATCAAGTGAAGAGACACCTTGGAGCTTAAATTTATTTTTTGGTGGTATGCAGGTTGGCACAATTCCGCTCCAACTTGACCAGAGATTAGTTTTTCGTGGAAAGCCACTTAATGATAAAGGCTCTAACAGTAAGGGCAACATCTGAATATTTATCAAAAATTGATTTGAACTTGCCAAAAGACCCTTTGGAAACGGGCATGTTGTTGTTAATGATAGTTTCAATAAGCTGAGTTAACTCTTCTTTTTCTTCTTGAGAAATTTCAGATTTAGAATCAAGCAACTCCTTAATCGTTGATAAATCAGTTGATTTGAAATTAATCGTGTTATTTGAACCGCTTGAGACAACAGCATCTCCATTGATTGTACCAACTGAAATTCCTACACGCTTTTCCTGATTTGCTATATCTCGTTGTGTCAGATATCTAATCAAATAACCGTTATTTTCTCCATTAGGACCTGGCAAAGGCTGTATAGAGTCGGCAACTAAAATTTGATCATCTGTTTTTAATTCATCACCATCTAGAATTTTTATTCCTGGAATGGTTTGAATTTCATGGTCCTTTAAAATTGCTCCCTTAATTGTTCCAGCCTGTACACCATTACGAATAACAATGTATTCAGTTGATATACTTTCAAGTTCTTTAAAAAGGGATTCGAAAGCTTTATCTATTTTCATCTTGTATCACCACCTTATATTGAGATAAACAAATTATCCCACCATGAAAGGAACATCACAAATGAATCGTGAACAAAAAATCAGTTATATTGCCCAGGCATATGGCAATGCCCGTTGCTACGTTGAAGCAACAGCAAACTACTTGAACGAGAACGAATTAACTGTCTGGTCTGAAAAAGCAGCTAAACATTCGGCACAACAAGTAGCAGCAATGATTAATAACTAGGAGGTAGTTTTATGCCTAGAACGAAGTTACAAAATCAATTGGAGTTTCCAAAAGTGCCGGAATTTGTAAGACCTGATCTTTACGGCATCACATGGGGCTTGAGCGAAGTTTCAAAAATGGTTAAACGCGATACAAAGTTTGTTAGCAAATATGTACTAAAGCCCAATCGTCGTGTGCTTGATGTTAAATACGGCGGTCCAGTTAAGTTTCCGGCCGCGAGTAATGATGAAAAGTCAAACGCTCCATATAAGATCCAAGCACGAGAAATAGCTTTTTGGATTGATCAGAACTGGAGCAAGATTCAAGGAAAAGGGTGGGATTAATTATGAAGTACAGCAAGTTAATACTAGTAATTATCACGTTACTAATCGGTATGGTTATTCCAGTAGGAATTCGTCAAAGTTTTAGTGATTTATTATTTGGCGCAATGTTCATGTGGATCATCGTTAACCAAGAAGTATTCTTCGGAAAGAACACAAAAAAAGCTACCACTCACCGCCATGAGTAGTAGCCAAAACAAATACATTCAAGGAGATTGTAACATATGGAAATTAAGTTGATAAGCCTTGAAATTCATAATTTCAAAGGTGTCAAAGATTTCAAGCTAGAGCCGAACGGTCATGATATTCGAGTTTTCGGAAAAAATGCGACTGGAAAAACAACATTGTTTGATGCATTTACTTGGCTGCTATTTGGCAAGAATTCAGGCGATGTAACCAAGTTTAATGCCAAACCATTAGATTCCAATAACCAAGAAATTATCGGAGCTGAGCCACTTGTTGAAGCCATTCTTGAAATTGACAGTGTTCAGCACACATTTAGACGGGAGCTTAAAGAGAACTGGGTTCAGCCGAAAGGCCAGTTAGAACGAACTCGTAAGTCTGATATTACTCAATTAATGATTGATTCAATCCCAAAAAAGGTCGGCGAATATCAGACTGCAATAAGGGCATTAGTCGATGAAGAATTGTTCCGATTAATTACTGATCCAGCTGCTTTTAATCGTTTGGATATGAAGAACCGTCGCAAAATATTGCTTGATCTATTCAGTGATTTAACGGATCAAGAAGTTATTGATAGCGATGAGAATTTGAAAGGACTAACAGAAATTCTAGGCGGCCACTCTATCAGTGATACTAAAGAATCCATCAAATATCAGCGTAAAGAACTTAAGAAGAAAATTGATGGTATTCCGGCCAGAATTGATGAGGCAGAACGGGCCAAGCCTGAACTGATGAAGAATACCGATCGTCATGAGTTAACTGGAATGAAAGAAGTCTATCAGGACACAGTTTCAGCCTTACAAGAACAAATTAGCCATCGTAATTCTTTGGATGCTGATGTTGATCGCAGCAAGCAGATTGAGAAACTTAAACTTGATCTGACAATCAAACAACGCTCCTATCAAGAATCAGTTAATTTACAGCTTTCTGGTCTTCGGACTGATGTAAACAAGCAACAAGATATTGTTAACGAATTACATTCGCAGCTGATGAAATTGACTAATTCGGTGCAGCTTCAATCTTCTAGATTAGAACGTTTGAAGTCTGAAAAACAAAATTTGTTAGATCAATATCATTATGAGAAAAATATTGCTTTTAATGAATCAGATTTGATTTGTCCCACCTGTCATCAGCCGCTACAAGAAGGCGAAGCTGAAAACTTACGTAAAGAGTTCAATGTTAATCATTCAACTAAATTAGCTGAGTTGATTAAAGATGGTAAACAAACTGCTCAAGATATTGCAATTACCGAAGCAGGAATTAAGCAAGCAACTGTTGAGAAAGATTCAACGAATAAGAATTATCTCGATGCTCAAAAACGTCTTATGAGCTTGCAAGATGAATATAACAAAGCAAACGAACAAGTTACAGCGTTTGAAGACACAGACGACTACGCGTCAATTATGGCTCAAATTAAGTCGCTTGAGAGTGCTGATAAAGCTGAAATTAATTCAGATCATCTTCAAGAATTACAAACAGAACTAGAATCTCAACAAGCCGGTTTGGCACAAGTTAATGCTGAGTTATCAAAAATTGAACAAGTTGAAATTCAAGAGACTCGTATTGAAGAACTTAAGCAAGAAGAAGTTGATTTAAAAGCCACTGCTCAAAAGCTTGATGGCCAGGATTATCTCTTGCAAGAGTTTACTCGCGTTAAGGCACATTTACTTGAAGACAAGATTAATTCGTTGTTCAAGAAAGTTAATTTCAAACTGTTTGATGTTCAAAAGAACGGCGAGATTAAAGATGTTGCAGAGGCTACTGTTAACGGTGTTCCTTATTCAACAGATCTGAATTCTGGAGCAAAAATTAATGCCGGTTTGGATATTATCAACGTTTTATCTGAGAAATATCACATTGAAGCGCCAATTTTTATCGACAATGCTGAATCAGTTAATGACATTATGCCAACCGAAGCGCAGCAGATTGCGTTAATTGTTAGTGAAGATGAACAACTTAGAGTAGAGGAGAAATAATAATGACTGAAAATACACCAGCAACAACTTATAAGTCTCAATTAGCCAAGGTAAACGACGTGTTCATGCCAATGATTGCTGAACAGCTTCAAGGAAACGGCATCTCAATGACTGACTACCAACGTACCGTAACACTAAATGCTATGACAGCAATTAGCACAATGCTTAGCGATAACTCCTTATCGATTAACGACATTGATCATAGCAATATCACTAACATTCTGTTGCAGGTAGCTGCGCTTGAGTTAAATGCGTCTGCTGACCCACGAGAAGTTTACTTTATTGTTCGTAATAAAAAAGACAAAAGCGGTGCCAAGCATCAAGTTGTTGAAATGAATATCGAAGGCGATGGCAATGATGCCTTACTAGCTCGTTTTGGCCGCGGTGTTAAAAATGTTTATCCGTATTGGGTTGTTCGAGAAGAAGATGAATTTGAATATCCAAAACACCAGGGTTTAAAAATGACACCACCAGCATGGACTGAAACGGGTCGTGGAAAAGTCATTCGTGTTGTTTATCCAATCGAATTCAACAACGGTGAGGTTAATTACTATATTGGCGAACGTGCCGATGTTAAACGGAATTTATTAGCTCATGTTGCGAATAATTTGATGTGGGATCATAGCAATGCTAAACAGGATTTTATGGATAAGGCTGAAGGTATGACGCTTGATGAAATTCTCGGCGATCCAGATCTGGTTAAACTAGGAAAGATTTCACCAGCTTGGTCCTCACCACAATCACGTGAATCAATGATTCTGCGAAAAATGCGAAATAACGTTGTTAAGAAAATTCCAAAGGACTTCAGCAATGGTTTTATTGCAATGGAATACGATAAATCGACAGATGGTAACTATGAGGCCATGCGCCGCGATGTTACTGAAGAAGCCAATCAAACTGATTTTGATACCGTTACTGAGGCCAAGACAATTGAACATGAACCAGAAGTTACTGCTGAAGAACCTGATGAAGTCGTACAGTCTGATATGCCTGAAACATATGGCCCAGATGAAGAACCGGAGCCAGACGTTACTCCAGAGCCACAACCAACTAATGAAGTAGAGGATGATCCATTTTGATTGAGACAACAGTATTTGGAAGCGGAAGTTCAGGTAATGGCTATTTAATTGATGACGGTGAAACCCAATTAATGATCGAGGCAGGAATTAGTTATAACTTGGTTGCCCCTCGGTTGAAATTCCAGCTCGGTCAAATTGGTGGCATGTTTATTACTCATGAGCATGGTGATCATTCTAAATTCATTAAACAGTATCTTGAACGAACTTCGTTTCCAATTTATTTAACTCGTGGAACGGCCAGAGCGCTTAAGTTGGCTTCTAGTTATCGAGTTCAAATTGTCCAGGAGTTTGATCCTATAAAAATTGGTGATTGGATAATTACAGCATTTCCGGTTGCACATGATGCAGCACAGCCAGTTGGGTATGTTTTTGACAATGGTAAGACAGGCGAACGATTAGTTTACGTCACTGATACTTATTTTGTTAAATATCATTTTAATCATGTCACACACATGCTGGTTGAAATGAATTACGCGCAAGATGTTGCGGTCGAGAATGATGTTGAAGGTCAATTAAACCATAGTTTACACAACCGAATTTTAACCAGTCATTTTGAGATGAAGAGCTCGCTGGAATTTATCAAGGCCAATGCTTCGCCGAGTTTGCAAGAGATAACTTTAATTCATGTTAGTGCCACCAATGGCGATCCGGAACGATTTAAGAAAGCTGTCCAAGAATTAACAGGTGTTCCTGTCAAAATAGCAGGGCGGTGATCTAAGTGGCCAAACAAGGCTGGATAAAAGTTTACAGAAAAATAACTGATTCGCTTGTTTGGTCAGATCCTAATTTATTAAAGATGTGGATTTTGTGTCTGACTAAAGCGAGTCATGATGAAAGTACATTCAACTTTAATGGTAAAAAAATACTTTTGCACAGCGGTGAATTCGTCACGGGGCGCACGGCAATAGGGGTTGAGTACAATTACGGTGCTCAAAAGCGCCATCAAATTTCTGCTGATTCTTCGTGGAGATTGTTGAAGAAATTAGAAAACATGCAAATGTTGCACATCAAAACAACGACGAAATATAGCGTGGTTACAGTGATTAACTGGTCAGAGTATCAAGAAGTTGCACAGCACTCCGCCAACAACCCGCCAACAAGTCGCCAACAACCCGCCACATACAAGAATGACAAGAACTTAAAGAATGATAAGAATTTATCATCATCATTATCAGTCAACTCAATTAATGATTTTTGGCAACAAAACGGATTTGGAACCATGCCACCTAAGACCTGGGAAGATTTTGATTATTGGATTGATGATTTTAAACAGATTGGTTCATCAAATGACGACGCTGTAAAGCTCATTATCCAAGCATTAAATGTGGCAGTCGATAACGGTGTTAGAAAGTACAACTATGCTAATTCGATTTTAAAAAACTGGTATAACAAGAAATTTACTACTGTTCAAGATGTTGAGAATGCTGAAAAACAGCGTGAAGCACAAAAACAATCAGCAGCTAGGACTCCGCGTCAAGTTAAAGCCAGTCAGCAGGTTGGGGTTACGCCATCTTGGCTGAAAAATGAGGAACAAGTAAAAGTTGAACAACAACCTACGGTTGATCGGCAAAGTATTGCTGAAAAATTAGCCGCTTTAAATTCGTCGGGAAAGAAGGATAAGAATGAAAATAGCAGGTGATACTCCAGTTGTTTACGCAGTAGCTTCAGTTAGCGAATACAACGATATTCAGATCGTTAGTAACTACTATGGCCATAAGGCATCAGCTAAAGGCGCACTGAATCAATTTAGAGATAATTATCCAGATGATCATTTTGAAATTGTTTGCGCACGCGGTTGGTATTGGTTGCCACCTTTAACGGAGGGTGTGTAATTGTTCAATATTATTGCCGCTTTTATCAGCATCATAATTTTGATCACAACGTTGTTCTTCAGCGACTGGTTGCCCCTTGTTGCGCTGATCATTGTCTTCATTTTTGTGCTGGTAATTATTTGGAAGTTGATGGAGGAATAAGCAATGAACGTTTATGTAGTGTATTGGCAGTGTTATGACGAAGTATTCATTATCACAGGATTTTCAACGCCACAAGCTGCTCAAGAATTCTGCGATGAGCATAATGATCGTATTGACGAGGGTTGGTATAGATTTGAATCGATTAATGTGGAGGTTGAAGATTTATGATTAAGAAATTTAAAATTACCGCGATTGAACAAGGTTGGCTGGATAGTTTTAATTCTCATTTCCTTACAAATTACCAGCTTAATCAAGTTTTGAAATTAAATCAGACTGATTGCGCTGACTTATTAGCAAGAATTGAAGAATTTAACGAAACGATTGCTTATGGTTATGCGATTGATTTAAAAGAGGTGGATTAACAGTGTGTAAATATTGTGACATTAAAGAAAGATATGATGGTTATCCAATTCTAGCAGAGGGCAGAGATGAGTTTACTGTCAAAGTTACAAGAGCAACTTTTTCAAAAAGAAACTGTGCGATGCTAGGTATCAATCATAATTCGGATTTTGATGACGTTGAAATTTATTATTGTCCAATGTGTGGCCGCCGTCTTAGCGATGTATTTAGAGAAAATTACTCGGCCAAGCCAAGTATTCCGAAGTAGGTGTAAAAATGGAAAAAGTTACTAATTGGGTTGTTACCTATATTGATGAGGACGATATGTTAATCACCCATAAAGTTCAGCAAAAGGAACGGCCATTTATTGACGACAACAATTGGTTACAAGTTGGCCAAGTCGGAACGAATGCCAATCACATTCGCAATATTAAAATTATGGAGGTTAAGTAATGAAGGTTGTTATTAAAAATGAATCTGGTGTATCTGTCAGCCTAGAAAACGCAAAACTAGAAGATGAAACATTGGTCATCTTAGTTAGAGAAGTTTTGGCCAAGACCGACATAACAACAAATGCAGCAGCAGAGCCGGTTGAAGCGACTACCTCAAAACAAAAAAATGAAGTTAATGAACCAAAAATTGATGCGGAAGAGTTGGCCACTAAATTAGATAAGCATTTTAAAAATCGCGGTGCAGAACTCGATGAGCACATTGATCGTGAAGTTCATAAATCAGCTGATGAGGTAATTAATAAGTCTGAACGGCCAAACTGGGGTGATCAAGTTTTAGTCGGTGTTAATTGTTCAATCTGTGGCCACACGGATCAAATAACTACTAGTTATGGTAATCGTTACATTACCTGTCCCAATTGTCGTGAGCACCTATTCTTAAATTCAGCGGTTCCTGGTCAATTTGGTGTAGCAAATACTGCTGGTGAGTATTATGTAGCCCGTGAACCCTATTATGATCGGGAGGCAGAGTAATGAAAGAAAAAACATATAAGACATTAGAACTTATATGGTTCGCAACAATAGTTATTGGAATCATAATGATCCTCATTGCGTGGAACTATACGCTTAATTTAATCCTGTTATTCTGGGGTGTTCTAATCGTATGCCTGGCTTATTTAGGATATATTGCCACTGATATTGTTGATCATTATATTCGGAATAAAACGTTTGAAAAAGAAAGAGTGAAGACAAAATATAAGCTGATGAGCGTTAGATCCAAAGATTGGGAATTCTGTGTTGGAATTGGTCAGATTAAGTCATTATATCTAAGCAAACGTTCTGATGATTTAAAAAGATCCGTCATATTAATTGAGTATGACAACGGTAATTTGGAATATCAGAACGTTGAAGATCCCTCTTTCTTTTATGAATTTGAAAGCGAGACTAAGACAGATGATTAAAAAATCTCCAACTGCTATCAATAAACACGGCAATAAAATTAATCGTGATGGATATGTATTTGATTCAGAAAAAGAAGACCAATTCTATCGCAAATTCGTTAAGAATTGCGGTTATAGATTTGAAGTTCATCCATCTTATCTACTCCAAGAATTAACTCAGATACCAGGAACGAAAAAAACAAAAATATCAGCAATTAGCTATAAACCGGACTTCGTTATCTACGATGAGTATGGCCAAATGATTCACGTTTACGACGTTAAAAACAGTTTTGGACCTTATGGAATTGACCAAGGTAACAAGCTTCGTTTTAGGTTGTTTGCCGCTCGATACGGCGTCCCTGTTGAAGCATTAGTAATATTGGCCCATGAATTCAAAACGATTGCACAGGGCGTAACTAAGCCTTTGAGTGATAAAGACCCACTTCATAAAACTGACTTCAATTATTCATGGATTGAGGCTACTAATTACTAGGAGGTAGAGATGGAAATAATTTTGACTATCATTTTGGGACTAATTGCTTTTGCGATCGCAGTAGTAATCCTAATTTCAATTGTTACGTTTGTTTACAATTTAGGAGTGCAGCGCAGGATTCATAAAGAATTAATGAAGAACTTTAAAGATGATGATTTTAAGGACTTATTTTAGGAGGAAGATTATGAGTTTAAATTTTTATGGAGAAATCGACAGCATTAGTATTGATAATAAAGAAAACGTAGTTGTAAAGATTAAAGCTGGCACTAGCCAACTTGGTAAGAGTTTAGTTGAACTTAATGATTTAAAAGAACGTGCTGATGTTTCAATCTTATTGGAATCAGCAGAATTGAGTTTCAATCAGCAAAGTGATATTGAAACCGGTCAATCAAGATTTACTTATGCACCTGATGAAGATGGCGTCTGGAAATGTTCTGAAGTGGAACAGACTTCACTAGATGTTGGTGGTTCAAATTATCAAGATCAAAAAGTTATTATTTCTGCTAGAGATGTCGATCAGTTCTTACTAGCTGAAAAGATTGATTATCCTGATTTTGATGTTAAAAGTGTTATATATAAAGTTAGCGAAGGCTATGAATTTGATGAAATCGCAAAGATCATGAAAATGTCAACAATTGCAATGTTGAATGAATTGAATAAAGCTCGCGACAAATTCGCGCCTTACGCCGCTGCTTGGATTACTCAAATGAATCAGAAGAATGAGAAATCAGAAGAATAATTGGGCACAAAAAAAGCCACCTATTGGCAGCTACTTATCAATTAATACGACAAATTAATTTTAACATAAGGAGTTGCTGTTTGGTGATTGTAATTGATGAAGTTGAAACGCGAGCGGCTGCTGAAAAGATATTAAGCGATTATCGTACTGCTCGTGGTATTGCCAGAATGCCAGTTAATCAGAAAATAACTTCTGCTTGGAGCGATGGACTACCAGCAAGTACAGCTAATAATGACCCTTATGCTCAACGGTACATCGAACAAAAAGAATCGGCTCAGCAATATGTCGATTGGATAGATGGAGCAATCGCAGCAATTCCTAAGCAGATGTTTCAAGAATTATTAAGGGCTCGTTATTGTGAGGGGTTAGAGAGCAATCATCCAGATATGGATGCCATCGATCGTCTAGATATTTCCGCTTCGAAATATTTTGATAATAAGCGCACTGCTTTATTACAGGTGTCTCGTCGCCTTCATTGCACGGTTTATATGGAAAGTGAAGCAGAGTTTGGATGATTTCTGGACAATTTCTGGATAAAAAATGGAGTGAACTTGGATAATTTCTGGAGTACTTCTGGAGTTTACTGATGTTATATTGTTAACATCGAAAGAATGAGGAGTGAGTGATCAGGGCGGAAAACCTGCTCACTAACGCAAATCAGTCTAAAGTTGTCGGCCAACATTAGACTTGCACGGCTGGTGTTAAATAACGGTTCGATTCCGTTTCGTGCGGTTCTCCCAATCAGAGAAAGTTAAAGGTCACACGAAAGCGGACAGAGCTTGGTTCGCTTTTTTTGTATCAACACTTGATGATTTGATTATCAAATACTTATTTAAATTTTGTTTATGTCAATATAAATCTGTGATAATATTCAATCATGAATTTAAATATTATCTTGAGGTGATACTAGTGGATACAATGCTCGATTGGCTTTTCAAAAATTTTGATTATAATTCAATTCTAATTGTGATATTGATCGTTATAGTATTATTTTGGATAAAGAAGAGCCCTGAGATGTTTATGTCGAAGGAACATGATTATCGAACATCTGATGCTGCTCAGCGATTACAAATAGATCAATATTATCGTCAGGATAATGGCGGGGATATAAAAAAGAATTTAGAATGGTGGACAGAATTTCTTGTTGATCCAGAAGCAAAAGCAAAAGAGTTATCAAATGATGACGGAGAAACCAATGATCAGCAAGTTAAAAAGCTTAATGATAGAATGCAGTTTATTATGCAATATGGATCGGCGAGAACCGTAAAACTATTATCAATATACATGTACAAAAATTATCGTGGAGATATTAATGACAATGGTACGCTAGTATGCGTTGCATATATAGTTGCAAGTTTAAAGTCTGATTATACTGGCCAAGATACTATGCCAATGGACTTATTAAAAATAAAATTTAATGATTTTTCAAAAAACGAGTCCAAATATCGCAAAATTTGTAAGACGATAAAAAAGGAGACCGGAATTGATGATCATCTTAAGTATCGCAGGCTCAAATAATGTACGTTTATTACTTATATTATTAATCTTAATAATAATTTTGGCGGCATTCTTGTGTTGGAATAGACGTAGTTAAAGACATCTTTGGATGTCTTTTTTTATACTCTAAATTTGGAGGTGTGGTGGTTTATGTGAAATCAGAAAAAATAAGAAGTTTGAGCACTTTCTATTCGTTACCCAAAAGGCAACAAATGACGGTAATGTTGTTGTTTGCTCACATGAAACAAACAGACATTGCAGAAAAAGTTAAGGTTGCTCCACAAACTATTTCGGCTTGGAAGTCAACTGAAAAATTTGTTCGTGCTCAAAACGAATATAACCAGTATATGCTCCATGATTTAGTATCAGAAGCCATTTTGACCATGCGTGATTTATTGAGTGCGAGATCTGAAATGGTCAGGTATAATGCCGCACAATACATTATTGATAAAGCCAGTTTGGATAATCTCGAAATTGATGATATTCAAGATGAAGATGACGGCTTTATGGAAGCGATCAACGAAGCTGCTAAGAGTGCTTGGAGTGATAATAATGAAGAGGACTAACGTTGTTTTTCACTTCAAGAAATTCTCAAAGAAACAGTTGCAAGTCCTCACCTGGTGGCGTTATCCGGAGACCAAAGATAACGATGCAATTATTGCTGACGGTTCTGTTCGTGCTGGTAAGACCTCAGTTATGTCGTTGTCATATATTATTTGGTCAATGGAAGAATTCAATGATCAGCAGTTCGGTATCGCCGGTAAGACGATAGGCTCGTTAAGAAGAAACGTTATCCGGCCGTTAAAGAAAATGTTGTTAGGCCGAAAATATCAAGTTATTGATCATCGGACAGAGAACATGCTGGAAATCAGCAAGCATGGTGTAACTAACTATTACTTTTTGTTTGGTGGTAAAGATGAATCATCACAGGACCTGGTGCAGGGTATTACAGCTGCTGGGTTCTTTTTTGATGAAGTTGCATTAATGCCTGAATCATTTGTTAATCAGGCAACATCACGTGTATCTGTTGATGGCGGTAAGTTTTGGTTTAACTGCAATCCTGCTGGCCCTTATCATTGGTTCAAACTTGAATGGATAGATCAGTTAGAAGCTAAGCGTGCAGTTCATTTACACTTCATGATGAGTGATAATCCCTCTTTAACACAACGAACAATTGAGCGCTACAAGCGAATGTATAGTGGAGTTTTCTATCAGAGATATATTCAAGGCCTATGGGTTATGGCCGAGGGTGTGATTTATTCCAACTTTGACCAGGAAACTATGGTGGTTGATTTACCTGATGGCACTAAATTTGATGAGCAGTGGGTCAGCATTGACTACGGTACTATGAACGCCACTGCGTTTAAACTATGGAGCCTGTATAAAGATACCTGGTATAACACTGGCGAGTATTACTATTCTGGACGTGAAAGCCAAATTCAACGAACTGATTCAGAGTATGCTGATGATCTTGAGAAGTTCTATGAAGATAATCATTTATCTAAAGACACTGTCAGAGTCATTCTCGACCCGTCTGCGAAGTCTTTTAAGACAGAGTTAAAACAGCATGGGTTCAACGTTAAAAACGCCAAAAACAAGGTTTTAGATGGCATTCGTGGAATGATGTCAGCAATGTCCGACGGTGTAATGAAGTGGAGTTCAAAATCAGTTAATACTCTGCGAGAAATTCATTCTTACATTTGGGATGCCAAAGCAGCTGATCGTGGCGAGGATAAGCCAGTTAAACAAAACGATCACGGGCTTGACGCTGATAGGTACATGTATTCAACAGTAATTGAGCCAAGAAATAGACATAGTCAATTTTGGGGGAAGTGAGAATTTAAATGGATCTTGAACAAGCTAAGAAGGTATTTGAACAAACAGATTCAGCGTTAGTCGATAATGATCATCGTTACCGTGAATCACTTCGGTACTATCGGAACATGAATGATATCGTTTTGCCAAATCGAAGCCAAAAAAGTAAAGCTGACCAGGAGAAAGAGAAACCTGATGATCCACTGCATAAGCATGACAGTAGAGTCAGCTCCAATTTTCACCAGATTCTTGTTGACCAGAAAGCGGCTTATGTAGGTAGTAAGCCACCGGTTCTTGATTTGGGTGATGATAAAACCAATGAGAAGGTAATGAATGCCTTGGGCGATGAATGGTTGAAAATTATCTATAGATTAATTGTTGAAGCATCATTGGCCGGAACGGGTTGGCTTCATGTATGGATTGAAGAAAATAAATTTAAATATGCAGTTGTTCCAGCCAATGAAATCACGCCAATTTATAAATCAACTTTGACTAATGAATTATTGGCAGTACGTCGCACATATGAGCAGCTAGATCCCAATGATGGTCAAACTTATATTTATGATGAGTATTGGACTGATAAGGAAGCCACGTTCTTTAAGCGCAAGCAAGGCTCAACGTATGCTGAGATGGTCTATAACCAGAGCGTAAGGCTCATTGATAGCGTGAATTCTGATCAACTTGATCAAGTGGCTACAATGAACCACGATTTTGGAGTTGTTCCATTTATACCGTTTAACAATAATTCTGATAAATCACCTGACTTGCAGAAATATAAAGGAATTATTGATGCTTATGATCTTGTCTACAACGGATTCATTAATGATGTTGAGGACGTTCAGCAAGTAATCTTAATCCTTACAAACTATTCCGGAATGAATAAAAAAGAGTTTTTACAGAACCTTCGTGAGTTTAAGCTCGCTGAATTTGAGAATGAAGGTGGCGATGATAAGTCTGGGCTTGATAAATTAACCATTGATATTCCAGTTGAAGCCCGCAAGGAATTGTTGTCAGAAACAATGAATAACATCTTTATTCAAGGCCAAGGTGTTAATCCAAACGATTTAAAAGCCGGAACAAATATCACTGGTATTGCTATCAAGATGTTATACGGTCAGCTTGAATTGAAAGCAGGCCAACTAGAAGCTGAATTTCGTCCTGCAATTAGCCAGTTGATTAGATTAGTTGCGGACAATCTTGACATTAGTCTGAAAGATAAACCGATCAAACAAACTTGGACTCGGTTTGGTATTCAGAACGAATCAGAGCGTGCTGATATTATCAGTAAATTAGCTGATCATACTTCTAAAGCCTCTATTGCAAAAGCCAATCCATTAGTTGAGGATTGGAAAGAGGAATTGGAGCAGCAAGAAAAAGATGCTGACGATGAAGCCAAACATCCTGATCCTTTTGTACCGCAACCACCCATTGATGAAGATAAGAGTAAAGATGATGAGCAGGTAGATGATGAATAATCGTGACTACTGGCAGAGACGTTATCTTCAAACTAAACAGGCTGCTGAACGTCAATCGGCGCTTTATGAAGCTGAGTCTATCAAACAAATGGATCAGATTTATAGCACGATTAATCAGCAGCTAATTAAATGGTATAAGCGATATGCTAAAACCAGTGGTACTGATTTCAACACCGCAGCGCAAATCCTAAAATCTGCTAAAGGTGAGACTTGGGAAATGAAGCTTGATGATTTCATCAGGAAAGCTAAACAAGGTGGATACGATCAAGAACTTGACCTCGTTTATATCAAATCCCAAGTAGCTAGGTTACAGCAACTACAAATTCAATTGGCCAAACAGATTGCCCCAGTGATTCCTCAATTTCAAGCAGGATTTGGTGATGAACTTGAGGCTAACTTTGATGATACTTATCTTCATACCTCATACTTGAACGAAAGTATAACTGGAATTAATGCTAACTTTTCTCGCTACAATCAGAAACAAATTCAGCTAGCAGTTCAAAAGCCCTGGTATAAGAATCAGAATTTTAGTCAACGTATTTGGAAAGATCTTCACTCTGATCTGCCTAATGTTTTGACGTCATCAATCTCTGAAAGTATTGTCATGGGTTATGGATCTAAAAAGATGGCCAAGCAGCTTGCGGAAAGATATGGTAAATTCAAGCAGGTTGATTGGCATCGATTAGTTCATACTGAAATGGCTCACGTTACTGAAACAGCAACGTTTCAATCGTACGAAGATGATGGCATTAAGAAATACGAATATATGGCTACACTCGAAAGCCATACTTGTGATATCTGTGGCCACTTAGATGGCAGAGAGTTCAAGATGTCTGACAAACGGGACGGTGAGAATTATCCCCCAATCCATCCTTGGTGTCGTTGTACAACAACTGCAGTCGTTTCTAACTATCCGCCTGTTGGAAAACGCTGGGAACGTGGCGAAGATGGAAAAGGACGTTTAGTTGATAATGTTAGTTTTGACGATTGGAAAAGGGGTCGCAATAACAAGCTTGAGCAAGCTGCTGAAAAGGCTAGAAACGAAGTAATACAGTCAGTTAAGAACAGAATTAAATCTGGTGAATTTCCGCTTGAATTAAATCAGAACCTTCAAAAGAAACATGATATCCATAGTTCTTCTTATGTTGAAGGTAAAAGTTTTTTTGATGACGGGATAGACGTTCAAAACCTTGTTAATCAGCATGCTGGCAATGGTATAATTAAGCTGAACCGAAAAGATAAATGGCAACGTAATTTTGAATTCCATCACACTAATAAATACGTAGGCTGGGTTCATGATGCCAACGGTCAATTAGTTCATGTTAAAAGTTTCAGAATTGCGTATGGCAAAAAAGGCACTCATGTATTTCCAGATTTAGATTAGGAAGTGAAACTATGAAAGATGGTTTGGATTACCGAAAGAAATATTTGCACCAAAATGTCGAGGTTAGGTTTAAAGATGGTCAAGTAGAGCGTGGCTTTATTGACGTCGTTGATGAGCCAGACGATGAGCATTCTGATTATTATTTCGTTATGACGACTGATGTTTATAGCTTCACTTTTGAGGGCAACGAAGTAAAAACAATTAAATTAACCTAACAAGCATTCATCAATTATGGTGAGTGCTTTTTTTATACCCAAAATTAGGAGGAAAGCACATGGAATTAATTGTATTTACAAATAATGGTCAGACTTATCATTTTAATGACGTGATAGATTGTAGACCGACTACAACTGGTTTTTCGTTTGATTACACTGGCAAAGCAACTGGCGTTACACGTTCTGCAGTGTTCAACAATACTTCAACAGCCGGATATGCTTTAGCGCAAACCAAATAAGTTTAAGGGGGTATCGTGATGCATCATTATCTAACAAAGTATGAAGAGAGCGGCGTCAAATACGCTGTTTCGTGGTTCCAAGTCAATTTGTTTGGTAAATGTTTTTGTTTGAATCAAAAAAGAATTCAACTTAGTTAATTTATTTCGTCCGGGATGACGTTAACTGACCGCTGCTGCAGCGCATGTAGCACAAATCCTTGAACGCGGTCGTCCCGCGTTACAAATAACGAAAGAGGTAATTAAGTATGACTAGAGAAGAATTGCAAAAGTTGGGCTTAACTGATGAACAAGTTGACAGTGTGATGAAATTACACGGCACTGATGTTCAAGCCGGCCAGAAGGCTCAACAAGAGCTTGAATCTGTAATCGCAGAGCGTGATGGATTGAAAGAACAAATTACTCAGCGTGATAAAGATATTAAATCTTTGAAAAAGAACGCTGGCGACAGTGAAACGTTGACGGCTAAGCTTGATGAATTGCAGAAACAGTATGATACAGATACTCAAAACCTCAATAATCAATTAGCGTCAACTAAAAAGAATGCCGCATTAGTGACTGGCCTTTCAGGAACGGGTGCTCGTGATGTACAAGATCTTCTTAAATTTATTGACCAAGAACAAGTAAAGCTTGATGATAATGGCGTGGTAACAGGGTTAGAGGAGCAAGTGAAGTCTTTACGTGAATCAAAACCTTACTTGTTTTCTGGAACTCCGACAGCTCACTATCAACCTCAAGGTGGTAATGGTAAAGGCGGCGTTGACATTGCCGCAGCAATTAATAATGAGAAAGTCAATTTAACTGACGTGCTCAAAGACAAAGGAGAATAAAAAATGAGTAACGAATTAACTCGTGTGATCGATACAATCACACCCGAAGTATTTAACGCATATATGGACCAATACTCCACTGAAAAATCTGCAATCATTCAATCCGGTGTTGCAGTACCAGATGAACGTGTTTCAAAGATGATCACAGCAGGTGGCAAGATGGTAACTATGCCATTCTGGAATGATTTAAATGGTGATGATGAAGTAGTCGGTGATGGTGATAAAGAGTTATCAACCGGTAAAATTACATCTAGTTCAGATACAGCTGCAGTTCTTTACCGTGGCCGTGGCTGGAGTGTTAACGAAATGGCTGCTGTTTTATCTGGCTCTGATCCAGTACGCGCCGTTTTAAATAAGATTGGTAATTATTGGTTGCGTCGTGAACAAAGTATTTTAATCAACACATTAAATGGTGTATTTAGTGGCCCAACAGCTGCATTGAAAGATCATTTGAACGTGACTCAAGCTGGAATTGATGGTAAAGCTTTTCTTGACACCAAACAATTACTAGGGGATCACGCTGATTCCTTGTCATTAACAGTAATGCATTCAGCAGTTTACACAGAATTACAAAAGCAACAATTAATCGACTTTATTCCAACCGCTCAGGCTGATGTAAAGATTCCGACTTATTTGGGCTATCGAGTCGTTGTTGATGACGCTTTGAAACCGACAGCCGAAGGAACTTACACTACGTATTTGTTAGCTGCTGGTTCATTCGGCCGTAACACTGGTACGCCATCAGAATTAACAACATTTGAACGGGAACGTAAAGCAGCTGCTGGTACAGATAACATCTATACTCGTCGTGCATTTGTACTCAAACCTTATGGGGTTAAGTGGACTGATGAAGCTCGTGAAGATGGTTATTTGACACCAACAAACACTGATTTAGCTAACGCTAAAAATTGGAAGGCAGTTTATGATCTTAAGAACATCGGTATTGTTGGGTTGCAACATACAATTGGCACATCATCTGCTGGTGGAAGTGGTGAAACCGGAGAAACAGGAGAATAATTGAGTTATGGATGCAGAAAGACTAAAGATAATTACTGAAGAGATAGAACTTTTGCTTCCAGAGAATAGTGATCAAAGTAAAGAAGATCTCGATAAAATTATTGGCTTTGTTATAAAAAAGGTCATTAATGATATCGTTTCATACACTCATCTAACAAGAGATGATTTGCCAGAAGAACTTGATACTACGATCGTTGGAATGGCCTTAACTGTCATTGCTGAAATTGGCATTCTTAGGGCCGCTAACGGTGATGATGGTGACGTCAAATCAATTAGCGAAGGTGATACTTCAGTAAGCTTTATGACATTCCAAGAGGCGTATAAGAGTATTTCTGCAACCAACACAATTACTTCTGATTACCGATCAATTCTCAATAACTATCGGGTGGCGCGATGAAACTTAACAAAGCTTACAAGAAGATGTCCAAAGCGTTAGCAACACTTCACAACGTCAAAGTCACCGTTATTAGCCATACACCAAAGAAAGATGGTGTGTTCACTGACGACGATGTTGAGGAGAAATTATTAACTGATTATCCGGCCAAGATTTCTAAATCAGGCCTTTCAACAAAGGATCAGAAAGAATTTTTGCCTGATAAATATGACGCAATTTTAATCATCGATACTGATGTTCAGATTCCTGCTGGTTGTGACGTGATCGCGACTGATATTCATGATCATGAAACTAGATATAAGCAATCAACTCGTGGATATGTTTATCAAAGCCATCAAGAAGTTGGCTTGTTATTTGATGAGAAGGCTTAGCTATGGGACTTGGCAAAATTGATTACGATCAATTCACTGAATTTGCAGATAAGGTTCATCAGACTGTTGAGGGTAATGAATTCGATCAAAGAATTGAGAAATCATTAGGACAAGCAGCTGATTATGTTATCAAATCTGCTAAGGCAAAGACACCAGTTGCTGGTGGTACATTGCGCCGTGGCTGGGGTCATGATCCTGCAAAGAAGCAAGGTAATAGATTCTTAGTCGAAATATTTAACAATGTTGAATATGCGTCCTTCGTTGAAGAAGGGCACCGTCAAACTCCAGGAAGGTATGTTCCGGCCATTGGAAAAAGATTGGTAGCATCCTGGGTTGACGGTGTTTTTATGTTCAAAAAAGCACTCGATGAAACTGAAAAGATTGTTAATTCCAATCTGGAAGATGATATGGACAAAGCAATCCAAGATATTTTTGGAGGTATGTAATTTTGGAAGACGTAACGGAATTAATTGGTAAAACAATTGCTGATCATTGGCCGGGCATGACAATTTATCGAGAGAACAAAGCAAGCGGTTTTAATGTCCCGTCATTTTACGTTCATCGAGTAAATTTACACGTCGACAAACAATATTTTGGTTATCAGTTACGGAAATACAGCTACCAAGTTGTTTATTTTCCCGACGCTGATCATATCAATCAACAATTAGACAGAGTTTCTGAAGAGTTAGCTGCTTATTTCGAAAAGATTGATGATGACTATTCGCATATTCGGAATCTTGATATTCACATCGAAGATGATACTGTTAAATGCACTTTCGACACTGAATTTAGAGTTAAGCCTGGAAGCGATGATGGAGTTAAACAGTCTACGTTAAATTTCAACGGAGGTTTAAAGTGACAAAAAAGAAAGTAACAAAAAAGGCAGCACAGCAACCAGTCTTTACAAAAGATGAACTGTTGTCTGCAACTAATTTAACTGGTGGCCAGCGTGACTTACTTGAAGTTGCGTTGGAACCGGACAAAACATATACGGTTGCTGAGGCTAAATCCGCAGTAACCAGACTTAAAGGAGGTCTGTTCTAATGGCAGGTGGAACTTATACAAGCTATTCAAAAAAGCGCCCAGGTGCTTATATTAACGTCAACGCTCCGCAAAAGAGCGTCGGCAGTGTAGAGACTACTCGTGGAGTGGTCTTTTTTGTTGGCGGAAATACGCTAGGTTGGGGTGCTGATGGTGTTATTAAGCTAAATGCCGGCAGTGATTTCAAGAAATTACTTGGCCACGACATTTATGCCGATGATGCTTCAGACCAATTAAAAGCTTTACGAGAAACGTTAAAAGCAGCATTGACGGTACTTTATTACAATATTAATTCTGGTGCTAAAGCAACTTATGCTGATGAAGCCTTACCATGGAAGTTTACGGCAAAATATCCAGGAACTGTTGGTAACAATATTCGCATCAGTGTTGCTAAAAATGCTGCTGATATTTCTCAAACTGTTGTAACAACATATTTTGGTACTGAGCAAGTCGATCAGCAAATTGTGATTGGTGCTAGTCAGTTAGAAAGTAATGATTACATTGATGTAGAAATTGTACCAACAGAAGACGATGGTAAAACATTGCTCGATGCTTTAACAGCAAGTATTACCAAATCTTTGGCTGGTGGCACTACTGACACATCAGCCCAGGTCGATACTGATGCATTAATTAGTGCAATGGAAATCGAACAGTTTAACACTGTTACAGCTGCTGGTAACGATAAAGATGCGCCAATTCATCAATTATTAGTTGCTACTGTTCAGCGATTACGAGAAGATTTTGGTCAAAAAATTGTTGCAGTAATTCCTGATGGTCAAACTGGTGCTGATTATGAAAGTGTAATCGTTGTAGCCAACGGTGTTGAATTATCAGATGGTGAAGTATTAAGTGCAAGTATCGCAACTGGTTATGTTGCAGGAGCCGAAGCTGCTGCGGCCGTTAATCAGTCATTAACTTATGCTCAATATCCTGGTGCAACTGCTGTTAATGGTCGTTTAAGCAATGATGATACAATCTCTGCTTTGACAAACGGTAAATTATTATTCACTGCTCTACGCTCTGGCTCAGTTGTGATTGAAGAAGATATTAATTCTTTGCACACTTACTCAGCTAATAAGAGCAAATCATTATCTAAGAACCGCGTAATGCGTGTACTCGACGATATTGCTCAAAACACCAAAGACACATTCGAAGCTAGTTTTATTGGCAAAGTAAATAACGATGAAGCTGGTCGTGATTTGTTCAAAGCTAATCGGATTGAGTATCTGACTTCATTGGTTAATTCTGGTGCAATTCAACAGTTTGACGGTGAAGATATTGCTGTCAACCCAGGTGCCGAATTGGATCAAGTAATTGTTGACTTAGCAGTCCAACCGCTCGACTCAATGGAGAAACTTTATATGACGGTGACTATCTAGAAGGAGGTTAGGACAAAATGGCAGATAAAAATACTGCAAAGTTTTTGAATGCAAAAGACACAATTTCCTCTAAAGAGGCGGTTGTCTTTGCAACGATTAAAGGCCAAAACATTCCGATGTTTGAAATCAAGGAATTGTCAGCAAAGATTGAAAAGAACAAAGAGGAAATCCAAGTGATCGGCCGTCGTATGACCGGCAACAAGACAACTTCAATGAAAGGTACAGGCAGTTTATCCGGCTATGTAATCAATTCTAACTGGATGAAATATGGCCTAGATTACTTGCGTGGTGGTGCTGATTTATACTTCAGTATCAATGCAACCATTAATGACACAACAAGCTCAGTGGGCTCCCAAACGGTCTTATTAAGCGATGTTAACTTGGATGATATTCCAATCCTTGATCTTGAATCAGATGATGGAACTTTGGAATGGGAAACAGACTTCACATTCGAAGATGTCCAACTTGTAACACCATTTAAAGGCATTTAATAATTAAAATTCTGGAGGAAAAATCATGGCAACATCAGTTGAAGCATTTTTATCACAAAACGTAGTAGAACCAAAAACTATTGAGGTTAAATTCGATCGTTTTAACGCTCCTTTTGTTATTAAACCTGTATCTCAAGCAGAAGCAGATAATATTCGTAAGACATGCACTAAACGGATTAATAATAAGCAGACTGGTACTATTACACAACAAGTTGACACCAGTGCATATTCAGATGGACTGATTAAAGCAGCAGTTGTTACGCCAGATCTTAATAATTCTGACTTGCAAATGTCTTATGGTACTCCAGGCAAGCCAATTGAAACATTACGTGCAATGTTACTTGTTGGTGAGTATGCTGAACTTGGCGAAAAGGTACAAGAAATTAGCGGTTTTGAAACTGAAACTGAGGACGAATTGGTACAAGATGTAAAAAACTAATTGATGCCGGCGAGGGTAATGACTTCACCTATTATTTTTTTGCAATGAATAATTTTCATTTATTGCCAAGTCAGTGGGCTGAACTACCACGTCGGGAAAAAGCCATAATTATTGCCGGAATTGATTTGCGGGTTGAAGAAGAAAATAGACAAGAAAAGAAAGCTAAAGCAGCGGCTAGTCGTGCAAAACACTAGCTCTGCTTTTTTCTTTAACCTAGAAAGGAGGTAATTTATGGCTACAATTCGATCATCAATTGAAATTCAGGACAAGTTCTCATCAACTTTAACTAAGTTAGATAGTGGCCTGAATAAATCAAATTCAACGTTTGAAAGGTTTAACCAAGGACTCAACAATGCGAAAGTACCTAAGTTTGGCCAAGCAATTAACCAAGGCTTAGACAGCGTCAAGGGCAAACTGTCAGAAACTGGTAGCATGTTTAAATCAGTGTTTAGCGCTAACTTGATTAGTGGGGCTGTCTCAAATGGAATTGGTGCAATTAAAAATGAATTAACCGGCTTGATATCTGATCTTAGTGAGTCTGCTGCAGTTTGGTCAACATTTAACGGGAATATGACCAATATGGGTAAGAGCAAGGCGGAAATTGCTGCGGTTAAAAAGGATTTGCAAGGATATGCCCAGGCGACAATTTATTCTGCGTCTGATATGTCGTCGACATACGCACAATTAGCTGCAGTCGGCACAAAAAATACTACACAGCTAGTAAAAGGTTTTGGTGGATTAGCTGCTGCTTCTGAAGATCCTGCTCAAGCAATGAAGACGTTGAGCCAACAAGCCACACAAATGGCTGCATTGCCGAAAGTTCAGTGGGCAGATTTTAAGCTCATGCTACAACAAACTCCTGCCGGCATGTCAGCTGTTGCTAAATCGATGCACAAGTCCACAAGCCAATTAATTAAGGATATCCAAGCCGGTAAGGTTAAAACCCAGGATTTCTTTGATGCTATTTCAAAGACTGGTACGAACGACGCTTTTAGTGATATGGCCACCCATTATAAAACGATGGGTCAAGCCATGGATGGTTTGCGCGAAACAGTTGTTAATAAATTAGGAAACGCTTTTGACAAATTTAATCAAAAAGGTATTACGGCCATCAGTGGTATTACTGATAAAATTTCAGAAGTTAATTTTGATAGTTTGGCAGATAAGGCGATTGCTATTTTTGGAAAAATTCAGCAAGGATGGAAATCTTTCTCTGGTGGTTTTTCTGATTCTGGTGCTGCTAAGTCAATTACCAAAATGTTTGATCAGATTAAAACAGCTATGGGAAGCTTGGATAAATCAACAGGCAAGAAAGATCCGTTTGCATTCCTGAAAACATTAGGCTCTGGAGTTGGCAGTACAATCAGCGGTTTAGCTAAGGCTATTGGTGCAATTGCTACTGCTATTGGGGACCTTGACCCAGCAACATTGGCTGCTTTGGGTGCTGCTATTGTTGTTTTAAAAGGCGGTACTAAAGGGTTAATCGTTACAGGAATTGTCACATTGCTTAATGTTATCAACAAAATGCCACCAGCAACTGTTAATTCGCTCGCAAAGGGGTTAACCGCTCTAGCTATTGCAATGGCTGCGTTCAAAGCAGTAAGTAAAGTAGCTAGTGGTGTTAGTGGTTTTCTTGGTGTAATTGGCAAATTAGGTAAAACAAAAGTTAGCCTGCCATTGCCAGATGGCGCAGCCGCTGCTTCTTCTGCAACTGGGTTACTTAAAGCTGCTGGTGCATTATTGATGATTGCTGGAGCTGTTGTATTAGCAGCTGCCGGGTTATGGATCATGGTTCAAGCTGCTACTCAATTAGCGAGTGCTGGTTGGCCTGCTGTTGCTGCTTTAGGTGCTCTGATCGTAATTATTGGTGCATTCATAGCAGTCACTGTATTACTCGGACCTGCCTTATTAGCTGGTTCAGCAGGATTGATCGCGTTTGGTGTCGGTCTAGTAATCATTGGTGCAGCAGTATTAATTGCAGCTGCTGGTTTAGCGTTAATTGCAGTTGTATTACCGCTTATTGCTCAATATGGGACTACTGCCGCAGGTGGATTTTTGGCAATGGCTGGAGCTCTGATTCTTTTTGGGCCCGCGGCTATTGTGGCAGGCGCCGGAGCTTTAGTATTAGCTGTTGGCTTAGCAGCGTTAGGTGTTGCAGTTATGGTTGCTGCGGTTGGCGTATTAATGCTTGGTGCTGGTTTGATTGTGGCATCAGTTGGATTACTTTTGATTGCCGTAACCTTGCCACTTATTTCTGCGTTTGTGACAAGTGCTGCTACCGGTTTTGTAGCATTAGCTGGAGCACTATTATTATTTTCTCCAGTGGCCATTTTAGCCGGTGCTAGTGCGATCGTGCTTGGCGCTGGCTTATTAGTTATGAGTGCGGCTGTAATTGTTCTAACGGTTGGTTTGGCGCTGTTGTCAGCAAGTATGATGCTGTTAGGTGTCAGCACGTTGCTTGTCAGTGCTGGCATGCTATTACTGTCAGTTTCATTACCACTAGTAAGTATGTATGCTTTACTAGCGGCTACTGGATTAATGATGATGAGCACGTCAATGATGATGCTTGCACCGATGGCATTAATGGCCAGCGTTTCTATTGCTGCACTTGCAGTTGGGTTAACGTTATTTGGTGTTGCGGCTGTTATTGCCGCTGCCGGAGCTGTTGCGTTAAGCGCTGGTTTAGTTGTTGTTTCAGTCAGCATGCTTCTAGTTGCGGCTGCTGTTGGCGTTACTGCCGCAGCATTATCAGCTTTAGGTGCAGCAGTAATTGGTTTGGCCACGGCGTTTATTGTGGCTGGAACCATGTTAGTTTCCGCAATCACCAGCGCAATGGACGGCGTTGTTAACGCAGTTTCAAGTGGTATTCAAAGCGCTGTTTCAGCAGCTGAAGGTTTTGCAGATTCTTTAGTTTCTGTGGGTAGTGATTTGATTCAAGGATTCATAAACGGCGTTAAGAGTATGGCTAATAATATCATTAGTTCTGTTTCTGGTGCTATCGGCGGTGCTGTTGATTGGATTAAATCTAAGTTGAAGATTGGTTCACCATCTCGTTTGATGAAACAATATGGTCGTTGGACTATGGAAGGCTATTCAAATGGGATTAGTGATCGTGCTCGTGCGGTTCGTCAATCTGCAGGCAAAGTGATTGGCAAAGTTACGGACGCATTCAGTAGCGTTTCGTTAGGACAGTTGGATACGTCAAGTCTGTTGAGCTCTAATCCTGGTGATTTACTTGCTAAAGGTTTCAATCGCGCTGCTCGTGCAGTCGGAACTGTTGCGAGTGCATTAGTGGGATTACCAAGTGATTCATCAATCGGGATCACCGGTGATATAGATGGGACAGATGGATTTACAACTCATACACCTGACGGTTTAACGCCTAGCGGCGGAACAACTTACTCACAATCTCAGAACAGTAGCAATTCTGATAATCGTTTTATCGTTGAAAAGGGCGCATTTGTCTTTAATGGCAATACTAATCCAGATGATGCTGAAACAATTGTTGAAAAAATTGAAGCTTATTTGAAGCAGAAGCATGATGCTTCACTTGCCTAAAGGAGATGATGAAACTTGGAACACATGGGTGTTTATTTAACAAACAGTAAGAATAAAACAATCGAGCTGCCAGTGGCGCCTGCCGAATTTCTCATCAAAAAAGAGAAAGACAGCGAAAAGGCTGTTATTCTTGGCTTAGGCGAGATTAATCGAATGGGATTGAACAAAGCAATCGATCTCAGTATAGAGTCAACCTTGCCAGTTAATCCCAAACAAGCACCTTGGTGTACAGCTCAAAAATTATTGAGTTCTGCTCAAGCGTATATTGATTGGTTGAACGCTGCAAAAGATAGTTCTAAGCCTGTTAGAGTAGTTTTATCTGGTACGCATATGAACTTGTCAGCCAACATTGTATCGTTTGAATATGGCTTTCAGGACGGCAATTCTAACGAATATGCCTATACGTTAGCACTCACTGAGTATCATGAAATTAAAGCAATCAAAACAGTAATCAAGCAAAAGGTAGTGCCTAAGAAACCGGCGCCACGGCCCAAACCTCCAAAAAAGATTGGGATTGGGTCAACCGTCATTGTTAATGGTCGGTTACATCGTGATTCGTATGGCAGTGGCCCAGGTGTGACCGAGCGTAATGCTACTCGCAAGATTAATTTCATTGCAAAAGGTCGTAAATATCCGTACCATGTAACATTGCTGAATGGCGGTTGGCGTGGCTGGGTAACTGCTGGGAGTGTGAAAGCTAAATGACACTCACAAAATTTGAAATCCATTCTCGCAAGTCAGAAAATTATTGGGATGTTCGTAAGTTGGTGAAAGATGATTTCACTTTAAAAACAGATGGTAATTTTGCAGCAGGTGAGCTGGATTTTGACCTGTTTGAAGTTAATGAGGGCTTCGTTCCATCAAATGGTGATGAAGTTCGATTCGAATGGGACAATCAAAAGATTTTCTTTGGTCATATTTTTAAAGTTAACTACACTAGCGATGAGGTTTTTAGTTGTGTGGCATATGACAATATGCGCTATCTGAAGAATCAAGATTCGTTAGTGTGGCCAGTTTCGACATTGACACAAAGATTTACGACAATGTGTAAGTCAGCTGGCATTCCTTATCGCATTGTTAAAGGGAGTAATTATAAGCTACCTGCTAAAGTCAGTGACGGTGTTAGTTTCTTTTCAATGCTTCAAGAAGATATTGAGTCAGTTTATACGGCTACTAAAGAAAGATATTTCATTCGAGATAATTTCGGAATCGTTGAGTTGTGCGCAATGCTACTTCAAACGTCTGGTGAAGTTCTAATCGTCGGTGATAAAAGTATCGCCACAAGTTGGGAATATGATCGTAGTATTGACGATGCAGCCAATGTGGTTAAAGTCGTTAAGAATTCGAAGAAAGATGCTGGTAAGACTACGGCAACCGCTTCTGATGATCCAAATAATACGGTTATCACTTCTCAATCTGCTAGTAGTTCAAGCACGATTAGCCGTTGGGGTAAGTTGCAAATCGTTGAAAAAGTCAATGATGATAAAATGAACTCAGCACAAATGAAATCTCAAGCTCAATCTTTGTTGAAACAACACAATATTCAGGAGTCATCTATGAAAGTAACTGCTATCGGTAGTCTTTACTTCAAAGTTGGCTCTATTTTTGTGCTCAAAGTTGCTAGCTTGGGAGATATTGGTATCAAACAACCAATTGTCACAGTTCAGACGTGCACGCAGAATTTTAGTTCTAAGAATTGGACAACTGATATGGAGGTGAGCTTGTAATGGCTGGGGAATATTTATTAAAAATGATGAATAGTCGTGGCGGTAAGCCAAACGAGTATGCCGACATTGTTTTTGGTCGTGTAATCAGCACAAGCCCGCTGCAAGTTCAGTTGGCCAACAATATGATTTTGCCTGCAAGTCTATTAACGTTGGGTTTACATGTCACAAAACACCAGGTCAAGCTCAGCTATCCTGATCGAATTAATGAAGACAAGAAAGATATTCAACGAACGGAAACTGTCATGGTTGATGAGTCGCTCCAAGTCGGCGAAGGCGTTGCAATGATTCGCAGTGACGGTGGCCAGTCGTTCTATATTCTTGAGAAGATTGGAGCTGGTGATTGATGGACAATGATTTATTTCAAGATGAAATCGAAAATAGCATTGAAGAAGTTACTTTGCCAACTTTGACCTATCAAGTTGTTAATGGTCGTGTTCAAGGAATGATTGATGAACAAACAGCAATGCGTCAAGCAATCGATAAGATACTTCGAACGGAGCGCTTTGTTTTTCCAATCTATGACGATCAATATGGCAATGATTTTATTGAATTAATTGGTAAAGATATGCCATATGCTAAAAATGAAGTTCAAAGAATGATCAACGAAGCTCTGTTGGGCGATGATCGTGTTGTTAATGTCAATGTTGATGATATTCAAGAAATTGACGCTAGTTCATTGGAAGCAAAGGTAACTGTTGAGACTATTTTCGGCGATTTTGATACGAAGGTGGAGGTGACAATGTGACACCAGAGGAATATGTAACACAATTAGAAAAATATGATTTTAATTATTTTATTGATGAGGCCCTGAGTCATGTGCCAAACACGATTGATACGCGACAAGGTTCGATAATCTATGACGCACTCGCACCAGTCGCATACAGTTATGCCGAGATTGCGATGAATTTGAGAAACATCATTGTTGCAACATTTACACAAACCGCATCAGGCGAGTTTCTAGACTATCGCGGTGCTGAACGTGGTTTGAAACGATATGAAGCTACAAATGCTGAAGCAACAGCTGAATTCAAAGATGCTAATAATCAAAATGTAGTAGTTGAGATTGGCGATCGTTTTGCAAGTATTGGTGCTACACCGTTTTTTTACGCAGTTACTAAAATTAATGGCGATGGTACAGCTCAACTAACGTGTGAGTCAAGCGGATCAGAGGCTAATCACTATGTTGGCCAGATTTTACCAATCACTCCGAACGATGAACTTGCAACTGCAACAATTACTTCTATTTCAGTGCCTGCAAGAGATGCCGAGAGCGATGAAGACTTTCGACAACGAATTTTGAAAGCTCCATCTGATGTTGCGTATGGTGGAAATATTGCTGATTATCAAAAGATGGTTTCAGAATTGGGTGATGTTGGTGCTGTTCAGGTTTATCCAATATGGAATGGTGGCGGCACTGTTAAGTTGGTTATTTTAAATAATAGTTTTGACATTCCAAGCCAGCAGCTTATTTCAGAAGTAAAAGAAGCAATTGATCCGACTGATGTTTCAGGGGAAGGCTATGGATTAGCTCCAATTGGCCACGTTGTGACTGTCGTTGTTCCAACCGCTGCTAATGTCAATATCAAAGTTGATCTAGAGTTAGATCCTGCGGCTGACCATAGCACGGTGATTAATTCAACTAAGCAAGCTTTGGCAGATTATCTGTTAACACTACGAAAGTCATGGGATAAGCTCCCGACTGGATCACGATACTATAAGCTTGTTGTATACCGTTCTCAAATTCTGGCTACAATCTTAAAAACTCCTGGAATTATTAATGCAACTAATCTGTTACTTAATAATTCCGATCAGGATATTCAATTAACTATGACAAATACAACTTCGCAGCTGCCATTATTAGGTGAGGTGACAATCAATGAGCCAATTAATTAGGCTAACCGACTTGTTGCCAGATTACTATGACGGCATCTACGAAATGCACGAATTGACGTCAGTTGAACAACCGCAACTTGATGAATTACAACGAATTGTTGATCAGGTTGAAGCTAATGAATTCATTTCAATCGCTGATAGTCAAGGACTTTCAATTTTTGAAGAGATGTACGGTTTAAAAGCTGATAACGGCGATTCAATCGAAATGCGTCGTTTCAGATTGTTGATGTTCTTATCAATGTATCGGCCGTATACAATGCGCTATTTACGAGAAGTCCTTTTGAGCTTAGATCCTAAATCAACAGTTAAATTGATTAACGATAGGTATCAGTTAGTCATTAATACTCAGCTCGAAAAACAAGGAGAGATGGCGCAACTTGATACTTTTTTGAATCAGATATTGCCTGCTAATTTAGTTCTTGAAATGAGTAATAATTTTAACGGTAAATCGACCGGTAATATCTTTATGGCCAGCGGTGTTGTACCAACTGAAGTGGTCACAATAACGCAAGACTATAATGATTCAACTGAAATCAAATCAATTGTTAAGATGTCTAACGCTGATATTCCAACTTTAAACCAAATAATTACAGGAGATTATATTGGCTCAGTTGACGTTCAATCAACAATATTAACCGCTAATGTCAATGTCTCAACTATGAGCCAGTTATTG
The DNA here is from genome assembly GCF_003946695.1 of Lapidilactobacillus bayanensis. GTDB lineage: Bacteria > Bacillota > Bacilli > Lactobacillales > Lactobacillaceae > Lapidilactobacillus > Lapidilactobacillus bayanensis. The sequence continues at coordinate 6,709 of NZ_RHOX01000018.1, read as the reverse complement.
ACTGCTGACTATCATGATAGTAGCAGTATTAAAAATGATAGTGATGTTGATCAACATCAAGTCATCACAGAAATAGTAGAAATTAATTAGGAGGTGAATACATGGAGTTCAAACAATCAGTTATCACTGCACAAGGTCGCAGCTTAATGGCCAAATTGCTGACAGGTTCAACAACTGCAACGTTTACGAAGATTGCAACAAGTACAAAGGTTTATGCTGATTCACAGCTTGCAAGTTTAACGGCATTAGCTGAAGTTAAACAAACAACTACCGTTCAGGTTAAAGCTAACAACAGTTCAACGATTACAGCCGAAGGTGGCATTGAGAATACTGGCATTAAGACCGGTTATTACATCAATACTATCGGCCTTTATGCCAAGGAAGCTGGTAAGAGTGAAATTCTCTACTCAGTAGCTAGCGCTAAGGTCAATGGCTATATCCCGGCTGACACCGGTGTTTCAAAGACTGGTGTTGTCATTAAGATTTACACTGAAATTGGTAATGCTGACCAGGTTAATTTAGTTGTTGATCCAGGTGCAACTGCAACGATCAATAATATTAACGATTTAAACAAAAGAATTGATCAATCAAATTTGTTTACTGCAGTTGGCTCGACTAGAAATCTAAACCTAGGAAGTCTATCTAATGATGATTTTCCATCGTTTAGGGCTTTCTTGTATCAATATGGTGCTGGTGTTGCTCAACCTGGAGATGGTTATTTCGGTGTTAAGCAAACAAATGAAGTACCAATTCAAGCGCAATTTACAAATGCAAACGGGACAGTACAATTCTTAGTTAACAACGAATTGGTTAAGAAATATTGTCCAGACTTTAATTTCAATACAATTTCGACAACATTAAGTTCGGATAAGAAGTGGGTGTATCTCACAAGCGGCGTTTCCACAGTCGGAATACGAGCTGAAAATGTGACATTTAAATAAAATTAGGAGGAAAAAACATGGCAACATATACACCAATCGAACACGGCAAACCCAACTGGGATACAGTTGTTAATCAAAACTTCAAAAATATTGATGCGGACACTAACTGGGTATCTCTTACTATTAATGCACCGTTCACAGGTACTATGCAGTTTAGACGGCGTTTTAACATTGTACAAATTAGTGGATCAATTAGCGCAACTGAGACAGTCGATGCTAATGTAGTGATTGCAACACTACCTGTGAACGTATATAGAAATAATGCAAAGACTAATTTGCATTATGTTGTGAATGCGGGGGATTCAACGAATATTGCTAATGTCTCGTTAAACAATGACGGAAGCGTTATTCTTATTCAAACATCTGCAGATATTACGAAAACAACAATTAAAATTTCAATTACTGCAATTGTTAACTAAGGAGGAACATAATGAAATTAATCTATTTATACAACGATCAACGGCAGTTAGATCATTCAGAGTTGGTTGATGATGATTATCAATTGCCTGCTAACGCAACAGATATTCGACCACAAGATGGTCTATATGAGCCGTTAACATTTACCGGTTCAGATTGGACAGGCGTCACTCGTGAGGAATGGCTGGCTAATCAGCCTGAACCTGAACCAACGCAACCAACTGAACAAGATAAAATCAATGCTCAGTTATTGATGGCCGATGCTACTAATAGAGCAGCACAGGATAAATTCAACGCACAAATTATGTTAGAAATTGCAAACGCAAAGGGAGGAAACTAATATGTATATCTATATTAAACGGTATTTTGAAATGGGTCTTTATAAAATTGAGGATATGAAAGTGTTCGTTGTCTCTGCAATGATTACTGCCGATCAATTCAAAGAAATCACTGGCGAAGAATACGCTGCATAGTCGGCGTTTCTGATCTTGCAACAAAGGAAGTGATTTCAATATTTAAGCGTATAGGAAAAAATCCAATTCATACTGTTATGGGGCTAGTGCAAATCGGCATTGGTCTCTTTTTAGTTTGTCACGATACGTTATTCCAATGGCCACCGGGAATTATTACAACGGTTGCTAATGATAATGTTATCGGTTTTTCAATGATTCTCGTTGGCGTTGGGTTCATCTGGTGGGCATTTGATGATCAGCGCTCAATTCGATGGGATCACATTTTATTGACAGTATCGGGCGGCTTCTTCTTTGTACTAACTGTTTATCAATTTTTACATTGGTGCTTTTTAGGACTAGATATGCCTTGGATTTCTAACGCTGCTTTGACAGCGATCATTATGATTCTAGCTGCAAGGAGTGATAGCGGTGCAAAATGATTGGGTTGGCATTATCACCGCTTTATCTGGTTCCATTGGAGCTGTCGTTACCTGGTTGTTAACACGTCACAAAACTAAGCGAGAAGAATGGGAAAAGTTATATAACCAAGCAGCTAAAGATCGCGATGATTTTCACAATAAATGGTTAGCAGCTGAGGATAAAGTTGATGAATTAAAAAGGGAGTTAGATGAGAAAGATGAAGTTACCAAATAAAGTTTATGACCATCTTAAATGGAGTCTGACTATTGCAGTTCCTGCTGCAGTTGTTCTGATTCAAACGTTAGGTACTATTTATGGTTTTAATACCGAAACAATTACAGCCACAATTGCAGCAGTTGCAACGTTCGCTGGCTCGTTATTCATGATTAGCTCTAATCAATATAAAAAGGATGGTAAGAAGTAATGGTTACATTAAACGGTATTGATATTGCAAGTCATCAAGCAGGAATTAATCTCAACAAAGTTAAATACGATTTTGTTATTATTAAAGTCACAGAAGGTACTAGTTATATTAATCCGTATTGGAAAACTTGGTGTGATCAAGCATTAAAGGCCGGCAAGCTTGTCGGTCTTTACCATTATCAACATAAAGGTAATCCGATCGGTCAAGCTGACTTCTTTCTAAAAAACGTTGGAAATTATGTTGGTAAAGTAGTTCTTGCTGATGATTTTGAACACGACCAAACAGGTGATAGCTTGCACAGTGCAGCAGGTGTTGCCGACGGTAAGGCTTGGTTAGATCGAGTTTATGCTAAAACAGGCAATAAAGCGTTGTTCTATACAAGCCTTGCATGGGTTACCGGCAATTATGCTTTGGATTTTTCTTCAATTGTGAAAGGAAACCATGGCTTATGGCTAGCTCAATATAATCGAACAGGTAATCCAGCAGAGGGATACAAACCGCGTGAACTATATGGAACGTTAACGCAATGGTCAAATATGGCCATCTTCCAGTATTGTTCTACTGGTCATTTGAGCGGTTATCCAATGAATAAGTATTTAGATTTAAATGTTTTCTATGGTGATAAAAAAGCTTGGCAAGCGTATGCTAAAGCAAATGTAGTAACGCCACCTAAGCCAAGTACACCACCAAGCAACGTTACTTACTCAACGGCTGGGAAATTGCTTGAGCAAATGGCTAATGATGTCATTGCTAATAAGGTTAGTTCAGGCGCTACTAGAACTAAGCTTTTGGGTAAGTATGCCGCTGGGGTTCAAGCTATTGTTAACCGCAAACTTGCTGGCGCATCAGTTAATATTACAAATATTGTTCTTGCTAATGAAACTAAGGCTGGTCACTACGGAAATGGTGACACACGCAAAAAACTACTTGGTTCTTACTACAACGGTGTGCAAGCAGTCATCAATAAGGGTGCAGCTACTTACTACACCGTAAAATCAGGCGATAACGTTTCAGCAATTGCAGCTAAGTACAAGACAACAGTTGCTAAAATCGTTAGTCTCAATGGCTTGAAGAATGCTAATTTAATCTATGCTGGCCAAAAGCTACGAGTTAAATAACGTTGTTAAACACAACAATTATTGATAATATATCAAAGTGAGATTTTGATGCTCTCACTATTCTTTGCCTACTCAATTAAGAGTAGGCTTATTTTTTTGCAATTAATTAAGTTGTTTTAACGCATTTTGTTGTATGTATTAATAGACGGCCTCGTCAACCGTCTGCCCACGATAAAGACCGCCATTCAATTAAGAGTGGCGGTCTTTTTTGTGTTTCTACCTATAATAAGTAAGTTACCCAAAGTTACCCGTTTTTAGAGAAAAACCTATGTATATCAATATGTTTATAATCTATGAAATTGCGATCACCGGTATAATTACATCATTTTCAAAATAAGCTAGAAGCCTAGAGAATTGGCAAATGTTGATTCCTAGGCTTTTTGCTTGCCTATAATCGGATAGAAAAGAGAGTAATTTTGTAGGTGGGTAAGCAGTTAATAACGTAAGCAGTTAATAACCGACCGTCTGTGAAACACGACCTATTCAAGGTAAAATTACCTCATCATAATAAATGGTGAGGTGTTTTTTATATGGCAAACAAACCTGATATCGTCCAAATTAAATTAGACAACGATCGCAACTCGCTTCCAGACCAACCAACAGAGGTGACGATCAAAAGATGTATTCTGGATCAAAGGAAGAATGATATCGCGATGGAAATGATCCAATGTTCTGTTCTGTCGATGTACGATACCGTTGATTGACGTGGAGATCGACAGATAGGAATAATGCTGATAAAATGATACATGTAGTAGAGTTAAAGAAATATTCTCAATATTTTTTATAATTTTTGTTGTGATGGACAGATTCTGCTACTTGAACCCTTATCTAATGCTATGAAATCTATGTGGTCTTTTAATCTAAAGAGTATTGAATGTAAATTCATAAGCCATCATTAACGTGCTCAAAGTCGGAGCAACTTTTAATCTAAAGAGTATTGAATGTAAATAATGTTCACGTTCTGCGTGAAATAAGCCGACCAGCGCTTTTAATCTAAAGAGTATTGAATGTAAATTCGAATCACAGGCTAGGTACTGGGACAACCTTTCTAGCTTTTAATCTAAAGAGTATTGAATGTAAATAATTGCACGTTCGGGGCGTGAAACTCGCTCAACAGACTTTTAATCTAAAGAGTATTGAATGTAAATATCCATAGAGGCGTGGACGCTGTTCGCTGGTCTAACTTTTAATCTAAAGAGTATTGAATGTAAATAATTCTGACTTCTCGGGCGTATGACTAACTAGCACCCTTTTAATCTAAAGAGTATTGAATGTAAATAAAATTGACGCTACTTTAGCATTACCTTCTGCAATTCTTTTAATCTAAAGAGTATTGAATGTAAATGCCAATGCTGGCTGAAAAACTAAACGTAAGCCAGAGCTTTTAATCTAAAGAGTATTGAATGTAAATTCAATTAAGCTCATCGGGTACAGTCACACCAACCGGCTTTTAATCTAAAGAGTATTGAATGTAAATCCTCTGCTTGGTTTGGGCAAACCGTAAAGCTCTCTCCTTTTAATCTAAAGAGTATTGAATGTAAATTCAGGATTTGGCTCATTTGATCTAGTAGCATTAGGTTTGATACACTTTTAATCTAAAGAGTAATAGTGTATCAAACCTAATGCTACTAGGTCCTAACACAAGAACAACAATGCTCACAAAGCAATCTTTCAATCAGTACCATTCCTTGTCAGAGATAAAATCAAGTCGACTACGATCACGTGTCAATAAACGCTTATTGAAATGCCTAACGTACCGTTCAAGAGAAATTTACATTTAGCAATCGGTGTACAGATAATCATCAGTTCATATCATTAACGGAAGCTCTGCTAAGAGTGGTAATATCACTAATAATGATAATTCGATGCTGGATATCAAGGTGAGTTATGCAGGATAGTTTGTGCGTAGCGTGAGATTATCTCGTCAGTAAAGATTATCAATAAAAAGCAAAAAGTAGAGTTCTATTGTTTGACCTAGTTTGACTAATGTGTTAAATTAGCAAAGTAGTTCTTTGAGTGCTAATATATTGGTGCCGGACTAAACTTATTAGATATGAAATTAAGGAGGCAATACTATGCTAGTGCCAACAGTTATTGAACAAACATCTCGTGGCGAACGTGCTTATGATATTTATTCCCGTTTGCTAAAAGATCGTATCATCATGCTTTCTGGTGAAGTCAATGATCAGACAGCTAACTCAATTATTGCGCAGTTACTTTTCCTAGATGCGCAAGATTCAACAAAGGATATTTCAATTTATATCAACTCTCCTGGTGGTGTGATTACGTCGGGATTAGCAATCATGGATACAATGAACTTTATTAAATCCGACGTTTCGACAATTGCAATTGGTATGGCTGCATCAATGGCTAGCGTGTTATTAGCAGCTGGCACAAAGGGTAAGCGTTATGCCTTACCTAATTCGACAGTTTTGATTCACCAACCATTAGGTGGCGCGCAGGGTCAAGCAACTGAAATTGAAATTGCGGCCGAAGAAATTTTAAAGACGCGTAAAAAGATGAATAAGATCTTGGCCGATGCAACTGGTCAATCAATCGAAACAATTCAAAAAGATACTGAACGTGATAATTACATGACTGCTCAAGAAGCTAAAGATTATGGTTTGATTGATCAAATTATGACCAATATGCAAGACAAGTAATCGCGGATAGTCTCAGTTTAGAACTTGATAAAAATTAGTCACAAGAATAGTCGTCTGTTGCCGGACGGCTATTTTTTTACGCAAATATGCGTAAGAGATCTCAATATTTTTAAGCCGTTTATGTGAAAAAGTTTATTTCCCGGATTTACAATTCAAGTGCAACACCAAATAACTATACCAAAAGTATACAAATAGGTCATGGAGACCTACACTTAAAGTGACTAAACTCAAGAAAGGACAACTCCATGACCCAACATAAGAATACCACCATTAA
>NZ_RHOX01000017.1 GCF_003946695.1 Lapidilactobacillus bayanensis | reverse complement strand
TTAATGGTGGTATTCTTATGTTGGGTCATGGAGTTGTCCTTTCTTGAGTTTAGTCACTTTAAGTGTAGGTCTCCATGGCCTATTTGTATACTTTTGGTATAGTTATTTGGTGTTGCACTTGAATTGTAAATCCGGGAACTAATTTTTTTTAAATGCAAAGTCCTAAAACTGTTATATTGAGCTTCTTCGTGCCTGCGGGAAATACGCTGGTGGAACGCTGCGAGCTTGATTTGAGCCAAATAAATTTGTCTCAAATACAATCTTTCTTGTAAATGGTAAACCATTAACAAGAATTCCGCGGCTGACCGCGATTTCCCTCCGGCACTGACGAAAACGCGTTAGTGCACCTAAACTTCTAGTTTTTACTTCTCAAAATTGAAGGTAATTCAACCACCTGTCAACTCAGCACTTGCGCAAAGGTTGCCCTCTTGCTTGTTTAGTGGCGGCAAATAAATACCGCTCAGTAGTGACATTAATGTTAGCAATTTATTGCTTACATTAAGGCTCGCATTTGAGACGATTTGTCCTGCAATCGGCTCAAATCGACGCCCACTACGTTCCAGCGACTAGTATTTATTTGCCGCCACGACACCTCGCACGTTCCGTATGCAACCTTTACGCAAGCGCGAAGAATCGCGACAAAACAGTTTTAGTTACCACTATTTTAATCTGATGGCAGAAAAAAATCGCGAACAGAATTTCTGTTCGCGATTAATTGTTGACGCAATATTACCAAATATTAACTCGTTCTTCTGGCGCTAACCACATGCCATCTTGATCTGTAACATCGAAGGCTGTGTAGAAATCGTCCATATTTTGTGCTTGGACATTAGCACGTAATGGACCTGGTGAATGAACATCAATTGATAACAGCAACTGGCTATATTCGTTGGTTGCTTTCATGCGCCAAACTGCTGCCCAATTGGTAAAGAAGGCCTTTAGGTCAACGTCTGCTTCTTCTTTAGCAGCTTCTAGGGCACAACTTAGGCCGCCACCATCGGCAACATTTTCGCTAATCACTAATTTGCCATTAACTTTTGATCCGGCATAAGGAATGCCATCGAATTCTTTGATCATCGCTTGCGTACGCTTTTCAAAAGCGGCGTAATCAGCGTCGGTCCACCAATTGACCATGTTACCTTGCTCGTCGAATTTGGCACCGTTGTTGTCAAAGGCATGCGAAATTTCGTGAGCAATAACGGCACCAATCCCACCGTAATTTTGTGAACTAGTTTGCTGCAAACTGTAGAATGGTGCTTGGAGAATTGCCGCTGGGAAGGTAATATCATTAAAGCTTGGATCGTAGCAGGCATTAACTAAGTTGCCTGGCATTGCCCAACGCGTCCGATCAACAGGCTGATTAACCTTGGCAAAATTGTCCAAACGATAAGTCTTATCTAAATTAAAGACATTAGTCAATAAGTTGCCACCTTCAGCAGCCGTTTTAACTTTTAATTGACTATAAATTGCGCGAACCTTATCTGGATAGCCAACTTTAATCACGATGTTGTTCAATTTAACGATTGCTTTATCCTTCGTTGCTTGTGACAACCATGAATTATTAGCTAAACGATTCTTATAAACATTAATCATCGTTTTGACCATCTTAGCAACATCTTGACGCGCTGTATCACCAAAATAAGTCTCGCCGTAATACTTACCGACAACATCAGAGAAATAACTATTGGCTAAGCGATAAGCGTGCTTTGCTTGATTAGGTGCTTCTTTTTGACCGCTGATTGCGCGTCCGTATGTTCCACCTAATTGCCGCAATTCTTCACTCAAAAATCCAGTTGTCCCCAAAATTTCTTTGACAATTAGCCAACCTTTATATTGTGCAAAAGTTTCAGCGGTAACTAATTTGCCTAAGTTTTCGAAATACTTAGGTTGCGTCAAAATCACTTTTTCAGGTGTGCTTTGCAAAACTTCAGGAACTGCCGTTGCAAAATCTACTTCTGGTGCTAATTTCAAAAAGTCAGCAAATTGATAAGGATTATATTGTTTCGTATAATCAGCCAACTCTTCAGAATTCTTAACAAACGGTACAATTGCTGCATCGAATGCTTTAGCTTGATCAACCAATTCAACAGCCAAAGATTCATCATAACCAAACTTTTGTAGTACGGCGATGGCCATCTTAGTCCAGACAGCCAACAGTTGCTTACCATTCTCATTGTCAGCATCATAGTAAGTCTTATCTGGTAAAATCAAACCGGGCACATCAATATAGAGTAAATAAGCCGATGTGTTCTTCATATCTGGTTCAACATCCATGCTAAATGGCAAAGCCGTGCCATCTTTAATGAGGTCGGCTAGTTGCGCATTAACATCAGCCCAACTTTTCAAGGCATCGAGTTTAGCTAACAGAGCTACTGCCGGATGTGTTCCTTCTTCACCGCGTTTAGCAAAGTCTAAAGCCAACTGACTCAGTTTAACCGCCTCTTGCAATTCTGGCTGCTTAACCTGAGTTAAATCCTGGCGAAATTTAGTGAAATCAGCAAGTAATAAATCTTCAACGCCAACAACAAGATCGGCAAAGCCACCAGCCGTTGAACGATCTGCGGGAATATTGGCAGTTTTAGCCCATTCACCATTGACAGATAAGTAAAGGTTATCTTGGGGACGTGCCGATTCAGCCGCAGTGGTGTCGCCGGCACCACCGCGTACTAAGGCATAATTTTTTATCATAAGTTAACACCCTTCTTCAGTAATTAGAATGATTAAAATGATTGTAACATTAGAAGTTTGATTAGACAAATATGAGAAGGCCTCATTTAAAATAAAATTCAACAAAGTTACTTTTCCTAAATAAATCTGGTTGACAAGCTAGCAAGTCGTTCTATATACTATTTATTGTTGCAATGCCGTCTTAGCTCAGTAGGTAGAGCGCATCCATGGTAAGGATGAGGTCGGCAGTTCGAATCTGCTAGACGGCTTTCTTCATGAACTCGGTGAATATGCCAGTCATCAAGAGTAGCCATAACCGTTGCTATAATAGCGGTTATGGCTACTCTTTTTTGTTGACAAAAGTCCTAAAATAATTTTTTTCAAAAAGATAGTCACGTTTTGGCCCCGCTATGCCAGCAGCTTGCTCAATTTCAACCACTCAACTGCCGCTTGGCTTATACAAAAAATACGGAATTCCGCTTAGACATAAAAAAAGCTTGCGTTTAAATTCAGCAACGAATTTAAACGCAAGCTACTTTTAATGCCAGCAAACTTAATGATGTTATTTAGTCTTATTGATCTTCAAGTTCATCATCATCTTTTAACGTCGGCACTTTCACATGCTTGAGTGTTTGTTCTTTGTGCAGATGAGAATGAAGTTCTTGGGCACGCTCGCGTTTTAAATAACGCAAGCTCAATGGCTTTGTTTTGCCAAGAATTAATGGCACTTTTTCGACAATAACGTCAGCAAACTCTAGGCCAAACCAAGAAGCGGGATTGCTGGTAATGTTCTGCAAGCCAACTCTTAAGGAAATAATCGTTCGTTCAAAGGCACCAATCTGTGTCTGTGGTGAAATGACATCCTGGACAATAACGAAGCTAAAGTCACCCACATCACGGCCGCGAATTGTCGTGTATTTCTGTGGTTGCGGATCAATTTGTCCCCGCGCAATCATTTCGTGAACAATCGCCCGCAAGTAGACATTGACTCGTTGTTCACGTCTGAAGCCTAAATACAATTGGACGTTAATAACATTACGGGTCCCCATTGTATCGACGCTATATTCAGCTGTGTAAGGATCATCAGTAACATTGACCGTGACGAACCAATAAGCCTTAGCACGTTTAGGCCGTTTGTCGAGAATTGAGTATAACATCTCTCGCTTAATCATATTGCCCGGTTTAACCTTGGCCATATAAACGACATTATCGCTAAAAATTGACATTGAATCATCATTGCTTAGTCGGACTAATTGATCTTTATAATCATCAAGACTGATATAAGCTGATTGGAATTCTTCTGTGTCGCGAATGCGATTACCGTAATACCAAATGTACATGACAAACAGAATCAAGCCGGCGATAATTGCCGTGACATAACCACCATGAACAAACTTAACTAGTGATGAGATTAAAAACATTGACTCAATTGCACCAAAGAAGATAACCATGGCGGCTGCCCAAACAGTTTTGATATTGCTTTGCCGCAAGAATTGATACAACAGTAATGTTGTCATTAACATCGTCACGGTAATTGCTAGACCGTAAGCTGCTTCCATGTGCGCGGACGTCCGGAAGAACAAAATAATAATGATACACGCAATCCATAGGATCGAATTAACTAATGGAATATAAATCTGCCCGTGTTTTTCCGATGGATAAATAATTTTCATCCGTGGGAAGAACTTCAGGCGAACTGCTTCAGAGACTAGCGTATAAGAACCAGTAATCAAGGCTTGCGAAGCAATAATCGCAGCTAACGTCGCTAAAACAATGCCAATTAGACGCCATTGACCTGGTAACATTTCAAAAAACGGATTAAAAGTCGCATCATGACCCAGCGCAGTGTTATTCGCGTTATTCATCACCCAAACACCCTGGCCTAAATAATTCAGCATTAAGCTCACAAAGACGAAAGGCCAGCTACCATAAATATTAATCCGACCAACGTGACCGACATCTGAATAAAGCGCTTCTGCACCGGTTGTCGCTAAGAAAACACTACCTAGTATAAACACACCAACATGATTGTCTGAGCTAAAGAATAACAGCTTAATCGCGTAATAAGGGTTTAATGACTTAAGAATTGATAAATCGCCCAACATATGCAAGAAACCAGTAACACCAAGGAACAAAAACCAGATAAACATAATTGGACCAAATGCACGACCAATAACACCCGTACCGAAACGTTGAATCATAAATAGTAAGGATAAGATTACAATCGTGATCACAATGACTTCCTGTTGCGTCGTCACAAACGTCATCCCGTTGAAGTCGATTCCCTTAAGACCTTCGATCGCGGTTGTCACAGTTACGGCTGGCGTTAACATTCCGTCTGCCAGTAAAGCTGCTCCACCAATTAAAGCCGGATAGATCAACCATTTAGCACGACGACGTACCAACGCGTACAGCGAAAAAATCCCACCTTCACCATGATTCAGGGCTTGTAAGGCAATCAAAACATATTTGACCGTCGTTAACAGCATAACCGTCCAAAAAATCAGTGAGATACTACCCATAATCATTTCGCGAGTTGCCGTCGTTAGACCACCATTATCTCCAATGATCGTCTTCATAACGTACAATGGTGAAGTCCCAATATCACCATAGACAATTCCGATTGTAATCAATAATCCAGCAACGGAAATAGCACTCCGCTTCTTCTCATTCAAACGCATTTCAACTTCCTCCAACTTAGCAAAAAGCGATGATAACTAATTTTAGCACGTTTAAAAACAGAGTGCGGAGAAGTGCGAACAGTTAGTGAGGATTAAGTTCAAACCAGTTAAAATCTTGGTTTTAAGATTTAAACTGGTTTAACTTAACCGGAACTAACTGCACTTCGCAGCACGTTTCAAAATCAGAGTGCGAAAAGCAACGGGTTGATGGCATTAATTTTAGGGGAAAGATTGATGCATGCCAATGCAGCAAGATTTTCACTAAAATTATTTGCCATCAGTTGCTTTGAGCACGTTTAAAAACAGAGCGCGAAAGCCAACGGGTTGATGGCGTAGCTCTAACTAGGAAGCACAGCTGGGTGTCAACCCAGATGGGATTTCTAGTTAGACATAGCCATCAGTTGGCTTGAGCACGTTTCAAATTCAGTCGAGCATTTTGCCCACACAAACCAAAAGTAAAACATTGTTGTTAAACCGTGGTACAACACTTTCTAAACATGTGCATCATTATTAGCACTCAAACCAGCCTGTCACAATTGATTAAACAAATTCAACAATCAACATAAAAAATAGCCTGTGATAACTAAGCGCTAATTCCGTGAATCTTACCACTTAATATTCAAGCCAATGACGCCACTTTACAAGATAAATGCTTAGCTGTCAAGCCACCTTCAAAAACAGTATTTTCCTCGGAAAAAAGAGATGAAATTAGTCGATTTAAGCACATTATTTATTACAACTCTCGGTTGTTTTTTAAGAAACACAGGATAAAATTGTGGATTCATTCCTGCATACTTCGTTTTGAAACGCGCGAAAGGCAACTGGCGGAAGTGAATTTAAGCGTGAATCTCCTTGCGTTGACACGCAATGATCTTCCCGTTTAAATTCATACCGCCAACCCGTTGCCTTTCGCGCTCTGGTTGTTTTATATCTTTCAAACTATTTAAACACTGCGAAATAAGTTATAATGAAAGTATAAGTTATTCCCGGAGGTTGGCTGATGTCACCAAATCAAGAAAACTATTTAAAAGCAATCTATGAGCTGCTCCACGATCGGCGTAAAATCACCAACAAAAACATTGCCGATATTCTGCAAGTCAGTGCCCCATCTGTCACTGAAATGCTAACCAGTCTTTCTAAAGAAGAACTCGTTAAACACACACCTTACAATGAGATCTCTCTCACCACTAAGGGTAATAAAATCGCCACTAATCTCGTTCGCCGGCATCGTATTTGGGAAGTCTTTCTCCATGACAAACTAAATTACAATATTAGTGAAGTTCATGAGGCGGCTGATGCTCTGGAACATGCAACTGATGGCATGCTGATTCAACGCCTTAATGATTTCCTCGAAGAACCACAACGTTGTCCTCATGGCGGTTTAATTCCTGGTAATGCTGATCTCACCGATCAAAGTGACCAAGTTCTAATTGACACGACTGCCGGTCAAACCGTTCAAGTTAAGCGTATCATTGATAATCACGAATTTCTCATGTATTTTGAACGATTACATCTACCGCTTGGTTCAATTATCACGGTACAGCGGCACGAACCATTTGAAGGACCAATTGTTGTCACCACTGCGAATGATCAAGAAGTTTCCATTAGTTATAAGTCAGCTAGTTATATTTTCGTTGACGCATTACCTGACACCAAATAAAAATCGAGTTTCCACAGTTAAATTTTTAGCTGTCGAACTCGATTTTTTTATGTGCAACTTATTTTCTGATGACTATAAACGACGACCAAAACTTGGACGATAGCCGCTAATTGTTCCAACTGAAACTTTCTTACCAGGTCGCGGTGCATGAATATAACTGCCGCCACCAATATAAATACCAACATGATAAGCAGAACCAACGCCACCCCAGAACACCAAATCACCTGCTTGCAAACTACTGATGGCAACATAAGTGCCCTTAGTACTTTGGGCGCCGGCAGTTCTTGGTAAAGAAACGCCTGCGCGTGCTGCTGCATATTGAACTAATCCGGAGCAATCAAAACCAGATGGTGTCGTCCCGCCATATACATACGGTGTCACACCAACGAATTGTGCGGCCACACTAATCATCGAGCCGCCAGAAACCGCTGGCAACTTTGAACTGGCCGCGTTACTGGTCGTCTGCTTAGTTGTTGAACCAGTTGACGTCGTCTTGGTCTTATTTGTGTTACTGCGACTAACTGATTCAGAACTACTGTGACTGGTTACATTTGCGCTGCTACTTACTTTAGAACTAGCTTGAGCCGTTGTTTTCGCTGCGGCGGCCTGCGCCGCTGCCTCTGCAGCCTTTTTAGCTTGCGCTTCTTGTTCAGCCTTTAATTTTGCGGCTGCTTCAGCGACTGCTTGATCTAAGGTCTTCTCCAAACTAGCAAGTTGGGTTTTATTATCGCTAAGTTGCTTTTCCAAACCTTTTTGTGCAACTTCAGCTTCTTGTTTAGCCGTCACTAAATCTTTTTTTTGTTCGATTAATTTATTTTTAGTGTCGATGAGCGCTTTTTGTTTCGTTTCTTGTTCAGTCTTTAAAGTGGCTAATCTTTCCTTGGCAACAGTAACTGCATCCATGGCGTCTTTATTAGCCTGATTCAACTTACCCACCGCAAATGTTCGCGAAATTAAATCGGTAAAATTATCACTGTTTAAAACAAAATCAATGTAGACATTGCCAGAAACACTGTTAGTCGACTTCTTCTGCAATTCAATTAGCTGTTCGCGTAGGACCGACTTTCGCGCCTTTAGTTCTGCTTCAGCGGTCTCAATTTCACCATCTAGTGCTTTGATGCGATCTTGAACTTCTGTAATTGATTTTTGAGTTGTCTCAATTGCCACAATTTTGTTAGAAACATCATTGTTTAAGCGATCAACTTTTTCTTGTTGGCTATTAATCTGTGCCAACAACTTTTCAGAAGCGCTTTTGTTCCCCGTAATTGCAGATTTCGTTTCGGAAACTTTATCTGCCTGTACTAAATTCGATTTCATTAAAACTGGACTACCTAGCAAAATGGCCGCGGCAGTTATTAACAAACGCTTCATAGATTTCTTCAAAATTACACTCCCACATAAGTCATTAGTTGCAGTATACCGGTATAAGATTACACACGCGTTACAAACAGGGCAAGATGTGTTAACAATCCTTAACAACTTTCACAAACAAAAAACTAGCATACCACACTTAAGCGTAACTAGACACCCTTCACATCATGGAACCAACGCTTTGTCGCCCAGTTAGTGTGAGATAAACGTGTGCAAAAACAACATTTAGTTAGGAAGATTGCCTTTAAGTTAGAACCAAAAATAAAAATCTCATTTTCAAGATGGTCATAAACTGGTGATTCTAAACTTGAATACCAGTGTGCTGATCCCTAATATGCACTTATTTTTCAAGCTAATTTCAACAAAATTGACCGCTTATTAATATTTTTTGACCGTTCACCGAAAACAGCTTGTCATAATCCTCTAATTAAGCTTTAATTAAATCATTGCAAAGGAGGGGTGCCAGTTGAAAATTCATTACCAAGTTGATCCAACAAAGACAGAAACTGAATTACTCATTTCGGCACCAACTGAACAACAAGCCGAATCGTTGGTTCAACGTTTACAGAATATCACCTCTCCTAAAACATTATCTGTAACCAAAGATGAGCGCGACTATTTCCTACCACTAGCTGATATTTTATTTATTGAAACAGAAGCCGGGCATCTCGTCATCCATACTGCTGAAACGAGTTATCAATCAAGTTTACGTTTGTATCAATTAAGTGATGTCTTGCCCGATTACTTTTCTCAAGTTTCAAAGTCAACCATCGTGAATTTAATGCAACTTTCTGCCACCACGCGTTCAATTTCCAGCTGTTTAATTTCTTTTTACCACACGCACAAGGAAATTTATGCATCACGCCGCTATTACCGAATACTCCGTGAAAAGCTTGTCGAAAGAAGGTCGTTAACAAATGAATAACCAGAAGAATTACACGAACATACTGATTGGTTTAGGAATCTTAGCGCTCACAGTCGTTTTAATTTTACAGAAACTCGACCTCATTACCGTGATCATCTTCCCCGATTTTTGGACACTAGGATTAACTTTATTGTTCGGCGTCTTTTGCCTGAGAAGTTTACTTCATCTTGATCTCGATGGTTTGCTTTTTAGTGGCGCGTTGTTAATTAATCTCTATAAACAACCATTAGGAATTGGTCACTGGAGCTTGTGGTATCTACTCGGAATTGCGTTGTTATTAGACATTGGCCTAAGCCTCTCTTTAAAACCCTGGCTCAAAAAGAAAGGTCACTGGCAAATAACAACCAGGCTTAGTCAAACCAATCATGATAGTTTTGTTGAATCAACAACTGCTAATCACGACGACGAACTTGTTTTAAATCTCAAAATAAGTGACGCAACACGTTACATTCGCTCCGATAATTTTCGATCTGCCCAGATTACAATGTGGATTGGCGAAGTGAAATTATATTTAGACGAAGCAACAATCATTGATTCCGCGCAAATCAGTTTCGATGGTGGAATTGGCGAAATTGAACTTTATGTTCCTAAAACGTGGCAAGTTGTGAATCAAGTTAGCACGACCATCGGTGAAGTCAACGATGATGGTGAACAAGCCGCAGTCACCGGCCCCATCCTTTATTTAGTCGGACATCTACAAATTGGTGAAATTACAATTCATTATATTTAACTTACTAAAAAATAACTTACTAAAAAATAATTAGAACGCTAGAAATGAGGACTTATTATGAAAAACAAAATTGATCAACAGCTTTTAAAAATGCTACTCCTGCGTTTCTCAGGAACTTTCGGCAGCGGCATGTTAGATTTCGCGATTGGCCTGTACATCTTGAAGCAAACAGGTTCTGCTTTAAGCATGGGAATTTCATTGATTACCGGGCCACTAGTTTCACTCGTACTGACCCATTTGTTGGCTACGTCGTCGATACGAAACGGCACCAACCTGTTATGGTCATGGCCCAAATTGCAATTAGCCTAACATTAGCTGTGTTTGCCGTGATCTTTCATCTATTCCCGGCTCAATATTATCCGGAATTAATTGGCTTGATTATTGTTTTGCAGATGACAGATAATTTTTTGAGTACTACTTTAACTGCCAGCCTAGTAGAACTTTTCCCCCAACACCAATTGCAACAGGTGAATTCTTTAAATCAATCGATTAGTTCTGTCGCCACATTTTTAGCACCAATCCTCGGCAGTGTCATCTTTTCATTCGTCTCCCTAGGAAACTTTGCACTTTTGGAAATCTTTTTTGAATTAGTTGCCTTAGGTATGATTCTGTTATTGCATTTTGATACGAATCCTAACGGTGTTCAAGAGACAACCGCTAATTCTGATCCAAATGCTACTACCGAAGCGGAAACGGAACACGTTGGGATTTGGCAGAACTTCCAAGCAGGTTTCACTTTTATCTGGCAACAGAAATTAATTCTGGTCTTAATGATCTCATCAAGTGCACTTAATTTCCTTTTTGCCGCGATAAATGTTGGCGAACCCTTTATTTTAGTAAAAGTATTACGGCTTTCTAATAGTCAATACGGTCTCACAGAGTCAGCATTTGCGGTGGGTATGTTTTTAGGCGGCTTGTTATTAAGTCGTCTAGTGTTAAAGAAGCATCCCGTCGTCACTTCATACCTGAGTTTAATTATCGTTGGTGGCTTAATCATGGCCAATGCGCTACCGCTCTTCTTTAATGGTCAAGCTGCTACCCGAACTATTTACTACTTCTTACTCAACAGTATTTTAGGCGGCGTCTTAGTCTTCGGTAATACACCAATAAATACTTACATGCAGCAAATTATTCCACCTAAAATGCAAGGACGATTCTTCTCATTGTCTTCAACCATGTCCATGATTTTGATGCCGCTGGGCACACTTCTCTATGGCGCGTTGTTCGATCATTTCGACGCACGACCACTCTTTATCATCACCGGTGTCATTGTTGTTATCTTATCCGTTGGATTGCTTACCGTTGTGACAAAGCGACAACTCTTACCAACTATCAATGAAGAACATATTGACGCATCAGAAACGCAGCTTAGCGAAGCCAAATGACGGCTTAAAAATAATGACGATTTAGCAGATAATTGTTCAACAACTATCCACTTTAACTTGACCGTCAATAATTAAATAGCTTTTAATTTGAAAAATAGCTCATAATCAAAATCAACAAATAACGGAGTCAGGATAAATATCCCGACTCCGTTATTTGTTAGTGTTGTAAAACAAAAGTCGCGTTAAGCACACCGTTCAGCTTGACTAAAAAAATTGATTAAACAGAGTCGTTTTGCTAATTATGAACTCAGCTTGATCTCTGTATGGCATTTAGCCTAATTGTTTTTCTCTAAATTAGGCGACAATTCGAACTAAGGTGTATTTTTTCTTACCTTTACGGATAATTACAAATTTACCATCAAAGGTTGCAGAAGTATCGATCTCAAAATCAGTTTCAGTTTGACGCTGCCCGTTCACATAAATAGCCCCGTTTTGAATATCTTCGCGTGCCTGACGCCGACTTGCTTCGATCTTTGTTAAATCAACTAAGAATTCAACCAAATTGATTTTAGTTGGTGCAATCGTCACACTGGGCATTCCTTTGAAACCTTGCTCGATTTCTTCAGTGGATAAATCAGTCAAATCACCCGTGAACAAAGCTGCAGAAATATGTTCAGCTTCTTCGACGGCTTGCGGACCATGAACAAAATTGGTCACTTCACGAGCAAGTGTCCGCTGTGCCTCACGTTTCTCAGGTTCTGTGGCAACCTTTTCTGCTAAAGCCGCAATTTCATCGTGAGTTAAGAATGTGAAGTACTTCAAATATTTCACAACATCACGATCATCTTGGTTCAACCAGAATTGATAAAATTCATATGGTGTGGTCTTTTCTGGATCCAACCAGACAGCACCGCCAGCAGACTTGCCGAATTTAGTGCCATCGGCTTTTAACATCAAAGGAATCGTCAAGCCATAAACTTTGGCTTCGAATCCTTCTTTTTTATGAATTAAATCGGTGCCAGCCGTGATGTTACCCCATTGATCCGCACCACCAATTTGTAATTGCACATCATGTTCACGATACAAGGTTAAGAAATCGATTGATTGCAAAATCTGATACGTAAATTCTGTGAAAGAAATACCATCGGCTAAACGTGAAGCAACAACTTCCTTATTTAACATCACATTGATAGGGAATTCCTTGCCATAAATACGCAAGAAATCCAATAAACTTAACTTCGAGAGCCAATCGTAGTTATCAACAATCTCAAAGTTTTCAGTCCCAAATAAATGAACCATTTGCTTAGTTAAGGCTTCTTTATTATGTTGAACTTGATCCATTGTCTGCAGCTGACGTTCTGTTTTACGACCAGAGGGATCACCAATTGAACCAGTTCCACCACCAATGACGATAATTGGATGGTGACCAGCCATTTGGAATCGTTTCAAAATCATAAACGGAATTAAATGACCGATGTGCAACGAATCGGCAGTTGGATCTGCACCGCAATACAATGAAACGGCCTTTTCCTCTGTTAATTTTTGTAGTCCTTCAAGATCTGTGACTTGATTAACGGCCCCACGCCACTCTAAATCAGCTAAAATTTCATTCTTTTCCACTTCTAAAACTCCTTCTTCTGACTATTTTCTTGTCCACTCAGTTATGATCAACGGCGTTTGCACGATACAAAAAAATCCCCGATCAAAAAATGATCAGGGACGATAATTTACCGCGGTACCACCCAATTACCTGTCGAAACAGACAACTTTAAGTTCGTATGGTGAACGACGCCGAATAACTGTCGAGTGTAATTCGTTGTTAAAACACGACTGATTCACAGCAACCATCAGCTCTCTGAACGTTGTTTTAACAACTACTGGGCAAGACTTTAATTATTAATTTAGCATCAGCATATCATTGTTTGAGGGCGAAAGTCAAGAGTGTTATGTTGCTATTCTTCGTGCCTACAAGAAATACACTGATGGAACGCTGTGGGCCTGGTGTGAACCGAATAAACGTCAGATTAACTTGAACATTGTAAACCCTAAAACTGTTATATTGCGTTTCTTCGTGCCTACAGAAAATACGCTGGTGGAACGCTGCGAGCATTGGTTTGAGCCGAATTAAAACCGATTCGTCTCAAACTCAAGCTTTGTTGTAAGTGGTAAACCACTAACAACAATTCCGCGGCTGACCGCGATTTTCCTCCGGCACTGACAAAAGAGATGTAGTGGTGTGATTTAGCAGCAAGTTTGTACTTCTAAAAATTTAGAAGGTAATTCGACTACTCGTCAAATCAGCGCTTGCGCAAAGGTTACTATCTTGTCGGATTAGTGGCGGCGAAATAATACCGCTCAGTAGTGACATTAATGTTGGCAATTTATTGCCTACATTAAGGCTCGCATTTGAGACGATTGGCATTTTAATCGGCTCAAATCGACGCCCACTACGTTCCAGCGTAAAGTATTATTTCGCCGCCACGGCACCCACTATTTTCCATTTCTAACCTTTGCGCAAGCGCGAAGAACTACAATACAACAGTTTTCGTTGCCACTATTCAGTTGGCAGTGTCCACCACGTTCCAGCGAAAGTATTTATTTTCCCTCACGGCACTCGCAATCCTTCGTATGCAACCTTTGCGCAAGCGCGAAGAAGCACAACATAACAGTTTTAGTTTCGCCTATTTCGATTTGCAACACCCAATATTCTCTCGTCACCTCGATAACTCTACCAGTAACTTAAAGCTATCGTTTATTACGCCAAATTTGATCATATAGTCGCGCGCCGGCAATCGTTAAATCATGCGGTACCAGAACACTCTGTAAGGCACCATCCCGAACGCAGCTCATCACTTCTTTGATTTGATAAACGAAACCATTAGTTGTTTCTGTATCTTGATAGTGCTCGACTAGCTTGTCATGACGATCATATAATCTAGCTTCTGTTGCGCCATTGGCATTAGGAATGACAACCTTACCTTGATTCCCATAGACAACCAGTTCACCGCTTAAACGCGCCAAAAAGCTGGCCGACATCGTTGCTAGTGAATTGGCATAGTGTAACGTAACATGGTCCGTGGCATCGACACCATGCCGCCAAATTGTCGCGACATCTGTATTCGAGTAATCATTACCCATCAATAATGTCGACAGTTCAAAAGAATAAACCAATAAATCATACGTTGCCCCACCACCAAGTTCTGGATCAAAGAAACGATTAGTTGGATCGTCTTGCGCAAGAAAGCCAATATCATAATTTGATAGCGTCAGCTGCCCAATTTTGCCGTCGGCGAGCCAATTCAAAACTTGACGGTATACTGGCAAGAAACGACTCCACATAGCTTCCATGACAAAAACCTTTTTTGCTTCTGCTTCATCCAACGCATCGATTGCTTCGTCAGAATTCATGAACATCGCCTTTTCGCAAATAACCGCAACGTGGTGCTTAATGCACAACTTAGTTAGTTGATAGTGCATGTTGGTGGTCGTTGCAATATAAACGGCATCTAATTCCTGATCAGTGACTAATGCTTCAAAATCATCACCATAAACAGAAATTTGAAACTTCTCTGCAAAGGCTTGAGCGCGTTCAACGTGACGATTAGCAACAGCAACGATCTCGCAATCGTCGATTAACGCAACAGCTTCAGCAAATTTATTTGCAATATTACCAGTTCCCATAATTCCAAATCTAAATTTTGCCATTAAAAAGTGCCTCCTCAAATTTCGAACAATCTGATTAATTTTCTCCTACATTGTATAACTAAGCGTTGGCCAATGTATACGTTTTACCATCATCTATAAAAAACTATTAAGTTAACTTAATTACGACTAACGACGGTTGTTGTCCTCAAGATTGTTTGTTATATTAAAAACATACGTTCGTTAAGTAAGGAGCTATTGCCATGCGTCTTTTTCGTTACATTGCCACGGCCTTATATGCTATTATTTGGTTAATTTATATTTTTACTCATCAGCATTTAGTCCTCAGCCAACAAAACACTATCAAAGTTTGGTTGGTTATTGCTGGCCTGATCTTAATCGTTTGGTGGGTGCTGGTAGTTTACCATTACTTCTTTGATTTCCGACGCACGAATTTACGTCAGATTGATAAAATGAATGGCCTTGATTTTGAAAATTATACAGCTAAGTTGCTCGAAAAAAGTGGCTTCGAAAACGTCGTCGTTACACCAGCGACTCGTGACCAAGGTGTCGATATTACCGCAAAACTTGATGGTGAAACTTATGGCTTTCAATGCAAACGTTACGATCATCCCGTTGATAATAGCGCCGTTCAAGAAATATTTACCGGTTGCGCCTTTTATCATTTACAAAATCCGGTCGTTATTACAAACACAACTTTTTCACCAAGCGCTCAAGAACTAGCTACCGGTGTTGGTGTAGAGATGGTTGATCGCGACGTTTTAGGCCAATGGCTCGAAAAAATTAAACATCAGAAAAATAAAGCATAACCAAAAACTTACAGTCGAGTTATGTCTCAATATTTAACAAATTAACAGTGAAAAAGCGAATCTAAAATTAGCTTGGATGCACCACTAACTTAGTCACGCTGTTTGCCCAAACTTTTGATCGAACAGCATGGTAAAGTTACAGCACGTCAATTCAATCTTTCACTCTTACAACAATCAAAACAAAGGGGCTTTGTCAAATAGTATTGGCGTAGACCCCAAACAAATAGGACCCGGGATTTTTTATCCTTGGTCCTATTTGTTTGGTTCAATGACGTTTTTGGGCAGTTACTCAACTTTCTGTTAAGCTACCTGTCATGATTTATTGAACTTCAAAGTCACATTTAATTAATTTTTCTGAATCAAACCCAATCATAACTTCATAATGACCGGCATCAGTCGCACGTTTCAAATTAGTGTGAACGCTACTCAATTGTTCTTTGGCAATTGTCACCGTGATTGTTTGTTCACTGTGCGCCGGAAAAGTAATTTTGGCAAAATATTTCAATTCCTTCATTGGCCGAACTGTCTCGCCAATCAATTGATGGGTATAGCCTTGCAAGACATTTTTAGCAGCAAAATCAGAATTGTTCTTAATTGTAACATTAACCGTTAATGGTTGAGTCTCTGTAACGACGTTATGGATCACTTCAACTTTTTCAATCGTTATATCGGCATAACTCAAGCCAAAGCCAAATGGATAAAGTGGCAAGGTTGAACAATCCATATACTTCGATTCATAACCATTGCCGCTATCCACGTATGGATCCGGAACAGGACGACCAGTACGATACTGGTTGTAATAGATTGGAACTTGCCCCACACTGCGCGGGAACGTCATCGGTAATTTACCATTTGGTGAAACTGTGCCGTCAAGTACATTCTTAATGGCAATCGCACCTTTAGTCCCGGGGAACCAAGCGACGACAATCGCCGTTGAGAGTTCATTAACGCGCGTTAAATCCATTGCCCGCCCCGTAATAATCACCGAAATAATTGGTTTATTTAATTTAGCAAGTTTTGCCAAGAGCTCAAGTTGTGCTTGTGGCAATTTAATATTGGCCAGACTTGATGCTTCACCACTTTCGGAGCTTGGTAAACCAAGCACGGCCACGATGACATCTTGTTGTTCGGCAATGGCCAACGCTTCAGCCTCCGCTGCTGCATCAGCATGTCGGTAGTCACAACCAGTGGCAACTTTTACATCGTTAAAATCGGCCTTAAAAGCATGCTCTAGCGTTTCTGTCTCATGCCGGTGACCATTCCACGACCAAGCACCAAGTAGATCATTTGAAGCAATTACAGGACCAATTAAGGCAATACTTTGTGTGTGATGTAATGGCAATACTTGCTGATCATTCTTTAATAAAACTAGTGACTCTTCGGCAGCTTGTTGAACAACCGCCATCGTTTCGTCAGAATGAATATCATGCAACTCTTTTTCTTCATCCATTCCGCGGAATGGATCATCAAACAAGCCTAATTTTTCTTTTAACTCCAAGACACGCACGGCGGCTTCATTAATTAATGCCAAGGTTTGATCGTCAAGGTCAGCTGCTTTTTTCAAATAACTAGCATAGGCGAAGGACATCATATCAATATCTACACCAGCTTTTAAAGCCAATGCTGTTGCAGCTTCAGAATTAGCCGCAACCCCGTGGCGAATCAACTCGCCAACAGCATTCCAATCAGAAATTAAAACACCGTGGAAATTCAGTTCGTCGCGTAGTATATCGCGCATTAAGTGTTGGTTGGCAGAAGCTGGTACGCCGAACAATGTGTTGAATGACGTCATGACCAACATAGCTTGCGCTTCAATTGCGGCAGCATAGGCCGGTAAATATTGTTCACGAAAACGCCATTCGGACAAATCAACCGTATTATATTCCCGACCTGCCTCTGGCGCACCATAAGCAGCGAAGTGTTTCACACAAGCGGCAATATGTTCTTTATCCAGTGGCAACTCACCTTGAAAACCTTCAACACTTGCTTGTGTCATCACAGAATTCAAATAAGGATCTTCACCCGTTGATTCCATAACTCGGCCCCAACGTGGATCGCGAACTAAATCAACCATTGGCGCAAAAGTAACTTGAATCCCACCTGCAGCTGATATTCGTGCCGCAACTTCTGACGTTTGTCGAACCATTTCCGGATTAAAAGTTGCCCCTAATCCTAATGGGATTGGATAAATTGTTTGGTAACCGTGAATGACATCCGCCATAAACATTAGGGGAATGTGCAGACGGTTATGGGCCAGATAATCCTTTTGAATTTCTTTAACCTGTTTGGCACCAGAAGTTCCTAGAACTGACCCTACGGCATAAACTGTCTCCGTAGACAAATGTTTATCTTGCATGGGACCGGTAATTTTTGACTCGCCACTCTGGAAAGCGTCGCCAGTCATTTGTAACAACTGTCCAATCTTTTCAGCAGTCGTCATTTGATTCATTAGCGCATTTACTCTAGCAGTACTCATCACAATTCTCCTAGTTTTTATTAAAAATAACTTTCTTTCACGAAAAGCGTACAACGCTTTCATACTTAAAGCAATAGTTTTACTGTTCCAAAATAAAAACGTTTTCCAAAAAATAATTCGCACCAAAAAAGCATGCCGAGTTAGCATGCTTTTTGAAAATCATCTTGATAAAATCTGATGACTATTAATTATTTTTCTTGGTTGTCTCAGCTGTATTCGCAGTTGTTTTGGAATCGTAATCGTCAATTACTTCTGAATCATCTTTTTCGTCCTTCTTATGACGCTTCCAAATAATAAAGAGAATCACAATTAACAATAATAATCCTAATAATAACCAGAGCCACCAGTAATTCGGCTGCTTCAAGTTAACGCCTTTTTTGTTAATGCGTTCTGCTTTAGCCGCCGCAATTGTAAAGTGACGCGTGAATTTCCAAGTTTTCACACCAGACTTAGCTGTTAAATGGAGTGTGTATTGACCGGCTTTAAATCGCTCGCGATTCCAATCAATTTGATAGTTGAAATTCGACATTGGCGCCATTGACAAATTAGTTCGCTTAGCAGCATGTAAAACCTTGTCACTGCCACGCTTCGTCACTTTAGCAGTAACCGTCATTTCACCAAATAACGATGGTTTAATATTTTCAAGATTAACAAGAAGAGTGGTCGTATTCGCAACTAACGCTGGCTTAACGGTGTTTAACTTTAATTCAGGCGAAACATTGGTCTTAGACATTTGCGCCGTCGCACCGATAATCATGGCGTACTTATTCTTGATTCCCATTCCGTTTTTGACTTTGGCCGTTGTCGTGTCGTGGGTAGACATTGCGCGAAAGCCACCATCGATTAAACCAGCGAAAGTATCATCAGGCACCTTTAACTTGAAGTTAACATTCGTCGTACTTTTTGCTGGTATATTGACAGTCACTGACTTGGGGGCGACTAAATCAGTCCATTGATATTTAGCAGCAGTTTGCGTTGTGGTGACCTTAGCCTGATAATCAACAATCCCGTTATTGTTTGTATAGGCTGCTACAGGCGTCACCGTAATTTTATTAGTCTGATTAGCTAAATTTTTCAGTACTAACGTCAAGGTTTGCTCTTGCTTGGGCTGGATTAAGAGATCAAAATAATTAGCACTTTTTTCAATCTGATTAGCCGGCTGCTTGATTCCCATCGTAAAACTCGTTCCTGCAGCACTGACTGATTGCGGTTTTAAAAAGAACAAGCCTAGTAACACTGAAGTCATCATTAACCAAAACCGAAATTTTTGTTGCTTAAACTGCACCATTAACCTTCTCCAATCGATTGAAATTAGCTAACTGAATAAAGGAATCAGGATGAAAATTCGCTGGGAAACACCCCTGAATACAATTAAGGAACCGAGACAAAAGATCCCAGTTCCACTTAATTTGATATTGTCGCGAGACCAAAACCTGAGTGTCAATACCTTTAATTCCCGCTCTGCGCACTTTGAAATTCGATCAAACAGAACAAGGTTATTAAGTAACGCACTCTGATTTGAAACGTGCTGCAGAAGTCTGACAACTCTGCTTAAGCCAGCAATGAATAAGTTCAAAATACGAACTTTTTAATTGCTTTCTTAATGCTCATTGTCAATCTGACTTTCTCCGCGCTCTGATTTTGAAACGTGCTGCAAACCAACTGGCGACAGTGAATTTAAGCGTGAATCTCCTTGCGTTGACACGCAATGATCTTCCCGTTTAAATTCATACCGCCAACCCGTTGTTCTCCGCACTCTGATTTTGAAACGTGCTACGAACCAACTGATGGTAAGTAATTTAAGCGTGAATCTTGCTGCGTTGACACGCATCAATCTTCCCGTTTAAATTAATACCATCAACCCGTTGTTCTCCGCACTCTGATTTGAAACGTGAATTATTAGTCTGTAGCGCCTGTAGCAACTGGTGTGCTCGATAACGTCCAAGTAACCTCTGATTGATGTGCGCCGGTCGTAATTTGGCTTGCATCCTTAACACCAGAAAGATCCAAAGTTGCTGCATCGGCAGCTTTAACATCAGCGGTTGTGACACCAATTGCTGGTGCGCCATCAAGAACATCAACTGCACCGTTAATAAGATCTGCATCAGCGGTCACTGATGACGTTGCAGATGTACTAGAACCGTTTACAGTTTCGACATTTTGTGGCTTAACATTAAGTTAAACACCAGAAATACCAGCAAAAGCAGTAGCACTTGCCGTTAACTTCCAGCTTGATACAGTAGCATCATAGTTCGTTACTTGAATGACGCCTTCTGTGGATGACTTATCTGTTGATTCGTTGGCAACTTGTTTACCAACTGTGTTGCCTGCCAATGAGAGTGACTTTGTCTTGCCAGATAAAATATCAGCAAACTTGGCTGAACCAAATTCAAGATCTGGTGCTTTGTCAAGCGTCAAGTCACCATTTTCAACAGAGAATTCTGCTGTTGTTGTTGCTGTTTTTGATTCAGTATCAGCTGCGGATACTTGTGTTGCACCGACACGTAACTGCGAGTAATAAAGCCAAACCTGTAACTGTCATTAATTTAGTGAATTTCATTATCCATAATCTCCCTTTAATTGCTAATTTTCTTTGTATAATATTTTTTCTATAATGCCACTAGTCGTAGATTATATAGCATTACTAATAAAAAGTAAACAAAATTATATTGTGATTACTCAATTTTCATTGTGTTTTGGCCCCAATTGCTAGCGTCCAATCTAGACCAATTGTCGCTTTATTATTACGCAATGCCATTGGTACTTTCAGCGAGAAGTTGGTTACCTGATATTTTGTCTGGTTATTATCTAGCAACGGCGGCTTGGTGAATGCGTCAGTACCATTTTTATTGAAAACAATCGCAGCGTTATTAATTAAATTTTGATTGGGCAGATAGGTAAATGTGCTGTCCGCATCCAAAAAAACATTTTTCGTAGTGGCACCTGCACTCGGCGTCGTATTGGCCGAAGAATTGCCGGTTGTTGTTAATGTAAAAGGTGCATCTAATTCATTATTCAATTCGATAAAGGCTGTCGTATCCGGCTTAACCGTTAAATAGCCTGTGTTTTCAGTGCTAGCAACAATCGTTGAAAAAGTCAGCAAATTCGGAACTGCTAGCGAAAATGATTGTGAGGCCGTCGTTATATCGCTACGCCACACTGGTGTGCCAATATCGGTAATCTCGTCAGCAGTGCTGTCCAATAAGGCAAACGAGTAAGTAGTCGCTGCAGAGGCTTTAAACGTTGTCTGCTCATTCATACTTGCATCAACACTCATTTTGAGCGCTTTTGCCGGATACTTCGCTGCAGAATGATACGTTGTAACGTCGTCAGCGGTTAAGCGCGTCCACGTTTTGCCATCCGTTGACCCATAAAGGTGCGCACCGGAATACCCTGTCCAATCAAACTGAAAGGTCGCTACATCGTTATATTGAAATTGTCCTAAATCAACATTCGAATTATTTTCAGAGATATCGGTGCTTGACGACTGATCATCTTTTTTAGTTTGCACCGTTGCTGTCATTTGATTAGTCTCAGATGAACCGTTATTATGATTATCCGCATCAGCAAACGCCGGCGGATTAAAAATCCCTTCTGAACCGTCAGTACTAAACGAATTAGCAAGAGTGACGTTCTTTGCGATGATCGCAGAGATACTAGTATTTAATTGATTGACTTGCGCTGTTGCTTGTGGCGCAAGGAATGTCCCAACGAACACGTTGTTGAACTGTAACCCGGTTAGTTTAGGAAAGTTCAACAACAGTTGATTTCTCGTTGTTACGGCACGCATCGTACCATCAGCGGACCCATACATAATATGCAAATGGTCCAACAAACTCTGCATCGTTAGCGTGCCAGTTAAATTCGGAAAATTCAGAACCACAATTGGTGGCGTCGTGTCATCGGTTTTAATTCTAATATCAATACTCAAAACATCAGTATCCGTTTTAATCCCGCCACTGCCTTGAATCTTAGATGTATCCACGTTAATGACGAATAAACCATGTTGCTGACCACTATCATCAATCGTCTTATTAATACCGCCGTTCGGGTTATAATCAGCGCCCTCAATTGAAACAGTCTTCATGAAGCTATCAGAGAATGCCTCTTGCAGCTGTGTGGAATCTTGATAAAAAGCACTAACATTAGCAATTTGTTGACTGGCATCAGTGAAATTACTTGTTCCGGTCTCGCTAAAATCAGCAACACCACTTAACGGATCGGTGTCCACCAAATTTTCTGATGTGTTTTTTAAAATCGAATTGGTGAATGAATCCGCGGCAAAAACGCCTGAAGTTTTGTCGGTATTTAACCGCGTATAAGTACCTGTATTACCATCAGCCAACGTGTTAACAACTAACATATGTGAGTCAACATTACTCGAAGACGAGGTCCAGCCAATTGTCGACTGACCGGTTCCGCCGTCAGCTTGAAACCTATTAGCAGCAATTCGAGCGTCGCCAACACTATTATTTTGGACATAGTTGTTGGTCGCAAAAATATTAAAGTTAGCAGCAACACCCAGGGCATAGCCATGAGTTGCCAAATACGCGATATTAGTCGGATCAACGGTTGCTTTTGCTGCTTTCGCCCTAACAGCGGGTTTGCTCGCTACAACCGTACTAGAACTTGATGAAGTCTCTTTACTTTGACTACTATTTGAAGATGATTCCGTCAAACTACTTGTTGAGCTTGTTGAGGCTTGCTCGGATGAGAGCGTGCCTGCCGTTGCGGAGTCGTTTGCCTGATCTGATCCATTAGTTCCCGCTGTCGAACTCTGCTGGGAACTTAATGTCTTGGCCGAACCTGTTAACGCATGCTCGTCTTTATCAGCATGGACAACAGCAGCTACCAAGGTTCGAAAAATAGTTGTTAGCAGGAAAATCAGCGTAATAGATTTGATTATTTTCATGAAAACTCTTTTTTTCATTACTACCGTTGTCGCTTTCTCTCCCTCACCCAAGTTTAGTATAACACGTTATTAAGCTATTCCCTTACCATTCCTACTGACCTTACAAAACTGTAAGCTGATGAAACCCGTCTAAAACAAAGATGACAGTAGGACGATTGCCACTTTGAAGATGCTAGTTAATGTGCTCGCTTTACTTGACCGGATTTTTAGCTGAATAGGTCAGCTTGGTTCAAGTATTGACACACGGGCTTTTTGTTCCATAACAACGCAAAATAAAAGAAGCTAAGGTTTTCGCCCCACTTCTTAGTGTAAGCAATTATAACGAAACTTTTCAGTCAAATCAACTAAACAATTTTTAGTTGAAAGAATTTTCAACCAAATGAATGTAAACTTTCATGCCGAGAAGATCTAATAAGCGGCGTCTATTTAATCTCGCCACGAATCTAAAATGACAAAGCTTTTCAACAACTAATTCAGGGTAAACAAACGATTAGAAATTAGGATAAAGGACGCAGCTTGATCAATTAATTATTAAACTCAACCCAGCCTTTACCTTACTTCGATGACAAAAAAAGAGCCTCAGTCGAAGTGTTTACACTTCAACTCAGACGCTTCTTTTGATAATTGACATTAACTATTTAAATATTGTGCTGCTCTACGAATACACATGGGTTACTTCAATCTCAAAGAATATTAAATGCTGCCATATTAGACTAGATTTTTTTATCAATCATCCATTGATGTTGTTCAGTCATAAAGTTAATTGCGAAAACACAGCAGAATACAAGTAATACAACTGTCCATGCTGCACTCATTTTTGGAAAAATCACTTTGGGGATGATTACAATCAAGAATGAGGCCGCTGCCCACACCCAACGATTAATCTTGATGCCACGTCGTTTGAGAACCTTCAATAAGAAGTTGCTGGCAATCAAAAGAATAATAAAACCGATAAAAACCAATAGCCAATATAGCATCTTACACCTCTAAAAATTATGCGTTAGCTGTTTCAGAATCTACAGCGTCACCGTGAAGAATTTCTTCATCAGTCTTGCCAGCTTCTTGTTCCAACATATGTTTGTCATATGCCTTAACAAATGGATAGTAGATAACTGTGGCAATTGCCATGTTGAGCAAGATCAAAACAACAACACGCCAGTCATTACCAGCTGATAAGTAGCCACCAATTGGAGCAGGCAACGTCCAAGCAGGAATTGTTGAGAATCCGTTAACTAAACCAGCTTTAACGGCTAAGTAACTAATCGTTGTTAAGATTAACGGAACCAAGTTAAATGGAATGAACATATATGGGTTAAGCATCATTGGCGCACCAAAGATCATTGGTTCGTTGATGTTAAAGATACCAGGAATAATTGAGAAACGTCCAACTTCTTTTAAGAATTTAGACCGGCAAACAGTTAAGAATAAGATAGCGACAACTAATGTAGCACCGGCACCACCAATTGTAACTGTCCATTGGAATAATTGTTCTGGAGCAACATAAGGCAAGTTAGTTGCAGCTTTACCAGCAGCTAAAGCCTTGGCGTTGTCATCCAACATAATTAACCACATTGGCCGAACAAGTGAACCGATGATACTCATACCATGAATACCAAATGACCATAAAATATGAATCAAGAACATTGGTAACAAAGCACCAAACAAGTTGTTGCCTAATACGCCCGTAATTGGCTTGAACAATGCCATTAAAGCAGAGTTCAAATCAAATCCAGCAACATCACGAACAATCCAGACAGTCGTGATAATAACGAATCCTGGAATTAAAGCTTCGAAAGAACGTGAAACTGCAGGTGGTACTTGTTCAGGCATCTTAATTGTTACATTATGTGTCTTAAACCAACGATAAACTTCGACGGCAAAGATCATTGAAACGATACCAGTAAACATACCAGAAGCACCAGTATAAGTCATTGGTAAAACGAAACCAAGTGGCGCTGACTTAGGTGTTAAAACATTAACAGGTACTTGGAACATGAAGAATGTACCTAATGACAAAATACCACCAGTCACACCATCCAGCTTATATGACTTAGCTAAATCCGAACCCATGACGAAAGTTGCGTAAATAGCCATCAACCCCATGGTCATCCGATATGGCAAAACAATTGTTTGCGTATACGGCGCTAATGCTTTAGCGAAAGCTGGGAATGGTAAGTTGATGAAGACCATGAAGAACGTACCAATCAAAATTAATGAAAGTGAAGATACAACACCATTACGAATAGCTAAAAGGTGACGTTGTGTCCCGATTTTTGCCATTGGTGGAACGAGTTTATCTTCGACCCATTTCATGATTTTATCCATGAAAATCACTCCTCCTAAAATATAGATGAAAAATAATTACAAGATGCTCCGGCGTGTATCCGCCTTCACGAATTATTATAACATGGTGAAATTTAATTTCAACATAATATTATAAAAATGTTTTATTTTGATATTATTCTTTATCGCTTGAGTTATTTTCACAATTATTTAGACATGAAAACATTGATTTTGCTCATTTTTGAATTGCTTTGTGTTTTGAAACCACACGATCGATTATTGCTTAGTTTTTTGCCCTAACTCAATTCATTTTCATACTCAGTCTAATCACGCGCCGCATCGCTGTCAATAAAATGGCTTATTCATTTTAACTAATCAATGGATAATCTTGATGTTTTAACCGATTTGTAAATTATGCTGAAATTTTATTTCAGCATAATTCCTTTATACTCTTGAACAATCGAGTGTGACACATCCAGAGCCTTAGCGCTTTTATCAAAGGTTCTACTAACAAAGAAGTAGAAAATAATATCAATCAACATAAATTGAGCTAATAAAGAGTTAGTCGCAGCAATTCGATTTGGGCTTTCCATCGGTTGGGAAGTGTGAACACTAATATCGGATAGCTTGGCTAAACTATTATTGCCAAAACGCGTCAGTGAAACAACTTTGATTTGATATTTTTTAGCGGACTGTGCAGCAAGTAATACTTCTGGTGACTCGCCTGAATTAGAAATCACCCACAAAACGTCTTTTTTACCAGCGTTAACTACTTTAGGCAACAAGGCATTTAAATCATTGTCTGCAACTGTTGGGTAACCAATTCGATTCCACTTTTGGGAAATATTCTCTACAGCTAAGTAAGAAGCGCCAATCCCAAAAATAAAGAGCCGCTGTGAGTGAATAATGACGTCTACCAGATGATTAACCTCATCCTCGTTAACTTGGTCGGTTGTCTCCTGAATTGATTGTAACGCGCTAGAAAGTAGCTTATCTTTGATTGACGATAACGATTCATTCTTCTTAATATCTTCGCGATCTTTAGGATCAGTCCGATTCTTCGTCAGGTCTGACGACAATAAGATCCGTAAGGTTGTGAAGCTATCAATATCCAATCGTTTCGTTAAACGAATCACTGAAGCTGGACTGGAATTAGCAGCCGTGGCTAATTCTTTAATGGTCATTTTCAAAACTTGTTGCTGATGGATCAGAATATAATCGGCGACCTTACGCTCAGCCTCCGATAAATCTCCCTTTGCATTTAAAATCCTGCCTCTAACTGACATATTGATCATCATCCTAATTTTTATAATTATAGTTTAAATCGAAAAAGACATTACCAAATAGTGATAAAATCAGTAGCTATATCGTAACTCTCAATAGCCGTAAAACGCAACAAAACCAGATCTGGCTAATTGCCGATCTGGTTTAACTGTCTTTAAACTACTTTGCCATATAATACTGGTTTTAAAATGTGCTCAAAGCAACTGGCGGTAGTGACTTTAAGCATGAATCTCCTTGCGTTAACATGCAATGATCTTCCTGTTTAAAGTCATACCACCAACCCGTTGCTTTGAGCACTCTACTTCCGTAAATATTTAAGTGCTGCTGCGATAAAGCCATCGGTTGCGTTTAATGCTGCGACGGCTGTGTTGTAGTCGACGTCGCCATTGATCATGACGATCGCAATTTTTGGTTGTTGCTTAGCGGCCGTGAAGAACTTCTCGGCGGTGGCGTAATCCACACCTGTTGCGTCTGCAATGATTCTTTTAGAGCGATCAACTAATTTCAAATTGGTTGGTTTAACGTCTACCATCAGATTACCATAAACTTTACCCAATTTGATCATCGCGGTAGTTGAAATCATATTTAAAATTAGTTTTTCAGCAGTACCAGCCTTCATTCGCGTCGAACCAGTTACAACTTCTGGTCCGACAACGGCTTCAATGGCTAAATCGGCGTGTTGACTAATTAATGCACCTTGATTACAACTCAACGCACCAGTAGCCGCTCCAACCTCTTTAGCATAGTCTAACCCACCAATAACGTATGGTGTTGAACCGCTTGCTGCTAACCCGAGCACAAAATCTTGGGCAGAAAGATGGCGGGCCGCTAAATCAGCGCGACCACCTGCTACTGAATCTTCAGCACCTTCAACGGCTTCAGTCATCGCCTTTTGACCACCAGCAATTAAACCTTGAACCAATTCTGGACTAGTTCCAAAAGTAGGCACACATTCAGCTGCATCAAGAATACCTAAGCGGCCACTAGTTCCAGCGCCGATATAAAAGAGCCGACCGCCTTTTTTGAAGCACGCCACAACGGTATCAACAACTTGAGCGATCACATTTAATAATTCAGGTTGACCAATAGCAAGCGGAACTTGTTGATCCTGTTGATTAATTGTCGTTAAAATTTGCTGAGTGGGCATTTCATCGATTGCCATTGTTATAGGATTGCGCATCTCAGTTGTTCGTTTATTCATCTATTTTACAACCTCGTTTTCATTTATCATGAGCCATTCAAGCACCATCCGAATTTGTTCGTTCCAATAATTCCAGTCATGATCTCCGGGACCCTTGTTGTAGGTTACTTCCAGGTCAAGTTGACGAACTAGATAATCATTGAAAGTATCGTTAGGCCGCTTCATAAAATCTTGATCACCAATTGCGTGATACCAACGTAATTGCTGTAAGGCTTGCAAATCAGCTTCTTGCGCCATTGTTGACAACTGATATTGCGGTTGCGTAATGCCCGCTTGGCCAAAAACAGCTTGATAGTCAGGCATGATACTCGGCACAACACTTAAATCAACAACCGGTGAAATTGCCGCAACAGCACTGAACCAGTTTGTTTTTTTCAACGCTAATTTCAGTGCACCGTAGCCACCCATTGAATTACCAGCAATGAAATTATCTGCAGCTGCTGTACTAATTGGTAAGTAGGCGCGCATTTGCGGAATTAATTCTGCTGTTAAATAATCCCAATAACGGCCACCAAAAGCCATGTTGGTGTAAAAACTTCGACCAGCATCCGGCATAATGACACAAAGTCGATACTTGCTCGCTAATTGTTCTAGATTAGTTTTACGTTGCCAGCAACTTCCGTTATCGCCTAAGCCATGCAGTAACCACAGCACAGGTAATTTCCGGTCCTCAGTCAGTTGATCCGGCAAAATCACTTGTACCTTTGTTTGATTCTCCAAAATTTTTGAAGAACGTAAAAGCGTTAAATAAGCCATGTTTGTCTTCCTAACATAAAAAGGTATAACTCATTTATAAAACAAAAAATCATTTTTTTCAATTAAATATTGAAAAAAGATTTCAAGAATTTATAATTAAGGTTGTCATAACAAGTAAAAGCCACTAAAAATCGGTGAACATTTCTTCAAAAGAGAAGCATAATCAATAATTGGTTCGTGGTAATTAACGTTGTTTAAAAAGGAGTACACAAATGAAATATGTGATTGGTATTGATAGTGGCGGCACTCATATTGTCGGTCAGGCCTTAAATAATTCAGGCAAAGTACTTTTTGAAACTCAAAGTGGTCCTGGTAACATTTTATTAGATGAATCCGGCACTTACCAGAATCTTAGCGAAATCATGACAACCATCTTTAAAAATATGGTGCCAGCTGATTGTCAACATGTTCTAATCGGGATTGCCGGTGTTGAGACGACAGGAAATGCCGCTGAAGTTGCGCAATTCTTTACTGATAAATTCAACGTACAAGTTGACGTTATCAGCGACGCCCAATTGGCTTTACTTAATGGTCTAGAGGGCCAAGACGGCACCTTAGTCATAGCAGGAACTGGTTCCGTCGTTTACGGTCGGCAAAATAAAAAAATGATGCGTTATGGCGGCTGGGGTTTCTTACTCGGCGATACTGGTAGTGCTTATAAGATTACTGCTGCAGCCATGATTGCGGCGTTACGCGCTCATGATTTAAACGAAGCTTATAGTCTCAGTGCACCGTTAATCAGTTGGCTGCACGCAAATGATATTAAACAAGCCGTGCAAAAATATTACGGCCACGATCGCAAAGAAATTGCATCATTAGCCGCCAAAATTGCCGAGCGTGCCGCAGCCGGCGATGTAGCTGCGCAAACTATTTTAGCCGATCAAGCCACTGCACTGGCAACCGAGGTTTTAGGCCTAATCAACCAATATCAACAACCGCTTCCCGAACGAATTGCTTTTTCTGGCTCGGTTTTGGTGTACAATGATTTTTATCGAGAGACATTATTACGCAAACTCAATGATGTTTATCCAGAAATTAAGGGACACGTCGTTTCAACTAATAACGGTCGCGGGGCAATTTTCTGGGACCGGTGGCAATAATTTACTTTTCATTCTGAAATTTGCGTGCCGTTCCTACCCGAGAAAAATATTTTTTACTAGACCGCTTTCAATTAATCGGAAATAACTCGTCACCTTTTGCGACGAAATTTTGGCTGAAGTTGGTGGCCGGCAAATCCGGCTACAATGATCAATTAAGTGGTCATTGTAAAATTGATATAGACCAATTTTTATCAGTCATTTTGCAAACTTGATTTATCAATTCATAGCGTGCCATAATTAGATTATTCATTATGTAATCGTGTTCAAAACTAATATCTAATCGTATTACTGACTTAGAATGCTAATTCTATAATTGAAACATCGTGCTTCTTCGTATCTGCGGGAAATGCGTCGGTGGAACGCTGTGAGCATTGGTTTGAGCCGAATAAAAACAATTCGTCTTGAACGTAAGCTTTATTGAGAGCGGTAATCCCTAGAACTGTTATGCTGTGGTTCTTCGTACCTGCGGGAAATGCGCTGGTGGAACGCTGCGAGCATTGGTTCGAGCCGAATAAAAACAATTCGTCTCAAACGCAAGCTTTGTTGTAAGTGGTAAACCACTAACAACAATTCCGCGGCTGACCGCGATTTCCCTCCGGCACTGACTAAAGTGAGTTAGTGCATCTCAACTGCAAATTTACACTTCTTAAAATTGAAAGGTAGTTCAACCACTCGTCAATTCAGTGCTTGCGCAAAGGTTGCCCTCTTGCTAGATAAGTGGTGGAAAATAAATACCGCTCAGTAGTGACATTAATGTTGGCAATTTATTGCTTACATTAAGGCTCGCATTTGAGACGATTTGCACTTTAATCGGCTCAAATCGACGCCCACTACGTTCCAGCGACTAGTATTTATTTTCCACCACGGCACCTGCACGTTTCGTATCCAACCTTTGCGTAAGCGCGAAGAAGCACAAAATAACAGTTTTAGTTGCCACTGTCTTAATCAGCAACGGCCTCTACGTTCCAGCGCCAAGTATTCTTTCGCCGCCACAACAATGCGCCACGCTCCATATGCAACCTTTGCGCAAGTGCGGAGAACCACACGCTCAAGGCATTTATTTTATTCTAAGTCACACTAGCTATTAGTATTTTGACACCATTAATCCCAAAGGAGTAATTCAATTGACAATGCGTCAATTAGGTTTATCTATTTATCCAGATCATAGCGATTTCGAAGCTGACAAGCGTTATCTTGAGCTAGGCCACAAATACGGCTTTTCTCGAATCTTTATGAGTATGCTTGAGGTTCAAGGTTCGGCTGAAGAAACTAAAGCAAAATATCAAAAGATTGTTGATGTTGGTAACGCCCTAGGTTATCAAACAATTATCGACGTTGCCCCACGGATTTTTGACGAGTTAGGAATTAGTTACTCTGACTTGCAATTCTTCGCTGACTTGCATGTTGCTGGTATTCGTTTGGACCAAGGTTTCGACGGTGCTACTGAAGCCATGTTATCTTACAACAAATATGGTTTAATCATTGAATTAAACATGAGTAATAACGTTGACTACCTGAATAACATCATTAGTTATCAAGCTAATGAATCATTTATCTATGGCTGCCACAATTTCTACCCACAAGTTGGGACTGCTTTGCCATATGATTTCTTCATGGAATGCAGTAAACGTTTCAAGGACTTCGGCATTCACACTGCTGCCTTTGTTGCCAGCCAAGTTGGTAACATGGGACCTTGGAACGTTAACGATGGCTTGCCAACAATGGAAGTTGATCGTCGTTTACCAATCGATGTTCAGGCTAAGCATTTATTTGCAACCAACATGATTGATGACGTTATTATTGGTAACGCCTATGCTTCAGAAGACGAATTAAAATCCTTGTCTGAGTTGAATCGTTATCAGGTTCAATTCCACATTGATTTCGTTGATGAAGTTAACGACGTCGAGAAGAAAATCGTACTCGATAATCAACACTTCCGTCGCGGTGATATGAACACGTTAGTTATTCGTTCAACGATGCCCCGTGTTTACTACAAGGCCGTTGCTAACGCACCACATGACAATACACATGAATTCCAACGTGGCGATATTGTCATCGGTAATGATGGCTTCGGGATTTACAAGAATGAATTACAATTAGTTCTCGAACCTCATTCAGATACCCGCAAGAATAAAGTCGGCTCAATTCCAGCTGCTGAATTAATCTTGCTTGACTTCATCAAGCCTTGGAGCAAATTCAAGTTCTTAGATTAATCACTAAATGCAAAAACACTTCGAGATTATTACTCGAGGTGTTTTTTTGTACTGTTTTTACTTAAGGATTAGTTATCTTTGATTGTTGAAAATGTATTCTCGATTGTAAGTGCCAGGTCCTAAAACTGTTATTTTGCTGTTCTTCGTGCCTGCGGGAAATACGCTGGTGGAACGCTGCGAGCTTGGTTTGAGCCGAATTAAAACCGATTCGTCTCAAACGCAATCTTTGTTGTAAGTGGTAAACCACTAACAACAATTCCGCGGCTGACCGCGATTTCCCTCCGGCACTGACGAAAGAGATGATATGGCGTGATTTAACAGCAAATTTGTACTTCTAAAAATTTGAGGTGTTCTA
The DNA here is from genome assembly GCF_003946695.1 of Lapidilactobacillus bayanensis. Taxonomy (GTDB): domain Bacteria; phylum Bacillota; class Bacilli; order Lactobacillales; family Lactobacillaceae; genus Lapidilactobacillus; species Lapidilactobacillus bayanensis. The sequence goes on along the minus strand of NZ_RHOX01000017.1, from coordinate 13,218 downwards.
ATCACTCGTCAATTCAGCGCTTGCACAAAGGTTGCCATCTTACTAGTTTAGTGGCGGCGAAAGAATACCGCTCAGTAGTGACATTATTGTTGGTGATTTATCACCTACAATAAGGCTTGTCTTGGAGACAATTTTGTAAAAATTGGCTTCAAGCAATGCCCACTACGTTCCAGCGCTAAGTATTCTTTCGCCGCCACGGCAACGCGCACGTTCCATATACAACCTTTGTGTAAGCGCAGAGAACCACAACAAAACAGTTCTAGAATCAAGTTCACCGTCCAAAGCCAACATTGTATTTTAAGAACAATTATTATTAATTAAATAAAATAGTTCGTATTTAATCTTGATTAATCAATTTTTATCGGCTATTATAATCATATAATCTATGAAAAGAGGAACATTATCTGATGGATCGTTATTTTAAACTCACGGAAAACCGAACGAAGGTTAGCACAGAAATTATGGCGGGTGTCACGACATTTTTCGCGATGTCATATATTCTCTTTGTTAATCCGTCTGTACTTTCATTAACAGGTATGCCTTCGCAGGCGGTCTTCCTGGCAACAATCATTGCTTCAGCTGTTGGTACGTTATTCATGGGTCTATTCGCAAATGTTCCTTATGCTTTAGCTCCCGGAATGGGTTTGAATGCTTTCTTCACTTACACGGTTTGTTTCGCCTTAGGTTTCACTTGGCAAGAAGCGCTGGCATTAGTTTTCATTTGTGGTTTGATCAACATCTTGATCACTGTTACTAAAATTCGGAAAATGATTATTAAAGCAATTCCCGAAACTTTACAACAGGCTATGGGTGGTGGTATTGGGGTCTTCATCGCCTATATCGGAATTAAGAACGCTGGTTTCTTACAATTCACTTCCGAACCTTCAAGCCTTGTCAGCATTAATAACAAAGCTTTTGATGCGGCACAGTCAACTTTCAAAGGCGGTATCACAAGTATCGTATCTAACGGCGGTATTGTTCCTGCACTGGTCAACTTTTCGCAATCAGGCGCATTATTAGCGCTACTAGGTTTAGCAGTCGTGATTATTTTATTAGTTAAAAAAGTTCCTGGCGCGGTTTTATTGAGTATTTTAATTACCACTATTGTCGGTATTCCACTAGGAGTAACCAACTTACATGTTTCTGGTGCTAATTCCTTAGGCAATTCTCTTTCTCAACTTCATATTACGTTTGGCGCAGCTTTAGGTGCCAAGGGAATGGGCTCATTATTCGGTGACGCCGACAAGTTGCCGTTGGTAATCATGACCATCTTTGCTTTTAGTTTCTCCGATACATTTGACACTTTGGGAACGTTCATTGGAACTGGCCGCCGAACTGGTATTTTCTCCGCGGAAGATGAAAAGGCTATGGAAAACGGTCATGGCTTCTCGTCAAAAATGGATAAAGCCTTGTTTGCTGATTCAATTGCCACTTCAATCGGTGCCATCTTTGGAACAAGTAATACTACAACCTATGTTGAAAGTACTGCTGGTATCGGCGCTGGTGGTCGTACTGGTTTAACCAGTGTTGTCACAGCAATCCTATTCTTACTTAGTAGTTTATTCGCACCATTTATTTCAATCATTCCTACGCAAGCAATTGCGCCAGCATTAATCGCCGTTGGTGTTATGATGATGGGAACCTTTAAAGAGATTGACTGGAACAACCTTGAAGAAGCAATTCCTGCTTTTATGGCTTCGATCTTTATGGGCCTTTGCTACAATATCTCTTACGGAATCGCAGCCGGTTTTATTACCTATTGCTTGATTAAGAGCATCACTGGCAAGGCTAAGGAAATCCATCCCGTACTTTGGATCGTCACGATTCTCTTCATCGTTAACTTTATTATTCTCGCTATTATTTAACACAGTAACAGGTTGCCCCGATCAAAATTAATCATCAGATCAAATAAAGGCGCTGGGATATTTGTCCCAGCGTCTTTTTATGTTGTGGTTTGGTAGGTACTTGAAGTAAGTGAGCTGTTGGCTTTCGCGCTGTGGTTTTGAAATGCGCTTAAGCCAGCAATGAATGAGTTCAAAATACGAACTTTTTCATTGCTTTCTTAATGCTCATTGTCAACCCGACTTTCTCCGCGCTCTGATTCTGAGACGTGCTCAAGTCAACTGGGTGTCGTGTATTTAAGCGTGAATCTTGCTGCATTGACATGCATCAATCTTCCCGTTTAAATACAAACACCCAACCCGTTGCCTTTCGCGCTCTGATTTGAAACGCGCTGCAAAGCGCAGTTAGTTCCGGTTAAGTTGAATCAGTTGAAATCTTAAACCCAAGATTTTAACTGGTTCGAACTTAATCCTCACTAACTACCCGCGCTTCTCCGCGCTCTGATTTATGATTCTTTAGGTAATACACCTTGTATTAGGTTCGCTAAGGCTTGTAGGTTGCGGGTCTGTACGTATATTCGGCCGGTACCGCTGAAGCGATTGACTAGGCCTTCGCCTGTTTTGAAGCCGAATGTGCCGCTGGCTGCTTCAATCTTATAATTCAACTGGCTGGACCAGGCCACCACATGGGCGTTATCAACAACATAATCTGTTTCACCATTTAAATCCAACGGTAAAATTGCTCCGTAAGCACTAATTAACATCGTTCCGGTTCCGGCCGTCTCCATAATAAATAAACCACCGGTGCCGCCGAATAAGGCACTTCCCACGTCTTGCTGCACCATCTTGTATTGAGCAGTAGTGTCCATTGCCAGAAACGCGCCCGAATTTAGCCGCCATTGTTGCTGATCGGTTAACGTTAACGTCTCAATGACACCAGGATTACTTGGTGCAATCGCCAACTCTGCATCATTTGCAGTTCCAGTTGCGGTCGTTATAAAAAAGGTTTCGCCTGAAGTTAACTTACGCCCGACAGCACTCATCAAGCCGCCCAAGCCTTTCTTGCCATTATTGTTCATATGGCCTTGCAGGCTAACTTTCGTATTGTGATAGATCATCGAACCAGATTCTATTTGAATACTTTCGTTTTGGCTTAAATGTAATTGCGCCACTGGAAATGGACTAGCACCCTTAGTCTCATAATTCATTAACATCGCCCCTAATACTTGATATTTTTAGCGTTCAATGTAAGAACACCACTTTTAAGATGAATATAGCACATGTTGAGGAAACGAAAAGTAACCGTTAACAAAAATTGGCGACCAAAATAACTAAAATACGTTAATTCCTTTTTGACTTAGTCGCTTCAACTTAGTGCCACATCCAAGATCATCATGATAATAAATCCGACCATCACGCCGAAGACGGCTGTGTGGTTTTTGCGTTCAGCGCTTTGTTGTGCTTCTGGAATTAATTCTTCGACTACGACGTAAATCATCGCTCCGGCTGCGAATGCTAGTGCATAGGGGAGAATTGCTGTCATGCGGCTCACTAACAATGCGCCGACCACACCGGCAATTGGTTCGACGAGCCCTGATGCTTGGCCGTACGCAAAGGCGCGTGCTCGGCTTAGTCCACCTTGGCGTAAGGGAATTGAAACGGCTGCACCTTCTGGGAAATTCTGAATGCCAATACCTAACGCTACTGAAATGCCGGCTGCAATTGCTACGGTTGGATTGCTAGCTTGACTAACAGCACCAAAGGCGACACCAACAGCTAATCCTTCGGGAATATTATGCAAGGTAATTGAGAAGACTAATAGAATCGTTCGCCGCAGATACGAGGGAAAATCACCCTTGTCTGTTTCTTGACCAATCGGTAAATGCGGAATCAATTTATCAGCTAGATATAAGAACAAACCTCCGGCAGCAAAGCCGATTGCCACAACTAACCAGGCAATATCGCCGTTTGCTTCTGCCTGTTCAATCGCTGGATCTAACAGCGACCAAAAGCTGGCCGCAATCATCACCCCCGACGCAAACCCCAACATTAAATTCAAAACATTCTTTTTGATTGTCTTAAAGAAGAAAACTAACGCTGCGCCCAATGCCGTCATGCCATACGTAAATAATGTTCCTACTAGTGCCTGTTGCCATGGTGCTAACGCCACAAAAAAATCGACCATCACGTCTCACACTCCTGTCTGGTGTGAAGCATGGCAAGCCGATTAACAACAAATTTTTTAGTTACGCAAGTGTTGTTATCGAGGTTGCCCGCCTTTTCGCACCTGTTTACACTCTTACTTTATCATGACTTAATTCAAAAAGATAGCAAAATGTTAGCTGATTTTAAATACTTGTTTAGCTTAGCCTAAAAGTGTGAGGATCACATCGCAGATTATTGGACTACTAATTATTGGACTGCTACTTCTAAACTTAAGTAATATTTCATTGCTGCTCCTGTAAATAGGTAGTCAGCCACTGTGGCAGTACTGCTTGAGTGGTTGCTGGCGGTGTTGTCTGATTTTGCGCATCCTTAAACAAAAACGTAGCTAACGCGAAAAAGGTATTGTTCATTTGAACTTGAGTGACGACTTCATGATAATCAACGTTTTCAGTAAACAATGGTAAAATCCGTTGAAGCTGTGCTGGCGTTGGTTTTTGTTCAACGGCGTAACGTTGAAAGGCCGCTTCATAACCCGCAATCATAGGTTCAATTCGCGCCAGAACCGGATCGAGCAGCGCCAACAAAGTCGCAAAAGAGTTAGCCAATAATAACTGCTCATCTGTAACGTCACGCAATGCGATATCGTAATGCTCTGATGGATACGTGGTTTTAATCTGATTGTCAACTAACATCGCGGCCAGCGACAAACGTAAATAGGGCAGCCAAGCCACTTGCAGAACGGTTAAATCAGAATGGTTTCTGACCGTGGTATCAAGTTTAATATCGTCAATTAATCGTTGCCGATCTGCTAGTTGCAATAAGGGATGTTCCCGTTGAAAAGTCGGATCAGCCAAGCGACTCAACGCAAAACGGCGCCACGCGTTGCGCTGAATGATAAACGTCGCAATACCAATCATTGCAGCAATAACTAATAAAATTAAGAGCCCGGCCACAAAGGTAACCACACCATTACTGCCCCACATGATCATGCCTCCTATCCCAACAATTTGATTGATCAGTCTGGTTGCTTAGACTGATCGTGTTCATGGTGCCACTGCTTAATCTGAGCCAAACGCTGGGCAAACTTCACTTCACTACCTTGCGTGGTCGGTTGATAATATTGATGACCGACTAAATTATCCGGCATCGTTTGCATCGTTGTTAATTTATCGGCATTATCATGAGCATATTGATAATCAGCACCATAGTGTAATTCTTTCATCAACTTAGTCGGTGCGTTGCGAATTTGCAATGGTACTGGCTCAGCTTGCGTATTCAACGCGTCTTTCTTAGCGGCTTGGTAAGCTAAATAAGCGGCATTAGATTTCGGCGCCAATGATAAATAAAGGACCAATTGCGTTAGATTAACCGAACATTCAGGCATACCAATGAAGTGACAAGCCTGATAAGTTGCCACCGCCAACTCCAAGGCACGGCTATCAGCCAAGCCAATATCTTCACTGGCAAAACGTACCAACCGTCGCGCCACATATAAAGGATCCTCGCCGGACTCCAACATTCGTGCCAACCAATAAACGGCTGCATCTGGATCACTATTGCGCATAGATTTGTGTAAGGCTGAAATCAGATTATAATGTTCTTCGCCCTTTTTATCATAGAGCAGCGATTTTTTGCCGAGTAATTGGGTCAAATTAGCTTTGGTAATGGTGATGATTTCGCCATCACGCTGACCATTCAATACTGCCATTTCCAACGTGTTCAAACTAACACGCGCATCGCCATTAGCAAAGTCTGCAATAATTTGTAAACACTCAGCCGAAATTTTAACAGTCTGCTGCCCATAACCTCGCGGATCAGTGAGCGCATTTTGTAACAGTTGAAGAATATCTGCGCTCGTTAACGCCTGCAAGACGAAAACTTTGGCCCGCGACAACAAAGCGGAATTGATTTCAAAAGAGGGATTCTCTGTTGTGGCACCAATTAAGATAATGCTGCCTTTCTCCACGTAAGGTAGAAACGCATCTTGCTGAGCTTTATTGAAACGGTGAATTTCATCGATGAACAGAATGGTCTTCTCACCAAACTGACGATTCTCCTCGGCCTGTTTCATAATCTGGCGAATATCTTTAATGCTACTGGTCACGGCACTTAAATTAATAAACTTAGCTTGAGTTTGTTGGGCGATAATTGCTGCTAAGGTGGTTTTACCTACGCCTGGCGGTCCCCAAAAAATCATCGAAGGAATTTGATCGTGTTCAATCAACTCTCGCAACACTTTACCCGGTCCGACTAATTGTGGTTGACCGACAAATTCTGTTAGATTGCGCGGCCGCACCCGATTAGCTAACGGTTCAAAATCCATATCATTGCCACTGAATAACGAAATTTCACTCATAATCGTCACCTTCTTTACGCTTCTAAGTATAGCGAAAAAATCTCCAAATAGTGATTAAAGTGATTGCTGCTGCAACTAAAAAATGCCAGCAAACTAAAAAAGGAACTGGAATTTTAGCCCCAGTTCCTTCGTTGCCTTTTGCAGGATTGTCCCACGTTAATCTTTGATTCGTTAATCTCAATTAATTATTTGAGCACTAGTTTTTAGTTTCCGCCCAGCTTTTTAATTTACTATTGATTGTTGCGATTAAAATAATCGGTAATTTGGTTTTGATCATGCACACTTAACTCGCGCAACGGACTAGGACGGTGAAATTGTTGCCACTTCTTCCAAAAATCAAATTGATGTACGAAGTCTTGTAAGAAATCCAAACTATTATTCCGTGACAAAACATAGGCCATTGTTGCTAAACCTTTATCAACCTTTTCTGGATTTTTCTGATAAGCCGTTTTTACCTGGGTTAAGATTTCTTCTGGATCGGCGCGATAGGCGTCTCGAAAATCTAATAATTGTGGTTGCCCTAATAACGATTCAATCGTGAAACCCGTAAAGTCTGCGCTCAAACCAGAGTTTTTACGCAATAGTTCATAAAAAAACATAAAGAAAGAAAAACGATCTGTTTCGCTAAGCATCTTTTGATCTTCTGCCGCTAACCAGCCAATAACTTGAACCCTTTGTTTTAAATCAGCCATATCTGACCAACCTCCCATTTGCAAACCCTTTTGCTATAACTTCATTCTACCGCAACTGGCCTAAAATTACTGTACTCACCACAAATAGTTCAGAAGATTGTGTCCAAGTCTTTAAAAATAGGAGCAAGGATGCCAATTCCATAAAAAAAGACCGCCACTTATTCGCGGCAGTCATCTTCTAAATCATCTTCATCAGCTAACATTAAATTAACAAGTTCTTGAATATTACCATCATTTCGGGTAGCATGTTGATGCCAATAATCACTAATTGTTGTGCGTTCAACTTGAAAAATTGCCAATGCCTGACTTTCTTCTAAATGAAAACTCGTTTTAATTTCATCAATCACTTGATCACGAAATAATTCAGCATCTTTAAAATCAACTGCAGCCATTTATTCAAGTCCCTTACAAGTTAATGAACTTATTGTAGCAGAAAATTCGACCTTAACAAGTGAAAATGTGAAATCTAAATCCCACTTCAACATTTTAAATTAGCAATTCTTGTGACCGATTGTTTCCATTTGTTCTTTTAACTCAGCTTCCGTGCGCGGTTGATATTGATTAACCGTCATGGCACCATCAATAATGCCGCTGTTATCAGCTAAGCTAAGGAAACCATTCCGATAATTAACATTTAAACCGTCAACGAGAAACGCTAACTCATCTTTACTCGTAAACATCTTCAAGCCCATGTTGTTTTCAATCGGGACATCATATTTAGCATACATTTTATCGACGATCACAAATTGGAAACTTGCTCCGATTGAACAAGTGCCGCCCATATTGGAGAATTGGTTGGAACCGTCATTCAGCGCCAACAGGATAACATTGTCAGTTGTTACTTTATTTTCTAAATAAGTTTCAGCTGCTTCTTTAACTTTAATTTCCATTTTTATCACCTCAATAGAATTGATACTACCGTTACTTTTAACAGTTTGATTGTACGATGCTTACAAAAAATAAGCAATAAAACTGCCTATTTAGTTCCCAAATTAATGAAAAAATCATTGCTTAAATTGACGACCAAACCAATCAATCGGCGTATAATCAACGTTATGTTTGGCGGCACAGGCAGTCACTTGAGCCAACGACCCTAAAAAGTGTGCGAACCAAATGACAACTTCGAATCAAATCACGACGCCGCTTAACCACATGCACCATTTATCAGGGCAACAACTTAAATTAGGCCGTGCAAATCAGCCGTGATTATTCTAAACCTGACGATTGCAGAAGGACAAATACTATGGACAAACAACAATTACAGACACAATTACAGCAACAACTCCAGGACAAGCGCCGCTTTGGCCGCATGTTATTCATTGACGATGGTGGTCATGCAATCGCACAAATCATTTTGGGACTGGGTTTCATTTTTTTGTTATTTGCTGCGCTAGGCTGGCTTGCATTAGGTGCCAATGTTTTGCTGACTGGATCGTTGGCCATGAAGGTGATGATCTTAAAACAAGCATTGCGTGTCTTTTGGCTATTACCACTACAGCCATTACTATCACTAAACTCTTTTGTCTGGACCGACTGGAGTAGTTTCCTGATTTTAGCCGCCGATATTGCTTTCATATACTGTTTATTTTGGCGGTTAGCCCAAATGATCCGCCGCAATCGCCTTTACCAGAAATTCAACCAACAACAACTGCACTTGTCACTGGCAGCAGTCTATCAGCTTAACGGTAAATATAATTTAATCTATCAAAACAACGCAACGAAAGGCACGCTAGCTCAAGCGATCCAAGCACTTCCTGAAAAGCAGCGTGTTCAATGGGAGAAAATAATTCGCCGACCAAGCTGGCTTAGCAATGACCAGACTGCTGTTGATCAGGAAAAGATCGCTCAATTTATGCAGACCAACTTTGCTGATACCTATCAATATCTCGATGTCTTATTGACAGCACCGGCTTCACTCCCCTTTTACTGGTCGTTGACTGCTAATCAAGACGTTGTCGCCACGCTAAGCGACAACAGGCAGCACCATTACTATCTCCTGCATTACTTTGATCAGCACGATCAACGCGTCAAAGTTTCTTGGCGGCAACATTGCAGCAACTTAATACAATTGTTTTTGTTCCATTAATAATTGCCACAACAATAAAAAGCTATCTAAAATTGGTTGCTTCACCGCAAAATTACAGTGAAGCAACCAATTTTAGATAGCTTTTTTGATTACCTACATTGACATCCATGAGACAGAAATAATATTGCCATCTGGATCCTTAACTTCTAACTCATACATTTGATCCTCAGGAATCGCTAGATCAACATGATAATAAGTACCGCCATTAGCAGCCGCTGTTTGGGCAAACGCCTTAACGGCAGCGACACTCTCTAAATTAAAGGCAGTCATTGAACCACTAGTTGTCTGTGTGTCCGCTAAAACTTGGTCCTTGAGAAATTTTCGATAAAAATCATGGGTTAACAACATTAGCCAAATTGTTTCATTCCACATCATACCTGTTCCGTTAGCGTCGGAAAAATCAGGATTTTTCTTGAAACCTAACGCCGTATAGAATTCAATTGAGCGCTGCATGTCGCTCACCGGTAAATTAACGAAGACCATTTTTGTCATCTCATCGCACCTCCTGTTTTGTTAACTTAATTATCGCAAGTGTCGTCACCAAAAACAATAAATAGGCCATAACAATGCTGGACGTTTTTGGTTGCATTTAATTTTGACATACCCTACATTAGAAGGCGCAGGGGAGAGAAGGCTGACGGAAGTGGGTAACGTCTCACTTCCGTTAGTAATTTGTCCTATGGAGGCTTTTTTATGACAAAGGTAATTATTTTAGGTGCCAACGGACAGATTGCCCGTTTAGCAACAACACAATTAATTGAACAGCAAACAGACTTGCGCTTATTCTTACGCCGGGCAAGTCGTCTGCAAGGCAATAACACAGGTCATGCGGAAATTATTGATGGCGATGCCGCGCAAGTTGCTGATTTAGTTAAGGCAATTAAAGGCGTTGACGTTGTTTATGCTAATTTAGCAGGCGCTAATATTGAACAACAAGCACGAAGCGTTGTGACAGCAATGAACCAAGTTGGTGTCAAACGTTTAATTTGGATATCAACGCTTGGTATTTATGACGAGGTTCCTGGTAAATTTGGTAAATGGAATCACCAAATGCTGGATGACGGTTATTTGCCAACTTATGCTGCTGCGGCCAAAGTTATTGAAGATTCCAATCTGGATTACACAATTATTCGTCCAGCCTGGCTTGATAATCAAGACGAAGTTGATTACGAATTGACGCAAAAAGGTGAACCCTTCAAAGGTACCGAGGTTTCTCGCAAGAGTGTTGCTACTTATCTCGTTCATCTCATTAATAATCCTAGTGAACAAGTTCGTCATTCAGTCGGCATTAACAAGCCTAATACAGATGGTGACAAACCTGCCTGGTACTAAACTCAAGTAACAACCATTTTCAAAATTGAAAATCCATGTTATACTCAATGCAACTTTTAAATCAGAAACGAGGGATCCGTCCGTTGAGAATCTAACTTAATTCTTGAAATAACTTAATAAACTTGTCCTACACGCTAGGCGCGGTTTATTAAGCTTACTTTCAGAATTAGTTAGACAACTCAAGGGATGGGTCCCTTTTTGCGTACACGAAATTGCCTCCCAAAATTAGCCACTGTCAAACTAATTCTGAAATAACTTTGTCGTTGATAATAATGAAGATTACTCTTAATCCATTTAATGCGGTTCTCCGTGCCTACGGGAAATGCGCTGGTGGAACGCCGTGAACATGATTTGAGCCGAATGAAATTTAGTTCGTCTTAAATGTGGGTTTTGCTATAAGTGCTAAGTCCTAAAACTGTTATGTTGTGCTTCTCCGTGCCTACGGGAAATGCGCTGGTGGAACGCTGCGAGTTTGATTTGGACCGAATACCAAGACCTAAAACTATTATATTGCGTTTCTCCGTGCCTGCGGGAAATACGCTGGTGGAACGCTGCGAGCCTGGTTTGAGCCAAATCAAACCCAATTTGTCTCAAACTCAGGCTTTCTTGTAAATGGTAAACCATTAACAAGAATTCCGCGGCTGACCGCGATTTCCCTCCGGCACTGACAAACGAGATGTAGTGGTATGATTTAACAGCAAATTTGTACTTCTAAAAATTTAGAAATGATCCAACCGCTCGTCAGTTCAGCGCTTGCGCAAAGGTTGCCCTCTCATTTGTTAAGTGGTGGAAAATAAATACCGCTCAGTAGTGACATTAATGTTGGCAATTTATTGCTTACATTAAGGCTTGTCTTGGAGACGATTTTGAAAAAATCGGCTTCAAGCAACGCCCACTACGTTCCAGCGACAAGTATTTATTTTCCACCACGGTACCTCACACGTTTTATTAGCAACCTTTGCGTAAGCGCGAAGAACCACAAATAACAGTTAACGTCTATTGCCACTCTCTTTAAATTATGAGGTGATTTTATGTCTAATATTGAAATTAAAAATCTAACATTTGGCTATGATAATCTGGGAACATTACTATTCGATCAGGCTAATTTAAACATTGATACTTCTTGGAAACTTGGGTTAATCGGTCGTAATGGCCGTGGTAAAACGACTTTACTGCGATTATTACAAAATCAATTACCCTACCAAGGACAGATTATTAAACAAGTTCACTTTACCTATTTTCCGCAAACAATCGCTAATCCGGACCAGCTCACTTTTTATGCGTTGCAAGAAATTTCAGATGCTGAACAATGGGAAATTGAACGAGAATTAAATTTACTAGGCGTTGATCCTGAAATCCTTTGGCGTAATTTCGCTAGTTTATCCGGTGGTGAACAAACCAAGGTTTTATTGGTGCTCTTGTTTATTAACCAAACCGATTTCCCGTTAATTGATGAGCCGACTAATCACTTAGATATTAATGGCCGCCAACAAGTAGCAGATTACCTAAATCAGAAGCAACAAGGTTTTATTGTGGTCAGTCATGATCGCCATTTTGTTGACAGCGTGACCGATCATATTATGTCAATTGAAAAGAGTCAAATTCTGCTGTATCAAGGTAATTTTGCCACCTATGAAGCTCAGAAAAAATTAAGCGACGATTTTCAACAAAATCAAAATACAAAATTGAAAAAGGATATTGGGCGGTTGAAACAATCAGCCGTCGCCAAAGCGAATTGGGCCGATGCGCGCGAAGCCGATAAACACCAACGACGCAACGCCCGAGTTGATAACGAACAACGCTCGGTTGATAAAGGTCATATTGGTGCGCGAGCGGCCAGAATGATGAAACGCTCAAAGAATATCGTTAATCGAATGACCTCTGAAATTGATGATAAGGAAAAATTACTCAAAGATATCGAATACATCGATCCTTTAACAATGGATTTTCAAGCGGATCATTATAAATTTTTATTGGATATCAATAACCTACAATTGGGCTATGATCGCCGGTCGTTGTTTGCCCCACTATCCTTTGAATTGACACCACACCAACGTCTAGCCATCGTTGGTCCTAATGGCGCTGGGAAATCTTCCGTCATTCAAGCCATTTTGCAGCAGTTTACGGGTCAGCAACAAGGCACCATTGATCGCCCGCAAAATTTATCAATTAGTTACGTTCGGCAGAACTATGAAGATAACCGCGGCACATTAACTGAATTCGCTGAAAAAAATCAACTAAATTTTCAGAATTTCCTCAATAACCTTCATAAGTTGGGAATGGAACGTCATGTTTTTAACAATAGAATTGAAAATATGAGTATGGGTCAACGAAAAAAAGTTGAACTGGCAAAATCATTATCAAAACCAGCCGCTTTATATATTTGGGACGAGCCATTGAACTACTTAGATGTTTTTAATCAAGAGCAATTGGAAGCCCTAATTCTCGACGTTCAGCCCACAATGTTAATTGTCGAGCACGATCGTGATTTTATCGATAAAGTGGCAACGAAGCAAATTGAATTGCAACAGAATTAAATTTGGGCTTTACTACAAAGTGCTAAGTCCTAAAACTGTTATTCTGTGGTTCTCCGTGCCTACGGTAAATACGCTGGTGGAACGCTGCGAGTATTGATTTGAGCCAAATCAAAGCCCGATTTGTCTCAAATAATCGAGTAGGAGGTAATTGATTAATTCAATTACCGACCTCTCACACCACCGTACGTACGGTTCCGTATACGGCGGT
>NZ_RHOX01000016.1 GCF_003946695.1 Lapidilactobacillus bayanensis | reverse complement strand
CATCGTCATTCCTCCTGCTATCTTTTTCTATTATTCTACCTTATCTGATAGTAGATTTAAAACTTTGCAACAGAACCGTTTTTATTATGACAAAATCAACAGATTTCAATTACTATGAAGCCGATAGCGTATATGGAGCCTTGTTTTTCCAGTTCCCTAAGGTATTAATGTATGGCGAGCAATACAAACATTTAAGTAGTGACGCCAAATTGGCTTATATGGTACTGAAAGATCGGCTAGAGTACTCTTTGCGCGACAGCTGGGTTGATGAGGAAAATCACGTCTACTTTATTTTTACCAATCAAGAACTCGAAAATTTATTTAATTGCCATAATCAAAAAGTCGTCAAAATTAAAAAAGAACTCGAATCCGCTCATTTGCTGATGCAAAAACAACTGGGCTTTAACCCAAAAACAAAAAAGAATGAACCGAATCGCTTATATCTGTCCAAGCTCGATGTGAAAGCAACTGATGTCTATTTACGTGGTGAAGATAGCCCAAAAGTGTCTCAAACCCTTGCTATAAGCGGAAATGTGAAAATCACACACAATCTATATAAAGACTTTAAAAACATAGATACTAATGGATACAATATAGATACTCAAAAGTTGGACTTTTCCACAGCCAATTTCTCACCAGCAGAAATTGAAAAATAAAACAAGGATTTGGTGAACCATGCTAATGACTTCTTAACTGATGAAGACAGTGGCTTACCAGTTTTCTTAGAACCCGAAGCTGTTCAACTACTTAGCTTTTGGTGCCGAACCCCACAACAAATGCGCCGTTTCATTGGCATTATCTTAAATGCTAAGTATCGAGTTGAAAAGGACCACAAAGATATTGGCGTTCTAATCCCACTTGACGACGAAGAACTTAAACCTTTGATGACTAAAGCACTAAGACGCTACTTTAACGCCCTAAGAAGCAATGAAAAGCACATTAAAAACGTGGAGAACTACTTGTATGGCACCATGCAAAACTTATTTGGCGTTTGGTGGAATAAACAAGCGGCTAGAGAATATGCGGCCAAACACCCCGAAGAAGAAAAATCGGCCGACAACGATAACAGTGGGTTGTACTACTAGTCCTAAAAAGGCTACAAAATCCTTTCTAAGCGATTTTAAGACTTACTAACCTATTTATACTTAAGTTAGATTTAAATGGCTTAAACATAAGAATAGGGGCTTTTAAATGAGTGTCAGAGCTAACCAGGCTAACCAGATCAAAAGTTCAGCCTTTAGATCAACGCCAAGCTCAAGTGATTTGAGGCCAAGGCTTTATCTATTGATAAGGTATTCAAAAGGTAGTATAATGGTAGTAGTAAAAGAAAGAGATGAGACAATCATGGCAGTTAAGGAAAAGAAACGGGTCCAAGTCAAGATTGATAAAGATTTGGCCGATGATACCGAAGCAATTTTAAGCGAATTGGGCTTAAATCCAACCACGGCCATTAACATGTTTTACAAGCGGATTGTTGCTAATGGTGCTTTACCTTTTAATGCGTCTTTAAGCGAAGAAGAAAGAGCTAATTTACGCTTTTTAAAGGCGACCGAAGGGACACCAGTCACCGAGTTCAAAGACGCTAAAGAGGTCGCTGATTGGCTCAACGATCCAGATGAGGACTAATGACTTAGTCAGCCTATACGTTAGTTTTGTAGAAACTAACGGTGGCAAGTCTCGGCCAGTTTTAATTCGTCGGGTATCAGAACAGAAGGTCGAGGCTTTTAAAATTACTAGTCAGTATGAAAAGAAGTCGGCTTATATCAAGCAACAATATTATCCGATTCAAGATTGGCAATCCGCTGGGTTGAAGAAACCTTCCTGGGTCGATCTTGGTAATATTTATCGCTTTACCAAAGCCGGTTTAAACTTTAAAGAAATCGGTCATTTAAGTAAGCTAGATCAAAATAAAATTTCAGATTTTACGCTTGACCTAGAATCAAAAAGAAGAGGTAAGGGTCAAAAGATAATTCAACAGCGATCAAGTAAAAGGAAGCACAAAGAAAGTAAAGCGGAGCTTACACAAAGAATTCAAAAACAGTTAAAAGACTTTGCTAAACACAATCCAGAAATTAAGCCAAAAAATAATCCTGAAAATAAAAACGATCGGCCTAGTTATTAGGTTGATCGTTTTTTAATTTATCCGGTTTATGGGCGTTGACATAGTCAGCGAATGTTTTTAAAAGTTCTTCGGTTTGTTCGACCGAGAGGTTATTAGCTTGAAAGTACTTTTCTAATAAAGCCCCTTTTTGAATTAATCGGCGAGAACGGGCTTTGCGGGCTTGCCGATTTTCATAGTATTTAGATTGCCGTAATTTAAAATCTTCTCGTTCAATTTTTTGTTTTAAACGCGCTTGCTGCTCGACTAGTTTTTCATATTGATTAGACATGGAATTTCCCCATCTCGTATGACTAATGATCTACGGAATTTACCTTTAAAAATTCAGAAAATTGCTTGGCTAAAAGCTTAATCTGATCGTTAGACAAATTAGCATAATCTAAATTGGCTTGACTGATGATTTGTTTACCTAGACGTTGTTCAATCTTATTTTTTTCAACTTTAATCTTTTGATTAAGCTGTTTTAATTTAGCTTCTTGTTTTTCTAAGTTGCTTTGAGACATAACGATCCCTCCAATCATATTAAAAATAATCACCGAAACTATATCATACAGAGAATGTTAAGTCAAAGGATAAAAGTTGAAATAGCGAAGCGGAAGGCATACACTAAAAGTAAATTCAGGAGAATCAGCAGACCGAGTGAAAAGAGGTCAATGCGCACTTACACCCCACCAAATTCTTGTGGGGTTAATCGTGATAAAATCCTGTATTAGAAGTCGCCGATGGCGACAACAAAGTCAAAACCCATATAATCAAAGGAAGGTGGTGACTGACATGGCAATCTTTCATATGAGTTTTAGTAATATTAGTGCTGGTAAAGGACGAAGTGCGATTGCCAGTGCCGCTTATCGAAGTGGTGAAAAGCTATTTGATGATAAGGAAGGTCGCCACTATTTTTATGCCCGATCGATCATGCCAGAAAGCTTTATTTTGACGCCAAAAAATTCACCTGAATGGGCGAGTGATCGAGAGCAGTTGTGGAATGAAGTTGAAAAGAAAGATCGTAAATCAAACTCACGGTATGCAAAAGAGTTTAATGTGGCTTTACCGGTAGAATTAAGTGAATCCGAACAGAAAGAATTACTGACAAAATATGTGCAAGAAAATTTTGTTGATGAGGGCATGGTAGCCGACGTGGCAATTCATCGCGACCACCCAGATAATCCGCACGCTCATGTGATGTTAACTAATCGGCCGTTTAATTCAGATGGAACATGGGGAATTAAGAGCAAAAAGCAATATATTTTAGATGATAATGGCAACAAAACATATACCGGAACTAGCAAGTACCCTAAGAGTAGAAAGATACTGATGGTCGATTGGGATAAAAAAGAAAAAATAACTGAATGGCGGCACAATTGGGCGGCAAGTGTAAATCAGGCTTTAGAGCAAAAAAACATTCCTGATCGGATCAGTGAAAAATTATTTGTGGAACAGGGAATAGCTGACACACCAATGCAACACGAGGGAATCAATAGCAAACGGCATGAAAGAAAGGCATTTAATCAACAAGTTAAGAACTATCGTAAGTCCAAAGCTGGCTATAAAAATATGCAGGAGAAAGTAGTTAATCGAGGCCACTTGGATAGCCTAAGTAAACACTTCTCGTTTAACGAGAAAAAAGTGGTCAAAGAGTTAAGCCACGAACTGAAAACTTATATTAGTTTGGAAAGTTTAGATGATAAGCGGCGCATGCTATTTAAT
Organism: Lapidilactobacillus bayanensis; assembly: GCF_003946695.1. Taxonomy (GTDB): domain Bacteria; phylum Bacillota; class Bacilli; order Lactobacillales; family Lactobacillaceae; genus Lapidilactobacillus; species Lapidilactobacillus bayanensis. The sequence continues at coordinate 58,198 of NZ_RHOX01000016.1, read as the reverse complement.
TGGAAAAACAGTACCTTAATTAAGCACGCTGTTGGTGAAGATATCACTAAGCAATTATTGACGATTAACCAACAAGAAAGTTCACTAAAAAAAGCAGATGAACTCTTAAATAAAGTAGTTGATCGCACGACTAAAAAACTTTATCCAGAGCTTGATTTTGAACAGACAACCGCGGCTGAACGACGTGAATTGATTAAAGAAACTAATAGTGAACAAACGATTTTCAAAGGCAGTGAATTAAACGAACGTTTAATGAATATTCGTGATGATTTATTGGTCCGACAATTATTGACCTTTACCAAACGGCCATACGTTGGCTGGAAGATATTAATGCAACAAGAAAAGGAAGTCAAAATCGAGCTTAAATATACGCTGATGATTCATGATGATAGCTTAGAAAGTCTAGAACACGTTGATCAAGGTCTACTAGAAAAGTATTCACCAACCGAGCAGCAAACGATTACGAGAGCCGTCAAAGACCTACGGACAATCATGGCAGTTAAGCAAGTCATTCAAACGCAATACCATGAAGTATTGAAAAGAGCCTTTCCCAATGGTGATTTAGATGAACTACCAATGATTAAACTGGAACAGGCCTATACAGCAGTGATGTACTATGATCCAGCTTTAAAGCCGTGCAAGGTTGAAACAATCGCACAGTGGCAGGAAAACCCACCGAGGGTTTTCAGTACCCAAGAACATCAACAAGGACTAGCTTATTTATCGGGACAGCTTAGCTTAGATCGGCTAGAGAATCATCACTTACAACGGGTTTTAAAGCATGACGGCACTAAACAACTCTTTTTGGGTGAATGCAAAGCCGATCCGACGATTAAGACCAGCCAGATTGAAAAACTCCAAAAACAGTTAACAGAGCAACAAGATAAAGACGATCAATACCGAAAAGCAAATATCGGGCATTATCAACCATTGAACTACAAACCAGTTAGCCCAAACTATTACTTAAAGAAAGCCTTTAGTGACGCTATCATGACCGTTTTATATGCTCGTAATGAAGATTACCAACGGCAAAAGCAAGCACGCAGCTTAAAAGAGACCGAGTGGGAAATGACGAAAAAGCAACGGCAACATCAAACCCGCAATCGGCATGAAGATGATGGTATGCACTTGTAATCTAAAAGTAAAATTAAAAGTGCATTAACGTGCTCATTTAATGGTAAAATGAATCCATAATATAGGGAAAGGAGTATTCACATGTGACGAAGAAACAGGAATGGTTTAGCTTAGCTCAAGCTAGTCTCAAGCTTGAACGAGGTAGTACGTACGTGAGTGTTTGGTTAAGACGACACCCTAACGCGCTACCAAGTGAAATGCTCATGGAAACGGGCAAAGTTAAATTAATATCTGAAGATGGCATTGAATGGATTAAAAACCACATAAAAAAAGAGGGCGTCCTCGTAAGCAGTGAAGTTGCTAACGAGGATCAGCACCTAGAAGTTACGATTCTGGGTGTCACCCTACTAATAATCCATTTTACCGGGCGGGTTAGGGGAAAGCTAGTTGTTTAGCGACCCTAATGCGCTTTTTTTGAGGAGGTGATTTAATGAAAGTAGAAAGCTGGCAAGGCATTAATGGCAAGTTACTACATGATAACCAAAAGGCGATTATGGTTGATGACGACCAAGCACTAACTGACCAGAAGCAGCTACAAGCGATATTAGATCAAGACGGTCAGCCAATCGATGAAGTTCGGCAAGCAATGATTAAGAAGACCGTTAAACGCCAGTTAAAGACTGAACCATTAAAACTTAGCGGCTGGTTTAATCGCCATCAAGACAGTCAAAATGCTAAAAAGGCCGAAAAATTGGTCAGTGATAAACCGACCCATCAATATAAGCAAATTAAAAACGAAATGACCTTTTTTGGTGAGAGTTTCCTGGAAGGCTTCTTAGGTTTCTATGGTTTGAAAGTTGATAACGCCTTAGGCCGTTACGAACATAATTTGCATGTTTTAGAGACCCAAGAGCTAGGTCAGTCAGAAAAGGAGTATTACTTAGCCACTAGCGAAAATGGTCGCGTTAAATTAGCCACCGACCCATTACCGAGCCAGCAAATTGCCGAGGAACAATTGGATAAGTTCTACCAGCGGGAACCCGAGCAAACCCAGGCAGAACAAGTTCAATTACGGTCATCAGAAGACGAGGGAAAGGAGGAATAACATGAAGTTCAGCAAAGTAAAAGCGTTAGCCACTACTGGAGCTACTGCAATTTACTTGGGATTGATGAACGCCCAGGTCGTCTTTGCCGCAGACGGTGGCGAAGTTAAAAGCAAGCTAACCAGCGCTGGTAAGACGATTCAAGGTATTTTAACTGGCTTGGTCGTTTTAGTTGGGATTTGTGTCGCGCTATTTATTATTATCAAAAGAATGCCTGACGCAGACGATCCACGAGAGAAATCAGAGGTTTATCACGCGGTTGGTCGGGTGGCTGGTTTAGTGGCCCTAGCGGCAGCAATTATCTGGCTATTACCTTGGGTTTACAGCCTATTCACTTAATTTAAAAAGGAGCCTGCCAAATGAAGAAAGGAAAAGAATTTATCTTCCCAGAAAACGTGGATAAAGATTACGGGATCTGGAAAGACTACACCTTGAAGGATTTTGGCTATGCGGCGCTGGCAGGACTAGTGGGCTTGATTTTTATTGCAATCCCACCCTATGGCCTGATTTTAGTCCTGATAAAAATAGTGATTGTTGTCTTAGCCATGACGATTGTCATGGCTATTTTAACAATTCGGCCAGTTGCGGCGCGGAAAAATATTAAAGTGCGGGATAACTTTAATCTTAAACGTCGCTATGCCAATAGCCAAAAATTGTTTTATTTAAAACCGAAGAAGCGAGGTGAACTAAATGCGTTTGAAGAAGAGCAAAACCGCCAATAAATCAACCAAGCTAGATTGGGATTACCAACCGCCTAAAATCAATGGCGGTAAAGAGACCATTGATGACATGAGCTTGGTGGTGGGTATGTATGGCAATTACGAAGTTACCAAAACGGGTAATCTCGTTGGCATTTTGGAAGTTAGTGGGATCAACCTTGATCTACTTAATGAAACCGAACAGCAAGACGTTTTTGAGGACTATGGCGCCTTTCTCATGAGTACGTTGGGTGAAGGCGTTGATGACACGCTACAGTTCTTAGAGCCGACGATTCCCGTCAATATGACAGCTTATCTCAATGGTCTCAAACGGCGGTATCTCACTTTACAAAAAGATCACCCCGAGCAACAGTTCAAAATCCAATTAATGGCCAGTTATTTGGATCGCTTTACTAAAGTCCAGGAATCCAAAAATATGACGACTAAGCAACATCTGCTAATCGTTAAGGTGCCAATTAAGGACAAAAGTGTTAAGAGCTTAAACCTAGCGGTCAGTCATTTAGACGAAAAGATCGAACAGGTTAAACGGGATATTGAAAATGCGTTAACGGACTTTGATGTAACCGCCAAAGTGTTGACTAGTCAAGAAGTCCAAGAGATTTTAAAGAACTTAATCAATTTCAATGGATAGGAGGCAACAGTATGAGTTTTGGCGATAAGGTCATTGATTTGTTCATGCCAACCAAGAAAGAAAGTCAGCAAAATAGTGAACCAGCGGTTAATAAACAAAAACCGGAGGTTGAAGACTTTACCAAGCTGATTGATCGCGATAGCTTGCATTCACTATTCCCGTTTAGCTGGGAACAATACCCCACCTATGTCCAGTCGGGTGAGAATTTTATTCGGGTACTAGCGATTGCTGACTATCCCAAGCGAGTTTACAGCAACTGGTTATCGGAGTTAAAGCGCAAAAAAGGCGTTATCGATATTGTGCAATATATCGACAGCGCCAGTAACAATTCAATGATTACCTATTACAAGAAGACGATTCAAAATAAGGAAGCGCAGAAGCTCAATACGTTCGACCCGTATAAAAAGAAGATTCTGCAAAACTACATTGATTCGGCCAACATGCAACTAGATAAATACCTTGATAATTCTACCACATTTGTCTACCAACATATGCTGGTTTATCTGCGGGCCAACAGTTTAGCAGAACTAGACGACTTAACCGAAAACGTTAAGAATACGTTGATTAAGCTACAGATGAAACCGCTAGTACCCGTTAAAGCAACCTTTCAAGCATTTTGGTCAACCATGCCAATTAACGAGAACCTCATGGGGGATTACACGTACAAAGAAAGTAATACCGAAGTTGCCAGCAGCATGTTTCCCTTTGACGACGCGGAAATTTTGGACTTGAAGCCTAGAAGCGATATTGAAGGGGTTAACAAAGATACCAACAGCTTAATTGCCGTGGATATGTTGGATCGCAACAAGACCCTGAACCAGAATATGGTTGTTATTGGTACTTCCGGTGTGGGTAAAACAACCTACATGATCCAGAAGATTCTAAGATATGCCATTCAAGATTATCAGCTTTACATTATTGATCCAGAAAATGAATATACCAAGATTGTTGAAGCCCTGGGTGGGGCAGTCTTGCACCTAACCTCGAATGCTAAGTACAAAATTAACCCGCTCCAAATTTTCTCCGAAGAAATCCTAAGCGCCGATGAGGCGGTCACGAACCTTGATTTACTAGTTAAAGATAAAATCCAGCGATTAAAGGGATTCTTTGAAGTCCTTAAAACCGGGATTACCCAAGTTGAGCTGGCAATTCTTGATGATGTCGTTAAACAGGCCTACGTCAACAGTGGTGTTTTGAAGTACAGTCGCTTAAAAGAGATTAAAGACGATCAGTGGCCGACCTTATCCAATGTTTATGACGAGTTGGAAAAACTGGCTGATAAAGACGAAGACAAATTCAATCGGGTTAAAGACTTCTACTACATCTTAGGCAGTTATACCCATGGTTCTAACAGCCTATTTGACGGCCATACCAACGTCAACCTAAAGGGGAAAATCATTTCTTTTGATCTAAAACCACTACAAAGTGAACAGGAAGTCCAATCAGCGGCTTATCTGAATACTTTTCAATACCTGTGGGACGAAATTACCAAAGATCGGCATAGCCGCAAGAAATTGTTTGTTGATGAATTTCACTTTTTAACCTTGCATAAAGCGGCCGCCACCTTTTTCCACCAAGCATACAAGCGGTTTAGAAAGTACAATGCCGGAGCCATTGCCGGAACGCAGCAAATTCAAGATGTGATCGAAGGCACGACAGATACTGGGCAGAATATTGGGGAAGCCATTATTGGGAACTCCTATACCAAGGTGTTCTTTGGCCTTGATGGTAAAGGTGTCGATGATGTCATTACTAAGTTAAGAATGACGTTCTCGGATAAAGAAAAGAAGCTACTAGAACGTCGTAGGCAAGGCGAAGCCTTGATGATTTACGGAAGCCAACGCGCCTTTATGAAAGTCGAGTTGACCGAAGAAGAATTGCGGTTAATTGATCCCAAAGCTTACCAAGAAAAATACAACCGTGAGACAACCATTCAACCGGATTATCAAAAGCGCGTGGTGTTGACGCCAAGTGAAATTGATGCCTTGACCACTACCGAAGAGGAAGGAGGGACTTTAAATGAGTAAATCAAATCAGCTATTAAATATCGAGGTCGGCACATTCAAGCGGCAGGGGAACAAGTTAATTCTCGAACTCAATCACAATCAATTTCGATACGACCAGTTGAGTGAGCTAAACGAATTAAAGCAAGCTGATTCCAATTTCTTACAGTTGGTTAACGTAGTTGAGCAAGACCAGAAGGTTGTTTTAACTTATACCTTGCCGGATAAGGTCAGATCATTAAAGGACTTGCCACATGAAAATAAGGCAATCCGGTCAGCGATTGCCAAGGAAATCATGACGCAAAAGGTGGTTAACGATAGCCAGTATCACGTTGCGTTGAACCCAGCTAACCTGTGGTATTACCCAATGCAACATGTTTGGTACGCCTACCGGGCCAATGAACTCATGCCTTATGATGACAAGCATAGCAATTTAGCCAAATACAAAGCGCTGATTCTATTTTGCTTGACGGGGACGCCCTATGAACGGCTACTAAGCAATCCCCAAGAAGCCTTGGCCAAACACCCGGATGACTATTTACAACAAGTAGCTAAAGCTACGTCGTTAAATGAGTTAACGGAAGTGGTTAACGGCATTGAGGACTTTGTGAGCTATCACGAATGGCAGGCAGTTGAAACGGCCCAGCAGAAAACCAAACAACGTTTATGGTTGAGTATGGCCGGGGTGGCGATTGTGGCCGTTTTGGCCGTCGGCTTAGTCCATAAAAGTGATGAACGGCAATATCAAAGCTTAGCTAACCAGAACCAAGCCCAGGTCACGCGATTAAAATATAGCGGTCAAATTCAAACCGCTTTAAATGATCATAAGTGGTCGGAAGCGCAACAAGATATGAAACGGGCCGGCTATCCTTCAACTAAGCAAGTCAGCATCTTTTTAAAGCATGGTCAGTACCAGCAAGCCTTGAAGGTTGACCCAAGCCAATTGAATAAGGTTGTCAATGCAGCTTATGACAATAAAGATAGCAGTCAAGTGGCTGATTGGCAGTTGCCAACTAAGGCGACAAGCAAGCAAAAAGACCAACTATCGCTGGAAAAGGCCATCGTTAACTACGATACCAATACGCTTAATAACCAATTATCCTTTACGACGAACGCTGATGTTTTATTGAGAATGGGGCAAGCTTTCCTAGCCCATAACGACACACAAGATGCCCAGACCGTCCAAACCAAATTAGCTGGCGTGAACAGTCCTAAAGCTAAGTATTTAAAAGCCCTGTTAAGTCTCAATGCCGCTAAGAACGAAGTTAGCGATGCGCAAAAGAAGTTAGATGACGCCAACAAGATTGATGGTAGTAAAGATAAGGATAAAGACAAGAAGGTGGATTCAGCCAAGTCTGATTTAAAGAATGCCCAAAACGATCAGCAAGCGGCCCAAAAAAAGGTCGATCAGGCTAAGCACAAAGTAGGTGATTAAATGCAGGTATTGTCATTTGAATATAAGAAAAGGGAATGGAAGTTGATTGCTTATATTGTGGGTGGCACCATTCTGCTAATCATCTTGCTAATCGCCGTGTTTACTGGTCAATTGCAAGAAAACAGTTGTGATAATTCAACGACCACAGAAACGCAATTAGATAGTAAGAGCATGAAGGAAAATGCCAAAAACATTTATGCGCACTGGAAGCAAAAGTATGGTGCCACCCCACAAGCGGCCGCCGGTATCTTGGGAGTCTTACAACTAGAAAGTCGCCTTGATCCCAAGTCCGTTAATTCTAGTTCCGGGGCCACGGGCTTAGCCCAGTGGATAGGTGGTCGAAAAGATAAACTGGAAGATTTAGCCCATAAAGAAAATAAACCAGCGACCAATCTCGGGGTACAGTTGGATTATCTCGACCAAGAATTGAACAGTAGTTACTATGCGTCAAACAAGCAGATTTTTAAATATACGGACGTGCATAAAGCGACCAAAGCCTGGTTAATGGATTACGAGGGTATGAGTAAGAACCCGGAACAATGGTATTTAAGCCAAAGATACGGTTATGCCGATCATTGGTATTCCGTGTTGGGTGCAAGTGATCCCGTGGCCGGTAATACGTTAGATAATGCAAGTTCCGGCGATCTGACCGAACTAGGTTGTGATAGTGACCCGAGCTATTCCGGTGGCAGCATTGTTAAAAACGCGGAAAGTATGAAGGGCGACTTTTATTATGTTCAAACTCACCCTAGCCCCGATTTAGGTAGCAATTTAAAGAATCCTAACAAAACCGGTGGAACCGATTGTTCAGGCTTTGTCTGGTTAGCGCTTAATAAAGCTGGTTACAAGGTACCGGCCAACATGGGCTGGTTTACCGGCACGATGGCTAGTGACGCCAAAGGCAGCCATCAATACTTGAAACAGATCAGTGAAACTGACGCGAAAGCCGGTGATATTGTGATCGTTAATCAAGGCGTGGGAGCTGGAAACGACGGCCATACTGCCATTCTACTAGGCAAATGGCAAGGAAAAGCCACTAAGATCATTGAGCAAGGTGGTACGGGTGACAAAGTTAACGAAAGCACTTTTGGGACCGCTTTTTATAGCTTACTAAATGGTGGTGATGTAACGTTAGCCCGGCCGATCAAGAAGTAAGGAGGGAAAACAAATGAAGCGGAGCATGGTTTTAAGTGTGGTGATTGGCAGCTTGATCTTAGTTATGTCGTTAGGGGCAAATACCTATCAACATAGCCAAATTAAGCAGGCACAACAACAGATCAGTCGCTTACAACAGCAGAAGCGACAAGTTAGCCGGCAATTAACCAAAACTAATCAACAAAAGCAGTTATTGAGCGCTCAAATTGACAGTTATAAGATCTACCAAAATAATAAAGACAAAAGTCAGGCTGAACTGAGCTTTAATACGGTGGTCACCAAGTTCTTTGAGGTCATGAATAACTTTAAGCCCAAGACCTACGGTCAGCGTAAAGATGGCGTTAAAGACTTAATTTCTGACAAGTTATACCAGCAATACTTTTCAAATAAAGGCACGTATGGTGATAGCAATAGTGTTTCAGCCAAGTTGAACCAACTGAACCTGTATACGCAAAGCAAGCAAGGCCAAAATATGAAAGGCTTGGCCGTCGTCAGTTATGAGAGTAAGAGTGGTGACAACGACTGGCAAAAGGCGACGGTGCTTTATCAAGTGACTTTCGATACCACCACGAATCGAATCACCGCAGTCCAAAACTTAGGCAGTAGTTTTAAAGCCAGTGACCTTAATTAAGCGGGTTGGTAAGTCCCTAGCGGTAATCGTGGTGGTTTTAGCCGTTAGTGGTTTTATTGGTCATCGATATGTCAATCACGTGGAAAAACAGCAACCAGTTGTGACGCTAGCTAAGCATGCTAACAAAGTCCTGTTCTTTTACCGTGATGATTGCCCAGATTGCCAATCAATCTTTCATCATATTTATTGGCATAACGTCATCAGTCGCAACATCATTTTTATCAACATGAATCAGCCAAAGAATCGGCATTACATTCAGCAATATCAATTAACGTCAGTCCCAACCTTGATCCATGGCAAGCAACGGTACACCGGCACTAACCAAAAAAGGATTAAACAGATAGTAGGTGATTAGATGAAAGACAAATTATTAAACAGCATTAAAGCTAGTTGGCCGTATTTACTAACACTAATCATTGGCTTGTATTTAGCGGAGATTTTAGCTGGCTCTGTCATGGCCTTGTCGCGCTATAAACTAACTTTTGTGGATTATATGCCAACGGTGTTAAAACAATTAGCTTTACACCCCTGGCATTATTACAACTTGTATTTGGGCCAAAAGAACCCAGTACTAATTATTGTCAGTGTCGCCGTGATCCTATACACCATCTATTTTGCCTTGAAACGAAATAGCAAACATAAAGCGTGGGAAACTGCGGACACTGAAACCCACGGGAGTGCGACCTGGGGTGATCTAAAAGAGTTGAGTGACCATTACTTTAGTATCACTGCTAAAGACCTCACCACAGCGTTTAACAAGAGTACCAAGGCCGAAATTCTCAAATCATTAGTGGATCGAGAAAAGTCAGCGAAGGGAGGAGATTAACATGAATGGCACCATTTTAGGGATCGTGGCTAAACAGATTGTTTACCAGAACAACAGTACCAAGCCGAATCGAAATATCTTCGTGGTTGGGGGCCCGGGGTCATATAAGACCCAGTCAGTCGTCATTACCAACCTATTTAACGAGACGGAGAACAGCATTGTGGTAACTGACCCGAAAGGTGAATTATACGAAAAGACGGCCGGTATCAAACTAGCCCAGGGTTATCAAGTGCATGTCGTCAACTTTGCCAACATGGCGCACAGTGATCGCTACAATCCTTTTGATTATATTCAACGGGATATTCAAGCTGAAACCGTCGCCACGAAGATCGTTCAGAGTGAAAATGCCGAAGGCAAAAAAGACGTATGGTTCAGTACCCAGCGGCAACTTTTGAAGGCACTAATCCTGTTTGTTATGAACCACCGCGCGCCCGACCAAAGGAACTTGGCCGGTGTAACGCAAGTCTTACAAGAAAACGATGTGGAGGCCGAGGAAAAGGGCGCAGATAGTCCGTTAGACACCCTGTTTCTTGATCTAACCATGACTGATCCAGCGAGACGCGCTTATGAGTTAGGGTTCAAAAAGGCCAAAGGCGAAATGAAGGCCAGTATTATTGAAAGCTTGTTGGCGACCATCTCGAAGTTCATTGACAAAGAAGTGGCTGATTTTACCAGCTTTTCGGATTTTGATTTAAAAGAGATTGGCAACGACAAAGTTGTGCTGTACGTGATTATCCCCGTCATGGATAACACTTATGAAAGCTTCATCAATCTGTTTTTCTCACAATTGTTTGACGAATTATACAAATTAGCCGCCGATCATCACGCTAAATTGCCTCACCAAGTCGACTTTATCCTTGATGAATTTGTCAATTTAGGGAAGTTTCCCAAGTACGAAGAATTTCTAGCAACGTGCCGGGGGTACGGTATTGGCGTGACGACCATTTGTCAGACCTTAACCCAGCTACAAGCCTTGTATGGCAAGGATAAAGCCGAGAGTATCTTAGGTAATCACGCGGTTAAAATTTGCTTAAATGCCGCTAATGATGTGACCGCTAAATACTTTAGTGATCTGTTAGGTAAATCGACCGTAAAAGTTGAAACCGGTAGTGAGAGTACCAGTCACAGCAAGGAAGAAAGCCACAGCAAGAGCGATAGTTACAGCTATACGAGCCGTTCGCTCATGACACCCGATGAAATTATGCGTATGCCCGAAGATCAGAGCTTATTAATTTTTAGTAATGCGCGACCAGTCAAAGCGACAAAAGCGTTCCAATTTAAACTATTTCCAGGAGCCGATCATTTGGTTAACTTGTCACAGAACGATTATCAAGGCCAACCAGAAGCCAGTCAAGAAACCAACTTTAAGAATAAAGTAGAAAAATGGAAAGCAAAATTAAAGGAGACTGCTCAAAAAGAAGTCGCAAACAAGATGTCTCAGAAAGAGGAGGAGCAACAACAGGACAACCTAGACAGCGATTTAGAGAGAGTTTCAAATAAAGATAGTCAAACAGAGGCGCCAAAAGAAGACGACAACAACCTACTTGGATAATGGAGGGTATATTAATGAAAAAATATCGCAAATATATAATCGCCGTGATGACAGTGTTACTGATTGCTGTTGGTCTAACCGCTTGTGGGAAGTCTACAGCACAAGATTTGCAAAGTAATAAATGGTATCTCAACCAAAAAGGACAAAGCTACAAAACCCAATTTAATAAAAAAACAATGATTATTGAAAGCCCCTTGATGAATGTAAATGCCAATTATTCAGTCGGTAATTCTTCTGGTAAAGAATATTTAAAAGTAAATACTGATGACGAGAAGAATCAAAAATTTGAATTAACTAAAATTAGCGATGGTTATAAAGCTAAAGCAATAAATAAAACTGCCAAAGCAGATGACGGATTAGGAAGCTTTGAATTGCAAAAAAGGAAGTGATAGATATGTTTGTTTTAGGTGATATTTCAGGACTGGTTCAGGGAGCGATTGCTAAGTTTTTTGAATGGGCACTGTCTGGTTTGTTGGACGGCTTATTCAACATCTGTAAGGCAATCATTGACCAAGCCAATCAAAGCTTGCCAATTGTTAAAACGTGGTATGCCATCTTCCTGTCCTTTGCGACATCGTTAGTCGTTGTGGTCGTACTTGGCCGCATTGTGATGACAATTCTAAAAGAGGCAGACGAAAGTACCGACGTCACTTGGGCTAATATCATCATGGACGGGATTAAATCAGCGGCCGTGATTCCAGTTTTCGTGTTCTTACAGGGCTTTATTCAAGGGTCAATTACCTTACCCCTGTTAAAGTATATGTTTAGTTCTGATCAGAAATTCACTGCTAAATCGATTACCGGCATGAATAAAGTACCTGGGCTAAAAGATGTTGGCATTTCGCTACCCTTGCAGATTTTGTTTCTGCTAATCTTCACTGTCGTAACCGTCGTTTTCTTTATCAAAATGTGTGTGTTTGTGGCTGATATGGCTTGGTATAACCTGACAATTCCTTTAGCTGCAATGAGCATGGCGACTGAGAGCTTTGACTACAGTGGCACGTGGTGGAAGAAGTATATTTATTACAATGCCTCCATTATTAGCCAAGTGCTTTGTATGTCATTATCAGTATGGTGTTTTACTAATATGGCTAAATACGGGTTTATTGCGTTTATTGCTTCCATTGGATTTGGCTTTCTGGTTGTCAAAACACCTGACGCCGTTAAAGATTTCTGGGCTTCAACCGGTGTGACTAAGAGTGCTGGTATGGGTGCCATGAGAATTTTTCAAAATTATTTTCGTAACCGTTAAGGGAGGTTCGCGTCATGAAAAAAATCTGGCACTGGTTACTTGAAAAAATTAAAAAAGATATGCAAACTGACCCTTTCACGATACCGCCAAGACGCACAAAACTGTCTTACTATTTCGATAGTTTTGCAAGTATTATCTTCTATTTAATGGGCCTATATCTCATGTTAATAGACTTGTATCATGAACTGTTTACTTCTGATAAGACCGATTTTGTTGGTACAGCACTGATGGCATTTATCTTAATATTTGGTGGGTTATTATTCCGCTGGTCGGCGTATACGGATATTAGGGCCATTAATCGCTACCGACAATATTTGAAGCAACAAGTCATCAATCAGCGGCAAGCATTACGCTGGCAAGAATGGTTAAAGTCGGCTGAACAAGGCAAAACAGAATTAGATCAAAAATTGAATCACAAGGAGTGAACGAACATGACCACTGTTATCTTAGCTGAAAAACCTAGTCAAGCCCGTTCATACGTCCAAGCCTTTCAAAAGAGCACAAAAAAACAGGGTTACTATACGGTTAGCGACCCTATTTTGCCCGAGAATACGCTTGTCACGTATGGTCTCGGACACTTAGTTGAACTAGCCACACCGGATAAATATGATCAGAAATATCAGCAATGGGCCTTATCTAATTTACCGATTTTCCCCGACAAATACAAGTTTGAAGTGTCAGCTAGTAAAAAAGCCCAATTCAAGGTCGTTAAAGACCTGTTAACGAAAGCCGATACCATTATTGTGGCCACCGATAGTGGTCGAGAAGGGTCAAATATCGCGTGGTCGATCATGAACCAAGCGCATATTGATGTTAAGTCGAAAACGATTAAGCGCCTTTGGTTGAATAGCCTAGAAAAAGACGCGATTATTACCGGCTTCAAAAATCTTGGTGATTGGCACAAAGACTATTTGGCTTATAAAGAAGCCCAAACCCGTCAAATTAGTGACTGGTTAATTGGTATGAATGGCAGTCCCTTATATACTTTGTTATTAAGACAAAACGGGGTACGCGGGGTGTATTCGATTGGTCGAGTACAGACGCCAACCTTATATATGGTCTATCAAAGAGACCAGGCAATCAAAAACTTTAAGCCGGAACCCTATTTTGAACTAAATGCGGAAATTTTAACCAATCAGCAAAAATTCACCGCAAAATTAGAACCCTATCAGCGTTTTAAAGACGAAGCAGGTCTAATGACATTCATGCAAGCTAAACGCGTTCAGAAAGGCTCACAGAGCGGTTTAATCAAGGACGTCCAAAAACAGGCTAAAAAGAGTGCTAGTCCACAGTTGTTTTCGCTATCCAGTCTGCAAAGTGCGATGAATAAACGGTATCATGCCAGTGCCAGCCAAACCTTAGCGGCTATTCAAAGTTTATATGAAGCCAAGTTGTTGAGTTATCCCCGAACGGATTGTGCTTATATCACTAATGAAGAATTTGAGTATTTAGTGGCTAATCTGACGAAGTATCTGGGTTTGGTCTCTAAGCCAGTCGCTTTAACCAATACCACTCCGAACAAACGCTATGTTGATGGGAAAAAAGTTGAAGAACACTATGCCATTATTATGACTAAAGTCGTGCCGACGAAAGAGAAACTAGCCAGCTTGCCTAAATTACAGCAACAAGTCTATGACCTGGTTTTAAGGACGACGTTAGCGATGTTTGCTGATCCTTACGAATATGAAGAAACCACCATTGTTACCCAAGTCGGCGATGCTAATTTTAAAGCAACCGGTAAGGTCCCAACTAAGCAAGGTTGGCAAGCATTATTTGATGAAAACAAAGCCGACCAGCAAGAAGCAGCCACCCTACCGATCGTTCACCAAGGCGACCAAGTTCAAGCAAATCTGCAAACACCGCAAAAAGAAACGACACCACCGGTGCCCTTTACCGAAGGGACATTAATCACAGCCATGAAGACGGCCGGTAAAACACTTGATGATGAAGAAGCCCAAGCGATTCTTAAAGATGTGCAAGGCATTGGAACGAGTGCAACCCGGGCAAATGTGCTGGAAGTGTTAAAGAAGCGCGGCTATTTAGTTACTGAAAAGAACAAGCTCCACGTCAGTGAAGCGGGAACTACTTTATGTAAAGCGGTCGAACTCGAACCCTTGCTAACTAGCCCAGAGATGACAGCAAAATGGGAGCAAGCGTTACAACAAATCAGTACCGAAGAACGCACCCCGGATAACTTTTTGAACCAAATCAAAAAGTTCGTGGAAAAATTGATTGCTGATGTTCCCACGCAATTGACTGGCAGTGCAGCCATTAAGCAACAAATCGATCACCAACAGCAAGCGCAAAAAGCCGCCGAAGTATTCTTAGAAACACCGCAAGCGACCGTTTTAAATAAACAGAAGTTTTACATTGTGAAGCCCAAGCAAGGTGAAGATTTTACCTTACCTAAGAAATGGAGTAGCAAGACGCTCGGGAAGACCGCAATTAAAGCGTTAGTTACCAAGGGTGAAACCAGCAAATTAAAGGGTTTCAAGAGTAAAAAGGGGAAGTCATTTGACGCTAAGTTAAAGCTTGACGGCCATAAATTAAGTTTTGATTTTGATTAGAACCTGCCTACCGCCCTGCACTACGTTCCGGTTGGTGAACCCGTCATTTAGGTTCACTTTTACAACCCTAAAAGTAAACCCAAACAACGGGTGAGATTAGCAAAGCAAAGGAGATCATAGAATGAACAACGAATTAGCAGTTTTAGCCAGTGAATTACCCGTTTTGCAAGCTAAAGGAACCTACAAGTATTTAAAAGAAATCACTGGTAACGGCGCTTATTATCAAGTAGCCTGGCAAAAATTAGCTGATGGCTACATCGCCCTTTATGGCACGACCCCGATTCAAATCAACGTAGCCCCTATATTGAATGATATTTTTGAAGATGAGGAGGGGTAGACAATGCCGAGTAAAGCAGACGTTAAAGCCTGGAAAGCACAATTAGTCGCCCAAGCCGAACAGCAAATCCTAAAATTAACTGATAGTGACCAATTTAAAAAGTATCTCAATACCCTGGCTAAATTTCATCATTATAGCGCCAGAAACATTGATTTGATTTATGCGCAAAATCCGCAAGCGACCCAAGTCGCGGGATTTAAGCAATGGCAAACAGATTTTAACCGCACCGTTAATAAGGGCGCTAAATCCATTCGAATTGCGGCACCGATTATTAAGAAATTAACGCCCGCTAATCAAAAGCGACTTGACACCACCGATGAGCGGGCCATTGTCGGTTATCGTTATCTACCCGTCTTTGATGTGGCACAAACTAGCGGTGAACCAGTGTTAAGTGCTAAAGACTTTGTCAAAGAAAATTTAGCCGATCATCAGAATGTGACAAGCTTATATAACGCGTTCAAAGATTATTTAAATCAACAAACCGACCTTAAAGTCAGCGAAGTGCCTTTAGCGTCGCTAAATGGGGCTAAAGGGTATTTTCAACCCAGCACTAATGAAATCGTCATTGGTGGCGATGAGCCCGACAATGCTTTGAAACTAAAGACGTTATATCACGAATATGCGCATAGCCAGCTACACGGCTTAAAATCAGCCTTTAAAGATCGGCCACGAGCCTATCAGGAAACCCAAGCCGAAGCGGTTGCGTATGTTGCCATGCAAAATATTGGCGTTGATACCAGCAACTACTCACTCGGTTACGTGGCCACCTGGGCTAAAGATAAAGCCGTGATCCATAGTGCTTTAAGTGAGATCCAGCAAGTGAGCAACAAAGTGATTGAACTTAGCGATGGCTTAACCAAACAATTAGGCTTACAAGAAGCCCCAAAAGAGCCTGCGCATGATCTAAAAAAGCTATCAGCCTATGATCTTAATAAGTCCTATCAAGGCTTGCAACAACAAGTTCAGCAAACGACTAATTCACAACAAAAAGCACAATTTAAAAACCAGTTACATGAGATACACGAAGAAATCAGTGAGCGAACGCAAAAGCAGCTACAAGCATTTGCTAAACAGAATCCGGAAATCAAACAACCCGATTCGAGACCAGATCAAAGTCTGAGGTGTTAGTCAGCCCTTAATAAGGATGCTATAATAGAAAAAAATACAGAAAAGCTTGTTTTGTGATAGCTATAAAATTATGTAAATGTAAAAAGTAGTTCGCATAGAATATATAGCTTAAGTCGAATTACCTTTTTTGCATATCAACCTGATACACTTAATGATAATAGGCCTAATACCATGACTGAATAATAGTTAAAAATGTTTTTCTTAATCTTTTGACGGTAAATTGACAACTGGTTTAGTTTGATAAAGTGTTGTCGTATCAGTGATATTAGTATCGTACACCTACTTTTTGTTAGTGGGTTCTTAAAGTAACAAACTAATTTTAGAAAATCAGTTATTAGTTAATTAAGGGGGTTCTCATGGCTAACAGATCGTATGGATGGATACAGAATCCAGGAAAGTTTGATAACTTGCAACATGTAGTTCAGATATTAGATTCAAATTCTATACAGTATAAGTTATTAAGGGACAAGCTAGTTCCTGAACTAATTTTTTTCAAGGATATTAAAAGTGAATTGTTGTCTAAATTACAAGCTAACATAAGCACATTTACATATTCAGAACTTGTTGGAAGCGCAAAAGATAAGTATGGAAATTCAGTAAGTAGTTCCGGTGTTGGTCGGAAGGGGGCAATGGCAGATGGACTTATCCAAGTAACAATACCTTCGCAAAACAAATCAAAGCCTTGGACCGATAATTGGACTTCAGATGGATACTTACGTTGGGCCGTGTCTTTAAATTTTGCAAGGCCTGACGAAAGATCAAGTGAATTTGAAATTACTCAATTGGGAGCTTTGTTTTCAAAAGCTCATACTGAAAAAGAGAGAGATACCATTTTGGCACGGGCATTTCTCTCCTATCCCCCTGCAACCAGAATATTATCCATACTGTCTCAGAATATAGATCATTCATTATCTAAATTTCAATTGGGACATAAGCTTGGTTTTTATGGAGAACCTGGGTTTACATCATATTCAAATAAATTGATGCAACAATATCTAAAGTCGGCTCAAGAAAAAAAAGAAATTTCTAAGATAAAGTCAGATATTGAGGGTACTAGTGATAAGTATGCTCGTATGATTTCTAAGTGGCTATCTAAAGTTGGATATGTAGAAATTCATGGAACTAAGATCAGAAATGACTATGGCGAAATAATATCTGGCTTTCCAACGTACTCAATAACTGGTAAGGGATTGCATGCCTTAAACCAATCGATTGGAAAGTCAAAAAACAATCGTGTTTCAAAGTTTGTTAGGTGGGAGTTTTTTGCAACTACAGGTAAAAACAGGGACTATTTGAGGTTTAGAAGAGCAAAAATTATTAAGATATTGATGCACACGCCTCGAAAATCACTGCAGGCATTAATGGCCAATTTGAAAGCAGCAGGTATTAATGATTCAATTAATGTAATTAAAAATGATGTTTTAGGTTTGTCAAATTGTGGTATACGGGTATCTATAGATGGAAACTATATTGAGTTAAAAGATAAAATTCAAGATTTTTCAATTCCAACATTGAACATTAATAATGTACTGAAAGATAAACATTTAGAGAAAATAAAAGAAAAGTTTTTGGAAAATACATCATTAGATCCGCGTTTTATTTCTTTGATTGAAATATCTCGAGATAAAAAACAAAACCGAGCTTTTGAAATAATTACAGCTGAGCTATTTAATACATCATATAACTTGTCTGCAATACATTTAGGTGGTGGAAGGCGACCAGACGTATTGGTATACAATGATAACTTTGGAATTATTGTTGATACTAAGGCTTATAAAGACGGTTACGGCAGGAATGTAAACCAAGAAGACGAAATGGTTCGTTATATTACAGAAAATAATATTAGAAAACAGGATATCAGCAAAAATAATTGGTGGAAGTACTTTAGTAAGTCAATTCCAAGTACATCTTATTATCATTTATGGATAAGCAGTGAGTTTGTTGGGATGTTTTCAGATCAGCTCAGAGAAACTAGTAGTAGAACTGGAGAAAATGGTGGGGCAATGAATGTTGAGCAGTTATTAATCGGTGCTAACCAGGTTCTCAATAATGTTCTTGATCCCAATCGTTTACCTGAATATATGAAGAACCAAGAAATTATATTTGGAACTTTATGAAATATCGAGTTAGATGAAATGGAGTACCCGAAATTTTTGGGGATACCCCATTTTTTACGTCCTTTATTTTTAGAAGGCATAGATAATAATAATTGTTTGTGCTAGAATGTTAATCAACAAGGATGTAATAGGATGTGATTATTTGAGATTTATCGGAAGCAAGGCTCATATTTTAAATGATATTAATGAAATCTTGGAACCACATTTGGATGGCACTGAACATACATTTGTGGATTTGTTTGCTGGCTCAAATGTTGTTGGTCAGTTCTTTAAGCCTAAATTCTCCATTATTAGTAATGACACCATGAGTTTTTCAAATGTTATTGCGAAAGCTACTATTGAATTAAATACACCACCGACATTTAATAAGCTTAGATCCGCAGGAATAAATAATCCATTTCAATACTTTCAATCTGTAGATGTTAATAAATACTCAGGGGATTTTGTAACAGAAAACTATTCTCCTGCAGGAACTGCCAAGAGAATGTACTTTACTATTGATAATGCTAAAAGAATTGATTTTGCCAGAACTACCATTGAAATGTGGAAATGCAAAAAATTAATTAATTGTGGTGAATATTATTATTTGTTAGATGCTCTTATTCAGGGGATACCTTTTGTATCTAATACAACTGGAACTTATGGAGCATACTTAAAGCACTGGGACAAACGAGCATATAAACCATTAGAATTGATACCTAGCGAAATTATAGATAATGGTCAAAATAACAAAGCATATAGGGAAGATGCACTAAAATTAAAAGAATCGTTATCCGGTGATATTGTATACATTGATACGCCATATAATTCAAGACAGTATATTCCAAATTATCATGTATTAGAAACAATTGCTAGGTGGGATTATCCTAAGTTGCATGGAGTAACTGGTCAACGGGATACGAGTCGAGAAAAGTCCAGCTTTGCAATGAAATCAAAAGCAAAAGAGGCTATGAAAGAATTGTTTAGTTCTCTTAAATTCAAACATGTCGTTGTTAGTTATTCAACTGATGGTATTGTTCCAGAAAACGAATTAATTGATATATTAAGAGAAAACTCTATAGATAAGGAGGTTGAGGTGAAACGAATCCCCTACAGAAAATATAAATCAAAAAAAGTAAATCCTGATACATCTGTCGAGGAATTATTATTTTATTTTAAGTCCAAAGATTCTATTAAATATGTCGAAGCCAAACATAACCCTACTATTTACAACCACTCTAGTATCAGTAAAATTAGAAAACGTGGGGCAGCGGGATTTATTAAGAGTCCATTGAATTACATCGGTGGTAAATATAAACTACTTCCTCAAATTTTTCCATTATTGCCCCAAAATATTGATACATTTTTAGACTTATTTAGTGGTGGTGGAAATGTTGGGATAAATATTAATGCTAACCATATTCAATTTAATGATATAAACACAAAAATAAATTCATTATTCCGCTATTTTCAAGGGAAAAACCCGGAGGAGTTGATAACTAAGATTAACAGACGCATCACCGAATATGGACTCAGTAAAACAAATCAAGCGGGATTTCTAAAATTTAGAAGGGACTATAATAATAATCCGAATCCATTAGATCTGTACGTTCTGGTTGCATATAGCTTTAACTATCAATTTAGATTTAATAACAATATGGAATATAATAATCCATTTGGGAAAAACAGAAGTCATTTTTCTGAGCGAATGGCCGATAACCTAAGGAGATTTGTAATTCATCTGAATGAGATTGATGCCGTGTTTACTGATAATTATTTTACAGAAGTAGATACTAGTCAGTTGACCCAAAAATCTTTTGTTTATGCTGATCCCCCTTACTTAATAACCACTGGGTCATACAACGATGGCAATAGAGGGTTTGTGAATTGGACAGAAAAGCAAGAAAATGAACTATATAAATTTCTAGATAATTTGAATTTGCGTGGTATATCATTTGCATTATCCAACGTGATGTTACACAAGGGAAAAAGAAATGCTATGTTATGCGAATGGTCGCAGAACTATAATATCCATTACTTGAATTATAGCTATAAAAACGCTTCCCATAATACTAAACATTCAGGTAGTCTGGAAGTACTAATTACTAATTATTGATTTCAAACTGAAAATTAGAATATCGATGCAAGTTGAGGCTGGGTAAAAATTAATGATCTTTTACCCAGCCTCAACTTGCATCTTCGATTTTTATATTCCAAAATCTAAAAAGTACACTTTCCACTAAGAAATGATACGAAAAACGGCCATCGAACCAACTGTTAATTTTTGACAACATTCTCAGAGCCCCAATGCCATTTTCTTCATTCTTGTATTCTGTCTTTATTATCCCATTACCTCTGTAGTATTATGCATGAACGTTATTGGTTTTTTCAGTTATTATTTTGCTTCTTTCCACCCATAGGAAAGCATTTTATCTTTTTGATTCGATGTTAAGTTAGCGATTGGGACAGCAACTCCAGCCAAAAAAATAGGACGGCTTAATGCAACATACGCATATTTCAAACAATCCCTTGTGAATTTTGCATCATTATCATGAGAATAATCTATTCGTTTCCCGATTAAAAATGGAAAAATTTTCTCCCAAAATGGATCGCGCGTTTTATAATTAAGTTAGCCACCCAGCCAAAATGGTAAAAAAAAGACACCAAGACGAAAAATTCAGGTATCATTGAAGTTCCTACAACAAACAATGAAAGAAGTTTTCGTCTTGATGCAAGAACAGTCTATCACACCACGCCCAAAAGGTCACCATTTATCGGAAATCGAACGCGGTCAAATCGCCGCTTGGCACATTGAAGGATGCTCAGCACGGCAAATAGCGATTCGATTAGGCGTCTGCCACCAGACCGTCAATAATGAGCTCAAGCGTGGTCGAGTCACGCAAGTTAAACGCGTTAATAATCAGAAACACTACTTTGAAACTTACAGCCCTGAAGCCGCTCAGAATCGCTATGAAATAAAGCGGCAAAACTGTGGACGTCCATTAAAATTTAGCCAAGTGACGGCCTTCTTAGCCTACTTTGATGATAAGTTCTGCCATGAGGGCTGGTCGCCGGACGCTGCTGTTGGTTATGCCCGTAAGCACCGGTTATTTAAGCCGGCCAAAATGGTCTGTACGAAGACTTTGTACAACTATATCGATGCGCAACTATTGGAGATCCGTAACCTTGATCTGCTGGAAAAAACAAAACGCCGGACGACCCAGCACCACTCGCACCAACATCAGCGCCTACTCGGTCGTAGTATTGAAGAACGGCCAAAGCGAGTAGAAACGCGCCACGAGTTTGGTCATTTTGAGATCGATACTGTCATTGGCAAACGTGCTGGTAGCGAGAGTGTCCTATTAACGTTTACCGAACGTAAAACGCGCTATGAGATTGTCCGCTTGATCGAGGGTAAAGACGCTGAATCTGTGGCTTATGCCATGCAAAATATTACGGCTGAATTCGGTGACGTTATGCGGACAGTTACGGCGGATAACGGAACAGAGTTCACCACGCTAACGGCTGCGCTTGAGGATGTTGCCGAGACTTATTATGTCCACCCTTATAGCTCGGCCGAACGCGCCACTAATGAGGTCCACAATCGTATACTCAGACGTTACTTTCCTAAGGGGCAATCACTCGATCTAGCTACACCCAGTCTGGTCCGTCAAGCTGAATCTCGGCTCAACCATCTCCCGCGCCGCTTACTTAAGTTCTGTACACCAGCTGAAGTATTTCGAAAGGAATTAGCACGTGCGCGCAAAGGCCGCGCCGCCTAATCCTGATCCACCTGGAACTCCCATGAGCCCTTCGTCTGTGTGCTTTATCGGTACTGGCTAATTTACTATTGCAATTTGCGACCTTATTTTTTTGATAGTTAAAGACATCTTGATTCGGCAATTTCATTCTCCACAAAAATAGTATGAGTATCCAAAAATACGACGGGTATTTGAATAGGATACTTATTAAGCGAGAATGGTATTGGAAATCTGTGGAAGCCACTCAGCGGAACCATACCTTTATCCCAACCCCACGCAAAAAAAACATCAAGTAATCCGTCAGATATGATGACTTAATTGTGGGACAGTTCTAATATGAAGAAAACAGTTTAGATAATTGGGGTGAAAAGATGGCAACCTATTCGCAGATAGAACTAGACATAATCAAATCATTTAAAGGGCTGATGAAAGACCATGAATTCACTGAGATCTCAATTAAAATGATCGCTGAAAAAGCCAATATCACTCGACGCGGCTTTTACAATCACTTCTTAGATAAATATGATCTTGTCAGTACCATCTTTGAGCATGATCTTTTTCCAACAGTCATCAGTTTGACGAATATCAATGACTGGGATCAAGGGGCGCTGTTTATCGTGAATTATCTCCAAGACAATCGCGACTACTATAAAAAATTGTTGTCGCTTGAAGGACAAAACTGTTTACAGACAGAATTTTATAAATTGACTGAGATGCAGATTGGGATCTTGATCCCAGAAATATTGGTCGGTAGGAAAATTTCTGACGAAGATCAGGCATTTTTAAGCGATTATTATTTTCACGCTTATATGGGACTGACTACCGAATGGGTCAAAGGTAAATATGGTTTTTCAACTCAGGAGTTCGTTAAACGGTGGAAAGCCTTACTCAATAATTCAATGCATAATTATCTGGACAACTACGCTCGATGAATTACACAGATTGGATTAAATGAGAAAGATGTTACATTTGTGCCAATATGTGAATTGACAAATATTTCACAAGGAACTATTCTTTCCCTGTAAACGAAAGTTGACTTGAAAGGAGTTAGTTCTGATGAGTAAATATAAAGTTATTATTTGGGGATTAGGAAACGTTGGTCGTTCCGCAGTGAGAATGATCGCGGAAAGACAAAATATTTTTGAATTGGTTGCAGCCGTTGACGTTGATCCAAAGAAGTTAGGTAAGGATGCCGGAGAAGTCTTTGATTTTGACAAAGTCGGCGTCAAAGTTTCAGATGATATTGATGCAGCCTTGAAACTTCCAGCTGACATTGTGCTCGACTTTTGCCCAACGGAAATGGACAAACAAGGAACATTCATGCCTTCTGCTATTCGACTCGCCAAATCGCTCGATGCCGGTAAAAACGTTATTACCACGATTCCGGTATATCATGTTCAAGACAGTCAGCCAGAAGTATATGAATATCTAAATGAACATGCTAAAGCACATAATGTTGCTTTTGTACCATTTGGACTTTTGCCAGGCGATTATGCCTCATATATCCCACTAGTTTTGGCCGGGGCCATGGGCCACGTGGATAAAATTGTTGTTCAATCCGGTGAAGATGACTGGCACAACACATCAGGCTGGGTCGATGTCTTCTCATATGGCGGCGATATCAATAAATATCCAAAACCAGACTCAGACGAAGATCTCTTGGCTAAGTTCATTTATGCTTATTATTCATCCGGCGTATACGAGATGGCCGATAGAATCGGTCTGAAATATGATACCTTCAAACCAGAGCATGAAGTCTTCACTGCACCCAAAGATTTGGAAACGATCAAGGGTACAGTCAAAAAGGGCAGCATTTATGCCCACAGATTTACCATGGCACTTTACAACGGCAACGAACAAGTAGCCGCCTTAAGATATGTTCATAAAGTTGATAATAAAGAGACACCAGAATTACCGATCAATAATACGATTCATATTGAAGGCTTGCCGTCAGTCGATGCGCAGATCGATGGATTGATCCCAGAAAGAGAAGGCTACGTTTCATCAGCCGCTCCAGCAGTCAACTTGATCCCTAGCATTCTCGAGACCGACAAGACAGGTTATGTTGAAGTCTGCGACCTTCCAGTAGTGATTGCCAGACCATTGGATATTGGCGCAAAAAAATTAGTCTAGACTAGGCTTTCGAAGCTGCTTTGACCATTAAGGTTGGAGTAGCTTTTTCATTTGCAAGTAAATCATTACGGCTTGTGTATACGGTATACAAAATGGAGAAAACGCTGACTAGTTTATAAATCATTGAGACTTAACGGCCGGATAAATGCTGATCTGATTATAGAAATAACAACAAAAAGGCCACGCTAAAAATCATATTAATTATAATCGGGAAATTTATTAATAATATTCAAGAAAAATAAAAACCGTGGGTACATTATTTAAAACAGATTTCTTGTATGCAGAGAAATTTACTTTGAGAATAAACGGAATTACTTATTGGATGATTCTATTTGCTAATTAAATGCCATGATGTTCATACTGCCAGTAACATCAACTGCAGAATTTTATTTTAATGAATTTCACAATGTGGTTTCATATATGAATTGAGCCTTTCAAATAAAATCGCTAACAATATTTGTTATGAAGCTAAGTCTTGATTTAATGGTATTTTATCGATTGATAAATTGACGGAAACAATATAAAAATGATTTTAATCACTAAAAAATTGATTGTGAAATAACATTGAAAAACCTAGATTGCATAATTAAAGTTACCACCCAGAAAATGTGAAAAAAGACCTGTCCTTTCTTGCTAAAATGGTGTTTGCATAACATACCATCTAGAGAGAAGGACAGGTCCCATGGCCATTATAACCTTAATTGAACGATCTCAGATAGAACTGATGCAACACCACACGATTCAATACATCGCTGCGACCTTAGGCCGCTCTCGTATTTCTATTAGGCATGAGCTTCACCGTTGCCCTGAAGGTGATTACTCCGCCATTATAGCTCAGGATCATGCCGATACTTGTCGGCATCGTTGTGGTCGGCACTCGATTTTAACGCCTAAGTTGAAGCGGATGGTAACTGAGAGGCTAACCCTAGGTTGGTCCCCTGAAATGGTCGGTTATGCCGTTCACTGTGCGCCACACACGATTTACCACTGGATTTATCAAAGACAAGTCGATTTTCAGCCAAGTCAACTCTTTGATCACGGTAAACGTCATAAAAGAAGACAAGACCTTCGGTCGCGCTATAACCAAGCAGTAGGCACCTCAATTGAGATTCGCAGTGAGTCAGCTAATCGGCGAACCGAAAAAGGACATTTAGAGATGGATACAGTTCGCGGTGGTCGCGGGTCAAAGGCTGCTGTTTTGACCATTGTCGATCGGGTCACACGTTTAATGGCGACAACTAAGCTTGAAAACTTATCACAAAATGCTGTTCTCAAGGGATTTGCAAGACTGATGGTGGACTTTCCGGGTCCGATTCGATCAGTGACGGTTGATCACGGTAAAGAGTTTTCCTGCGATCAGGCGCTTACAAAGCGCTATCGGATACCGGTTTACTTTTGCCACGCCTATCACCCGAATGAACGGGGCACAAATGAACGGTTCAATCGAGAACTTCGCTACTATTTCCCGAAGGGAACACAGTTTGATCAGGTTTCAGAGACCGATATTCAACAAGCCACAGCGCTTATCAATAACAAACCTAGAAAATGTCTCCGTTGGCAAACCCCAGTTCAAGCAGTGAGCAAGCCTCTTTCTAGGTGGTAACTTTATTATTGCAATCTAGGGCAAGATGACTACTAAGCGATTCTAGGGTATCCCAACCAGAATACGTATTATAGGAATGCAGATGAAACAAATTCCATCGAAGTTAGTGCTACTGATAAACGAAAGCAAGAATGGAGCTTGTATAAAGCTGTTCGAGGAAAATTTAAAACTAATTAAGTTTAAATTATACGACCACTAGGGTACACCTAATGGTCATTTTTTACTTCGTGATATAATAGAATTCTAGATGTCATTAGAATTGTTCAAGTGGAAGCCCAAATCGATAATTAGGGAAATTAGAGGAGCAATACAACAATGAAATTACTGAAATTGTGTATTTCAAACTTTAGAATGTTAGATGGCATGGAGTTAAGCTTTAATAGTAATGGTAATTATATTGTTGGTAAGAATAACATTGGGAAAACAAGTACTCTTGACCTAATTAATACAATATTGTCAGGGAAAAACTTTTACGAATCAGATTTTCTAAACGATCAAAAGCCAATACTAGTTAGAGCTACCATTTACTTGAAGAACAGTGAGGTTGGCTTTTTTAGAGATGATTTTTCTGAAAGTGAAGATAACCAAATCACGATTGTTTTTAAACAGGAAGATCCAGATTCGCAAATAATAATCACATCAAAAACAACTGGGGACCAGATTTCAAAAAAACAAATTCAATTTACTAATTACATTGGGTTTTCGTCAAGTCAGAAACCAATTAAAGAAAACGATCTAACTCAACAAGCAGGTAATTACAAATTGATACCATATTTAACGAAAAGATTTTTATTGAATAGAAACATAGACAATATATCCCCAACCAAAACAGATAAAGAAGTTATCGAATATATTAATAAATGGCTTATGAAAATTAAACCTTTTAAAAGTAACAATGTTACAGTGGGGCTGGAAGCAAACTATTTAGATTACATCACTCGTACACTGAAGGTTCAAGGGCCTTGGGGCATTGACTTCTCCAAAATGGGGTTTGGTATTCAGTTTTCGAGTCTAATTCCATTAGCGATTTTGGACCAAATTATATATTGGTCACGTTATGGTCATTTAGATGAACATCTTTCCATGGTAAATGAAGATACTTATGAGTTAAATATAATTCTTGGATTAGACGAGCCAGAAGTACACTTACATCCTAACTTACAGCGGTCTGTCATAAAAGATATAGAAAATCTTTTAGCAGGGAATGATGAAAACTTTAATACTCTCTTAAAAGAAATGTTTAATATCAGCAAAATTAAAGGTCAATTAATTGTTGTGACACATTCTCCGTATATCTTATCTGACGATTATCATAAATATATTCGCTATGGAATCTTTAATAATCAATTGAAAATCACCTCAGGTAGTGATGTTCAATTAAAAATGAGACAAAAAAAACAGCTTGAAATGCAGCTTCCATATATAAAGAATTCGCTATTTTCGGATGGGGTTATTTTAGTTGAGGGCGACACCGAAGAAAGTGCGATACCCGTTTTCGCAAAACGTTTGAAAATTTCTCTTGTTAATCATAATGTTGATATAGTTAAATCTGGCGGTGTTAAGAATATACCTTCTCTTCAAGAACTTTTTGAGACACTGGGTATAAACAATCATGCTGTTATTGACAATGACGGACAAGACAGGGGATATCTGCGTACAAATGTTACAAAAGAAAAGGATTTCGAATATGAATGCCTAAAATTGATGGACATAAACGGCATAAATTGTTATTTGTCCGACTTTGAAGAGTATATTAACGAAAACGAATATGATGGCAGCTTTTGGGACCCCTTTTTTGATCAAAACTTTAAAAAAGATAGAATAAGGAAAGTGTGCAAGCACGAAAATGTTTGTGAATTTATTAAAGAATATGTTGAAAAGCTTGACGATGATGAAATCAAAAAAATTAAAAATAATGTTCTGGAAAAATTGATTGGGAAACAATATTTTAAAAATAAGTCTATTTTGAATGGCTCTGTTATTGCACGATATGTATCAGTTGTCCCTGATGTGTACAAGAAAACACTTCTGGAGGCCATAAAATGAAAGATAAGATTACATCAAGCGAAATTGTTAGTCGATTTTCTCAAGACCCAGAACAGCTTGCGGTTATTACTAATAACAATAACAGGCTAATAGTTGAGGCATCTGCAGGCTATGGAAAAACATTTACTATGGTATCGATGATTAGCTACTGGTTTGCAATTAATAAAATTCCGGAAAACAAATTCATTCTTTGTCTTTCGTTCAGTGTTAGTGCAGCTAACCGAATGAAGGAAAGCATATCAGAAGTGTTCTTCAACACCTCTCAATTTAATAAAACGACTGGTCAAATATGGACTACTAACTTTCATGGGTTTTGTCGAATGGTGCTTAAAAAGTATGGATACCTTGTTGGTGTAAAAGACATTAATGCATTGAAATCCATTGATACTTGGCACGTTCATTCAATTTCATCTAGTGATAAAGAAAATCTTACTTTAATACAGCACTTGGAACAAGATATATCTTCAGCATCAATATCAATAGATCAGCTTTTTACACGTACCCCACCTTACATTGAAGCTCAGAAGTCATTATTTATCAAGAAGGGGGAAATAACCTACGATGCAATTATATTATTTGTACTTAATCTTTTTAAAGAGTACCCCTCAATTCAACATGGGTATCAAAAAATTTTCAAGGCTGTATGTATTGATGAATTTCAAGACACTAACGTTCTTGGATTGGCGCTTATTCGCACATTAATACTTCCTGACACAAAATGTGTGGTCTTCGGAGACCAAATGCAACAAATATATGGTTTCTTAGGAGCTATCCCAAACCTAATTGATCGTATAGTCAGTGATGATGTAAACCATAGGATTACTTATATACGTTTGTTAAAGAACTATCGCTTCACAAAACGACCTAATATGTTGGCTCTTGACACTGCACTTCATAAATTCAGAGATAATCCTTATGATACCTCAATTAAGCCAGTAGGTATTAAACCGTTACACGGTATTACGATTTATGACCAAGCATCACGAATTATAGAACTCATCCAACATATTCAGTCTACTGATCCCGATGCAACAGTTGCAATATTAGTTAATCAAGGAGTGGGTACTACCGAAGAATTAGTGACAAACATAAGACAAGTCCTGCCGTTAATGGATGCTACTTTCAAAGCCGAGGATCCAAATTTCATAGATTTTGAATATCAAGCATTAGAATTATATCAGTCAAATTTTTTAAATCATCCTATTACAAAACATGAGATTGAACACTTTTGTCATAATGTTAAAAGTAATTCACCCCTCTCAGACTATACAACGTCCTTTGAGGAGTTACTACGTGTGTTTCTTTATAGTTCGGTCAAAAAATTTCCGTCTGCTTTTCGCAATAATCATATTATTTCTACTTTAAGTAGCCAATCACTTCGCCAAAGTTTACCAGATGTCACAACTAAGGTTACTATATCAACAATTCATGGAGCAAAGGGACTTGAGTGGGACTACGTAATAATTGCAAATTTCCAACAAGACGATTTTCCAAACCATAATGATTTAAGAGATCTAGGAATTCCAGTTAGTCAGACGACCATTAATATTGATGAAGTAGATAGAGGTGCTTTGAATGATATAACCAACAAACTTTATGTTGCATTTTCAAGAGCTAAGAAAGAGGTCTTTTTTTCTTACTCAAATGAGGGACGTACACCATGGGGGGAAAAATATAATACTTCCCTAAGTTCTTTAGCCAGCTTGCCGATATTCAAGATATTGTCGGCTAACAAAGTATATAAATGGATGTAAGCTGATTCCTGAGACAACTTTTAAGAGAGGGTATAATGAATAAATCATCTCTCAAAAGGAAGGAATTTTTACATGCCAACTCGTTACGACAAAGAATTCAAACAAAACATTATCAACCTATATAAGCAAGGCGAATCAGCTGCCCAACTGGCCAGAGAATATGGCATTGGCTATTCAACAGTTCATAAGTGGATCCAGGGCCAGGCCAAAACTCAATCCGGTAAATCGCCAGACGAAATCAAAGCGATGGAAAAGCGACTGGCTTCGCTGTCTGAGGAGAACGAAATCCTAAAAAAAGCCCTGGGCTTCCTTGCGCAGAAGTAACCAATATCTTTGATTACATTCACCAAGAAAGCCATCACCACCAGGTAACCAAGATGTGCCGAATCCTCGGTGTTTCCAGAGCTCAGTATTATCGTTATCGATCCCCCAAACCTTCAAAACGCCGGGCCGAAGATGCGGGCTTGAAACAACGGATTCTGCGGATCTTTGCGGAATTTAAGCAGCGATACGGTGTTATGAAGATCCACCATGAATTGAATCTGGAACTTCAACCACTGCAGCTTCGGTGCAGTCCACGACGGATCTCCCGGCTCATGAAGGAACTGGATATCCACTCCGTTACCGTCAATAAGTGGAAAGCGGCTTCGGCTTCCAAAACCAAGGTTGAACAGCGTCCCAACTTGCTTAAGCAGGATTTCTCGACCACTGGTTTAAATCAAAAATGGACCGCTGATATGACCTATATTCAAACGAAGCGTAATGGCTGGTGTTACTTATCAACCATCATGGACCTGCACTCACGACGGATTATCGGCTATTCGTTCTCAAAAAAGATGGATACTGATTTAGTCTTAAAGGCCCTTGAAAGCGCGGTTAAAAATCGAACCATTACTGGGGACCTGATTATCCATACGGATTTAGGATCACAGTATACCAGCGATGATTACAATCAACGTTTAACTGAACTACATATCCGCCACTCATACAGCTGTAAGGGTTGTCCGTATGATAATGCGCCAATGGAATCCTTTCACGCTTCCCTCAAAAAGGAATGTGTTTATCCAGTGCCGGTCTTTGAAGATTATGAAACTGCCGCTGCCGTCCTTTTTGAATATGTGCATGCTTTCTACAATAGGAAGAGAATTCATAGTTCACTGGGCTACCAGACCCCCTTACAAGTTGAAATTGCAACACTTACGAGCCAAATGGCCGCCTGATTTAATGCTTTCCAGGGTTCAAATAAGTTATTAATCGCGATTAATGATTTATTTGAGCTGTGGAAGGTAAACGCGGTTCTGAATGTCTCTTAAAATCTGTCTCAAATATTGACTTCAATCCAACATCAAGCAGATCGAAGTACTAGATTTTGTTTAACGTAGTAACAAAACAAAGGAGAGGCTACCAATGTGTGCACCTAATTTATTGCAGTTTGTACCTAATGATTATATTGCAAATAATTATTTAAAAACTAATTTTTATTTAAAAGATGTTCTATGCTATAGAAAAGTTGAAGAAAAGATTACTGGCACTATGCCCTCCAACCTAAAATTTGACGATTCAGAGGGAAAAGCTAAAAATTGGAGTTTGCTAGGGCATTGCTGTTTTATTTTCTGTTTTACAATGCTAAGTACTAATGATTTTAAAGATGGTATTTTGGATCTTGGCTTCGCAGAAAAATTAAAAAAAGGAAATGTCGATAATGCTGGTAATAGGGTTGAAAGACCGTTTATAACCATTAGCTCAGAAAACACCCAAAAGTTACTGATTGATTTAAGTAATCAAGTTCATGATTATTTGAAAGACAATAATCTGAAGGGGTCTGGATTGTTTTCACGTGCCGTGAGGTATCTTGATGAAGATGATTATAAAAAAGAAGAGCTCTACGAGGAAAATAATATAACTAATATAAATGGGGTTTTCATCAATAATGACACAAAAATGATTAGTCGCTCCTCAAGAAATGATTCTCTGTTAAAGAATATATTACAATTTCTCTATCTATTTAAACCCATTTATTTCAAGGATCAACACGAATATAGACTGGGATTGACCTTAGATGATCCCATAGATGTAAACGAACTATTTATCCCTATCCATGACTTAAGAAAGTATGTTAAAGTACACCCCTTCCAAGACATTAATAACCTACAGCTGAAAGATATATAAGTTCTTGAGGTATATTTAAATTTCATTAATGAAATTTTCTGGATTTAATACAACGATTTTTCAAAACGGCCATTAGGGTATACCCTATTGGCCTTTTTTGATTCTGTGCTATACTAGGAATTACAAATGTTCATTAGAACTGTCCAAAAGGAGAACTGGAAATGGCTAAAATTGGTTATGCTCGTGTGAGTTCCAAAGAGCAAAATTTAGATCGACAGCTAGCGGCCTTAAAAGGCGTTGATAAATTATTTACGGATAAATTAAGTGGAGCTAACACTAATCGGCCAGAACTGCAAAAAATGCTGGCCTATATTCGTGAGGGAGATATTGTCCTGGTCACTGAATTAGATCGCTTGGGCCGAAACAACCAGGACTTAACTAAGATTATGAACACCATTCAGAACAAAGGTGCCACCCTAGATGTGTTGAATTTGCCGTCCATGACGGGGATTGCGGATCCTAACTTGCGTCAACTGATGACTAACTTAATCATTGAACTGTATAAGTATCAGGCCGAAAGTGAACGGAAGCGGATTATTGAGCGTCAACAACAGGGGATTTTCCTGGCCAAACAGCAGGGGAAATATCATGGGCGCAAACCCCAATATACCGAAGATGATCCCCGCTTACTACATGCTTTTAAGCTTTATCAGACGGGCATGAGTGATGTAGACGTTGCCCGTAATACCGGTATTAAGCGAACAACTTTTATCAGATATCGCAAGAAGTGCAATATAAAAAGATGAGATTTACATGCGATAATTACGTTATACTAGTTTAGAGAGGGCGACATAATGATCATTCAAACAAGGGGACTTACTAAAACTTATCAATCAAAAGTGGTGGTTGACCATATTGATTTAGCAATCAAAGAAGGAAGCTTAACTGCTCTACTAGGACCCAATGGCGCTGGTAAAACAACCACTATATCGATGCTCACAAAGATCTTAAATCCAACCAGTGGAATGATCAAGATGAAACCAGACATAAAGATTAGCATGGTATTTCAACAGAGTATTTTAGATAATGAT
This sequence comes from Lapidilactobacillus bayanensis, assembly GCF_003946695.1. Lineage (GTDB taxonomy): Bacteria > Bacillota > Bacilli > Lactobacillales > Lactobacillaceae > Lapidilactobacillus > Lapidilactobacillus bayanensis. The sequence continues at coordinate 25,192 of NZ_RHOX01000016.1, read as the reverse complement.
TTGACAGTTATGGAAAATTTGAGTATTCGAAATAGACTTTATAAAGAAGCCAAATCTAATCATATTGATGCTTTGATTCAGAAAATCGGGTTAACTGAATTTATTAATCAAAAATACGGCCGACTTTCTGGTGGGCAACGGCGACGAGTTGATATAGCAAGAGCTCTACTTAATCAACCTGATATTATTTTTTTGGATGAGCCAACTACGGGTTTGGATATCCAAACCCGCTCGGCAATTTGGAAATTGTTGCATTCATTGCAAAGTCAAAATAATTTAACCATTATTTTGACGATACACTATCTTGAAGAAGCAGACAATGCAGATGAGGTTTATATTATTGATCATGGCAAAATAATTGCCAGCGGATCCGCTGATGAAATTAAAACACAAAACTCCAGCAGTAAACTCGTGATTGTTTCTGAACAAGCTGATCAATTAATGGCATTGATACCAAGTAAAATAATTCATACGCAGATTAATCATAAGACCATTTGTTTAAAGGCTAATTCTGACGAAGCACTCTCATTATTATTAAAGTTTCGTGTTTTCATTAAAACGTTCACTTATCAAGAGGAAACGATGGATGATGCTTTTTTGTCATTAACCGGAAGGAAGATGCGTTGATATGATTACTTTAACAAGGAGAAATCTACTGTTGTATTTCCGCAATCGCCCCGGAGTATTCTTTTCATTATTGGGAGCAATGATTTCATTTCTCTTATATATTGTCTTTCTAAAAAAGTCAATGATAAGTAGCTGGAAAACTGTCCCTAGTTCTCACCAATTACTTGATTTTTGGCTGATTGGAGGGACTTTATCAGTGACTGCCATCACAACCACCCTTACCTCACTTGGACAATTAGTAAAAGATAAAGAACGCAAGGTTATTAAAGATTTTTATTTAACAGACCTTTCTCATTTTGAAATCACCATGAGCTATATGTTAAGTGCCGCTTTGATTGGCTTTATTATGCAAATAGTTATGTTCGCACTGATGATAGGATACTTTTCAATCACAGATAACTTGACCATGCCATGGGAGTCGCTACCAGCTGTAATTTGCGTTGCTCTTTTTAGCTCTTTACTAGCAGTTGTAATTAATATGCTGTTTATCCAGTTTATTAGTCGCTTTGATTCCTTGAACGCTATAGGAACAATTGTTGGCACGGCCTCTGGCTTTTTAGTGGGTACCTATATTCCAATTGGTATTCTTCCTAACTTTGCGCAGTTACTTATCAAATTAACTCCGGGTGCATATGTAGCAGCCATTTATCGACAAATACTTATGGCAGATAAATTAAAAACCGCTTTTCATGGTCAGCAAAGCCATTTTGAAAAAACGATGGGGATTAAGTTAGAGTGGCATCATTTATTAACTGGAATGCAAACGACTGTGCTCCTTACCGTAGTTTTTTTATTAGGAATAGCAGTTTTACTAATTGTTGACTTAATTCGAAGCAAGGAAAATGTGAGAACGGTTGATTGAGATAGCAAATATGGTAGATTGTAAAATTAATCCGAACGCTGTTCGGACAAAAAAGATCAGCTTCCTTTAAAATGGTGTTTACCACAAACCCATCTTTTAGGAGCTGATCTTTTGTCTAGTATAACCTATTCCGAACGAATTAAAATCGAAACCTTTTGTGAACTAGGGCTGTCCAATATCCAAATGGGCGTTCGGATTAATTTTACAATCTACCATAAGCCTACCGATTTTTTAATATTATTTTATTCATCAATTTCCGGCGCCGACCCAAGCTCTGCCTGAATCATCCAGATTTTCTTCTCAATTGCGGTTTTGAGACCAATGAAAATATCTTGGGTACTGAAGTCTTTTTCAACATCGGATACTTCAATGCCGTGTTGGTAAAGGTCTTCCAAGTAACGATAGCCATCAACTAAGTGTGCGAGGCGTTCTGGGGTTGTTTTGTCCCATTCACCAGGCCAGTCTTGAATCTTAGTGTTTTCGGCCATTTCTTTTAAGGTCGAGTAAGGACTGCCATCAAGCGCAATCAGCCGTTCAGAAATGACATCGAGTTGGCTGTCAATTTCTTCCATGAACTCATCCATCAAGGGGTGCAACTTCAAAAAGTTGGGTCCACGCATGTACCAATGCGTCTGATGGATAATCATTGACATCTGGCTCAAATCGGCAACGAGTTGATTTAATACTGCTTTGGTTTTCGTATATTTCATTAGATTGATCTCCTTTCGATATGGTTATTATAGCATAGTGGTAGCTTAATCTGAAACGTTATACACTGGCAAATTAAGTTATTTATAGCCCGTAGAATTAAGTCGTTTTGAAAAGATGGAGACGTTACAATCTACCATATAACTAAAATATCATATAGCCGGATTTAAAATTGAAGTGCAACACCTAAATGACTAGACCAAAAAGGCCATGAAGACCTATTCTTATAGTTACCACAACAAATAAGAAAAGAGATGTCTTCATGACCCTTAACCAGAATACCATGATTAGTCATTACCAACAACTTCAACCTTATGAACGTGGCTTGATCATGGCTCGTAAATCTGACGGTTGGTCTTGCCGTCAGATTGCGCGTGAACTTCATCGGAGTCCAAGTACCATCAGTCGGGAATTAAAGCACGGTACAATTCGTCAAATTGGCCCTAATCACAAGCCCTTTGAAGCTTACTTTGCAGAGACTGCTCAAACTATTCATGCAAATCATCAAGCTAATTCTCATGCCATTAGCTGGCTGGTCAAGGCACCTGTGTTCTTCCAACAACTGGTCATTGAACTTCGTCGCAAACCTAGAGTCCACAGTATTGATAGCTTTGTGCATTGGTTCAAACTGAACCATCAAGAACTAGCTTGTCCGTCAACACCAACTGTCTACAGATACATTGATAATGGCCTTTTAGAACTAACTAATAGTGAACTACCCATGAAGCTACGTCGACGGGTGAGATCTGTTCGTAAAGCTCATCAGCGTATGAATAAACGTACCTTAGGCAAGTCTATTGAAGAACGACCATTTGGAGCCAATAACCGAACTGAAATCGGCCATTGGGAAGGTGATCTAGTTAAAGGCAAACGAGTTGCCAGTGAACCCGCTATTATGACCTTGACTGAACGTGTTAGTCGTTATGAAATCATTGTTAAGATTACGGACGATCACGCCGACACTTGTCGACAAGCCCTGCAAGATGTTATCGATGACTATGGTCCAGAATACTTTAAGACAGTTACTTTTGACAACGGTTCAGAGTTTGCGGATTTATCAAAGGTAGCCGGCACGACAGTCTACTTTGCCCATCCATATTCACCATGGGAACGTGGTACTAATGAGAACCAGAACCAACTGATCCGCGAGTTCATTCCTAAGGGACATTCAATGAGAGCCTTGACCTTAACAGGGATTCAAGCAATCCAAAACGCTCTGAACCAAAGACCACGAAAGGTTCTCAACTATCAATCGGCAATGGCAGTTCTGCCAGACTTCGATTAACTAGACCAATAACTAAGAATAGGTCGAAAGTGTTGCACTTGATTTGACAATTCGGGAAAGGAATGAAGTCGTTCCCTCCAAACAAAAATTTCATTAAAGTAGGGCCTAAAAAAGAATAGCAACTATACTTTGTCAAGAGACCTGACTGCTATTTTTTTGCTTGTTATTCTTCAACTACTAAATGTCTTGCCTTGCAGTATATTTAATGCTCTTTCTCACATTATATTCTCTTCATTTATCGGTAGCTGCTAAGGAATTTACTGATAGTTCTTTCAATATTAAAGTGGTAAATCTTTCTTTGTAAAGATAACATTTGACGCTGCATATAGAACGAAAGCAATGGTTCCTAAAGCAACTAATCCCCAACCAAACTCGCCACTAGCTAATATCGCATCTGTATCAAATAGAGTTGTTATCGTTAGATACTTGAGTATAACTGGAGCATCGTCCATCAGTTGCTGAACCATAGTAAGTAGGAAGAAAGCAAATGGTATCCCCCCACCGATAGCTAAAGCTAATCCTGAGCGGTTAAATAGAGTTGATGCGAAGAATGAAACAGAGCTTATGGCTAGGATTAAGATGAGTAGACCAAGACTTAACCAAAAATAAGTTTCTGTATCAAATTCCAGAGCAGCATCGACAGATCTTGCAGATGATACCATGGCATGATTTGCCATCGTAATGATTTGTTTTTTATTTAAATCAGTTGCTTTCATAGACGCCTCTAAAGCGGTAGGATCTTTAATTAAAGTCAAATTATCTTTCACTTGGGCACTATTCATATTTAAGGCCTTTGCAGAAGAGTCAATAACAGCCTGTAATAAGAGTTCGCGATTGGCTTTCGTAATCATGACAGTTGGCTGAGATTTTCCTTTATTTTCTTCATTCTTTTCAGCTTTAAGTGCAGTTATTTCATCTGCCAGAAATTGACGGTACTCATTAACAGAAATTCCTTGTACACTTGCACCAGCCTTCAATGCGTCATTACTTGCTAATATCATCGCCGGGTTTTTGATCAATTCCTCAGTTGTGATTTCAATATCATCATCTTCCATGTCATCATCATCTTCATAGATATCCCGACGTTCATCGGTGATAATTTTTGCAGCCTCTTCATAGGAGTGATCCTTGATGACCTCTCCTAAGTATATTGAATAGGCGTCCAGATCCATATCGCGAGCTTCAGCAGCATCTCGCATAGCTTGTTCATTATCTTTAATTAAATATAAATGTTCAGATAGATAACCTTCACTTTTATCTAATGTTTCTGATGCTTTTTCTATATCCTCTGTGATCGGATAGCCCGTCACGTTGTTGTACTTTAATTGAGAGGCACCTAAACCGGCTAATGAAACAATGACATACATTAAAATAACCGATAAGATGAGGTAAAGCGATTTGGTAAAAATGACACTTGAACGTTTTATGGGTGTTGATAAAGTATAAGCCATAGATCCAGAGTCTACCTCGCTCACTACAAGAGTATTTGCTGTAAATACAACATAAACAATTCCAAGAATAAGACCAATCAGTTTATAGAAATTTTCTAAGTTTCCTAAGAGACTGTCCATTGATGAGAGAAGACTGGAAAAAGCGGTTCCTTTCGCTGCAGCGGCAATCGATGCATATCCTTCCGCATCATAACCTATGATGAAACCAGATAAAATGACTGAAGCGATAATTGTGATAATTGCCCATAGCTTCCAATTGGTTTTGATACTTTGCTTAAATATTGGTTTTGAAAACATTTATACTCCCTCCTTAAATATCTCAGTAATATAATCTTCAAATGAGAACTTAATTTCTTTAAAATAGACCAAGTCAAAATCTTTTAAATCTTGAATGAGATAATTAATATTTTTATCATGAATTTGAACGACAACTTGTAAATCTTCCGCTTTTACCATAGTCAATTGGTAGCCTAAATTTAAGAAACGTTCGAAATCGGCAAGTGATTTAAATTCCATTCGATAACTTTTATTCTCGTTATAACGAATGTCTGCCATGTCTGTGATATCAATAATTTTGCCCTCTCGGATGACTGCGACTCGGTCACTGACATCTTCCACTTCTTGGAAGATATTGCTAGACATAAGAATCGTTTTTCCTTGTTTCTTTTCTTGTTTTAAAAGATCAAGGAAGATGTCACGCATTAGAGGATCTAAACCTGTAGTTGGTTCATCCATAATTAAGATATCTGCATTAGATGCAAATGCTGAAACAATAGCTGTTTTTTGTTTCATCCCTTTACTCATGGAACGCACATTGGCCGTCACATCTAATTGAAGAAGATTACTTAACTCTTTAGCACGTTCCCAACTTCCGCGTCCAGATAAATAGATTTGATCTTTTAAAAACTCTTCACCGGTTTTGTTTCCTGGAAAATTGATCTCACCAGGAATATAAGATACATAACGTTTGACTTCTGCACTACTTTTGGTGGCATCAAGTCCATTAATAGTGACGCTTCCTTCATCAGGTTTCAGGAAACCCATCAAGTGCCGGATAGTAGTCGTTTTCCCTGCACCATTGATACCTACTAAGCCATAGTTTTCTCCTTTTTCAATTTCTAAAGATACATCGAATATTCCGCGTCCATTTCCATAATCCTTAGTCAAATGTTTAATATCAATGTAAGCCATATCGCAAATTCTCCTCTCCAGCAGCCACTGTTTTCTTACGATCATAAAAGTCCATAAAGTAATCTTCCAAAGTAAATTTAATTTCTGAAATAAAATTTACCTTTACCTTACTTAATTCTGTAAAAAATTCTTGCATCTTCTGATCCGTTAAGCTTAGTTTAACTTGATTTTGTTCAGGTCTTTTAGTTGGAATAGTAAATTCGGTATTTTCTATAAACTTCTGATAATCCTCAAAACTAGCAAACTCAATTTTGAATGATTTATTCGTACTCTGCTTCAATTCATTGGATTCAACTGTTGAAACCACTACCCCATTCTTAATGATGGCAATGCGATCACATGTTGCATCCACTTCAGTAAAGATGTGACTAGATAGGAGAATTGTTTTCCCTTCTGATTTTTCTTTTAAGATAAATTGAATGAAGCGTTCTTGCATAACAGGATCTAATCCTGAAGTAGGTTCATCTAATATCAATATTTTTGGATTATGCATAAAAGCAGTAACGACCGCTAGCTTTCTTTTGGTCCCAAGACTCATTTCTTTAATCTCTTTAGAAGTATCTACTTTAAAGAGCTCTTTAAGCTGCTCTGTCCTTGTCATATCAGTAATTTTTCTTGCATTTGCCATGAACTCAATAAATTGGTCTCCTGTCATTCCTTTTGGAAAAGCCAACTCTCCAGGTAAATAACCAACATCTTGTTTAATATTGGCTGCTGATTTCCAACTATCTTTTCCATTAATAGAAAGTTCTCCCTCATCAGCTTTAGAAAAGCCCATTAAGTGGCGAATAGTTGTCGACTTTCCAGCACCATTCGGTCCCAAGAATCCAAAAGCTTCTCCCTCATTTATCTCAAAAGAAACATCAAATATTCCACGTCCATGTCCATAGTCCTTGGTCACATGTTTCACTTCAATAACTGACATCATATTCCTACCTTTCTTTTAAATATCGATTATAAGATAATTAACAATCGTATCTTTATTTACAAATGTTATAATATTTATTATACTAGTCTCACAAAGGGGGACAAGAGACATATTTTCAGGATCTGATAAATAATTTACATTTTTTCGATAATTGATACTTTCTCTAAAAAGGAGGCCCTATATGCAACAATTAGATTTAAGGGTTCAAAAAACTCATAAGGCACTTATAGAAGCATTTGAAAACTTATTACATGAAAAAGAATTTGAAAATATTTCAGTAACAGAAATATGTGATGCTGCTATGGTTCGACGACCAACTTTCTACAATCATTTCTTGGATAAATATGATTTTATAACCTTTTTTATTAAACATAAAATGAATGAAATATTTGATTTTGCTATCAAAAACTCAAATGAAGAAAAAGACAACTTTTTTATTATTGTTTTTGAACAACTATTGGATCAATTTGATAATCTCTTATATCTCATTTTCAGTATTCAAATGAATGCTAATATCATTTTTGAACTTGAAAGTGTGCGCGAGTACGGGAAGAGCATGCTAGGTAACCGCATAAAAAAAGGAGCTAGTGACGAAGAATTACCCATAGAGCTTAGTTATAAAGGACAGATTATTATGGGGATCACGATTCAATCCGTCTTTTGGTATAAGGAGAAAAGAAATCAAATTAGTCGTGAAGAAATTATTGAACTATATACACAGACTTTAGAAAAATTTAGCTAATCGAAGAATTGAAATGGATTCTATGTCAAGGACATTTTAAAAAAGAAACCTTATGAAACTAAAATGGATTGAAAAGGACCCTATAAAGGCACTTTTTTAAGTGTCTACTTTAGAGGAAGCATATCAATACATTTCAGGTCTCTTTTTTTGCTCAAAACGGCTGCGTTTTGAACGGGTTTATCAGGGGTATTAGTGGGGCAGAGTGTTCCCCAACAAGGTCGTTTGCGGCACGAAGTGGCTAGTAAACATAGAATTTACCAAACGTACAAGCCCTTTGTCCTATTAGGACAAGTTAGAAAAATTGGTATGCTATATTGAACTTAAATACACCTAGGGGCTGATAAAATGACCACAGCAAATTTACATGTTGGGGAAGGTATGAGCTACGGAGGTTTGTCTAAAAATCATTACGAATTAGAGTCTCAAGATTCAGCAATCAGAGACCAAAACAAATATAGCTTTCAAATTCATGAACATGTAATTTTGAACAAATCCGTGTACACAGAATTACAAGATAAGCAGAATCAGATGATTGAGAAGAGAGATCAAAAATATATAAAACATGGCGAATATAAGAAAGTAGACGGCAATATTGATAATTATTTTAAGAAAAAGAACAAGAACCCTAGAATCAAGCACTTTCAATCAAATAATTTTCCGTTAGTAATTACTGCATCAAATTATGACGATTACGAAAATTTCGCTCAAGCACTAGGGGATAGTGGTGTAACTGAAAATGACCTGAGACATGCACACGTAAAGGCTTTGAAAAAGTCTGTTGAAGATATCAATCAGTTAGGTATTGTTAGTCTAGAAATTGATGAGTATTATGTACACGCAAACGAAAAAGGCGTACCACATCTATACGCACGTATGCTTTTAGATGCTGTTGAAGGGCATGGAAACCCGTCTGGGAAGTACGATAAAGTTCTACACAGTCATTACAACGACAAGTATATAAAAAGCACAATGGAGCGATTTAGAGCAGATACCATGATTATGGTAAATCTACATACAGAAATAAATTCATTAATTCAAGAAAAAGAATTGAGTAATGACCAATTATATTTGGTCGAGAACGATGTTTGCTTAACGCGTACTCAAGGACCAATTTTTCAAAAATCAACAAGATCATATTAACCATGCCGTAAAAGAAAGTTACGAGAAAAAAAAGAGAAAAATACAGTTGGAAATCTCAACACTTCGTCAGCGTGTTTCAAAAAGTCAGCAACGCGGTTCGACAGTTGCCGAATAAGATAAAATAATTAACAAATCGTATTGTTACAAAAGACATTGGCAAGCATATTTATAAACGAGTTGATGAGTACTTCGAACGTCATGTATCGTCACAAAAAGAACAAGTTAAATCTAGTATTGATGCGGATACGAAAGACATTCTAACTGAATTATTTATGCAAGATATTCAATACAGTCAGAATCAGCAGCAATCTAAGCCGGGTCTCGTCAATTTGATTTATAGATATATTTAAAATCGAAAATAAAGGCTGTTTAAGACGTTTTAAATGTACATATGGTGTTTTACATGAGTGTTTAAATAATTATGTGTAAATGAATTATTGGGAATTGAAAAAGGGAAGCCTCTCCCTTATGATAGTTAGCGTCTAAACAAACATCACAGGAGGCATTCCCCATGAATGAACTTACCACAGAAATTATCGCTGCACTAGCCCAAAAGCAAGATTTGGACGAAGTTTTTCGTCACCACCTCGAAATTGCGATTAACCAGCTGCTTCAAACCGAATTGGCAGAGTTTTTGGGTTACGAACGCTACTCATACGCTGGGATTAACACTGGTAATAACCGCAACGGCAGTTATGAGCGCTCGTTTGATACGAAGTACGGCCAACTTAACTTAACCATTCCTCGAGATCGCAATGGCCGGTTTGAAAATCATACCTTGCCAGCCTACGGTCGGCACAGTGATAATTTAGAAACAACGGTCATTCAGTTGTATACCAAGGGAATTACCACTGCTGAAATTGCCGAACTCATTGAGAAAATGTACGGTGCTCACTACTCCAAAGCCACGGTTTCCAACATGACTAAAGCCGTCAATGAACAGGTTCAAGCTTTCCAGCAACGGCGACTGCCTTCGCAATATGCGGCCATCTTCTTAGATGCCACTTACTTGCCGTTAAAGCGGGATACCGTTCAAAAAGAAGCCGTTCATATTGCGATTGGCATTCGTCCAGATGGTACGAAAGAAGTGCTGAACTACCAAGTGGCGCCAACGGAATCGACTGGAATCTGGACTGAACTGCTGGGAACCTTGATCAAGCAGGGCGTTAAAGATGTGCTGTTGTTTGTGGCCGATGGGTTAGTTGGTTTGGATGAAGGCTTGAATCGGCATTTCCCTAAAGCCAAACGACAACGTTGCCTGGTTCATGTTGGGCGGAATCTGATGAACAAAGTTCGCGTAAAAGACCGCAAGGCCGTGATCAGTGACTTTAAACAAGTTCATCGGGCCGCCAACCGTGAAGCAGCCGAACTGAAACTGAATGAGTTCGCCAACAACTGGCATCAGACCTATCCCAAATTAATCAAAGATCTGCTTAAAATGCCGAATTTACTCACTTTCATGGACTTTCCACCAGCTATCCAGCAATCACTATACTCCACTAACCTGATTGAGAACTTTAATAAGCATCTCAAGCGCACCACCCACCACAAAGAACAATTTCCAACAGAAGATTCACTGGATCGCTTCCTGGTTTCTCAGTTTAATGTTTATAACGAGAAGTCTCTGAAGCGGATCCACCGAGGGTTCAAAGGACTCCAGGACACTTTGGAAGCATCATTTATTTAAGTTAGATACATATTATATGTACGAAGGCATTTCATTTACACAAGATTCTTGACGCTACCTGATTTTTAGTCATAAATTAAATTACTTCTCCAGGATTGTCATTTTACCGTCAATTATCTGATAAACTTTGTCTGCCATATCTTTTAACCTTAAGTCATGAGTAACTACAATAATAATTTTATTTCTTTTGTGCGCTAAATCTCTGAGTAGCTCGATTACTTTCATGGATCTATCTGTATCTAATGCGGCTGTGGGTTCATCTGCTAAAATATAGTCAGGATCAGTGTATAATGCTCTAGCAATTGCCACACGCTGCTTTTGTCCACCAGAAAGTTGATTAGGATATTTTTTTAGCAGTTCTAAAAGTCCTAAATCAGAAAGAAGCTCATGCATTTTTTGTTCAGTCAAATTTTGGTTTTTTAGTTTATCTACGAATTTAAACTGTTCTTCGACCGTTAAAAATGGGACTAAGTTATAAGATTGTAAAACAAATCCTATTTTTTCCAATCTTAATTTTGTTTGCTGTTTTTCGGATAAACTTTTAATTGTGCTGTCATTTATTTTTACGTCACCCTCAGTTGGTGTCTGCAGCCCGCCGGCTATAGTCAAAAATGTAGTTTTTCCTGATCCTGATGGCCCTACAACTAAAATAAGCTGACCACTTTCTGCTTTAAAATTAATATTTTCCAGCGCTACGTACTTACTACTCCCTTCTCCAAAAACTTTTGTCACCGATTCAAAAATTAGATTTGACATGAAATTAACCTCCAATAATTTTGTAAGGATCAACTTTGGCGATTTGACGAATAGGTATCAGTGCACCTAACAAGGACATAATAATAATACCGATTCCAGTTACAATAATATTACTTTTATCGATGACAATGGGTACCTCGCTGGGTAACGTAATAGCTGTTATTTCACCTAATATAATGGCTATAATAACGCCAATAACTGAAATAATAAATGATTGAAATAACGTACTCAAAATAAGATATTGCGTTGAGACTCCTTGCGCCTTCAAGACACCTAAGTTGGGTAATTTTTGAACAGTCAGAATATACAAGAAAATTGAAATAACAATTAGAATAATAATATACAAAAAAGCAATCATGAAGTCGAATGTGAGTTGTTGTGCGCTATATCCAGGTAATTTTTTAATAAATGAGCTAATGCTCAATTGATTGGTCCCTTTTGGTATTTTTGAATTCTTTAACTTATTCTTGAATACCACAGCATTTGTTACACCTTTATTCAGTGGTTGAATAGTGTCTGGTGAAATATAAACCACGGGAAGAGCACTTAAAGTTGCCCTGGGTGTAAAACCTGTAATTTTAATCCTCAATGATGAATTAGCAACTAACAAGTGGTCACCGATTTTGAATCCATCACTTTTGAATTTATCCGATACGACGCCGGCATTGTTTCGGATATTTTTACTACCACTTGTTATTTTCAATTTTTTAAATATGAACGATTTGGAATCAAGACCTACTAATTGAGTATTCTCTTTTAATCCATTTTCTGATTTTACAAGTGTACTATACTGTGAAATTCTGGTTCCATTATTGGGTAAACTAGCAACCTCATCCTGTGAAAGAAAAGATTGTTGTAAACGTCCTTCAGAATCACTATTTAAGACAATACTTGAAGCATCCCACTCGTTAATTGCCGCTTTGTTTAGGTTAGCTAAACCAGTGGCTAAACCAGTAAGAATAATCAAAAGATAACTTACTAAAAATATAAGTGCCACTATTAGGCTATAACGCAATTTTTCATGTAGCATCTCTTTAATAGCTAAAAACATAATAATCTCCTTTTATTAATTCTATTTATTATTAATATATAGTTAACTTTCTATTTATTCAGATCTTTATGCCAATTGCATATCAAAAAGCACTACTCATTAATTTGGGTGGTTTTTTTTATTGTCTAATAAAATTTTGATTTTATAACGTGATATAAACGCATTCTGCTTAATTTAAACGGACAAGTATACATCTAAAAGGTGAACGTGTTGTCTGAGAGCGCGTAATTATTTACTTTTTTCTTTGTTAGCATCGCTGGATTCCAAAGCCTGCATTTGAGTCGTAAGCGTATTTTGTTCAGATTAAATTAAAATTGCAAGTTACTTATTACAAGATACAAGTTACAAGATACAGATTACAAGTTACTTGTAATCTGTATCTGGGTGACTCTTTTTATAGCTTCGAAGCCCACGCTTTATTATGTCATCTAAAATCTCAACCATTTTTGTATTTTCTTCGAAGGCAATTTTTCGAATATCATTGTAAAATGATTCTCTAACTCGTAATGGTTTTGTTTTTTCTTTTCGTTTAAAAGGAGAGTCGCCATCTTTTAATTGACTCTCTGCATCAATCTGATCTAAAAGACTTTTCTTTTCCGGCATATTCTACCCCTCCAACAGATTAATTCGTGATAGAGCTTCATCTAATACTACTTGATACATATATAAAGCCCTTTTGTCCCACATATCCTCATCTCTAATTCCACTTTTTCCGAAACGTTTAACACGTTCTCTTTGAAATACGTTCCCATGAAATAGGGCTTTTCCAAAGGCTTGATTAGCGGCTTTCAACACTTCATGATCGACAGGTCCGTCTTTTTTAACCAGATAGGCAATAATGCCAAGCAAATCAAATGATTTGTCATAGTCTTTTCTAAGCCCTTGAAGATAGCTTACAAATTTTAAAGAACTTGAGTAAGATTGCTCTTGAGTCTGCATAACCATAATTACGTAATCTGAGGCTAAAACGGCATTATTTGTATATGCTGATAGCGTTGGCGGAACGTCTATTAAAATATAATCATAATCATTTCTAATTTTTGTTAGCAAAGTTTTTAAAAATAGTGGTCGGTTACTTTTCTTATAATCTTCAAGCATATCAGGAAGCAAAGATAAGCTCCAATCACTAGGCATCAGATCAAGGTAATCTGTGACGTGTGCAATGGACTCAGATAAATCCAGATTCTTAATACCATCAGTTAAACTTTTGGAATTTTTTTGTTTGAATACAGGAAATGTTTTTTCTATAATTTCACTAGCATTTCCTTGTGGATCAAAATCAATTAATAAGGTTTTTCTATGGGCTTTATTTAATAGATAAGAAAAGGTTACACAAGTTGTTGTTTTTCCAACTCCACCTTTAAAGTTTCCTATCGTGATCGATGTGGTCATACAGGATCCTCCAGACTTGAACTTATTAGTTCATAGTCATTGTAATGCAACGAGCATAGCGATTCAACGTAAATATAAAGATACAAATTACAAGTATCAAATTACATGAAACTTGTTACAAATTACTTTTGTTATTTTTGCGATTTTTGTTTATAAACAAGCTGAATAGTGGTATGGTTAATTCATAAAATAGAACATAAAAAAACACCCACCGACGGGAATCGGTGAGCGCCACAAAAAGGCATCATTGTTTAATGACTATTATATCATGGCCGGTGCGATTTTTAAAGCCCTAGGGGACAAGCTGGGGTCTAAATCCAAGGGGACACGTTTGCCAGTGCGACTTCAATAAGTCTGGCTATACCACAACAAGGCTATCTGTACGGCTGGGTGGTGAATGGTGAGCGCGACCATTAACGGCGCGGGTGGTAAAACGAAGCTTCGGCTTGGTGCCACTGATTAGTTGGTGATCGAACAAACATAAATACGTATTGCCAACGCCTACTAGGGCGTTTTTAGTAGGTTAAACCGAAAACGTAGGTTTATAATGAGTGGTGGTAGCAATACCGCAATTGTACAGACAAGCGACGGACGTTAACGACCGACGAACTAAGGGGAAACTTTTAGTAGTAGAATTGTACTCTGGTTCAGTTATTCCAAATAGCTGTTTCCAGGGAACAATTCTGCGCTCAAAACGTCACTCCCTCTCTGAATGAAAAACCATAACCCGTCAAGTCAAATTCCAAAGAAAAAAAGAAAGTTGGTGGAATTGTTGGAATGTAAGGATTACAAATCAGCAGAGAGATCAAGTAAAAAGAGTTTTGCATAAGCAAGGGTATCAGGGGAGCGTTGGTAAGTTTTTGGTTAATACAAAGAATGAGACAGTTGAATTTAAGGGAATGGTCTAGGAGTAATCCCAGTGAATTTCACAAACTAATTTTCCCCAATTAAGGCCAATCTGTGACCTATACCACTTCTTTTTTGGACAAGTTCACAATCGAAAAATAACGGGATGTGGAAGTATCGGGGTGAATGGTGGTTACTTGGGATAAGCCGCTTTATGTCAACTCCTATTGGTATAGTTCAAAAAACAATGTTTTAAGGATTATCAATAACTAGGTGTATAATTAGCTCTTACCAAAGGAGAATTGAAAAATGGGCAGTGCTTTAAAAATTAATGATATTGCTGAAAAGAAGAAAAGTTTAGGGTACTCTGAAAATACCGACTACCTAGCTTATGTTCAGGTCAGTAAAAAACTAGAATATCTCATAGGAACCGTTACTAGTAGCTTAATCAACAAAATGTACGTGATTAGCTTTGAGGAGGACGGTCTTCTCTTCATGGGTATTAATTTAGCTAATCAATTTACAAATAGCGATAAGTTTATTCCTTTGTCTGAAATTGGAAGTATATCCTACAAAAGCTCAAAGTTAATAAATGGCCGACTAGTATTCAATGCTGAGAAGCTAATTATCAACTCCAAAGATGGCAAAACAAGTGAACACCTTATGTACACGATGGTTGCTATCGCTAGTTGGATTAAGAAAGACCTCCCTAATGTTCATGCACGAATTGATTCATACCCTTCTCTAAAGGAGAGCTTTAGTGCTAAAGAAGAGCCTTCAGTTGTAGCCGACACGAGTTCAGCAGCTGACAAACTAAGAGAGTTAAAGGCCTTGTTAGATGAGGGTGTTATTACACAATCTGAATTTGATGAAAAGAAGCGTGACATACTCTCTGAACTTTGAGTAAAATAAATATAAGCCACGTATAATACGTGATGGGTTATAGTCCAATAAGCGCCCACAGCTATCAAAAAACAACCAGGGAACGGCTAAATTCACATGGTTGTTTTTTATTTGTCTATTTTTACAGGATAATTATTGAATCGTGTCATCTGGATTCTCATCCATATCGTGTAACTCTTGCATTAGTTGTTCTTCAGCTTCTTTGGCCAACTTCTTTTCTTGCTTACGCTTTGCAAGGAGAGATTTTGTTTTTTTATAGGCAGTTACACTAACACTAGTTACTAATACACCAGCAGATAAACCGATTACTAGTCCTTTTTCTATACCTGCTTTTTCTGCTTCTTCTTTTATTGTCGCGATAAATTTAGCGGGGCCGCCAAACATTGAGGCTTCTTTTGTGAAATTTGAATATTCCCAGTCCTTCATAATTAGAATCTCCTATTTTTCCACCTATTATATCATGGCAACTTCAATTGATTGGCAACGACAATGTTGAATGTACTGATTATCTTGAAGATAACTTTTTTGCTTGGATGTTTTGGAAATATGATCGAAACAACAGGCAAATTAATTCTGATATTGGATTGCCAGCAATGAATGCGTTCTCGGGAACAATTCAACGAGATGATTTGCAAGATATGATAATTGGTCGCTCACCTAATATTACTGATTTATCAGTCTTAAAGATGCATATCGCCCGACAGTTTCCATTGAGAAGTGTTGGAATGGAGTTAACTGAGCGTGGTAACAAGGTATATTTTAAAGTTGATGTTCATAATCAAATTGTTGTTGATACGAGAAAATCTAAAATGGTTAGCGATGGGATAACTGATACCGTTTTGGTGGAATTAAAAGAATATCCACTAATAGTGTATATCTATAGTTACATTATTCCACTGCTCAATGGCCTGTATGAAAGTGAAGAGCCAGATTTCACAGAACAATTAAATTCCTATAGTAAAGACTTAGCAAAGGAGATTATTCTTGATTTAATTGGAGCAACGGGTATTGATATACAAGAATTTGATAAATTAGCTATGAAGCTTTAGTTGTACTAATTGCAAATGGGACTACGGAAACTTTTAATAGATTTATCGAAAAGTTCAGCTAATCACTGTTTTTTTTGCATATGGTCAGGAGGTGGCGATATCATGATTAATTCATAGTAAATACGGGTATGAGTTTCCGGAGTGGGCACAGGCGGGTGCTCGGCTCGATAAGATGGTGTAAGGATAATAGACGTCGTGCTAAATAGCGTGGCGTTTTTATTTTGCCCAAAATTTGGAGGTGGCCGGCATGGGCCAGATGGTAAATAGCAGATTTGGCCTTGTCAGTCGCACAGAGACACGTTGCTTGGGTGACTTAGAACATCAGCTTAAAGATGGACGGTGGTAACGTAAAAAGCCGCAGCGACCACATAAGCCGCGTATTACAGTGTGGAGAAAAAACAGGGTAACAAGCGTGAAAAAATAAAAGAAGACCAGATTTTGGTCTTCTTAAAAATGATAATTTATTTATCGTCTTTATCTAACTTTTCCTTTACGTTATCAACCGTATCTTTAACAGCATCTTTGGCATCTGACAGTTTATCTTTAGCCTTACCTAGAATACCTTGACCCTTACCTTCAGCTTCGCGGGCCTTGTCGTTCGTAACCTTGCCTTCAACTTCTTTAGCTTTTCCACTTACCTTATCTTTGGTGCTATCAATTTTGTCATCTAGACTCATAATATAACCTCCCATAATGTATTTGTTACAACAGTATTATTCCACATTTTAATTTGCTTGTCTAATAAGGAGATCCTACAAGAGATAGTGTGAATGACACTTATAAGGTAGATTGCAAATTTAATCCGAATTTTTGGACAAATTTGTCAGCATAACCTGATACGGTGTTTGCCAGTCGAGTATTTTAAGCGGTCGCTGGTTAATTTGGAGTAACGTCGTCGTTAAATCTTGAGCACTAATGTGCTCAAAACGAGTCCCTTTAGGATAAAAATAACGTAAATTCCGATTAAAGCGTTCATTACTACCACGTTCAGCTGGCGTATAAGCATGGCAGTAATAGGTCTTAATACCATATTGTGATTCAAGTGATACTAGCCCACTAAACTCAGTGCCACGGTCCACAGTAAAGCTGTGCACCGGACCATTAAAAGTGGTTAGGAACTTAGTTAGTGCTTCATTAACAGTCGCTGTCGTCCGATCTTTTAACCGGTATGCCCAAAGGAACCGTGATTTTCGATCGATTAAAGTTAATAAAACTGCCTTACTATGCCCACGAGGACCAACGACTGTATCTAGTTCAAAATCGCCGATGCGATTACGTTGATTAATCATCATGGGACGCTGTTCAATTGATCGCCCCAAAGATTGATTATATTTGGATCGTTGGTCAACGTTACGCCGTTGGCGTACGCCATGTTCAGGTAGATCATTCAAGGAGAAACCAATTCTCCCCTGATTTAGCCAATTATAAATAGATTTAGTAGCTAGTTTAAATTCGTGAGCAATCATTCCTGGTGACCAGCTTAGACGTAAATGGTTGAGAATTTTTTGCTTTAACTCATCGCTCAGCTTAGTTTTCCGACCACATCGTGATCGCTTGTATTCGGCATCTGTTTGTGCTAATTCAGCCTGATAAGGTTGACATCGAGATAATTCATAAGAAATTGTTGACGGTGATCGGTTCAGCCGAACGCCCATTTGGATATTGGACAGCCCTAGTTCACAAAAGGTTTCGATTTTAATTCGTTCGGAATAGGTTATACTAGACAAAAGATCAGCTCCTAAAAGATGGGTTTGTGGTAAACACCATTTTAAAGGTAGCTGATCTTTTTTGTCCGAACAGCGTTCGGATTAATTTTACAATCTGCCATTAATAAAAAATACGTCGTTATTCGATGACTGTTGGTACGATCAATTCGAAGCGGTCTGTCAAATAGGTCAATTCAATTGGCAGTTTAACCGCTGGGTCGCCGTCAATACGTGTCGTCACGGCTTGACCAGTTGCACTCGTAATTCGTGCACTGGTTGCCGTTAGCTGTGTAATGGCCTTGGAGTTTTGCAAGTTCCCCGTTAGTGCGAACCAAATATATGGAATTACTTGCCGCCAGCCAATGTTGTTAAGTAGACTAATATGCATTTTTCCTGGAGCAGACGCGCTATAGACGTGCCCACCGACTGATTTGGTCGTTGTAATCAAACAGAACCATGTTTTTAAGGTGTGGCTTCCTTCGTGTTTGAATTGATATCGAATTGGCAGTGACTTATTGTGACCAATATGGCGAATAGCACGGTAAAGATAGCTTAATTTACCGAATCGCTGCTTCTCAGATTGTCGAACTTCATTGGAAATGTCAGCCAAATTACCGAATGTCAGTGAACTCACGACTGCCCGGCGTTGATTACAAACTAGCATGCCGACTGCTTGGGTCGCCGGCTGAGTACAAATTAGTTCGATGGCCGCTTGGGGGTCAGTTGGTAACTGGTAGCGGGTTGCAAAATTATTAACCGTTCCCATGGGAATAACGCCGATACGAATATGTGCTTCAGCTTGGATTAGGGCTGTCATTGCAACGTTCAGTGTGCCATCTCCACCAATAACAATTAGTGCTGACAGTTGAGGAAGTGTTTGCTTAATTAACGCAATTGCCCGGGGGATTCCTGGTGTTGTCAGTAATTGAGACTCAATGCCGTGGTTCGATAGCGCTTGCGCGGTTTGATGGGCGACGGTTGCCGCTTGCCCATTACCCGCTTGTCCGTTATAGAAAATGCCGTAAGTTGTTGCCATGACAATCGCCTCTTGATTAAAAAATTAAGTTTATTCATCGCTTATTTAGTAAGCTTTTGATAGTCTCAGTATAGCTTGAACACTAGTTTGACTGGAAATAATATGCATCATTACTGAATTAGTCGGGTCAATGTGATACAATCCATTTTTGAGTGCATAAATTTTCCTTTCTTGACATATATCAATTTTAATAAGTTTAAAATAGCATATAATGGACTTATAATGAAGAATTGGAGGAATCATTCATGACTAAAAAATACGTTGCTAACATCGTACCACTAAACGTAGAAGGCATTGGAACGGCACCCCATGGAACTGCCACCTTTGTTGAAGACGGTGACCAATTACACGTGGCGATTGAAATGTTTGATACACCTGCAAATACGCAACACTGGGAACATTTCCACGGTTTTCCAGATGGTAAGGCGGCCCAAATTGCCACGATGGCGCAGGATGCCAATCATGACGGATTTGTCGACTTGCCAGAAACTGAACCAGTCTCAGGGACAACGATGGTGCCATTTGACAACGCCCCACATCACATGGACGTGCCAAATGATAACTACCCAGTCGCTGACGCCCAAGGCCACTTTGCCTACGAAATCGATGTGCCATTAGCTGATTTGCAAGCGAAGTTCAAAGAAGTCTTTGGTACCGATGACTTGGAACTCGACAAACGGGTCATCTACATTCACGGCGTACCACAAGGCTTGGCTTTACCAGCCACCGTTGCTGGTGAAGTTGGCGCCTACGATGCACACGTCACCTTACCAATTGCGGTTGGGAAGATTGAAGTCGCAGACTAACCTAAAATTTGAAGTAAGCTAAAACATAACGACCGGATGAGCCTATCACATGACAGGTTCATCCGGTCGTTATGTTTATTTCTTTAGACTATCGACGGAAGCCTTGAAAACGCGAAATCGATTGACGATTATGGTTCCGACTGGCGAAGCACGTCCGTTAATTGTTGCCGAAAAATTGGCGTCCAGATATTCCGATAACCTAATCGGGTTGGATGAGCGTCGTCGACCATTGCTAGTGGTTGGGCGCGATTTTCAGCTTTGACCACTGGATCTTGCCAGAGGTCAATAATCGTGAAGTGCCACTTTTTTTGTAAGACTTTCAATTGCTGCACTAATTTACCATAATTCGCATCGTGTTTTCGCACACAAGTGAAGAACACGATTGGCACCGCCCAATGCTGTTGAACATAGGCCACGATTGTTTCAATCGCTCCGAGCGTCGTCGTTTCGTCAAAGCCGTGGCGCTGTTGTGCACCCGTAACTTGCCCCATAGCCTTGTCATGCCGCCCATCATTGGTTGAAAGTTGGCAGACAAAAGCGTCCAATGGTTGGGTCACTGGAATCCGATGATAGAGCCGCTGCACATAGCTATCTGGTGCGTTACCTGCTAAAGTGGTGCCACTCACCGCTTCCTTGATGGCAATCACGCCATCCGTCGCGACGAGATAATCGACGAACGAATCTTCCAGTGCACCCGCACCGGCCGTAATTGACGATCCCAGAAATGCAATCCGCCGACCCATCAACGGTGACTTGGGATTCAATGTTTGATGGCTAGGGGCGTAACTAGGCAAATTGCCCGCAATCAACCGCCCCACCATCGTCTCACGCTGCAACTGCTTATTCACCGTTCCGACCTTGATTGCCGCCTGCAACAACTGCTTAAATTCTTTTTTGTATCGAATCATATTAAAAAATGCTCCTATGCTATTAGTTTACAGGGCAGAAGAAAATCTGTCCGTAAATCTAGCATAAGAGCACTGGACTTGAATCTAAATTAGCAAAGGGATCTCATTCTATAAAAGTTTCCGATAGGGAAACCAATATTACTCTTGTTGAGGGATTACTTGATCCAGGGTTCATTTTTAGCAAGGACGAATTAAAAAAATATAGCGATGGACAGATACTTAAACAAATACTTGAAGACAGTTCTGGCGAAACAGAACGGTTTGAATTTAAACTTGGTTTGTATTCGTTCAATCCACAGACGCAAAAGAAAACTTTCAACACGAAACTAGTATCCAATATAGCAAAAAAAGCAACTTCTTTTGCCAATACTCCGAGTCATAAGAGTTCTTACATCATGATTGGTGTTGCCGATTCTGATTCTGATTCTTATAACGCATCTGACCTTGGAATAGAACCATTTAAGATAGGACCTATTTCCATTGTTGGGATTAAAAGAGATTTAACATTAAGTGGAAAAAGTATCGATGAGTATTATCAACATTATTTCTCAGCACTATCTCAAGAGCCTGTTAGTGAAGAGATGATGACAATGTTAAAAGACATAAAAAGTTATACCTATAACGGTGCAACAGTATTATCCATTAAAATAGATAATACTGGGAAACCTGAACCCTACAATGGTAAGTACTATCGTAGAGAAGGCACTAATACTGTTGAGCTAAATGTACCAGACTTAATATGTCTAACGCAAAATTTACAAAAACATATGGATGATTAAATCTGATATTAGAAAAAGCAGGACTTATTCTATTTTAAAAGCTCAAAAAGGCCACTAGGATATACCCTAGTGGCCAGATTGGTTTATTCAAATAAAAATTTTAATTGGTTTCTTATAAGTGCATATAATTTCATCATCACTACCTGTCTGCTATAATGATGGTAAAGGTGGTGATGATTTGCGATTTATATTTAAGGCTTTAATAGTAGTTGTTATTATCCTTGCATTTCCTTTGTCCATAGTTCTTGTCTTTAAAAATTGGTCAACGGCCATTGGCACTAGCACACCCATGCAATTAAAGTTTGATTGGTTGGATCAGTACGAACCGATATACCTTTTTTGGAGTGGGATAATTCTGGCAGCGGTGTTAATTGTTTTATTGCTTATCACACTTTTTTGGCCACGGTCACAGTCATTATATCTTCATCAAAAGTCTGATGGTCAAGTTACCATCAGTAAGAAAGCTATTGAGCATTTTGCTCTTTCAGCACTTCAACATGAACCCTTTATTGGTAACCCCAAGGTATCAGCTAAGTTATCACGAAAAAGGATCACACTTAAAATATCGGGTGATCTACTAAATTCAGTCAATGCCAAGCAACAGACTGCAAATTTTCTCAATCAATTAAAAAAAGATTTGCGTATTTGTCTTGGAATTTCTGAACAGAAAAAAATAAAAATCCGACTCGTTGATTTCAATGAGTCGGACGCTAATGTGCATCAATCTCGAGTTGTCTAGGAGGTGATAACGTGACCGAACTTATTAAAGCCTATTTTTGGCCACTAATTGGTGGAATTATAGGATTGCTCTTAGCGGTCCTTCTCATCACTTTTGGATTTTTCAAGACGCTTTTTGTTTTGATTTTTATGGCAATCGGGATTACCGCGGGTTATTATATTCAAAAAACTGGTATCTTAACAAATGTTTTTAAATAACTGTTTGAATTATAAGGAGGAAAAATTATGCAGAATGGAACGCCAAGTGAAAAAACAACAACTAACGAAAAGTCTGGTGTTAAAGGCAATTTAACATTTGATGATAAGGTTATTCAAAAAATCATTGGTATCGCACTTTCTGAAGTAGATGGCTTATTAACCGTAGATGGCGGCTTTTTCGCAAATGTTGCTGAAAAACTAGTTAATACTTCCGATGTCACATCAGGAATTGATGTAGAGGTTGGAAAAAAGCAGGTTGCAGTGGATCTCGACATTGTTGCTGAATACGGCATTGATATTTCTAAACTGTATGACAAGATCAAAAATGTTATCGTTCGGGAAGTAAAGAACATGACCGACTTAGAAGTAATTGAAGTAAATGTGAATGTTGTTGATGTCAAGACAAAGGAGCAACATGAAAAAGATTCGACTTCTCTGCAAGATCGCGTGATCGATGCTACAGACAAAACGAAGGAAGCTGTCAGTGAGGGCGCAAAGAAATCGAAGGAAACATTAAGTGACAGCGTTGATAAAGTAACGTCTAACAATAAATCTAGTCGTGTTAACTAAGGGAGTGAGTAAATATGGGACTTATTTGGTCATTAATCGTCGGGGCAATCATTGGTGCCATTGCTGGCGCAATCACTAACCGTGGTGCTGCTATGGGCTGGATTGCAAACATCGTAGCTGGTTTGATTGGTGCATGGATTGGCCAAGGGCTCCTTGGAACTTGGGGCCCTTCATTAGCTGGCATGGCATTGATACCATCGATCATCGGGGCAATTATTTTAGTTCTGATTGTTTCATTAGTTGTTGGTCGAACCAGTAAAAAGTAAGGGGGAATTTTATGGACGTCTTGAAAAGTGTATTTAAGTTTATGATCGCTTCTACGCTCATTGTAGGTGGTGTTCTCATCGGCGGCACCGTCTTGGCTGCTAAGAAGGTAGATGGCATTGGTGATACGTTGCAACAAAAATTACATGGATAATTAGCCAAATTATCTATATTAGTCATCTTAGAACGTAAATAATTTGCCAATTAAAGGTCAGTTAATCAATATTTCAATTGTTATGATAACCTTTTATAAATATAGATGGGAATTTTTTTGATAATTAGTAAAAGCAGGCACTTTTTTACGTAGGTGCTTGCTTTTATTTATCTATAAATTATGGCCTAGCAGTTAAAAACTGTTTTTCAGATATGTAATATAGTATTCTTACTGATTCTTTAATTTTATATTTGGTTAAAGAGCTAGTCTGCCTGTATAATAGATCCAGTAGAGAAGTTAAGGCGGTGGCTATTTCCGATTTGAAAACAAAAAAATATATGTTTTAGATTCCGCCATATATGGAAATGCAATTTATATCTTCTCTGATTCTTGGAAAAAATTGTCTAAACTCTCAAAACAGGAAATTATAAGGGGAAATTTAGAAAAGAAGAGAATAATCCATTCCCCAAATTGGAAAAGAGAATTAAAGAAAGAACTCACTGAATAAAATACTTAACTTAAGAAACCAAGTAAATCATTTCAGGGTCTATAATTATAAAATCGCCCCTCGAAAACATTGAAAGAATAACCCCCAAAATCTATATTATAGATTTTGGGGGTTATTTGTTTTAATATTAAAGAAATGACTTCTTCTATTTGTCATCAATACTAAACAATAATTTGTACAAAGTGATTATTTCTTCTAGTTCTTCACGCGATACATGATCGACAATAGTTTCATCAGTGACATGTCTTGCCCGTAAATCTAAGGCTATGGTTTGATCTAATAATACTTTTCCATATACTGTTTGACTACTAGTTAGTCGATGATACATTGGAAAATTACGCTTGGTACTGCTAATTGGAGCCACAATCGTCATGTTACTCGTCTGACAGACTAAATCATTGCTTAGAGCAATGGCTGGTCGCTTATTCATCTGTTCATGACCACGGCTTGGATTAAAGTTAACATAAAATATATCACCTTGGCTTACCATTGAAGTTCATTACCTTCTGACTTTCCCCAATCAAGCTCGTGATCCCTTTTCCCGTCATCTTTCCAATCCTTAAATAGTTCGTGAATATTGGTTGGGTTCTTTTTTATTGGTGTTAAAACAATTGATCCATTTTCAATGGTTATTGTCATATCTTGGTTATCATCTAATTTCAGTTGTTTAATAATTTGGCTAGGAATTCTAGCAGCTTTCGAGTTTCCCCACTTTGCTAAGCGTGTTTGTTCTTTAATAAGTTCCATATTTTCCCCTCCTAAATTATTATTACAAGTCAAGTATATCCCGTGTAGATACAAAATGCAAATATTCTTACTGGAGGTCATTTGGTTCTGTTGCAAAGTTTTAAATCTACTATCAGATAAGGTAGAATAATAGAAAAAGATAGCAGGAGGAATGACGATG
>NZ_RHOX01000015.1 GCF_003946695.1 Lapidilactobacillus bayanensis | reverse complement strand
TATTGAACCGCCGTATACGGAACCGTACGTACGGTGGTGTGAGAGGACGGTAATTTACAATTACTTCCTACTCGATCAGCTGACCGCGATTTTCCTCCGGCACTGATGAACGAGATGTGTTGGTGTGATTTAATAGCAAATTTATACTTCTAAAAATTAGAAGTGATTCAACCACTCGTCAACTCAGCACTTGCGCAAAGGTTGCCACCTTGTTTGTTTAGTGAGGGAAAATAAATACCGCTCAGTGGTGAAGTTGTTGTTGCAGCTTTAGCTGGTACAACAAGACCTGTCTTGGAGACAATTTTGCAAAAATTGGCTTCAAGCAGTGTCCACCACGTTCCAGCGAAAGTATTTATTTTCCCTCACGGTATCCACCACACTTCGTATGCAACCTTTGCGCAAGCGCGGAGAACCACAACAAAACAGTTCTAGTTGTTGGTTGCAACGCCAGCGCTAAGTATTCTTTTGCTGCCACGGCACCGCGCACGTTCTATAAGCAGCCTTTGCGTAAGTACGAATAATACAAATCAAAAAGGCCCAAATCCACTTTTTGAATTTGGGCCTTACTTATCTTAAGAAAAATTGTCAAACTCTTTTATTTAATATTGACGCTAAATTGGTAAATAAGCCTTGAAATTTTAGTGCCTAATCTTTAGTCAAGTTTCGACGCTAACTCATTAGTAAAGTTACTCGGTTAAATCATCATCAGTATCATCTTGTTGTGGTACGTCACGATGATTAATAACGGGATAGGTACGGCTACTCGATTCATCATAAATCTCACGAGGTCCGTTATGATTAGCAAAGACCTTTAATTGAAAACCATAATGGTCTAAAAAAACCAGCTGGTCAGCATCAAGCCCAATAATTCGTCCGGGCAATTCGCGATGATCGATCATAATCGAAAAGTCTGGAGAAATTGACATATCATGTTGCTGATTGGTTTTGGGATCAATAAAAGCCCAATCGCCAGCATAACGCAAAGCCAGATCGGGTTGTCGCCTTTGTTGTTGCTTAAGGTGCCGTTTTTGGGTTAAAAAGCGACTTACTTGATTAATACCATGAATACCAGCAGAATAAATATCAGAAACTCGCATGTTAATCTCCTTTACACATCTATTATCATATCATCAGTCATGTTATTTTGGTATTAAAAACCATGATATGTTGATTGTATTTTTGTTACAATAAGGTGACAGAAAATATGTGGAGAGAAAAACTAGGTTATTGTCCACGATTAGTTCTAATCGCGAATTTAATTTAACTTTTTGCTTGCCAGTAGATACACTAATTTCTGCAATTTATTTTCAACCGTGTACTAATTTTGCAAATGATAAAAAAATTAATCAATCAAAATTGAGGTAAAGAATATGACCAATGTTGGAACAATTGGAACTAGTCAAATTACGAAAACTTTTTTAGAGGCTTGTGTTGCAAGCCGGGCATTTAAGATTACACATGTTTATTCACGCACACGCGCAAAGTCGCAACAGTTAATTGATGATCTGTTTATTCCTGAAGCTAAGGCAGACGACGATCTAGAGACGTTCTTAAGCGCGA
This sequence comes from Lapidilactobacillus bayanensis, assembly GCF_003946695.1. Lineage (GTDB taxonomy): Bacteria > Bacillota > Bacilli > Lactobacillales > Lactobacillaceae > Lapidilactobacillus > Lapidilactobacillus bayanensis. The sequence goes on along the minus strand of NZ_RHOX01000015.1, from coordinate 61,294 downwards.
CAGATCTGGATGTGGTTTATGTTGCGTCGCCTAATAGCCTACATTTTCAAGATACTAAGAGTGCGCTCCTGCATGGTAAAAATGTGATTGTTGAAAAACCAGCTTTTGTGACAGTTGCCGAATATCAGGAGATTGATCATATTTTAAAAGAACATCCAGAGTTACGGGTAATTGAAGCTGCCCGCCATCTTTATGATGCCAATTATTTAGCGGCCAGTGCGCAAATTAAGCAGTTTCCCCAAGTGACTGGTGCAACATTGACGTATATGAAATACTCAAGTCGTTTTGATGAGTTCAAGGCTGGTCGGGAACCAAACATTTTTTCACCGAAATTTGCGGGTGGTGCTTTATATGATTTAGGCGTTTACTTAGTTTATGCGGCAGTTGATTGGTTTGGCGTACCTAAAGAGGCGACTTATCATGCGACTAAAGCAGAGAATGGAATTGATTTACACGGCTTAGCTAGACTGCATTATGATCATTTTGATGCCGCATTGGTTTTTGGCAAGGATCAGCAATCATTTCTACCGAGTGAAATTTATGCTAACCGCCAAACTTTGTGGATAGATAGTATTGGTCAGCCTTATTTGGTACGCTGCTATGATGGTCCGGCTGTTTTTCAGGATTTGTCTAAACCCTCAACGGAAAATCCATTAGTTGATGAGGTAAATGCTTTTAGTCTCATGTTTAATAATCATGATGAGGAACAATTCAATCATTACTGGCGATTAACCGGGCAAGTTAATCAAGTGCTCAATCAATTACGGACCAGCGCCCAAATTAAATTTGAAAGTGATCAAAATTAATGACAGAAATTTATGAAACGCCGGCAACACCATTTTTACCGATTTGGCAACGGGCCGGATTTAAGCAGCCGACACCAATTCAGCAAGCAGTTTATTGGGCGCTGAAAAAAGGTGGTCCAGTTCTGGGCTTGGCGGCTACGGGAACGGGCAAAACATTAGCTTTTGGCTTGCCACTATTAGAAACATTACAGCCGGGTCAACGGTTACAATTAATTATTCTCGAACCAAGTGCTGAATTGGTGATGCAAGTTCGTGACGTCTTACGACCTTATGCGCAGACAGTTGATTTGAAAATTCAAGGCATCGTCGGTAAGGCTAATCTGAAACGTCAGCAAGAACAATTGAAGCAACATCCCGAGATTATTGTTGCCACACCCGGGCGAATTCAAGAAATGATCACGAATAAACTGGTTAAAGTTGATCGAGTAGAAACGGTCGTTATTGATGAAGCTGATTCACAATTAGATGGGGAGCACTTAAATGCAACCCGTGAATTATTAGCTAAAACGCCGGCTGATGCGCAGATGGTCTTAATGTCGGCAACCGAACAACCAATTTTTGAAGAGTTGGGGAAATGGTTCGGTTATGACTTCGAACGGTTTGATACGCGTCATGCTGATTGGGAACACCAGCAAATTCAGCATGATTTTATGTTAATTGGTAATCACCAAAAGGCGGAATTACTCAAACGTCTGCAGCGTGGTCCAATTGATGGTCAAAATGCCTTGGTCTTCGTTAAAAATACTGGTAGTGCACGCACCTTATTCAAGACACTCAGCTTTTTAAATTTACGGGTGGGTTTGCTGTTGGGCGATGAGACAAGTCAACGCAGGCAAAAAATCATGCAACAATTCCGTAAAAAGCAGCTGACCTATTTAGTGACCACGGAATTAGCAGCCCGCGGATTAGATTTTGCTGAATTAAAATTTGTCATTAATTATGATTTGCCAAAAACGTTAGTTAGTTATACGCATCGAGCAGGTCGAACCGGTCGGATGTTTGGCACGGGGACAGTTTTAAATTTAGGTAATGAACATGACCATCGTAATTTACAGAAAACGGTCAAGGATCAATTTTCATTGCAAACGGTTTATTTAATCGATGGCCACTTAACAAGTGAAAAACCAATAAAAAAAGAACGACCAGTTGAGCAGGAGCGACAGGTGGTTAAGCATGTGGCTAAACCTGCAACGAAACGGGAAAAACCACGCAAGAAAAAGCGTCTGCGTGATCAAAAAAATAAAGGAAAACATCAACCGAAAACAGTCAAGTAAATTGGCTGTTTTTTTGCGAAAATCACAAAACAATATGGGCAATTTTCAGTAAATGTGGTTGCGTTTCCAATCAAACAACGACGCATTTTTTAGGACTTGACAAGTACCTGAAAATGATTTTATAATGTATCCGTGGTCTAGAGCAATTCATTCAGATTGATAACATTATTATTTGTTGTGAATTTGTAGTTGTGATAGACTTTAAATATGCGATGAAATTGTTTTCATTGCGACTATTTTTGCAGATCCACTGCAATTATTCATTTGTGTTTAAATTTAGTTAGAGAAAGGAGGCTACAAGTTGGACGAGGACGAAAATTTACAAGCGATTATGGGATTAATCGTTAACGGTGGTAATGCCAAGAGTAGTTCAATGGAGGCGATCCAAGCTGCCAAAAAAGGTGACTTTGATGAAGCCGATGCCAAGTTGAAAGAGGCCGATGCCGCATTAGGCGAAGCACACAACTCTCAAACTGGTATGTTGACGAAAGAAGCTAGTGGCGACCACGTTAAAGTGACTTTACTCATGGTACATGGGCAAGATCATTTAATGAATGCGATTACTTTCCGTGATTTAGCTGGTGAAATCGTAGATCTCTACAAGAAATTAGCAAGCGCATAACTTTTTGGGGAAGTTATACTGCAACACAATTTCTAACACATGGGTTAGCTTTAATTCGGAGGTTTTTATATGCAAAAATTAATGGATTGGCTTGAAAAATTCGTTGTCCCTGTAGCAGTTAAAATCGGCTCAATTCGCTGGTTGGTTGCTTTACGTGACGGCTTTATTTCAACATTGCCAATTACGATGGCTGGTTCTTTAGCGACGTTGTTGAACGCGTTATTGAACACATATCCAGCACAATGGGGCTGGACAGGATTTATTAATGCAGTTGCACCAATCGTTGCGATTGATGGACTTGTTTATAATGGTTCTTTAGCAATTTTCGCACTTTATTTCGCAGTTATGTGGGGTTACCATTTAGCTGCTGATTATGATACTGATGGTTTATCTGGTGCCTTAGTATCTGTTGCCGCTTTCTTCATGACAATTAACAGCAATGCTGTTCTTCCAATTGCCAAGGCTTTACCAAAAGCTGCTGCTGATACTTTGACCACTGCTGGTGCAACTGTCACTGGTTCTACAGTTTCTGTTGCCGGTGCTTTCTCAATGGCTAACATGAACTCCGCAAGTTTGTTTACAGCTATGATTTTCGGCGGTATTGCCGTTGTTATTTATATCTGGTTGATGAAGAAAGACATCACAATCAAGATGCCTGATTCAGTTCCACCTGCAGTTTCTAAAGCATTTACTGCTTTGATTCCAAGTATTGCTGCAGTTTATATTGTTGCTATTATTAACTATCTCTTTACTCAAGTTACTGGTCAATTCTTCGGTGACTGGTTGTCTAAGACAATCCAAGCACCATTGATTGGTGCCGGTCAATCAGCTGGTATGGTACTCTTAGTTTCATTGTTAGTACAAATCTTCTGGTTCTTCGGTATTCATGGACCTAACGTTTTAGGCCCAGTTTTGGAAGGTATTTGGACACCTGCTCAATTAGCTAACATTCAATCATTAAAAGATGGCACACCGTTCAAGTATTTCTGGACTCGTGGTTCATTTGATGCTTATGTATGGTTTGGTGGTTCAGGTGGTACAATCGTATTACTTCTTGCTATCTTACTCTTCTCTAAGCGTGCTGATGAAAAGACAGTTGCTAAGTTAGCCTTTGCTCCTGGCTTGTTCAACATCAACGAACCTGTAATGTTTGGTTTGCCAATCGTCTTGAATGCCATTTACTTCGTGCCATTCATCATTGCACCATTCATTAACACTGTTATCGCTTATGTTGTTAGCTCACTTGGTTGGGTTGCACCAGTTCAAGTCGCAGTTCCTTGGATTACGCCTCCAGTCTTAAATGCTTGGATGGCAACGAACTTTGACTGGCGTGCTGCCTTGCTAGCAATCGTTAATATGGTTATCGCATTCTTCATTTGGGTTCCATTTGTAAGAATGTCAAGCAAAGTTGCTGCTGAAACAGATGACACAACAGCTGCTTAATTTAGTTATTAAGTGAATTAAATATTTTGAATAAAGTATGGGCCATTAGTTGCAATCAAAGCGGCTAATGGCTTATTCTTATTAAGTGTAAGATATTTATTATCAAAGTAAGGGAGTTGTCAAAATGATCTTTTTAAACGCGCCTATCCAACAGGATAAAATCATTGATCTATTAAACAATTACGACGAAGATGGTGTTTCTTTCCAACTTAAGAGTAAAAGCGGTATGAAGTTAGTCTTCGAAACAAACATGGAGGACCTTGATGCCGCCGCTAAATTGGCTAAGGCAACAATCAAGAAACAATCTTGGGGTACGGTTCTTTATTTCCAAGCTGGAGTTGAAAAATAATGGCAACCAATGGCCTATTTTTAATGGCAATTGGCTTTGCGATGATTATGATGAGCCCGGCAAATCATAATATCAATCAAGTTCGCTTGGGTATTTTAACTTTGGGCATCGCCTTTGTCGCCGCCGGTTTTTACTTCTACCGTCGCGGCCGGAAGAACGAAAAGGCTCAGGCTGAAAAGCACGCACATGACGCAGACACCGCCGTTAAATCGTCAAACGAGTCAACGGCAAAGAAGGTGACTAAGAAATGAAGATTAAACAGAAGCTTAATATCCCGGCCAACTTTTTCTATCATAAGGTTGTCGATTCAGTTTTGTATGACATTCGTACGCAAACAGGTGAGACACTCTCTGAGGCACAATTAGAAGGCTATTCATATATTAAGCAGTTCACCAAAAGCACCTCGGCCCGGATTACGGTGACCAAATTAGTTCCCGATGAGTCTTATCACTATACAACCCATTCTAATCAAAGTGATTTTGATGTTAAGTATGATATTAAGCAATTATGCGAAAAGGAAATCGAAGTGACTTACCAAGAAGAAGTCGCATCAAAGGGTGGCTTTATGAGGCAAATGAACGATGTCTTAGTCGGCTCAATTCTCGGTTACGTCCGCCGCCGTAATTTCAAAAAGATGCTACTACAAATTGAAGCATCATATTAAATCAGAGTGCGAAAGCCAACGAATTGGGTGTTTGTATTTAAACGGGAAGATCATTGCGTGTCAACGCAAGGAGATTCACGCTTAAATACACGACACCCAGTTGGCTTGAGCACGTTTCAAAATCAGAGCACGCAAGGTAACGGGTTGCCGGTCTAAATTTAAATGAAAAGATCATTGCGTGCCAACGCAGCAAGATCTTTATTTGAACTCAGTCCGACTAGACATTGTGACACGTTTTGATTTGTAACCAAAAAAGGAAGTGGGACAAAGCTTTTGTTTTGTCCCACTCTTCTACTTTTAACTAAATTAATCATGAATTATCATTACAAATGGAGGTTGAAAATGGAACATAAAAAATTAACACCATTCCCTAAAGATTTCCTTTGGGGTTCTGCTTCTGCGGCGTACCAAATTGAAGGTGCTTATCAGGAAGATGGTAAAGGCCTTTCGGTTTGGGATAAGTTTGTGCGGATCCCTGGTAAGACTTTTGAGGGGACTAATGGTGATGTTGCAGTCGATCATTATCATCGTTATCCAGAAGATGTTGAATTAATGGCTAAGGCCGGTTTGAAGGCTTACCGTTTTTCAATTGCTTGGACCCGGATTTTTCCTAATGGTAATGGTGAGGCTAGTGCTGCTGGAATTAAGTTCTACAATGATTTGATTGACGACTTGGTTGCTCATCATATTGAACCGGTTGTAACGATTTATCATTGGGATTTACCTCAAGCACTTCAAGACGAATATCAAGGTTGGGAATCACGGAAAATTATTCCCGATTTCGTTAACTATGCGAAGACTTTATTTGAAAACTATGGCGATCGCGTTAAACATTGGGTGACATTGAACGAACAAAATGTCTTCATTCAACATGGCTATTTACTAGCAAGCCATCCACCAGCAGTTCAAGATCCGAAACGGATGTATGCGGCCAATCATATTGCTAACTTGGCTAATGCTGCTGCCACGAAATATTTCCATGAACATTTCACAGGTGAAATTGGTCCAAGCTTTGCCTATGGCCCAGTTTATGCAGTCGACGCTAATCCAGAGAACCAATTAGCTGCTGACAACGCAGAGCAAATGAATTCATATTACTGGATGGATATGTACGCTTACGGTCATTATCCAGACGTTATTCGTAAATGGCAAGAAGAACAAGGTATTGCACCCGAAATCACGCCAGAAGATGAAACGTTGTTAACTGATCCTTTGGCGCGTCCAGATTTCATGGGTTTGAATTATTATCAAACCGCTACTGTTCAGGCTAATCCACTAGCAGACGGGATTGGTTTAGCTGCCGAAAATACGACCGGCAAGAAGGGCAGTAAGCAAGAATCAGGTATTCCAGGAATGTTCAAGTCAGCAACCAATGAATATCTGCAAACAACTGATTGGGATTGGAACATCGATCCAATTGGTTTACGTATTGCATTGCGCCGAATCAATAGTCGTTATCACTTACCAGTACTAATTACTGAGAATGGGCTCGGTGCCTTTGACACATTAGAAAGCGATCATGAAATTCATGACGATTACCGAATTCACTTCTTACGTGAGCATGTTAAAGCTATTCATGATGCGATTAGTGATGGCATTCAAGTGATTGGGTATACAACTTGGAGCTTCACTGACTTATTAAGTTGGTTAAACGGCTATCAGAAACGTTACGGCTTCGTCTACATTGATCGTGATGAAAAGAATGAGAAAGATTTGGCCCGTTATCCTAAGGATAGTTTTTACTGGTATAAGCAAGTCATTGCAACTAATGGTGAAGATTTCGGAGCAGATAAGTAATGTCTGAAGTTGTTGAAATTGATCACGCTGATGTGGACTTATTAAACGAGTATTACGAATTGTGTTGCTATGCTTTTGACCGGCCTAATAACGAGGCTTATCAGACCAAGTGGCTTAACCTGGCGATGCACAGTCATAATTATGCAATCGTTGATGCACAAGGCCATGTTAAAAGTGCGATTATGGTAACTTATTTACCAACCAACTGGCATGGTCAAGAATATCAAATGGGTGGCGTCGGTTACGTAGCGAGTTATCCTGAGTTCGGTGGTCATGGGGCAATTACGCTGTTAATGCAGAAGGCCACGGAGCAAATGCTTGCGGATCATGTGATACTTTCATATTTGGCACCATTTTCTTATACTTTCTATCGCCGTTTTGGTTTTGAAGAAGTGTTTGATCGACTTCATTACGAGGTTCGCGCAGCGGATTTTCCCCGCGTGTCTAAGCAAGTGACCGGTTCGGTTGAACGTGGCAATTTTACTGATAACTTGGACCAAATGGCACAAATTTATCAGCAAAACGAGCAGAGCCAAAATGGCGGACTAATTCGCCATTCGTGGTGGCAACAATATCGTTACAGCAAGCACCCTAACTTTGAAGTGGCACTTTCTTATGATGATGAACATCAACTTGATGGCTACTTAATCTATCAACGCATTTCTGGACAACAGTTTGAAATGGTTGAGTTAATGCCAAATAGCTTTGGTAGTTTTCAACGGTTGCTAAGCTTTGTCGGCAAACATGCCGGTGTTTATCCTAAGTTTGTTTATACTAGTGCTAACCAAACGCCGTATAATGATTTGATGCCGGAAGCCTATCATGTGCAAACGACACTCGAGCCTTATATGATGGCACGCATTAATAATTGGCAATTACTGGTTGAGAATTGGCACTTTACAGCCGATTTGAAGCAGCCATTAATTATTGAGATTAAAGATCAATTTATTCCTGAGAATAATGGTAAGTGGCAGTTGTCAATTGTAGATGGTCGCGGTCAATTGCGGCACAGCAGTGAGTTGGACGCAGATTTAATTGCCGATACACGTCAACTTGCAAAGGCATTTCTTGGTTATCGGACTTTAGCCCAATTGGTGCAAACGGGAAATTGCCAAATTGAATCACAAGCGGTGTTAACGGAATTACAGTCTTGTTTAAGTTATCCCAATAAGCCGATGTTGTGGGATTATTTCTAAATAAAATGATAACAGTAAAACGACCTAGAAAATTCTCTAGGTCGTTTTTTTTGTAAAAACAATTGGATGAAAGTGATGGCTTATTGAGCAAATTAACAGAGAATATTTAGCCAATTATGCGACAGGGGGGACTCGAACCCTCTACCTATGGTTTAGGAAACCATTGCTCTATCCAGGTGAGCTACTATCGCAAGTACAATTAATTGTAGCGAATAACTACCGATTTTGCAACGGGGTGAGTTAGTTAGTAATCCATCGTTAAAAATTGAGTGGTGTGAGTGATGGGGGAACTAAACTGTTATTTTGTACTTTTTCGCGCTTGTGCAAAGGTTGCATACGGAACGTGCGGGTGCCGTGAGGGAAAATAAATACTTTCGCTGGAACGTGGTGGACACTGCTTGAAGCCAATTTTTTCAAAATTGTCTCCAAGACAGGTCTTACTGTAAGTGGTAAACCACCAACAGTAATATTACCACTGAGCGGTATTTATTTTCCCTCACTAAACAAACAAGATGGCAACCTTTGCGCAAGCGCTGAATTGACGAGTGGTTGGACTGCCCTCTAAAATTTTGAGAAGTACAAACTTGAAGTTAAATCACACCGCCACAGCTTTTTTGTCAGTGCCGGAGGGAAATCGCGGTCAGCCGCGGAATTGTTGTTAGTGGTTTACCACTTACAACAAAGCTTGTATTTGAGACAAATTTATTTGGCTCAAATCAAGCTCGCAGCGTTCCACCAGCGTATTTTCCGCAGGCACGAAGAACTTCAACATAACAGTTCTAGGACTTTGCACTTATAACTAGGTTTGGTTTTTGATTCGGCTCAAACCAATGCTCGCAGCGCTTTCATCAGCGTATTTTCCGTTGGCACGGAGAAACGCAATATAGCGGTTTTAGGACTTAGCATTTAGCCCAAATTAATACTTACAACGTTCCACCAAGGTATTTCCACAGGTACGAAGCGTGCTGATTAACTAAATTAACGGAGATGGAATAAGAAATAAATCGCAATTACTGTCAGGATAATCGGGACTGCAGTTAACAATATAACGAGGCGGCGGTGTTGCCATTGGCGCCAGTTCATAATGGCCAAACTAATGGCGAAGCAACTGACAATAATCAAACAACCACTCGCGATAAGCAATCCGAAGTTGTTGGTCATACCCAGTCACCGTTGCGAAAAATTGGCACAACTTCATCATTGGTGGTGATACCGTCAATCGCCATTTTTGCAGAGCCGACCATAAAGTCAACGTGGATTTGACTGACATTTAATCCGGCTACTTGCAGTTGCAATTGATTCATTTCTGTACCACCTGCCACCGAGAACGGATAAGCTGCGCCTAAAGCTAAATGGTTTGAGGCATTTTCATCGAATAACGTGTTGAAAAAAGTTAGACCAGATTGCGAAATAGGTGAAAGATCAGGTACTAAGGCAACTTCACCTAATCGACTAGCACCGGCATCAGTTTTTAGTAAGTGTTTTAATGTTGATAAGCCTTGATCGGCATCGGCTTTAACGACGCGACCATTTTTAAAAGTGAAAGAAATTCCTGTTAAGATTGTGCCAGCATAGCTGAGCGGTTTGGTAGCCCGAATATGACCGTCAATGCGATTAGCGTCTGGTGCAGTGAAAACTTCTTCGGTCGGCATATTTGGAATAAATTCGTCACCATGTTCATTAGTAGCACCAGCAGCTTCCCAGACATGATGTTTGGGCAACCCAATTGTTAAATCTGTTCCTGGTGCTAGATAATGCAAACGGTCAAACTGGTATTGATTAAGCATGGCAGCTTTCGTGATCAATTTTTGTTTTTGGATTTGCCATGCCGCGACAGGATCGGCATTGTCAATTCGTGTTGCAGCAAAGATTGCTTGCCATAAATGCATCGTGCCAGTTTGTTTATTTTCGTTGGGAAAAACTTTTTTGGCCCAAGCAGGACTTGCTGCTGCCACAACAGTCCAACTCAATAGATTATTTTCAGTAGCAGTTTTGACGGCCTGTGTACCAGAACTATTCAACTTTTGAGTAGCAGCAATCTTTCGTGGGTCGATTCCGATTAAAACATCAGGATCGCTAGACAAAACCGATAGACGCTTGACGCGATTGTTGGCAATATAAAGTTGTAAGTCTTCTCTATACGGCTTAATTTGAGCTAACTCTTTTTCGGATTGATAAGTTAAATCAAGACGCCGTTTTTGGTCGTCTTGCCATTGCATGATGACATTTCTGGCGCCAGCTAAATACGCCTGCTCGATTAAGAGATGAGCAAATTCAACTTGATCAATGGCAATACTAATTGTGATTTCATCGTTTTTTTGAACATTCAATCCAATTTTAATAATTAGCTCGGCATATTTTTGCAGTTGTGTGTGAAAATCATTCATTGCTATTCGGGACCAGCTTTCGTGTATTTACTTTTATTCTAACATGTTGAAATAAGCATTGCATCAAGCGCTTTTGCGATAAAATAGTTCGGTTATCGATTTAAATAAGTTTTATGATGAAAACAATCAATCCTGATTACGGAAGGAACTAACTATTTTGATAAAAAAATTTAAATAAAAGGTTTTCTTTTACTTTTTATTATGTTATGATTCAAATACAAAAGTTATCGTAACGATAAGCTAAAAAATAAAAATTATTTCACAAGTTGAAGGAGAGATCAATTATGGCCCGGAAAAAAACAATTATGAAGAACGATATTTTGAATGCAGCAGTTAATTTAGCAATGCGTGATGGCTTTCAAAATTTTACAGCTCGTAAAATTGCTGACGAACTGAATTGTTCTACTCAACCGCTTTATTTAGAGTTTGAATGTATGGATGATTTAAAACAGCAATCAATCATTAAGATTCAGTCATATTTATTGAAGCAGGTTTTTAGTCAGCATTATCATGACGATCCGTTGATTGATTTAGATTTGGCATACATTCACTTTGCTTGTGAGCAACCAATGTTATATCGGACATTGTGGATTGAGGATAAGGCTAGTATTACCGAAATGAAGCGATTCGCAACGCAATTAGGAACGGCACGCTTTGCTAAACGGCCTGGTTCATCAGAACTTTCTGAAGAAAAGATTCACCGCATTCTAGTTGGTAATTGGATTATTGTCAATGGCATCGCCAATTTGACTTCGAGCGGTTACGCAAGCATCTCTAAAACGCAAATTGTTGAAATTTTGCAAGCACAACTGGAAGATTTTATTTACAATGATCGGTTTAATCCTGCAAACGAAGTAGCGGATGATTTTGAATTCCGTTCAGCAAAAATAGGTTAATTGTATCAATCAAAGGTTGGAACTGGGATAGCAATCTCAGTTCTTTTTTTATGTTGTTCGAAAACGGTAAGCGGAGATAATCAAATACTTTAACGATTAGATGTTGCCTGACTAAAAGACTTGTAGAAATAGAACAATCAAGTTAATCGCCAAACCCAATAATCGTTCCTTCACTTTGCTAGATATGTTTGTTTTTAAAAAATACGAACTATAAAAATAATAATAAAGAACAATGTACGTTTATTTACTTGAATTATCCTAATAAATCAGTTAGACTGGTTTCTGGACGTTAATAAAAGCAAACGATAGGTGAGAACATGCAAACATTTGATTATGATGATATCCAATTAATTCCGCGGCGTTGCCAAATAAATTCTCGTGAAGAAGCAGATACGTCGGTTCAATTGGGACAGTATCGTTTTAAAATTCCAGTTGTTCCGGCTAATATGCAAACCGTTATTAACGAAGAAATTGCGATTTGGTTGGCTAGTCATGGTTATTTCTATGTGATGCATCGTTTTGAACCAGAAACGCGTGCTGCTTTCATTAAAAATATGCACGAGCGCAATCTGTATGCGTCAATTTCGATTGGTGTTAAACCAGATGAATATCAATTTGTCGATCAATTGGTTGCAGACCAAAGTCATCCTGAATTTATTACAATTGATATTGCGCACGGTCACGCCGATAGTGTGATTGAGATGATTCACTACCTTAAGAAGCAAATGCCCGCTGCGTTCGTTATTGCTGGCAATGTCGGGACACCAGATGGCGTTCGTGATTTGGAAGAAGCAGGTGCGGATGCCACTAAAGTTGGAATTGGACCGGGCCGTGCCTGTATTACGAAATTAAAAACAGGTTTTGGTACGGGTGGTTGGCAATTATCTGCCTTGGCTTGGTGTAGTCAGGTGGCGACTAAGCCGATCATTGCAGACGGTGGTATTCGCACACATGGTGATATTGCCAAGTCAATTCGTTTTGGTGCGACCATGGTGATGATTGGTTCGATGTTGGCAGGTTTTGAGCAATCACCTGGTGAAGAAGTTGAACATGATGGTAAGACCTACAAAGCTTATTTTGGGTCAGCATCTCAGTATCAAAAACAAAGTCAGCATCATGTTGAAGGTAAAAAGGTCCTTATTACCCTTAAAGGTGACTTACACGACGAGTTGACAAGTATGCAAGAGGATTTACAGTCGGCGATTTCTTATGCCGGAGGACGCGAATTAGCCGCGTTAAAAGAAGTTGATTATGTACAGGTCCCTCATACCATTTACAATGGCGACCACGATTAATTATCAATTGACGAATAAGAAAATGTGTTGAAAGTTGGATTGTGTTTTGTTGATTGTGGTTTTGTTTAATACAATCTTATTGTTCGAATAAAACGATGTCGTTAAGAACTTGGTACTCAAACTTTCATAGCATGACAATATTTAAAAAGAACCGGGATTTTTGTGAAGTGTCCTATAATTATTAGACTACTTGTCTAATAATTATAGGGCACTTCAATTTTATCTCAATTTTTTGCGAGAGTTGCGAGAATGGTTGACTTGGTAAATCGTGTGGTGTTTCAAATTGCGACTAAATTAGCTGTAAATAATTAGGGTAAAGTCTGGTTATTATCGTTAAAATATGGAACAATTAATGTGGAAGCACACGGAAGTTAGTGTTGCTATCAATAATTGACGGAGTAAAAAGATGAGTAAGAAAATCAGTTTAGATATGACCGTTTATGAATTAGTTAATGCCCATCCAGAAATTGTCCCGATTATGACGGATCTTGGTCTTGATGGTGTAACGAATCCGGCACTGTTACAAACGGCTGGCCGTTTTATGACGTTGCGTAAAGGCGCAGCAATGAAAAATATTCCTTTAACACAATTGGTGGCTCAATTAACCGCCGCGAATTTTGAGGTGATCGATCATGACTGACAAAACGACACATACAAATGCGGATGATTTAAAGCACAATGCTGTTTATCGTCAGCAAAAAATTGTTGAGATTCTTAAAATGTTACATGAAGGTGGTTCTTTTGAGGTAGCCAAGAAAATTTTTGATGAGACTTTTTCAACGGTCGACGTTTCAGAAATTACTTCAGCAGAACGCGCTTTAATTGCGACGGGCCTGAATCCAATGGAGATTCAGCATTTATGTAATGTTCATGCCGCTGTTTTCAAAGGAAAAATTTCTGATAACCAAGTGGCAACACCTGATGAAGAAGCACCCGGCCATCCGGTGCAAGTTTTAAAATTAGAAAATTTAATTATCACATCGTTGTTGAAAGATGAATTGTTGCCTTGTTTGAAAAAATGGCAACAAGATGGTCAGGATCAACATTATTTAAAGCGAATGCAACACGCGTTGGTGGACTTGCAGACGATTGGCCGGCATTATGCGCGTAAAGAAAACTTGATTTTTCCGCTGATGGACAAATACGGCATCACGGCGCCACCTAAGGTAATGTGGGGTGTCGATGATAAAATTCGCGGGCTGATTAAAACAGTCGTTCAATTGGTTAACCAAACGCCATTACCTGATAAATATGAGATTGAAGCAGCAATTGAAGCCGCTAATCAGGAAATTATGGAAATGATTTTTAAGGAAGAACAGATCATGTTACCAATGGTTGCAGAAGTTTTTACTGCGGCAGATTGGGGCATGATTGCTGCAGAGAGTGATGAGATTGGTTATACGTTAATCGCTCAACCGTTGCCATGGCGTCCCAGTGCAGCAGCAATTGCTAAAGACGAAGCTAAGCCGCGCCAAGTGCCAGCTATTGCCGCCGAATTAAATGAAGCTGCGCAAACGTTAGCCGCGCAACAAGAACTCGATGTTAAAATTCCCGTTACCGCACAACCAGCAGTACCAGCAGGCATGCCTGCACATATTGCGGCGCAACTGGCAGCAGGCCAATCAGAAACGACTGCCGAACAGCGAGCAACGGTTAAAAAAGACGATGACGTGCCAACCCATTTGTTATTAGATGCAAACGGTCGTGCACAGATTAGTCTTAATAACGGGACATTAGATTTAAGCCAACTGACTGGTATTTTCAAAGTGTTGCCGCTTGATTTAACTTTAGTTGATGTGAACGATCGCGTGGCCTGGTTCTCTGATGACGGTGATCGAATTTTTCCAAGAACTAAAGCAGTTGTTGGCCGCGCCGTTGTGAACTGCCATCCACCTAAGAGCGTTGACAAGGTCGAAAAAATTCTTAGTGATTTTCACGAAGGTAGGCGCCAGGACGCTGAGTTTTGGATTAACTTCCGTGGCCGCATGGCTTATATTCGTTATTTTGCTGTGCATAATGAAGCTGGGGACTATATCGGCTGCTTAGAGGCCACACAAGATATTACTGCTATTCAAGCCTTAACTGGTGAGAAGCGTTTGGATTCTGATGAGATGTAAAATGATCGTTGCTGGTTTTTGTATCAACAACATCTAAAAACAAAGGACTAAATCCGAAAATGGATTTAGTCCCTTGTTTTTAAGCGCCTGTCGATTTTTGCTAGGTAGTCACTTTTTTAATGGTTAAATTTGTCTTACCAGTTGTTTAATTTCCGATGCTAACGAGAACTTTTTCGTTGCGCTAATTTTTGTTGATGATGTGCTAGCCGTCGTTGGCGTAAACGTCTCGTCATTTGCCGTTGATCTTTGCTGAATGTATAGCGGGAAGTGATGTAGTTGAGAATGCCAACGAGAATTTGGTCGATTACTTTAGCCGTAAAGCTGGACAAATTCAGACCGCTAATGCAGACGAACATAATTGCCGAGTCGGCAAGTAAACTAATGCCACGAAAAAAAGAAAAAGCAATCAGTTCTGTGATTAAGGCGTAACCGGTTGAGTATTCAGACTTAAAAACTAATGACTTATTCGTGAAGAAGCCGAAAATAACAGAGATCAACCAGGCTAAGGTGTTCGCAAACATATAATGAGCGTGAAAGGTTGACTTAATTACCATGAAAGAAACAATGTTAATAACAGATGCTAAGAAGCCAAAAAAAGTGTAGCTAATGAAATCACGATGATTTTTAAGAAAAGTATGAAGGTTATTCATACTAGTTAACCATTGGCATTAGCTTTATCAACGAGTGCCTTAACAAACGCATCTAAATGTTCGATGTCCTCGGCCTCGGCAGCCAAATCAATCTTGACACTTTCAGCACCTTTAGTGGCACCAGTTTGTGCAAAAGTATGGTCGAAATCATCGACAGTTGCACAGAAGTGATCGCCATAGAAACGGTCGCCTGAGCCACAGGTCCCGTAAATTTTACCAGCTAAATCTTCTTCTTGTAAATCGTCATAGAAATCCTGAGCTTCATCAGGAATTTCACCTTCGCCGTCAGTGTACGTTGCGACGACACAGATATCAACGTCTTCAAAGTCGCTTGCGTCAGCTTGTGAAGCCTCAGTAGTATCGACCTCAACACCTAAATTTTCGAATTGTTCTTCCATAATCTGCGCAATTTCTTCATTATTTCCTGTCATACTTGCGTAAACGATCTTAGCTGTTGCCACGTGTGTTACCTCCAGTGTTCTAATAGCCACATTATAGCTTGCTGGACCATAATTGCGGGTAATATCTATGAAATTATACCAAAAAATAAGATTTAGGCAAGTTGAGTCAAGATAGCGTAGTAAAAATCGCATTTTAGTGAACATAATTCTCAAAAAATAGCTAAGTTTGTTAATAATCGGTTAATAAGGCAGACATTTTCTGAAAAACTGGCTAAAATGTAATTAATAAATAGAACGGGTGAATGCATAAATGATTATTTGGTTAAATGGTCCTTTCGGTGTTGGTAAAATACAAGTTGCCGCGGAATTACAACGACGGATTAATGGTGCTATTTTGTACGATCCTCATGAGCTTGGCCGCTTGTTGACAAAACAGTTGCCTAAAGCGCTGCAAGAAGATAATTTTGAAGATTATCCAGAGTGGCGGCAATGGACTTATCAATTGCTGAAAAAGATGGCCACCCAGACGCAACAAACAATTATTGTACCGATGGCAGTCAGCAAGCAACAATATTTTGACGAAATTATTGGTGGCTTGCGTCATGATGGCATTACAGTGCGCCACTTTACTTTGGCCGCAACGCCAACAGTTATTGCCCAACGTTTGCGCCAGCACGGTAATTTGAATAATCGTTTTACTTTATCACATTTACAACGGTTGTCTGAACAAACAGAGACACCACAATTTGCAGAAATTTTGGATACTAACGAGTTGTCGATTGTAGAAGTTGCCAATACTATCGCCAAAAAGTGTTCGATCCGTATTAAACCAGCCATCACCAATCCGCTTTTGCAAGGCGCGGTTCAATTAGGAACAGGGATTTTACACCAGTTCCGTTAAACAGGTGACGATTTAATGACAACATAAGGTGTGTTATTGTTTGCGCGTATTAATTGACTGGACTATATTGGAATTGAATGGAGTGTGTTGATAATGAAAATTGCAATTGCAGGTGCCGGCGCCATGGGTTCACGTTTCGGCGTCATGTTGAAACGTGCTGGAAATGACGTCATCTTGATTGATTCTTGGGCAGAGCATGTTCAAACCATCAATCAAAAAGGTTTAAAAATTGAAACGGATCACGGTAGTAAACAGGTTGAAATCCCTGCATTTTTACCACAAGATGTTAACTTTCAGCCAGAATTAGTTGTCTTGTTTACGAAATCAATGGGTTTACCCAAAATGTTACAAGATATTCAGCCAATTCTAACGGCCAATACCAAAATTGTTTGTCTATTGAATGGCCTAGGTCATATCGCCACGATTGAAAAGTATCTTAATAAAGCCAATATTTTCATGGGTGTCACAGTTTGGACCGCGACGTTGCTGGGGCCAGGTCATGTTAAGTTGATTGGCGACGGCGGCATTGAGATTCAAAATATCGAACCAACTCAGAAAAAAGCGGCTGAAGAAATTTGTGGTGTATTTGATGTTGCCGGATTAAAAGCAAAGTATAGTGCCAACGTTATGTTTTCAATTTGGCGTAAAGCTTGTGTGAATGGTACTTTGAATACTTTATGCACTCTGTTGGAATGCAATATTGCGCAATTCGGCAGCTTGCCTCAATCAGATCAATTAGTGAAACAGATCGTTGCAGAATTTGCCGCTGTGGCTGCTCACGAAGATGTTAAGCTGAACGTTGACGAAGTTGCGGCTTATATTGGTAAGTTATATGATCCAAGTCAGGCTGGCGAGCATTATCCAAGTATGTACCAAGATTTGATCATGCATCACCGTTTGACGGAAATTGATTATTTGAATGGCTACGTCGCGCAACGTGCAGAACAATTCGGCCTTAAGACACCAGTATCTGCGACGCTAACGGAATTAATTCATGCTAAGGAAAGTTTGCTAGTTAAAAACTAGATTGTAGTTCTTCGCGCTTACGCAAAGGTTGCGTACGAAAGATAGCGAGTATCGTGAGGGAAAATAAATACTTGTCGCTGGAACGTGGTGGACACTGCTTGGAGCCAATTTTTTCAAAATTGTCTCCAAGACAGGTCTTGTTTGTAAGTAATAAATTACTAACAACAATTTCACCACTGAGCGGTATTTATTTTCCCTCACTAAATAAGCAAGATGGCAACCTTTGCGCAAGCGCTGAATTGACGAGTGGTTGAATCCCTGTTCAATTTTCAGAAGTACAAATTTGCTATTAGATCACACCACATCATCTCTTTCGTCAGTGCCGGAGGGAAATCGCGGTCAGCCGCGGAATTCTTGTTAATGGTTTACCATTTACAAGAAAGCTTGCGTTTGAGACGAATTTATTTGGCTCAAATCAAGCTCGCAGCGTTCCACCAGCGTATTTTCCGTAGGCACGGAGAACCGCGACATAACAGTTCTAGGGTTTATCACTCCCAACAAGTCTTGTATTCGTTACAAATTATTTTTCATTCGGCTCAAACCAAGCTCTCAGCGATCCACCGCGTATTTCTCGCAGGCACGGAGAAGTACAACCTAACAGTTTTAGACAACAAAAAGAGGAAGCACGATGAAAATCACACTTCCTTTTTCTATTTGTTAACCACAACTTTAGTGCCAAAAGGGATGTTATCATGTAACCACTTGGCATCTGGAATTGATAGGCGAATGCAACCGTGCGAGGCTGGCTGGCCTAATTTTTGAGCTTCAGTAACGTTATAATTGCCTGAGTGATCGGTCGGAACAGTGTGGAAGAGATAAACACCATGATTTAACCAAGAAACCCAGTAATTAGCGCCTTCATTTAACCGATTGTTGTAGAATGATTGACCACGTTCTTGAACGGCATAGACACCAGTCGGGGTAGTATTATTGAGCCCACTTGAACAGACCATGGTATAAAGTCGTTTCTTAGTGGTTTTATCATCGAGATAAACACGTTGTTTCTTCAATGATACGGTTAATTGATAGGTGTTAGTTTTTTTCAAAGTGGGATAAGTACCGCCAGTCGGTTTTTTCCACAAGTTTAATGCTGCTTTCTTTTTGGCAGCGGCGGCTTTTTGGGCCGCTTTTTTCTGGGCCAATGCTTTTTTACTGGCCTTTTTAGAACTGGCTCGTTTGGTGGCTACCTTTTTCTGAGCGATGGTCACAGTTTGCGAGTTTGTATTAGCTAGCGTGTGGATGTGATAAATTCGCCACCCTAAAATGGCAATGATCGTAATCATTGTCACAATAATTGTCGTGATCAGTAAACGATCCTGCTTTCTCAATCTGGTTACCTCCGCGTAAACAACGGCTGTGCTTGTCTGATGATAGGTTTATGTTAATCGACATTGAACGATTTGCAAATCAATCGAAATATGTGAGAATGGTTGATCGATCAAGGCGGCAACTTGTTCAGGTGTTGCCTGCCACTCTAGCGGCGACATTTGTAATAAATCAGCAAAAGCTGCCGTATCAGTTAGTTCGAATTGATAGTTAATTTCTTGTTGCTTAATAATTGTGGCGACATCACTGAGATGTTGCATGACAGGTGCGTTGGAATAATTCTCCTTGTCAGCGCCGTTGAAGAAAGCTTGACGCAACTCGTGTAAGTAATTAGGGCCAGGGATCACCTTGATAAAAGTACCGTCGTCGGTTAAGACGCGTGCAAATTCGCGGTAATGTGATGGGGAAAAAATATTAAGAATCGTTGTCGTCGAATGGTCAGCAAATGGTAAGTTAGTTAGATCCGCAACGCACCAAAGCGTGTCATCAGTAATTTGTTGGCTTGCCAAATAAATTCCGGCCTTAGAAATATCGAAACCAATTTTAGTACCGGTTAAACCGCGTTGCACCAATTGCGTTAAGAGGCCACCTTCGCCACAACCCACATCAATTGTCAGTTGATTATCTTGAGGTAACCAAGTGCTGATCAAATCCAGCATTGGTTTAAAGATTCCCCGTTGGATCATTCGCCCGCGCGCGGCTAACATTTCAGTGGTATATTCAGTTTTAATTTGCTTCTGCAAAAAGTAAAGCGTCCCTTTTTTAGAGAGGTCAAATTGATGTTCCGCTGGGCAAACTAAACTTGTAGCTTGTGCCTGCATTGTCTGATGGCAAATAGGACAACGAAAGATTTGTTGATGCGCCGCTAAAAAATTGGCAGCTTGCGTAATTTTCTTAATCGTCATGATGATTCCTCACTTAATTAGACATAATTGTAACATGAAAATTAAGATGAAGCTGTGAAGTAGGACTAATCTTAAAGAAATGACATGTTATAATAAGAGCTAAATTAGTTAACAACTAAAAGCGAGGTAAAAACAGTGGCAAATCTTGAAGTTATTCGTACATATGTTACTGATCAGATGAAGCAGGACCATTCTGGACATGATGTGGCGCATATTCAGCGGGTGGTAAATCTCGCGCGTTACTTATTGAAGGCACACCCAGAAGCAGATCAAGAAATCGTGTTAGTTGCGGCGGCAACACATGATATTCTTGATGATAAATTAGTAACCGATGTGGCGGCTAAGCGTGAAGAACTATTAACGATTTATCGAGCAGCTGGTTTGACGGAAGAGCAAGTTGCAGCAATACTGGCTATCATTGATCACATGTCCTACTCTAAAAATTTGCAACAACATTATCAACTCTCCATTGACGGCCAACTGGTTCAAGATGCTGACCGCCTCGATGCGTTAGGCGCAATTGGGATTGGTCGTACCTTTTATTATGGCGCGCATACTGGTGCGCCAATGTATGATCCAACAATTGCACCTAGAACTAACTTGACCAAGCAAGATTATCGACAAAAGTCGCCAGTGTTAAATCACTTCTATGAAAAATTATTTAAGTTAGGCGACTTAATGAATACAGCCGAGGCCAAAGATTTAGCAGCACAACGAATTCAGTTTATGCATGAATTTGTCGATACATTCAAGCATGAATGGGAATTCGATGAATAAAAGTACTCAATGTTATTTTTTGCCGAAGAAACACAATTTATTGTAAAAATAGATTGAAAAACCACCATATCTTGTGTATGATTGAGAATGGTTTTATTAAGAAATAGGCCATTGATAATAATTAATGATCGCCCGGCACAACGAATGGTAAGATAGACGGTCAAGTCTTAAAAAGAATGGAAAGAACGTGATGACAGTTTTAGTACTTAGTGGCGCAATTGGCGCAGGCAAATCATCATTAACAGGAATGATTGCAAGAGAATTAGGCACGACAGCATTTTATGAAAGTGTCGATGATAATCCTGTTTTACCGTTATTTTATGCGGATCCAACTAAATATGCCTTTCTGTTACAAATTTACTTCTTAAATACGCGCTTCCACAGTATTAAAGCGGCGTTACAAGATGACAACAATGTTTTGGATCGTTCAATTTATGAAGATGCGCTTTTTTTCCAGATGAATGCCGATATGGGACGTGCTAATCAAACTGAAGTTGCGATTTACAAAGATTTATTAGGCAACATGATGGAAGAACTTGATGGTATGCCTAAGAAAAATCCCGATTTGTTAGTCCACATCGATGTTTCTTACGAGACAATGATCAAACGGATTACGAAACGCGGCCGTTCATACGAACAAATTCAAAATGATCCGTCATTGGTTGAGTATTATCATAAATTGTTGGATTATTATGAACCTTGGTATCAGAATTATGATTACTCACCCAAGATTCGAATTGATGGCGACAAGTATGATTTCGTTGAAAACTTTGACGATCGTAAAATTGTCATTGATCAAATCAAAACTAAATTACACGAAATGGGTAAGTTATAAGCTTGTGCAGTTGCCCGCGTGAAGCATGAGAATTAAGGTGCGTTGGCAAGATCTTGTATTCTGGTAGTGCGGCTTGAACTGGAATGGTCCTCGCAATGTTTTTTTCTTTGAACACACCGGTCACTAGTTAGTTATTGCAACTATGCTTAACAATTAAACTAAACAGGTTTTTAAAGCGCTGAGCCGGCTGTTTTTGTAGACGGTCTCGGCGCTTTTATATTTTGAATGTTGCGGTATAATTGACATAGTATTGAACGGAGGCAAAAGATTGATTACATTAAAATCCCCACGTGAAATTGAAGGTATGCGCAAATCTGGTGCGCTTTTGGCAGCAGTTCATATTGGCTTGCGCGATATTATTAAACCTGGCATTTCAGCGATGGAAATTGAAAGATTCGCAGATCATTATATTACGAGCCATGGTGGTATTCCTGGCGAAAAAGGATTTGAAGGCTACAAGTATGCAACTTGCGTAGCAGTTAATGACGAAGTCGCTCATGCAACACCGCGGCAAAATTTAATTTTGCATAACGGCGATTTAGTTAAAGTTGACATGACGGTCACGCTTGACGGTTATCAAAGCGATTCTTGCTGGAGCTACGCTGTTGGTGAAGTTAGTTCTAAGATCAAAAAGTTAATGGACGTCACGAAAAAAGCGCTCTATCTCGGAATTGATCAGGCAGTTGTCGGCAACCGTCTTGGCGATATCGGCTATGCAATTCAACATTATACCGAAGACGAAAATGGTTACGGCGATGTTCGCGATTTAATCGGCCATGGTATTCAACCAACGATGCACGAACAACCGAACGTGCCTCATTATGGCGAACCACACAAAGGGTTACGTCTAAAAGAGGGCATGACGATTACCATTGAACCAATGATTAACGAAGGCACATGGCAAATTCTAACTAAAGAAGTCAGTGACCCTAACGATCCCTGGGAATATTACGTCACCGCTGACGGCGGCTGGTCTTGCCAGTACGAACATACTTTAGCGATTACAAAAGATGGACCGAAGATTTTAACATCACAAGATCCTATTGGTGATGCGAAATATTTGTAATTGACGATTCTGAATGGGGAACTAGGACGAAAAATCCGGTTCCTTTTGTTTTAGGTAATTGGCAAACGAAAACATCACTTTTTTCAGGCTAAATAATTTTAGTCCTAGCAAAATTAAGCGCTAATGTTAGCAACCGATGTGCTAAATTAGGAGAGATGAGCAGATGGCAACAGCACTAATTCAACAACAGATTGTGGCGCTGCGGCGAATAATTGCCGCTAATTCTAATCTAGAAGGCTTGGTCTTAGGCGCTGGTTCATTAGCACCAAAATTTGTTCTGATTGCTGAGGCACCCGGCAAAAAAGAAATCGAATTAGGTCGCGGTTTTGTTGGCCCATCTGGTCAAGAATTGCAGCAATGGTTGGATTATCTTAGGGTGACACGTACAGAAATTTATATGACCGCAGTCGTTCGGGCACGGCCAATTCGGATCAAGAATGATTCGAAGCGCGATCGGCCACCGACGAAAACAGAAATTAAAGAATTTGCCCCGTTTTTAGATAGTGAGTTGGCGCAGTTGAATACTGACGTGATTGTCGTGCTGGGCAACACGGCGTTGCATAGATTGCTTGGTCAAGATTACAAAATCTCCCAAGTTCATGGTCAACTTATTAGGCACACGATTCGCGAATATCGATCAGCAACGGGTCAATTTGAATTTGGCACGAAAGTTTGGACGATCATGCCACTTTTTCATCCGTCCTATATTCGGCGTTTTGCTAAGCAGAATCGGCCGTTAGCGCAGGCAGACTTGGTTAAGCTGAAAACATTTTTAACAGATAAATAGAAATATTTGGCGCAATAAAGTCATTATGCTCGTTGCTAACCGATAGAATCTGATCTCCACAAACTTGAGTGTAAGCATCAACGTCATAACTCGGATATTAGTTTCTATAAGGTGTCAGCCAGCGGTTCAATGACTAAAAATTGTCTAAAAATTTAACATTTATGTAAGCAATATGTAGAACACTATCTAGGTAAATCTAGATAGTGTTTTTATTTGCCCGCGAATTGATTTATCGCGACATTGACTGTACATGCCTTTTTTGTGTGGCAACTTGTAGCGATTGAAGGTGTTAGCTTGCAATGTCTTTTCTCTCTCGTTAGTGCAGTCAGTCTAGCGCTTAAGTTAAGCAATTATTAGGTGGTTAAAACGGCAAAGTTAGCGAGCAAATCTATCTTTTGTTTCACGGCAGCACAAAAATAAGAAGTGGAAATTTTCGTCCCACTTCAACTTCTAATTTATCGCAAAACTTTGTTCATGGCCTTGCCCTTAGCAACTTCATCGACAAGTTTGTCGAGGTAACGGATCTGTTGCATCAAGGGGTCTGCGATGTTTTCGACACGAATGCCGCAGATCACGCCGGTAATTAAAGAGGCCCGCGGATTAATTGTGGCGTTTTTAAAAAATGTTTCAAGATCCACGTCGTCGGTAATTTGTGCCTGAATGGCTGGCGCATCATAGCCAGTCAACCATTCGATAATTTGGTTAAGTTCGTCGAGAGTATGGTCTTTTCGTGCCAGCTTTTCAACATAAAGTGGATAAATTGCCGCAAATTTTAGGTGATAGACACGTGTGTTCGCCAAGTGCAAAACCTCCTTTAGCGTTGGCGCTTAGCTCCAAAAAGTCTGGGTATTTGCTTTATCAGTAATGTTGAATTGAATTAGCTTACGAAATAAGTCCTGATTAATGTCTGCGGTCCAAGGAATCTGAAATAATTTTTTCGTATTCGAATATCCTGTTGCGTTAATTTCGGGTAGGAATTTAGCCAGTGCCTTATCTTCGACGGCGACGGCCATGTGTGCCTTGGCAACACTGAAGCCGATAATGAATGTGCCGTGATCGGTCAACATGGGTTGATTCCAAGCAATTCTCAATTGTAGATTAGGAAATTCGCGCTGAATCCAAGCAATCAAGTCAGCAAGTTTGGCTGCATGTTCTGGATCGGGGATGGCATCGAGGAACTCTTTTAATGTGTTGTATTTAGCCATGGTGCACCTCCAAATAGGATTGATAAGAATTAAGTGGTGATAATGCTGCTTGAATTATACGCAATTACCGATAACAACGTCAATCAAAGACGACTCAGATGCAATTGCTTGCTAAAATTTTATCGCCGATCTCGGCTATCGTTAACTTAGAAAAGTTTTGCAGTTGCTAAATTGACGATTAGTAATTTACAGCATCAGCAAACACAAGAAGTAAATCGTCAGGTGGTTGGATAAATAGTTTCAAGAAATGACTGAAGAGATTTTGCAACGGATTCAAATCCTAGGTAATTCAAGATACTTAGCTCTTGATCAATCATGGAAATTTGAAAGGTAGCGCCAGCGTCAACAATTTTTTTCAGAATTAGATAGGTGATACGATCACTAGCGTACGCCTTGTTTTGTGTTAGGGAATCATATCCTGGGAGTAATTCAGCGAGAATATGAAGATCTTGCCTCTTTATCAAAGTCATACCAACATTATTGAAGAAATCTAATAGTTGATCTTGGTAGTGAGGATTTTTAGTGTACTCGTACATTCTAGAAATATTAGTTTTGTATGAATTTAGAATGTATACCGATGGGAAGAAAGAAAGGCCATCAACAAATAAAGCCAATTCAAAGCGTCCCCATGTATCGACTTGATTCAAATAATTAGTCAGGTATTGAATTTTACTTTGGTCTGTGGATGTGTGTGAAAGAGAATTAACATCAATTGTGAATAGGCAAGATAATAAGTGATAATATTTGTCGTTCGTTGATTGATAGAGTTCGTCTAGTTGATCTAAATAATCTTTATGCTGTACGGCGTTATGAAGACTAGAAATACCTTTTTGAAAGATGCTTTGCTTGAAAGATAGTTCACCATCATTCAGGGCAAACATAAATTCTTCGATAGTTATATTCATTTTATCAAGGATCTGGAAAAGTGTTTCTGCTGATATTCTAGTGCCACGCTGTTCAAACCTTGTTAGCGCTTCGCGAGAGCAGATACCTTCCGCCAAAAAATTCTGTGATAAGTTGCGATTTTGGCGCAATTCGCGAACTGATTCATTAATTTTCCTCAATTACTCACCTACTCAAAATTAAATTGGGCACATAGCGTCACCAAGTGCACACACTTTTAAAAGTTTACGATATATTAGTAACATGCTAATTGCAAGTTTTAAAGGGATTATATTTCGTTGCTTTAAGGTGATTAGCCAACTTCTAAACTTCGGTGATGTTATTATCACTTAAATATTTCTTTAACATAGCTTCCCATTTTTCTTGGTGAAGTAAGGTAACTAATTGCCAAACATTATTTAAATTTTGATTCAATTCAACTTTATCGCCGAATTTTCGGAAATTATCGACACTGTGAAAGAAGAGGCGAAGAATAGCGCTGACACAAGTATGATCATTTTCCTCAAGCGAGTAAAGTTTTTGCTTGAAAGTTTTAATTAATTCTGAATCTTGACGGTGAATGCCTAGTCCAATACCGTTTTGACACAAATAAACAATTGTATTTGTAAAATAAATTGTTTCTTGGTATTCCTCGGTTAATGGTAGTACGTTTTTAAGCACAAAG
Source organism: Lapidilactobacillus bayanensis (assembly GCF_003946695.1). GTDB lineage: Bacteria > Bacillota > Bacilli > Lactobacillales > Lactobacillaceae > Lapidilactobacillus > Lapidilactobacillus bayanensis. The sequence continues at coordinate 35,002 of NZ_RHOX01000015.1, read as the reverse complement.
TTAATATATTCGGAATTAAAAATGTACATACAATTCGAAAACATGATAATTTCAAAATGGCCCCACGTTTCGATCTTGTTTAGATAGTTTTTAACTCTTGTCGCCAAAGTGTCATAACTTTCTGATGTGGATTGACCATGTTTCACTTTGCTTAGTAACTCGTTTTGGATGTATAAATAAAAGAAGTAGTTATCACCACTCTCAGTATATTTTTCAAGCAATAATTTGCTATTTGCTTGAGCCTCATGTGCATCATTACCATTCAAATATTGTGAAAAGCTATGTTTTTTGGAAGGATTTTTCTGGCGATACATAAATTCATATTCTTCTAGCGTAATATTTAAGCGATTCAAATATTTGATTGCATGGGGCAAGCTAATGTCAGTCTCCCTCAACTCAAAAGATGATAAAGCAGTTCGACTAGTAATGTCCTTAGCTAGTTGTTCCTGAGTAAGACCACGTTCTAGACGAAGCTTTCGAAATAATTGGCCATCGTTCATTTATGAGCACCTCAATTAATTTATGACGCAATACTTAACAAACAAAACTTTTTTCAAATCAATACATTATATTTATTTCTATACTTATTTTAACGTTAAGGAAAGGTGATGTTCAACATGAATTTAGTGAATACAGAATTGTCGTGGTGAATTTCACAATTTTCCACAATAAAGACCTTGTTTAAATTTTGGGGTATGGCTATGGTGAATTTCAACAGTCGCAATATTTCGATCCATGCAAGCAGAAATGCAACAGAAACAGATCGACGACAGCTTTCTTGATTTCATTGATGAAATCGTCAAGGTTCTGAGTCGACAATAATCTTTTTCAGGGGTGAATGATATGCTGATTTTTAAATTTGGGAAGAAGTCCAAGCTCATCAATTATTTGTTTTGGACGGTAATAGATAGTCTGCAAAGTGTGTTCATGGCTTTTATTCTGGGTAGATTCATTGCGGCGGCGACTAAGGCGAACATGGCACTCTTCTTGCAAAATAGCGTGATTGCAATTGTTGGGTTTCTCATTTTTTGTGGCGTTAGTTTGCTACAAGTTAATGCAGAAACGCGTTATGTCGCTTCGGCAAACTTGGAGATCAAGCAGATCATGATCAAAGAGTTGTTAACGGGAGCACCGCAGAATAAGGCGATTTCGGAGAATATTTCTTTCATGACCAATGATTTGAAATTATTGGAAACCAATGGCATTACAGCAGAAATGAACATCGTCTCGAATCTGTTAACTTTTGCTTTTGCATTGGTTGCTTCCTTAACTTATGATATTTGGACGACGCTGGTATTCTTCGCGGGATCGTTAGTGCCGATTTTAATTTCTAGTTTTACGCAAGGTAAGATTAGTGCACGTGGTAAAGAATGGTCGCAAGCCAATGCCGGTTTTACGAATCGGCTCAAAGATATTTTAACCGGTAAACGGACGATTCGCACTTATCAAGCTGAAGCAACGCTGGGTCAGAAATTAGTTGCGTTGGGTGCAAACTTAGAGGATAGTCTGCGACGCATGAACTTGACGATTGGCGTTGTGAATTCGTTAGCTTATACGGTCGCGATGCTCACGGCGATGACTGTGCCGTTTGGTGTTGGTGTTTATCGCATTATTTTGGGCTCATTAACATTAGCCGGCTTTGTTTCTGTGATGCAATTGTCGAATAGTATCGCCAATCCCTTGATGGCCATTGTTGGCGCGAACAACCAACGGCAAACTGTTTCCGAGATTCAAGAACGGGTACTCAATGCTCAGCGCAATCAATCTCAAGAAAAGGGTCAGCAGGAACTGGATCATGAGCAGACAATCAGTGCCTTCAATGACTTGCAGTTGCATGATCTTGCCGTTACTGTTGATCAGCGTGAATTATTCAAGCAATTAAATTTAAAAATTTCGTCAGGTGAAAAAGTATTGATCATGGCACCTTCTGGTTTCGGTAAATCAACTTTATTAGAAGTTTTACAAGGCGAACTTGTTCCTAGCGCCGGCGGTTATACGTTCAACGGTCAGCCGATTGCTAAATTTTCGTCAGCTGACATTGAACAGCAATTCGCTTGGATCAGCCAGAAACCATTTGCCTTTGACGATACCATTCAATTTAATCTGACTTTAGGTCAAACATTTAGTGTTAGTCAAATTCAACAAGCACTTCAGCATGCTGGCCTACCGCAATTTAGCACGAGCGAAGGTTTAAATTATCAAGTCGGTGAAAACGGTCAGAATCTTTCTGGTGGCGAACTACAACGATTAGAAATTGCGCGAGCACAATTATATGACCGGCCGATTATTCTGGCTGATGAAGCAACTTCTTCACTTGATCAGCAAACTGCCGAACAAATTCATCAGTTGTTTATGGCGAGTCACAAAACACTAATTGAAGTTGCTCATCAAGTTGCTGAAGAGCAACTAAAAGATTACGACCAAATTATTCGCTTGGATCAAGTGACAGTTCACGCTTAAATCATAGAAGTTAACTGAAAATGCCAGAAAGCACTTAAGTAACTTACCGATTTAGGAAAAAAGCGAGTTTGAAAAAATTATGCAGTAGTCATCCTCTCAAAAAGATGTTTTTGGTTGCGCTTTTATATCACGCATGCTATGCTCTCTTTACTTATGATTTAATAACGAATTAAAAATCATGACGGTGGGGGAAATTTAAGATGAGGTCGGCAAAAGAACCCGGTGGTTGTCGATGTTGGCATCGTATCAATTGGTCTGCTAGTTACTAGTCAGGCCTATTTGTCGTTTGTTCAAATAATGACACTCGAGAAAGCACGACTAGCGATCAAGGTGTAGGAAAACACAACTCGCAATCAAGACATAAGCAAGTATGAGGGTGAAAAGATGAAAATAACGCGTGAGTCTGCTCGAGGTATTGCAAAAATCGCAGTGCTATTTTGTTTGGTTTTGTTGATACTCATGAATCGACAATATTTGGGATTCAAGCTGATACATTGGGCCGGAAGTCAATCTAGAGACGTTTACGGAGTGTATAACTGGGGGTTCGCCAGGACGATTACTGTGCCGAAAGAAAATGAGCATCGTTCTGTGACTTATGATTTGAGTTATCATTACAGTTTTTCTGACACTTTAGGTTCTGATACGCCAATTTCTAAACTTCAGCTTTCAGATGTCGAAGCGGATGACGGATATTATGAAGACATCACGTATGACCTTATAAACAAGAAGATACAGTATCTTTATTACAATTCAAATGAAGAGGGTGGTGGTAACTCGACCACTGTGACTGAGACCTATTCGCTTGCTGGGGGAACACAACATCTGCGTCGTGTAAAACGCAAAATTGACGCGAGCTATGATGATCCAAAAGTCGAGCAACAAGAGCAGCAAAACGCGGAAAAGCATGTCACAGGAGAAAAGAAGATTGCGTGGTTGCTAGCTCACAGATTGTCATGGACGACTGCTCGACGTGTTACGGCTAAATGCAGACTGCAAGCGGAGTCACCTCACCAGAAATATCTCGCGGATCAAGCTTCGAAAAAACGGAGCGAAGAAAAATATCAACGTGAAAATAAGGAAGGACTTGCCGAAGGGAAACGTTATTATAAAAAAGCGTATGTGCCACAATTTTCTGATACCCAGTGGCGAAAATATATTACGTTACGAGCGACTCAATTGCACCTCGCCAAGCCACAGATTGTGATTAGAACCATCGGCACCGGCTGGACGAAAAAGTATGATAGGCTCGGAAGTCTTGATGAGCAGTTGACCGGTATCTTGGGGGGAATTGATCCTAAGAATACACAGGAAGAACACTTTTATTTTGTCATTAGTAACGGCGTCGAGTACCTTGTCGTGTTGCCAAGCACACACCTTCTTAATACAGAAGGGTTAAGCCTTAATGAGGGCGTATTTGAAGGTGATGAACAATATACGGACTATTTGCGGAATCTTGGAAAAGTTGACTATGAGAATTTTACTTATGGAACTTTTATCATGAAGAACCAAACACCTTCGAGTAAAGAGGTAGCAGGGAATATCATGCTTATCGCGCCGGAATCCGCTGATGATTCAGAGTAACTTCCTAGCGACAATCGTGATGAGTGGCGCTCGATTTCAGCTTATTGAACGTTTTTGGTGACAATTATCTCACTGGCAGAATTAGTTGCGGCGAATTGATCGCTAGACGTTCACCTTGTTCACTGTAGTTGCAATGACGATATGAAAAAAGTCCAACCTACTTGTCTAGAGGTTGGACTTTTTCGCACGTTTTGCAATTAGCTTATTTCTTCGTTGCAGTTAAGGCGCAATACGCAGAAATGGTAATTTCAAAATATAGATTGTATTTTACTGTGGTTGATCAAGCTATTACCTGGTTAGTGTCTCAGCTATGAGTTCTTTGATTAGGCTGAAATTAGTAGTTCAAATTAGAAAACATATTGATTGCGGAGCTGGCAAAAATACCACCAAAAATGATTGAGATAATGAAATATGCAAAGGCTAAAATAACCATGCCTAGAATATACGCATAAACGCGATCAAAATTGGTTGTTGCTTGTGCTTTAAATACTTGGGTAACAAAGGCAACGCTGAATAAAAGGATGGTGAGCGCTAATAAGAAGAATACAAAACCTTTAGTATCACCCAACAACGAGAAAAGTAGTGCGCCAGCCGATACGAAGACAGCGATATTTGTAAAGTGGGCGTAATTATTTAATGAATTGAGATAGTTATAACGCTTGTCTCCCAAGAACGCATACGCAACGACATAACTAATGCTTGCTGTTACAAATTCAAAGAGAGCAATCATGATCAATAATTCAATGAAAGCCTTGAAGCCTAACTTGTTTTGACTAGTGCTTGTTCCCAATAAACTATCAATAGTACCAGTTGCACTACCAATCGTTGAATTCGTCACGTTGAAAACTGACCAAGCACTAAATAACGCGGTAACAATCAGACTGGTCAAGCCAAAATATTGATGGAAATTCTTATCAATTGTAAATGGATGTTTAACTGAATCTAATAAGTAACTCCAGTAGCCACGTGCATATTCTTTCGTTGCTTCAACATTAGGATTAGGCTCAGTTGCAGCCTGTTGTTGATTTGGTTGAACTGGTTCTGCTTGCTGCGCTTGTTGTGTTGTATCCTGTGTTGTTGCTTGTGCTGCAGCCTGTTGTTGATGATTAGCAGCATCAGCAGCTGTTGATTGGACATTGTTGGTATTGCCATTCGTTGTTGCTTCTGTTGGTGTGACATTACTAAGATTGAAGCCACATGCCGTACAGAATTTTGCGGTTGCGCTCATTTCAGCACCACAGTTTGGACAGATTTTACTCATGATTATTCCTCCATAAATCAAATTGATTGTTGGTGACTAATTAATAGTCGGCCTTTTTATCTTCGACTTTTTTGCCTAATTCGTAACTTACTAAACGATAATCATTGTCGTGCACCTTATTAACTTGGCCGACATATTGGAACACTTGCGTATGCGTGCCGCCATCGAGATAGAACACATACTCAACATTAAAGATAACCTTAGCCTGATTCTTGGCTATTGGATAAACGTGTTTAAAATCAGTACTAACACTGACGCTATCAATCGTGTCATCATCGTTGTAACCTTCAACCATCTTAACCAGGTCTTGATAATATTTATTGCTACTACCATCTGTAAATAGATTAGCAAGGTCGTCTTCGGTGTTGCTGTCAGCACTGCTGGCTAAATATGAAACATCATCATAAATAGATGAAATCAAATACCCAGCGTTATCATGACTAATGACGCCAGGATAACCAACAGAAATCTCCATTCCATCTTGACCAGCAATAGAAACGGCGCGTGATGTTACCTTGCCATTACCCGTATCGTAAACCTCTGTTAACTTACTGGTATCTGTAACTGGATAATTATTGATCTCTAATTGACGATATTGGTCAATCTTACCAACTTCGGAACCATCAATCATGACAGTGGCATCAGGATAGCCTACTGCAGTCAAACTAATTGTTTGAAATTCAAGATCGATGTTCGTGTCACCAGAACTATTGACAAAGTCGCGTGTTGTTTCAGTGGTTACATTTTTACCACTAATTTTTGCTTTAGCGGTGAAAATATATTGACCCGGAACTAGTGGACCAACTTCTTTATCGGCAACTTGACCAGTCGTTCCTAACTTGGTTCCGGAAATACTAACTTTCGTCCCAGCAGTATTGGTGGTAATTCGTGGATAAACACCCTTAATTTCGAATTTATAGGTTGGGAAAAATAACATCCGTTTTCCTGAAGGCACAAAAGAATAGCTTGAACCATTCTTTAAGCTGTCAATGACCGAGTGGTGTTTAGCCAGGTAACTTAAAAATGGTTTGATACTTTGTTTGGTTAATTTTAGTTCAGTATCATCTGTGGTTAAGTAACCTAACGAAGCGTTGGTATCATTATTACTCAATGCTGTGATTGCGCGATCCAATTGCTTTTCCGGATTATAATAACTCTTAGCATAGAAGTAACCGGCAATTAGAATAATTCCTAACGCTGAGAGTAGACTCACTAAGATCTTTTTGCGCTTGGACATTGGTGGCTTATGTACGGCTGTGCGTCGCTGCGCTGTTGCATGCTGTGATTGTGCTTGAGTGCCCGTTTGTGCTGTCGTAGTATTATCATTAGTGGCTTTTTGCGTTTCAGTCGCTTGACTTTGATTAGATTGATCCTTAAAATAATCAGCTAAATTAAAGCCACAGTTACCACAAAAAGCCGCCCCTTTTTCAACTTCGTGACCACAATTAGGACAGAAAAATTTACCCTGGTCCATATTTACTCCTCCATAAATTTAATTGCAAAAAATAGCTGCCCACTATTTGTCGGCTATTATACAAATAATAATCTCTTATCTTGTTGATTATACCGCATCACAATGATATGTTGTATCAGAATTTGCAATTTTTTGTGCATAAGTGAATATTTACTTCAGGTAAACAGGATTTCAGCCATGATGACGATAAATTGCGGATGAAAGGAGGTACTTAATTTGAATGATGTTATTGATTTAGTAATTAACGATAATTAAGTAGGGTGCTGTAGTCACAACAAGCGTACAAAATCTAACTTTATAAGTTGGGTCCGTTGCATCAGTATCATTTCTTGATCGCAGACATAGTATGACGTGGTTTAAGGATAACTTTAGAAAATTATTCGTTGGTTCTATAAAGACCGTTAAATACGGCCAAATTGTCTTTCGGTATAGAATTATTAAGCGTGTTGCACACGACTTTCGTATGCTCCTAGTATTCTTCTCTAGCTTACTTGAGACTGTCATCCGTAATACCAGTGCCGTTTTTTCTAATACGCAGGGTCTCTAGGCGCATCAAGCAACACATTATTATTTGCTCCAATCTAGCCTGTGTTAAAAATTTATATCATCCCATATTTTCTTCGGAACTTCCTTAAATGGTTTATTCGTCAGAATAGCCTCGTTAATATCATGTGCCATAGCTCTAAGACCATTGTTTAACTGGTCGGGATAATTAACGATATTCACAGGATTCCACCAGCCAATCATTCTACTAGGCATTTTAGTTTTAAAGTGTTGTTCATATTTAGCTTGTAATTGATCTGCTTTGCTAAGTATCTCTTTAATATCAGCTGTTGAATAAGTCTTGATAGGTATAGAACTCTTACATCATTCAGTCATTATCACGACCTCCATATCACTATTATTACTTACATATTATGCTACTAATGATTAGAGAAACAACTAGGAAAATTAACTGTTGTATTATTTTTATAGTCTGTTCAATTCGTGGTTGAATACAAAAATAGGCGATGATTTCATCGACTTAATAACTACCCTTGTGTGATTTTATGCGCCATTATTGCATCGGTTAGTGTCTGTGAGAAGTTTAAATTCAATTCGTGGACAATTTTATCTGCCCACTTTGGAATGGTTAAAGTTTTTTTAATTGGTGTATCTCCGTTGAGGTACTCTGATAAGTCTACGGTAACCATAGATATAAAGGACTTCTCGGGATCATATTCTAACTTGAAGTCTTTATCGTCTTTAAACGGATCATTCTTAACGAGTGATAGGGCGTTGATAGGTGAGGGCTTAGGAATATCAATATCATGTTCAATATCATAAGCCACAGTACCACCTAACCAATCTGCGGCCATATACATCGCATCTGAAATATCTGTTCCTTGTGTTGCTGAGTTTTCAAAATCAGGAAACGTCACGAAATATTTAGTTTTTTCGGACTCATCATAATAAAACAATGCAGGATATGATACTCTCATAAGTTTATACCTCCCAAAAAAGATAAAGAAGCAGGACTATAAAAGCCCAGCTTCCTTTCTTATCCCTCGTTCAGTGTACTTGTTCAGTTCACCGTGTGGGACAGTGATAGGTCGCTTGCCAGGCATTTCCATTTTGATATGGGATCCCTTGCCCCCGTCTGTTTTTATCCAGCCTTTGGACTTTAGCAGTTTGACCATTCTTTTTGCGTCATAGGCATTGCGCATATACCTCTTGACAGAATATATTATAACACGTACTATACGTATCACCGATTAATCGATAAATTAACTTATCAATTGATGACATCTTTTTATTCTTGTTCTACAATCTTTCAAATAGTACTTATTTATTTGTGTGCGGTGGTATAACTATACAGCGTCTGTCTTTGAGTTTACTGTCAGATAAGATTGCATAGGAAAGAACATCATCAAAATAGCAACTTTACTAATTTGAGTGACGGTCATATTGATGGCTATTTAAGACAATTATATACAACTCAATAAGATTTAGAGAAAACAAAAACCCGATAACAACAGGCTTTTGCACCTGTATATTATCGGGTAAAGTATGAAAAATGGGCCCCCTCGGAGTCGAACCGAGATTTCAAGAACCGGAATCTTACGTGCGATCCATTACACTAAGGGCCCATAACACTAAATATTCTACTCAATTATTGAGTGAATAGCAAGCTTAATCAAAATTTCAATTCTGTTTTCACGAAGAAGGCGATCTTGAAAATATTTTTCTTGTAAGTTGTATAATCTAGTGATATATTATGTTCAAGGTTGATTTCGCGCTTTTATCAAGGGTTTCCTTTGCTAAAAGTATCGATTAAGATCTTACTAATGTAGTTTCTCGCCGTTGTCAAAACCGAGGGGCTACATTTTTTTGTCTTTTCAGAAGAGTACGGATGATTGTCAACGCTTAGTTCTGGGCGAAAAAAGAAGTCGGACCGGGCTAGATTGAGCCGATGATTAATTCAGCTACTTTGTTTAACAAAATTTTTAAGTTAAGTAGAATGGTGTTATTCAGGTATTTAAACTCGAGCTTTCGTGTGATGATTACATAAATAAGTAAGCCAATAAAAAAGGAATCTGAAATGGAAATCCCAGATTCCTCAAAAGAACTTAAATTAATCTTCAGTGCCGAGTAAATACTTCGAGCAAAGTGCTGCAAGGACAGCGCCAATTTCTGGTGCGAGAATGTAGAGCCAGATATGCTTCAATGCTGAACCACCGGCAAAGATTGCTGGCCCAAATGAACGAGCAGGATTTAATGAAGCACCAGTTAAGTTCAATGCAAAGATAATTAGAAGTGCTAATGTCAAACCGATGACAACACCGGCGCGTGCAGCATCGCCATGATCTTTACTGGTTACATTAAGGATAACCAGTAAGAATAAGAAGGTCGCTAAAACCTCAACGAGAAAAGCAACGCCAGTAGAAATCTTCGTAAAGTCTGTTTGACCTAATTGATTAGTTGGTAAGCTTAAAGCACCGACGAAAATCTTCACAAATAACGAGGCAACGGTTGCACCAAGCACTTGAGAAATGATGTAGGCAACAGCTTCTGTTGCAGAAATACGACGATTAATCAACATTGCAGTGGTAACTGCAGGGTTGAAATGACCACCTGAAATTCCTCCAAAAGCATAAGCAGAAACGGTAATTGCTAAACCGAATGATAAAGCAATTGTCAAAACGTTGCCCTTTGCGATGACGACTGAGCTTGTCCCGATGAAAACAAGCATAAATGTACCTAAAAATTCGGAAATATATTTGCGCATAAGATGAGTTCAACCTCCCAAAAAATTTGAATGCCATATGACACTTATTATTATCAGTCAAAACGAGAATTAAGTAAAGTTAAATACTATCTTAAAAAGTTATCCTAACCATTTAAATAAAGTAATAATTATGCCATGATAATAAGTGACGGCTAGTTCTAGCAAGCATTTCTGTGTTAAAATAAATCAGTTGCCTTCCAAAAAAAATCATCGTTTTCTGGAATTAGTTTTTTGATTGTTTTCTGAAAAATAAAAAATAATTGAGTTTTCGCAAATTTTAAATCGAGGTAAGTTAATTGACCAATCATATTGCATTATATCAGCCACTGATGCCGGCAAATACTGGTAATATTGCACGAACTTGCGCAGCAACGGACACCATTCTACATTTAATTCGGCCATTAGGGTTTCAAACCGATGACAAACATTTAAAGCGTGCTGGTTTGGATTATTGGGATAATGTTGAGATTGTTTATCATGACGATTTGGCAGATTTCTTAAATTCAATTCCTGATGACAAATATTTGTATCTGATTTCTAAATTCTCTGAAAAAGTTTATAGCGATGTAGATTTCAGTGATATTAAGGTGGACCATTACTTCTTGTTTGGTAAAGAAACGACTGGTTTACCAGAAGACTTTATGCGTAAGAATACAGAGAAGTGCTTACGAATTCCGATGACGGATAAAGTTCGTGCCTTAAATCTGTCAAATACGGCGGCATTAGTCATCTATGAAGCATTACGGCAACAACAATTTGCCGGACTGGAATTAACGCATCATTACGAACACGACAAGCTCAAATAAGGTTGTCTAGTAATGGTCTTGTCTGCTGTGATTGCGTACGAAAGGTGGGGTGAAATAAATTATGGCTACAGCCAAAAAGAAACAACGAAAAAAAACGACAAAATCAACTAGAAGTAAAAAAACAACAGTACAACGTCGTCGAAATCATTCAGCAAAACAAAATAATTATCGTCTCAACATAACTGGTCTTATCTTTGCGCTAATCGCAATTTTAGCAATTTTTCGCTGGGGCTTCTTAGGCAACCTATTTGCTAACTGTTTTCGACTTTTTGTTGGTGATACGTATATTGTAGCAGCGACAATTTTCGGCATGCTAGGATTATACTTGCTGACAATCGGTCATTGGCCCCACGATTTGCCGTTTAAACGGTTAGCGGGTATGTTTTTAGTTTATCTCAGTACGTTATTGTTGAATACGGAAATCTTTTTTGCTCATCTTGATGTGCATCGTCAATTCACTCAAATTCTATGGGCGTCACTTAAAGCAGATTTTCGACGCGGCAAGGTAACCGAAACTGTTGCTGGTGGGATGATTGGCGGTTATTTATATCGAGCCACTTATTTCCTATTAAGTAATTGGGGCACAATCCTAATTGCAATTTTGAGTTTAATCATCGGTATTTTAATGTTCACCATGATTCCGTTTCACGATATTACGCAAGCAATTCAGACATTGTTTAAAAAGACGAGTGGTTTGTTGCACTCACTTGGTCATAAGGCAAAGACATTCCAAGCAAGCTTTTTTGAAGATCAAGAAGATCAAGAAGATCAAGATGATGTTGCAGATAATGACACGCCATCAACTGCGTCAACTGACGATGATGTTTTCTCAGTGAGTGGTGCGCAGTCTAATCATAAAAGTCAGTCTTCAATTGATAATGTGATGCGAGATCAGAAGTTAGCAGCAACCGCGCAACCAGTGTCTGCGGCTACTAAAAGTAACGCGACAACTCATGAACCGAAAGAAACTGCTGAGGGTCTACCTAAGCCTCACGATGGTTTCGATGTTCACTTCTCACCAACTGGGGCTGCTGTTACTGAAGCAACCACGGGTAATCAACAATCTGTTACGACGAAAAACACGACAAAAGCGCCAGTTGTCAAAAAGATTGATCCACAGACTGGTGAAATTCTAGCGGCTGATCCGCAACTGATTCCTGAACACGATGATTATAGTAATTATCAATTACCAACGTCAGATTTACTGAGTATGATTCCACCAACCGATCAAAGTAGTGAAGTTGCCTTAATTCAAAAGAATCGCGCAACTTTGGAGCAAACTTTTAAAAGCTTTGGTGTTGATGTTAAAGTGATTCATGCTGATTTAGGACCAACCGTTACCAAATATGAAGTTAAGCCAGGGTTAGGGGTTAAAGTTAACAAGATTGTTAATTTGGCTGATGATTTAGCGTTAGCTTTGGCTGCTAAAGATATTCGGATTGAAGCACCAATTCCTGGCAAGCCTTATGTGGGTATTGAAGTGCCTAATCGGACGATTGCCACAGTTTCTTTCCGCGAGGTGATTGAGAAACAACCGATGCATCCGGGCAAAATCTTGGAAGTACCACTTGGTAAATCAGTTACTGGTGAAGTCATTACCGCAAACTTAACGAAGATGCCCCATTTATTAATTGCGGGTTCGACTGGTAGTGGTAAATCAGTAATGATTAATGTCATTATCACCAGCATCTTGATGCGGGCACGTCCTGATGAAGTTAAGTTAATGTTGATTGACCCTAAGATGGTGGAGTTGTCGGTTTACAATGATATCCCGCACTTGTTACTGCCAGTTGTCACGAATCCTAAAAAAGCAGCTAATGCTTTGAATAAGGCCGTTAGTGAGATGGAAGATCGTTATCAGCGTTTCGAAGCTGCTGGTGTACGTGATATTGATGAGTATAATAACTTAGTCCGTGAGAACAATGCCGATAAGACTAAGCCAGTGATGGAAGAAATGCCATTTATGGTAATCGTGATTGACGAGTTAGCCGATTTGATGATGGCTGCTGGCAATGAAGTGGAAACGGCCATCGTACGCTTAGCTCAAAAAGCTCGGGCAGCGGGTGTGCATTTAATTATCGCTACACAGCGGCCTTCAGTTGATGTCATTACCGGCTTGATTAAGGCGAATATTCCTTCACGCATTGCATTTGCCGTTTCTAGTGGGATTGATTCACGGACAATCTTGGATGCCAACGGGGCTGAAAAATTGCTAGGTCGTGGTGACATGATGTTCTCGCCAGTTGGGCTCTCTAAACCAATTCGAATTCAAGGGGCTTACATTTCTGGTCGTGATGTGCAAAAGATTATTGACTTTGTTAAAGATCAACAGACAGCTAACTACGATCAAGATTTGATTGCGCACGTTAATGATGTGACTGAGGATGATCATCAACAAGAACACGATGAACATTTCCAAGAAGCTGTTGAGTATGTTATTCAAGAGAAAAAAGCAAGCACCTCAATGATTCAGCGTCGATTCCGCATTGGTTATAATCGTGCGGCATTAATTATTGATGATATGGAACAGGTTGGTGTTGTTGGCGCTTCTGAAGGTAGTAAAGGTCGCAAAGTTTTATGGGGAACTGCCAATTATCAACAATATTTTGGCTTAAGTAATCCTGAAACACCTAGTTCAAATGAATATTTATCATAAAAATGAGGATTAAGTTTTGCAAAAACAACTAAAATCTGGCGTTAAGCTTAATATCAATCGAACGGATCGCTGGCAAACAAATGTGATCACTTGTCATTTCATTGGTCCAGCGACGAATGTCAGTCAAACCGCCTTAACGTTGTTGACACGAGTTTTAGGTCATGGCTGCCAAGCTTATCCACAAAATGATCAATTAAACTTAGCTTTAGCGCAACTTTATGGCGCCAACTTACAGGTTGAACATCAACTGTTAGGCAATTGGCATGATTTGTATTTTGAGATCAGTTATGTTGATCCTGATGGTCATGGTGCGATTGGTCAGCAAGCTTTACAATTATTAAAACAACTCATCTTTGAGCCACTTTTTAAAGTGGCTCATTTTGGCGTTCAGGCGTTTGAAATTGAGTATCAATCGTTAAAAAACGAATTAACAGATTTACAAAATGATCACGATTTTCAAGCTTTCGCCTTAACCAAAGCGGCTTTTTTTGAACAAAGTTACGCACAACAACCAACTATTGGTTCCTTAGAGGAGTTAGCTGTGCTAGATTATCAACAACTTGCTGACCTTTATCAACAATTATGTGCAACTTGGCGTGTGGAAATCGTGGCTTCAGGTCAGTTCTTGCCCAATGAAACGGTCCTAAGTGATTGGCCGTTTGTGCAGCGGGCGATTCAGTTGCCAGACGTGGCAGTATCTAAACAAGTCGTACCAGTTCAAGAAATTACCCGAGAAGTCGTTGGTCAACAAACGCATTTAGTGTTGGCTTATCAAATTCCTAATTTGGCGCATGGCGCTAATCATCAGCGTGACGTGTTGCGAGTGTTAACAGCTTATTTAGGCGGCGATGAACAATCGTTATTATTCAGACAGGTCCGTGAAAAGTTGGGGCTGGCTTATGATATTAGTACTCATGAGGATTTGTTGTTGGGATGGTTAGTTGTGGAAGCCGGTGTTGATGTTCAACAGACTGCTGCAGCAATAACGGCGATTAAAGCGGTTATTAATACAGCGGTTGACCAAATTGATCAAGTGTTATTAACGACTGAAGTTAATAATCTGTTAAATCAACAGTTGCGTTCGATGGATAATATTCGTTTCTTACAGTCACGAGTTTTTCGTGATGTGATTTTTCAAGAGTGGGCACGCGATTTTGAACAAATAACTGCTTCAATGACTCAAGTGACAGCGCCCGAAGTGCAACAAATGGCAGCACAGTTACAGTTGCGAGTGCTGACAGTTGTTAGGAATAGGCAGGCGGTGCAGTGATGGAAGAATTTAGTTTGTGCAACGGGTTAACTGTTCAGTTAATTGATAAACCCGGTTTTAAGAAGCAATTTGCGGCCGTGATGGTTGATTTTGGTGGTGTTGACCAGCAATATCGCCGTAACGGTCAAGTGCAACCATTACCTGCAGGAATTGCTCATTTTATTGAGCACCAACTGTTTAACAAAGTTGCTGGCGATATCAGTCAACAATTTGCTCAAAATGGTGCTGAAACAAACGCATTTACTAGTCCGTCAAAAACAGCATACTTTTTTAATAGTACAGGTCAACTAACCGCTAATCTTGATTTGTTGGCACAATTGGTCGGGCAACCATATTTTCAAGCAGAGAGTGTGACACGTGAACGCCAGATTATTGCTCAAGAATTAAGTTTGTATCAGGATCAACCAGATTTTCAATTAGAAACGGGTTTGTTAAAGCGGTTATATGGTGCGTGGCATCCGCTAGCTGAGGATATTGCTGGCACGCCAGAATCTTTGCAGGCAATTGATCCAGAAGTGTTGTATGCCGCTTACCAGGCCTATTATCGGCCCACTAACATGAGATTATGTGTCGTTGCCGATTTAGCCAATCAGCAATTAGTTCAGTATTTCCAGCAAGAATCGAATTTGTGGTGTCAGCTGGCCGCCAAAGAAGATTTTGCGACTAGTTTTACGACGATTGCGGCAGAACCTAGTCAGAATCATGATCAAGCTATTTCCGTGCCTACGTTAACTAACAATAAATGGTCACTAGGTTTAATCTCACCAACGCCAGCTGAACCAGCGGCACGAATTTTATTACAACTGGATTTAGATTTAGTATTAACGACGTTGTTCGGTGAAACTTCGCCAATTTTTCAAGCTTGGCGGCATCAAGGTCTGATTGATGATAGCTTTCAATATCAGGTAACTTTAGAACGTCAATACAGTCATGTGGTGTTCACTGCCAATACGGATGATGGCGAGCAGTTGACCACCAACATTGAAGCACTTCTAAAAGAATTAAATGACAAGTACTTTAAGAATTTTACAGCGGTCCAACAACTAATGGTTGGTAATAGTCTCTTTGCCGAGGATGATTTAGGCGGCGTGTGTTTAGAAAATCTAGAATTAGGCTTTTATGATTGTGACTGGCAAACTTTTGGTCAACTATTGCGTCAACGAACGCTGACAGAAAGTTTGATCAATGTTGCAACGTTTTTAAAAAGCGGTGAATTCCGGTCTTATTCATTGTTAGGAGGTCAATTAGCATGACTGAATTTAAGCGGGCGTTAGTATTTGGCGCATCAGGAAATATTGGGCAAGCGATTTGTCAATCATTAGCGGAATCAGGTTGGTCTTTGATGATGCAATATCATCGGCACCAAGCAGTTGTTGAGCAGTGCATTGTTGAATTGCAACAAGAATTTCCCCAACAGGAGTTCCAAAGTCTGCCTTTGGATTTTTGTCAAACTAATCTGGACTATCAGGCAATTTTAACTGGTTGTGGTGACTATCAGGCTTTGATTTTTGCACAAGGTACGACAGATTATCAGTTATTTGTCGAAACCAGTGATGCACAAATTCAAACCTTATTTCAGCAGCAGTTATTTACGCCGATGGGTTTAATAAAGGCCGCTCAAGAACGATTACAACAACATCAACACGGTCGTATTATCTTTATTGGCTCGATTTACGGCGGTGTCGGCAGTGCAATGGAAGTGGCCTATAGTTCGGTGAAGGGGGCGCAAAGCAGCTTTGCTAACGCTTATGCCCGTGAAGTAGCGGCCAATGGTTTAACGGTTAATGTCGTAGCACCCGGAGCAGTTAATACGCAAATGAACGCCGACTTTTCTGAAGATCAGTTAGCTGACTTGGCTGCAGAAATTCCTGTTGGCCGAATGGCGCGTCCGCAGGAGATTGCCGTTTGGGTGAACAACTTATTAGCACCAGAGGCTGATTATTTAACTGGTCAAACAATTTATGTTGACGGTGGCTGGTTGAAGTAGCAACATGCACTGACGCATGACGCTTCTTGGTATGCGCCGAATCCAGAATAATAAGACAATCTTAATTGGTCCGCCTTGGTGGATATGATATAATTAAGAACGATAATAGCTGGTGGTGAAATTTAGCATGGATGAAGTAGGTAAGAGATTACGCAGTGCCCGAATTGAGAAAGGGTACACATTAGATGATCTTCAACAAATCACAAAGATTCAGAAACGTTATTTACTTGCACTAGAACAAGGTAAGTTTGCTGAACTTCCTGGTGAATTTTATGTGCGCGGATTTATTAAACAATATGCAGCAACGGTCGGTCTAGATAGCGAACAAATGGTTCAAGATTATGAAGACCAAACACCGGTGACGCGTCCTCGAGATTATGAACAAGTTGCAGAGAACAATAAACGGACAACTGGTCGCAGTAATAATTCTGTAGGCAAGCGAATTCGCAATAATTTAGGTAAAATCATTATTGGCTTGGTTGCTTTAGTGATCATTGCTAGTCTATATTTCTATGTTTCGCGTTTGTCTAACCAACCTAAGACACAAATACCTGATCAAAGTTCTCAAGCCGTTTCTTCGAAGAAGTCTGCAACTGATTCGAGTTCCAAAGAGAGCTCAGCGACAAGTGCTAGCTCAAAGTCAAGTTCAAAGAAGCAAGAATTATCGATCAAACAAGATGCTACTGATGCTAAGACGTTTAATGTTAAACATTTACCTTCAGGTAGTAACAAACTTGTTGTGGAAGCAACTAGACGTGCGTGGGTAATGGTCACTGTTACTGGTGGTACGGGCAGTACTTGGCAGGCAGTTTTGGCAGCAGGTGAGTCGCATGATGTCGTTATTCCAGATGGTGTCACATCAATTGCCATTCGTTTAGGCAATGCAGCGGCAACATCGATGAAGATCAACGATAAAGATGTGCCGATCTCAGCAGATGCCACATCCGTTCAGAATTACACATTGAACTTCGAATCAGATAATTAGAGGTTAAGCCAGAATGAAAATGAATTTACCGAATAAATTGACAGTTTTTCGTATTATTTTAATTCCCGTTTTCATGTTGTTACTTGCCATTAATTGGCAATGGGGACAACTTGGTATTGGCGGCGCGGATATTCCCGTACAACAATTTGTTGCGGCGATTGTCTTCATTGTTGCTTCTCTAACCGATCTGCTTGATGGTAAGTTGGCGCGACGTGATCATTTAGTTACGAACTTTGGTAAGTTTGCTGATCCGCTAGCTGACAAGATGTTAGTCATGACTGCTTTTATTTTCTTAGTGTCGTTAGGTAAGGTACCGGCTTGGGTGGCTGCAATTATCGTGTGCCGTGAATTAGCAGTGACAGGCTTGCGCTTATTGATCGTCGAACAAAACGGTCAAGTAATGGCCGCGGCAATGCCTGGCAAAATTAAAACAACCACACAAATGTTGGCCATTATTTTCTTGTTGTTAAATAATATTTTCTTTGCAGCAATTTCGCTACCTTTTGGTGAAATTATGTTATACATCTGCTTATTCTTTACAGTTTATTCAGGTGCTGATTACTTCATCAAAGGCCGCGATGTTTTTAAAGATACGAATGAGTGATTTGAATACTAAGAAGAGAGAGCTAAATTCAATTTTTGGATTTAGCTCTCTCTTCTTAGTATTCCTTGTTTTGTGAAATTAATTATCATAAACTCATTGGAGGCTTGAAAGACGTTCATTTCGATCAGAATGTTCTCTATGTTAAACACCATATCACCTTGTTAAACATTATCGTTGATCTGCTAGAGAAAAATATCAGTGTCAGGCAAAGTGAGGATGCACAGATTTTTCTTGTTGCCACCAAGATGACTGATGAAGTTTTATATCGAAAAGATATTATATTTATGCGTGGTCTGGGAATTAACTTTGAGGAGACAGACATTACTTTAAATCACAAGAAGAAGGCAACATAGTTAAGACATTAAAATTTAGGCTTAAATCTTATGGCAAAACAAAGGAGCAGAGATTTTTATCTTGGCTCCTTTGTTATTTGATATTGCCCGTTTTTGTAATCACTTCGAATAATTTGAAACAGTCAGTGCGAGCTTTTATGGTAGTTTTGCCGTACAATTAAAACGTTGCAGTAATTCGAAAATTTCTTAAAAAATCTATCACCTTTTCGGGTAATTAAACTATGGAGGGTAATCAATGAATGCAGAAATTATTGCTGTGGGAACGGAAATGTTACTTGGCGAAATTGTAAATACAAATGCGCAATATGTTGCAAAATTATTGGCACGTTACGGTGTCCCTTCATATTATCAAACAGTTGTCGGTGACAATCCGAAACGTTTGGCAAGTACCATTGAATTGGCAGAAACACGTAGTCATCTTATTTTTCTAATTGGTGGATTGGGACCAACACCGGACGATCTAACGAAGCAAACGTTAGCACAACATCTGGGAATTTCGTTAAAAACGGACGCTAATGCATTAGCAAAATTAACGGCTTGGCAGCAACAAACCCAAAAGAAAATGCCCGCCAATAATTTGGCCCAAGCTTATTATCTTGATGGTGGTGAACCATTGAAGAATCAAACGGGCTTAGCCGTTGGTAGTTATCTTAGTAAGGATGATCATGATTATTTTGTGTTGCCTGGACCGCCACGAGAAATGTTGCCAATGGTTGATCATGAAGTTGAACCACGTTTGGCTCGGTTAGCTGGTAGGCAACAGATTTTTATGTCGCGGATGTTGCGGTTCTTTGGTAGTGGTGAAAGCTCTATTGCTGATTGTTTGGCCGATTTAATTGACCAACAGCGAAATCCGACGATTGCCACGTATATTAAAGATTACGAAGTAGGCGTCCGCCTAACTGCACGAGCCGATTCTGAAGAAGCGGCGATGCAGTTGCTGACGCCGCTAATTACAGAGGTAAAAAATCGCCTGAGTGAGTATTATGTCGGTGCGGGTGAAGATCGTCGTGTGAGTGATGAAGTTGTTCGTTTATTAAAAGAAAAACAGCTGACGGTCACTGCTGCAGAGAGCTTGACGGCGGGATTATTTCAGGCAACGTTAGCTTCAATCTCTGGCGCTTCAGAAGTTTTTCCAGGTGGTTTTGTCACTTATGCTAATGGGGTGAAAGAACAGTTACTCGGGATTAAATCCGCAACGATTGAAGACAACGGTGTGGTAAGTGCCAAAGTTGCCGAGGAGATGGCCGAACTTTCAGAACGCAAATTATCTACGGATTTTGGGTTAGGCTTTACTGGTGTTGCCGGCCCAGATGAATTAGAAGGTAAACCAGTAGGTACTGTTTTTATTGCCTTAGCGATGCGAGATCGACCAACAATTGTCGCGGAGTATCACTTTGCTGGTGAGCGCAATGAAATTCGCGGTCGTTCTGTTGAAGCAGGTTTAAAGATGCTTTATGATCAACTAAATAATAAATAGAACATTTGTTCGTTTATTGCTTGCCTTTTAGGAAAAATATCGGTAAAATTAGTTGTGAATTAATTACGGGAATAATCGATTTGTTAACAATAATTAAAGGCTCTGATTAGTTAACCATCATCATAACTGTTAAAGGAGATTAGTATGGCTAAAGATGAACGTCAAGCAGCTTTAGACGCTGCACTTAAAAAGATTGAAAAGAATTATGGTAAGGGTGCCATTATGCGCATGGGCGATAAAGTCGATACGCAAATTGAAACAATTTCGACCGGGTCATTAGCTTTGGATAACGCACTTGGTGTTGGCGGATATCCGCGTGGCCGAATTGTCGAAGTTTATGGTCCTGAAAGTTCAGGTAAAACAACCGTTGCGTTGCATGCGGTTGCTGAAGTACAACGCAATGGCGGAACGGCTGCCTATATTGATGCAGAAAATGCCATGGATCCAGCGTATGCTACCGCTTTAGGCGTTAATATCGATGACTTGTTGCTTTCACAGCCAGATACAGGTGAACAGGGTTTGGAAATTGCTGATGCCTTAGTAACCAGTGGTGCCGTTGATATTATTGTGATTGACTCTGTCGCCGCATTGGTACCTCGTGCCGAAATTGAAGGCGAAATGGGTGATGCACATGTGGGTTTGCAAGCACGTTTAATGTCGCAGGCACTACGTAAACTTTCTGGTAAGATTAATAAGACTAAAACAATTGCTATTTTTATTAATCAGATTCGTGAGAAAGTCGGCATCATGTTTGGTAATCCAGAGACAACTCCGGGTGGTCGTGCGTTGAAATTCTATGCAACGATTCGTCTAGAAGTTCGGCGTGCTGAACAGATTAAAGAAGGTACCGATATTATTGGTAACCGCGTTAAAATCAAAGTCGTTAAAAATAAAGTTGCGCCACCATTTAAACTGGCAATTGTCGATATCATGTACGGTCATGGTATTTCCCAGACCGGTGAATTGATTGATATGGCCGCTGACAAGGAAATTGTTAAGAAGAGTGGTTCATGGTACTCTTATAACGACGAACATATCGGTCAAGGCCGTGAAAATGCTAAACAGTATTTGGTTGATCATCCTGATACTGAAGCTGAGATTCGACAAAAGGTCCGCGTTGCCTATGAGATGGACGGTCCAGCAGCGACTGCTGAAGAAACAGAAGCTGACAAAAAGGTTGAAGAGACAGATTTGCTGTCAGAATAGCACAATCGTTATAACGACGATATATTTTAAAAGATAGATGATAAAGCTTGTATTGACAGGCTTTATTTTTTTATATTGGGCGGATTCACTAGTTGCTTGATTGACACTGATATTTATTAAAGCTAAAATAATTCATGTGTAGATAATCTTTAAAAATTGAACATCTTTAAAATTTACTTTAGTATTTTTTGATGATACGGAGGTGTAGTGTATGTTTGCAACAACACTAATAATCCTCGTGTTTGTCGTCATCGGACTAGCTGTAGGTGGAACTGTGGGTTATACGTTCCGCAAGAATACCTATGAAAAGAATATGATTGAGGCTAAGAAAACGGCCGAAGATATCCTGGCAAAAGCTAATCAAGAAGCTAAAACCGCTAAGAAAGAAGCACTACTTGAGGCTCGTGAGGAAAGTCATAAATATCGGACTGACGTTGAAAATGAGCTGAAGGAACGTCGTAATGAAGTGCAACGCTCCGAAAATCGTGTTTTACAACGCGAAGAAACCCTTGACCGCAAGGACGATGCTCTCGATAAGAAGGAGACTAATCTTGACGATCGTGAGAATCGGTTAACTGCTAAGCAGGCAGAGGTTGAAACGCAACAAGCTAATGTTGGGAAAATCGTTGAGCAGCAACAGCAGGAATTAGAACGCGTTGCTGGTTTAACGAAAGAACAGGCGCGTCAGGAGATCACTGATGAATTGAGTGAGCAATTGACTCATGAGCGTGCCGTGATGATACGTGAGAGTGAAGCAACTGGTAAGCAAGAAGCAGATAAGAAGGCACGTAGCCTAATTGTTGATGCTATTCAGCGTAGTGCAGCGGATCTTGTAACTGAGAATACTGTGACAGTTGTGACACTGCCTAATGACGAGATGAAAGGCCGGATTATCGGTCGTGAAGGCCGTAATATCAGAACTCTAGAAACGTTGACGGGTATTGATTTAATTATTGATGATACGCCAGAAACGGTAGTTCTTAGCGGCTTTGATCCAATCAGACGGGAAATTGCGCGACTCGCATTAGAGAAGTTGATTCAAGACGGTCGGATTCATCCGGCGCGAATTGAAGAGATGGTTGAAAAAGCACGTAAAGAAATGGATGAGCGAATTCGCGATTTGGGCGAGCAGGCTATTTTTGAGTTGGGAATTCATTCAATGAACCCTGACTTAATTAAGATTGTCGGTCGCATGCATTTCCGGACAAGTTATGGACAAAATGTCCTTAATCACTCCATTGAAGTAGCAAAATTATCTGGTGTTTTAGCGGCTGAACTTGATGAAGACGTTGATTTAGCAAAACGCGCAGGATTATTACACGATATAGGTAAGGCAATCGATCATGAGGTTGATGGTTCTCATGTTGAGATTGGGGTAGAATTGGCAACGAAATATCATGAATCTCCAGTTGTGATCAATACGATTGCATCGCATCATGGTGATGTTGAACCAACGTCATCAATCGCTGTGATTGTTGCAGCGGCCGATGCAATTTCAGCAGCACGACCAGGAGCACGTTCTGAGTCATTAGAGAACTATATTCATCGTTTGGAAAAATTGGAAAACATTGCCAATGCTCATGAGGGTGTTGATCATAGTTTTGCAATTCAAGCTGGACGAGAAATTCGGGTGGTTGTGAAACCCGATAAGATTTCTGATGATAAAGCGATTGTTCTTGCTCGAGAAATTAAGAATCAAATTGAACAAGAGCTTGAATATCCAGGACACGTTAAAGTTACCGTTATTCGCGAAACGCGAACAATCGAGTACGCAAAATAAGAGAGTGCGAAAAGCAACGGGTTGATTGCGTGGCCTTAAAGAGGAAGTACAGCTGGGTGTAACCCAGATGAGATTTCTAGTTAAGCATAGCAATCAGTTGTTTTAAAACGTCAAAAATAGAGCCGGGATTTTTCTCAGCTCTATTTTTTGTGGCAATCATTAAATTTTGGCGTGCTAATTGTCGTATGAAAACGCAAAAAAATGTCTGAGTATGCTATATTTAAGACAAATCAATCTGAAAACAGGTGAAGTCAGTGTTTGCGATTGTTGTAAAACTTATTTTTACCATGATTTTAGCTGCTGTTGTGACGCCGTTCGTTCGTAAAATTGCGATTATCTTGGGCGCAGAGGACCAACCTAATGCTAGACGTATCAACACCAAACCTATGCCGACTTTAGGCGGTCTCGGTATTTTTGTTGCGTTTACTTTCGCCACTTTTGTATTGTTGCGGAATCAATTTCCTACTCATGAATTAATTGCTGTGTTTTGTGCAGAATGTATAATTGTTCTAGTCGGAATTATTGATGACATTCGAGAAATATCGCCTTGGAAGAAACTGATTGGCATTGTGATGGCCAGCTTGGTAATTTATTTCTTGGCAGGCATTCGAATGAATAATTTAACGATTCCATTCATTGGTAACTTCAACTTAGGCTGGTGGCAGTTTCCAGTGACGATTGTGTGGATTGTGGCGATTACCAATGCGGTCAACTTAATTGACGGGCTGGATGGCCTAGCAACCGGGGTGTCGATCATTGGACTTTTTACAATGGGGGTAATTGGTTTTTTCTTTTTAAATGTGGCCAATGCTTATCCCAGTATTCTAATTTTTTGTTTGGCAGCAGCGTTGATCGGTTTCTTGCCACATAATTTTTACCCGGCTAGTATTTATCTCGGTGATACAGGTTCTTTGTTTATTGGCTTTATGATCGCGGTTCTTTCACTAAAGGGATTAAAAAATGTGACTTTTGTATCGTTGATTATTCCCATCGTCATTTTAGGCATTCCGATTATTGACACTGCTTATGCGATTATCCGACGCTTATGGAACAAAGAGCCAATTATGCGGCCAGACAAGCGGCATTTACATCACCAATTATTGAAACTTGGTTTTACGCAGCGACAGACGGTGCTGATTATCTATGGGTTGTCCTTGATTTTTTCGTTTGTTTCATTGCTGTATCCTTTGTCATCTAGAGCCGGCAATATTTTATTGACATTAGCGATTTTAGTCGGGGTTGATTTGTTACTGGAAGCCATTGGGATTACCAACTTGCATTTACTGAAAATCGCGCAAAAATTATCTGGGCATATTAACAATGATGATTTGCATGATTCAAACAAATAAACTTATATTTAAGAGAATAATCTATGGTTATTGGTTATTTTTAGGGTGTGTCTTCAAGTTAAGAGGGCACCTTGATTGAGAAAAGTTCAATAATTTTTAGAAGCCGATAGTCCGTTTTCTCTACTTTATTTTAATAATAAATGTTAATTAAAGATTTTACCGAGACAGTCAGTTTACATCATCATCCTGAGGAACAGATCACTTATGTTTTGAGCGGTAAGTTGCGCTTTTACGAAGGCGATGAGTCCTATGTTGTGACAGCCGGCGCTGTTTTGAAGTTTGCCGCTAATGTTCCTCATGGTTGCGTTGTGTTGGAGCAAGGGTCCGAAGTGCTTGACACATTTAGCCCGATTCGAAAAGATTTTTTGTAATTTAGAGTAAAAAAAGACGTTGATTTTAACTAAGATAATTTTTCTTAGTTGAAGTCGACGTTTTTTTGGTGTTGTGATCCCTATTATTGAATGGGGACTTCGTTAAAACCACTATTTATTTTTTGACTCGTCAGTTGGTCTGCTAGTAAATCTGTAATTGCGGCTAACGTTTTAATTGCGTGGTCGTGATCCAGCCAGATTTTGAGACAAACCTGATCCGTGTAGTTAATATCTGTCGTGACGATATTGTGTTCGGTCAGCCAATGGGTCAGCAAATCAAGGCGATTGTAATTGATGGTGAGCTCATATTGATCTTGAGAAATTCCGGCAACTTTACCGACGGCTTCAATTCCGGCGGCTGTTGCGGAACCATAGGCACGAATTAAGCCGCCAGCGCCAAGCTTGATGCCGCCAAAGTAACGCGTGACGACACAGATCACGTTAACCAGATTTTGCTTTTCTAAAACCTCTAGAATTGGTGAACCGGCTGTTCCAGAGGGCTCACCGTCATCACTCATACGTTGGGCTTCGCTGTCGAAACCTAATTGGTAGGCAAAACAATGATGATTGGCCTTGGGATATTTTTTCTTAGTGGCAGTTAAAAAATCTTGAGCAGCCGTCTCATCTTCAACTCGTGCAACTGAAGCAATGAAGCGTGACTTTTTAATGATTAATTCTGTTTGGCCATTTTTAGCGATTGTTCGATATTTTTCGATGAGAAATCGACTCCTTTGCGTATTTAATAATAGCAGGAACAAAGTGGGTGAGATAGCGGTGACTTTCAATGAACGAGAATTCAGCAGAGAACAACAAGAGCTATTTAATGGGCGCCAGTTATTATTGAATCAATTGCCAACAGAGGTTAGCGAAAGATTGTGGGCAAACCGCCAGCAGTTGACATATTTTCAATTACTACCAGCCATTCAAGAGCGGCATGGCGACCAAGTTTGTCAGCGCTGTGGTAGTTTGGTGCCCGCGACCAATCGCTTGCCAACGGGCCATGAATATTGTCGTCAATGTTTAGCGCTAGGGCGAGTCACAAGTGCTGATTATTTGGTGCGGTTGCAACAAGATTATCAATATCCGCATCAGTCAGATTGTCTAACTTGGTCAGGCCAATTAACGACGGCTCAACAGCAAGTTTCTGATCATATCTTACAACAATTTCGGCAACAAAAGCGACCAGAACAATTATTATGGGCGGTAACAGGTGCAGGTAAAACTGAAATGACTTTTCCAGTGATCGCGGCGTTTTTGGCGCAAGGACAGCGAGTCGGTTTTGTGTCACCGCGAGTAGATGTTTGTAACGAGTTATTTCCACGTGTTAAAGCGGCTTTTGCGCACTGTTCCGTTGGTTTATTTCACGGTCAAGTTCATGAGCAGTATCAAAATGAACAATTAATTATCGCGACAACTCACCAGTTACTACGATTTTATCAGGCCTTCGATTTGTTAATCGTAGATGAAGTTGATGCCTTTCCTTATGCCGGTGACCCAATGTTACAACGTGCTGTGGCCACTGCGGTTAAGCCTCAGGGTAATCGGTTGTATTTGAGTGCAACCCCGCCGTCGCAATTATTAAGCGCCGCCAAAAGGAAACAATTGCCGTTGCATTATTTAGCCCGGCGCTTTCATGGGCGTCAATTACCGGTTCCTGAAGTCAAGTTCGGTAAAATTATGGTTGGTCAAGAATTTTCTAGCACTTTACAAAATTTATTACGTGATTGGGTGCAGCGACAACGCCGCTTTTTAATCTTTTTACCCGAAATTGTCGATTTAGCACCCATTGCTCAGAAATTTAAGCAATTATTCCCACAGGTGTCAATGGCGACTGTCTATGCCGCCGATGAACAGCGGGCAACTAAAGTTCAGAATTTTCGTGATGAAAAATTGGCCGTCCTTTTAACTACGACAATTTTGGAACGCGGGGTAACGTTTGCCAATATTGATGTTTTAATTTTGGCGGCAGATCATCGTAATTATTCGACGGCTAGTTTAGTTCAAATTGCGGGTCGGGTTGGCCGAGCGGCTGAGTTCGCCAATGGTACGGTGGTTTTTTATAGCGAGTACTATACCTTAAAGATGAGACGCGCTGTGCGGATGATTCGTCATTTAAATACGCAAGGTGGTTTTTAATGGATGGAATGTTTATTGTGCCGACAGTCAATTGTGCGTCACTATACACTGCATGCGATTTTATGGACAACTCATTTTTACGGTGATCAAATTTGTCAACATTGTTTACGTCAGTTTGTCAGAATTGACCGTAACCATGCCTGCGCGCAATGTGGTCGCTTAGGTGCAACAACGGCACTGTGTCAGGATTGCCGAGAAGCGCAACGTGCGGATCTAGAGCCATTAAAGAATGAGGCGCTTCTTCAATATAATACGGCGATGCACGATTATTTTCAGGCTTATAAGCGTCACGGAGATTATTGTTTGCGACTTTTATTTGCAGGGAGCTTACGTCAAGCGTTGCAGAAATATCAAGCTGATTATTTATTTGTTTATATTCCCACTAGCGTTCAACATTATCAGCAACGTCAGTTTGACCCGGTGTTAGGCTTATTTGGCGATTTATGCCCGTTAACAGCGTTGCTAGGTCGTAATGAGATAGATTGGCACCAATCAGAATTAAAACGCGCAGAACGGCTTAAAGCACCGCAAACCTTCGCTGCCCAAAAAGAACGACTTGCCATAGTCGATAAGAACAAAATTTTATTGTTAGATGATATTTATACGACTGGAACGACTTTACGCCGCGGCGCAACTGCACTGCGAACGGCTGGATTTACCGGTGAAATTTGCGCTTTAACATTGGCCCGTTAATTCTATTTGCACCAGCATAAATCGGCGTCAAAAAACGGTGGTTATCATTTTTTAATGATGACTATAGTGAAAATAACTCTTAAAAAGTCAGTAATAACAAGGAATCATTCGTTTTGATTGTTTCTTGGTAAACGCTTCGATATAATGAAGTTGAGCCAATAATTCATTGGCTAGTATTGTTACTTGAAAGGAGCGAGCGACCATGTTATCGTTCAATGTTCGTGGAGAAAATATCGAAGTCACAGAGGCAATTCGGAGTTATGTTGAGAAACGCCTTAGCAAACTGAATAAGTATTTCGAGGAACCACAAGATTCAATTGCCCATGTTAATCTGAAGGTTTATCCGGCTGATAAGACTTCCAAGGTTGAAGTTACGATTCCTTTGCCTTATTTAGTATTACGTGCAGAGGAAACTTCACCTGACATGTATGCAAGTGTTGATTTGGTAACTGATAAGTTAGAGCGCCAGATCCGCAAATATAAGACTAAGATCAATCGCAAGAGCCGTGAAAAAGGTATTAAGAATTTTGAATTAACTGGTCCTGCTAATGGCGCTGTCGATGCTCCTGAAAAAGAAACACCAAAGGATACTTTAGAAGTTGTCCGGACCAAGCGTGTCTCATTAAAGCCAATGGATTCTGAGGAAGCCATTTTACAAATGGACATGTTGGGCCATAACTTCTTTATCTTTGAGGATGCCGAAACAAATGGCACAAGTATTGTTTATCGTCGTCGTGATGGCCGTTATGGTTTGATTGAAACTGACGAATAATTAATTTTGAAATGAAGGAGCTGGAAAATTCCGGCTTCTTTTATTTTGCGCGGACAAATATATTCTAAGCAACTAGTACTTGTTGTTTGTACGGTAGTCCGAACTAATAAGATAAACGCCATTTTAATATTGTGTTCTTACAGAATGAGGAATGAAGTTTGGGCCGATTTTACCGAAGCTGGTCATGCCAATATCCAGCATAGATTTTCCCATTGTGATCATTTTTGAAATACATATCAGGAACTATTTTATAGACGACAACAATTGCGTTGTAAATGTCTTACGTGATCTCGCTTAGACACGTTATAATTTGATGTCGTAAGCTAATTAAGATGAGAATAAATCGTAAATTCTAAAATGCGGTTACCGGCAACTCAGAACCTTTTAAATTTGATTCAAAAATAAGCGCTGCCAATTTTCAAGGCCGTACTTTTCGTTAACTCGTCTTAACAGAGCTAAGCACTCAAAAATAGTTGTAGAGATTAGCAAAACTGACGATGTTTTACAAATTGGCCGTAATTTTAAGTGAATTTAGTGCCAAAATTGTATTTAAACAATGACAAAAAGGTTTAATTTGTTCGATTTACAACTATGGCAATTACTGTTGTGGTAAACTATTTAAATCATATCCAATAAATGCTAAACTAAAATAGATTGAATACTGTCAACAGTTACGAAATAAATTGACAGAGAGGATTTTTAAACGATGGCAAATATTTTAAAATCATGGGTTGAAAGTGACAAACGTGAAGTCAATCGAATGGGCAAGATTGCCGATAAAGTTGAAGCACTTGCCGCCAGTATGGCTAAGCTTTCAGACGAAGAGCTTCAGGCTAAAACACCTGAATTTAAACAACGTATTGAAGATGGCGCAACTTTAGACGAGATCCTTCCAGAAGCATTTGCAGTTGTGCGCGAAGGTTCCAAACGTGTTTTAGGTCTTTATCCATTTAGAGTTCAAATTATTGGTGGTATTACTTTGCATGAAGGTAATATTGCCGAGATGAAAACTGGTGAAGGTAAAAGTTTAACGGCGACAATGCCAGTTTATTTGAATGCACTTGCTGGTAAAGGTGTGCACGTCGTTACTGTCAACGAATATTTATCTGGTCGTGACGCGGAAGAATTAGGTGAATTATACAAGTGGCTTGGTTTAACGGTCGGTTTGAACTTAAACGAATTAAACACCGATCAAAAACGTGATGCCTATAATTGCGATATTACTTATTCAACCAATAGTGAATTAGGTTTCGACTATTTGCGGGATAACATGGTTGTTTATAAGGAACAAATGGTTCAACGGCCATTAAATTACGCTATTGTCGATGAAGTTGACTCGATTTTGATTGATGAGGCGCGGACACCACTGATTATTTCTGGTCAAGCGTCACGTTCAACGGCGATGTACGTTCGGACTGACCGTTTCGTTAAGACGTTAAAAGAAGACGATGATTACAAGATTGATTGGCAAACAAAGTCAATTTCTTTAACTGAAGATGGTATCAAGAAGGCTGAAGCATACTTCGGGACTAAGAACCTTTATGATATTGACAATACGGTTTTGAATCATCATTTGGATCAAGCATTACGAGCTAACTACGTGATGTTACTTGACGTTGATTACGTGGTTCATGATGGCAAAGTTATGATCGTTGATTCCTTCACCGGCCGGGTTATGGAAGGTCGTCGTTACTCTGATGGTTTACATCAGGCCATTGAGGCAAAAGAAGGCGTCAAGATTGAAGACGAATCGCAGACGATGGCTAATATTACTTATCAGAACTACTTCCGGATGTACAAGAAGCTAGCTGGTATGACAGGTACTGCCAAGACTGAAGAAGAAGAATTCCGAGAAATTTACAACATGGATGTTATTTCCATTCCGACGAACAAACCGGTTATTCGTAAAGACTTGCCTGATTTGTTGTATCCAAGTTTGGAAAGTAAGTTTAAGGCTGTTGTTGAAGATATCAAGGAACGTCATTCAAAAGGTCAACCAATGTTAGTTGGTACAGTGGCCGTTGAATCTTCTGAATTATTATCTGATATGCTGGATAGACAAGGCATTCCTCATGCCGTCTTAAACGCTAAGAATCACGCTAAAGAAGCTGAAATCATTATGAATGCCGGTCAACGTGGTGCCGTTACAATTGCCACCAACATGGCCGGTCGTGGTACAGATATTAAGCTGGGACCTGGTGTGGTTGATTTAGGCGGCTTGGCCGTTATTGGGACTGAACGTCATGAATCACGGCGAATTGATAACCAGTTGCGAGGTCGTTCTGGTCGTCAGGGTGATCCTGGTGAAACTCAATTCTATTTATCATTGCAAGACGATTTAATGAAGCGTTTCGGTTCAGAGCGAATCAAATCATTTTTGGATCGTTTAAATCTTTCTGAAGATGATCAGGTTATTCAATCACGGATGATTACGCGGCAAGTAGAATCAGCTCAGAAGCGAGTTGAAGGTAATAACTATGATACCCGTAAAAATACCTTGCAATATGATGACGTTATGCGGCAACAACGTGAAGTCATTTATAATCAACGGATGGAAGTTATTTCAGCAACAGATGGCTTGGAAGGTGTCATTAAGCCAATGATGAAGCGCACAATCGGCCATCAAGTTGATTTGCATACACAAGGTGCACAATCAGAATGGAACTTACAAGCAATTTATGACTATGCCTTGGCTAACTTAGTAACTGAAGATGATTTACATCTAGAAGGTTTACAAGGCAAGTCTGCAGATGAATTGAAGAAGCTGCTACTCGACTTTGTTGACAAGAACTTTGCTGACAAACAAGCACAGTTAGTCGATCCTGCCCAAATGCTTGAATTCGAAAAGGTTGTTGTTTTACGTGTCGTTGACGATCATTGGACTCAACATATTGATGAAATGGATCAATTGCGTCAATCAATTGGGTTGCGGGGTTATGGTCAAATGAACCCATTGGTTGAATATCAAGAAGAAGGTTATCGTAAGTTCGAAGAGATGATTGCTGATATCGATTACGATGTTACCCGTCTGTTTATGAAAGCCGAAATTCGGCGCAACATTAAGCGTTAGAACTGAATATTTTTACGGGCGCGTTTCAAAGTTCCATTATTTGAGCGCGCCTTTTTTTAAAAGAGTGCGAAGAAGCAACGGGTTGGCAACATGGCTTTAAATGAGAAGATCATTGCGAGTCAACGCAGCAAGATTTTCACTTAAATTACTCGCCATCAGTTGTTCGGAGCACATTTTAGATCAGAGTGCGCAAAGCAACGGGTTGATTGCGTAGTTCTAACCGAAAGCACAGCTGGGTGGCTAACCCAGATAGGATTTCCAATTAGACGTAGCAATTAGTTGCATTGAGCGAGTTTTAATATAAAAATAAAAGTAGGAGTCTTTTGTTTCACGACGATTAAGATTTGAAAGGACGTTTTAAGAATGGAATTAAGTGAAATTAGGAATCAATTAAGTACGGCCAATGCCAAAATAAAGCAATTCAGGGGGTCTCTTTGACTTCGATGCCTTAGAGGAATCCATCGCTTTAAATGAACATCGAATGGCGGCGCCAGATTTTTGGAACGACGGTGCAGCCGCTAAACAGTTAATTGATGAGAATAATGTACTAAAAGAAAAGTATGACAATTTCGAAAAATTAGTGACTGCGGCTGAAAATATTGAAGTGAGTTTAGAATTATTGCAAGAAGATGATGATCCTGACTTACTTAGTGAAGTTGAAGCGGATCTCGCCGAATTACAAGAACAACTGCATGTCTATGAAATGGATCTCTTGTTGTCAGAGCAGTATGATGCTAACAATGCGATTTTAGAAATTCATCCTGGTGCTGGTGGCACTGAATCACAAGACTGGGGTGCGATGTTGTTGCGAATGTATCAACGTTGGTCTGCTAGTCACAATTTCACTACTGAGATTGCTGATTATCAACCTGGTGATGAGGCTGGCTTGAAGAGTGTTACGATGTTGATCAAAGGCCACAATGCATACGGATTATTGCGCTCTGAGAATGGTGTTCATCGGCTAGTGCGGATCTCACCATTTGACGCTGCTGGTCGACGTCACACATCTTTTGCTTCGGTTGAAATTATGCCGGAGCTTGACAATAATATCGAGGTAGCAATTAATCCGGATGACTTGCGAGTTGACGTTTTTCGTTCTAGCGGTGCTGGTGGTCAACATATTAACAAGACTTCTTCAGCAGTGCGCATCACGCATCTACCGACGGGAATTGTCGTTAGTTCTCAAGCTCAACGTTCCCAATTACAGAACCGCGAAACAGCTATGAGTATGTTGGAAGCTAAGCTCTATCAATTGAAGCAGGAAGAACAACGGCAAAAAGAGGCTGCCATTAAGGGTGTGCAAGCTGATATTGGTTGGGGCTCGCAGATTCGTTCGTATGTTTTTCATCCGTATACCATGGTTAAAGATCATCGCACCAATTATGAAACCGGCAATGGTCAAGCTGTTATGGATGGCGATTTAGATGAGTTTATTTATCATTATTTACAATGGGAGCTCCAACAGAAGAATCCTGATTAGTTAGTTTAACGAGGTGAGAAAATGACGGAAAATAATAATGGCACGATTAAATTAAAAGATGTTGCAAAAATTTATCCGAATGGCGTCGCGGCATTGCAAGATATTTCGTTAACTGTTCAAACCGGTGAGTTTGTTTATTTAGTTGGTCAAAGTGGTGCGGGTAAATCGACGTTAGTCAAATTATTGTATCGTGAGTTAACACCAACGAACGGCGAAATTGTGGTTAATGGTTTTGACCTACGCAACATACGTGAACGCGAAGTACCAAAGTTACGGCGGACCTTAGGCGTAGTTTTCCAAGATTTTAAATTATTACCTAAAATGACAGTTGCTGAAAATATTGGTTATGCTTTACAAGTATTAGGTAAGTCTAACGAAGAAATTCAGAGTGCGGTGGCGCAAGTTTTAGCGGAGGTTGATTTGCAGGCACAAGCGGATCGTTTTCCTGACGAGCTTTCTGGCGGTCAGCAACAGCGAATCGCAATTGCCCGGGCGATCGTTAATTCACCACAAATTGTGATTGCCGACGAACCAACCGGTAATCTTGATCCTAAAACGTCTGAAGGAATCATGACGATTTTTCAGCGGATTAATGAGAATGGCACAACGGTGATTATGGCCACTCATAATCAACAAATTGTTGATGAATTACCTCATCGGGTCATTGAAGTCGCTGGTGGCAGAATCATTCGTGATGAGGAAGGGGGCCAATATACTCATGAATTGGACGACAATGCGTAATCATTTGCGTGATAGTTTTAAAAGTATCTGGCGGAATGGTTGGATGGCTTTTGCTGCAATTAGCGGCGTTGCGGTGACGATCTTATTAGTTGGTATTTCTTTGGCCTTAGTTTTCAACGTGACCAAGCTGTCTCATGATGTGGAAAACGACGTTCGCGTTCAAGTAGCGATTGAACCAAAAACGACGGCTAAAC
The DNA here is from genome assembly GCF_003946695.1 of Lapidilactobacillus bayanensis. GTDB lineage: Bacteria > Bacillota > Bacilli > Lactobacillales > Lactobacillaceae > Lapidilactobacillus > Lapidilactobacillus bayanensis. The sequence continues at coordinate 1,025 of NZ_RHOX01000015.1, read as the reverse complement.
AAGAGGCGTCGTTAAAAAAGCAACTCCAAAAAATTAAAAATGTCGAAAAAATTACCTATTCTTCGAAAGAGCACGAATTGAAGAAAGTGGTGCGGCAATACGGAAACTCTTTCAAAATGTTTGATGGTGATGATAATCCACTAAGCGATGTCTTTATCTTGCAGGCAACTGATCCACAGAAAACGGTGACGATTGCCAAACAAGCTCGAAAATTAACGCATGTTGCACGGGCTAATTATGGTGGTGATCAAACAAAGAATCTATTCCGCACCATGAATGGCGTTCGTAATTGGGGCACAGCTTTTTCAATTCTATTACTAGTTGTGGCGGTCTTCTTAATTGCGAATACCATTCGAATTACGATTCTTTCGCGACAAAGTGAGATTGAAATTATGCGTCTGGTTGGTGCGACTCGCTGGTATATTCGCTGGCCATTTATTCTTGAAGGTGCATGGACCGGATTGCTGGGTTCAATCTTACCGTTGATCGTGATTGATTTAGGCTACCGTTCAGTTTATCAAGGTATTGGGCAACAATTGGCGACTTCTGGCTATCATTTGTGGTCGCCTAATGCATTATTGTGGCCACTGAATATTGCGTTATTAGTAATTGCCATGTTGATTGGCGCGTTTGGTGCTTCAATCTCAATGCGTCGTTTTTTGAAAATTTAATTTGTATGATAAGGTTCAGCCGCATTATTGTGGTCGAACCTTATTTTTTTACTGTTACTTATTTAACGCATTGGGCTTCGCTAATAAAGGTAGTGGAAACTAAAACTATCATTTTGTACTTCTGCGCGCCTGCGCAAAAGTTGCATATGAAACATGCGAGGTGTCGTGGCGGCGAAAGAATACTTAGCGCTGGAACGTAGTGGGCATTGCTTGAAGCCAATTTTTGCAAAATTGTCTCCAAGACAAGCCTTCTTGTAACAGCCAAGGCTGCAACAAGAATTTCAGTGCGCCCGGCATGGGCATCAACTAGACGGTGAAAGTCCGTTGCGGGCCGTAGTAGTCGGAACCGTTAGT